>JAECRT010000004.1:81542-82915 GCA_016000085.1 Sphingomonadaceae bacterium
CAGGCCATTGCCACAACTCGCGTGCGCGATCACCCGCACCAACGAAACGACCCATGCGATCATCCGCGCGGGCATGACGCGATCGCCCTTGTTCAGTGGTGCGATCGAGGGACGAGGGCCGCGCTATTGTCCGTCGATCGAGGACAAGGTTCAGCGCTTCGGCGATCGCGACGGGCATCAGATTTTTCTGGAGCCGGAGGGGTTGGATGATCCGCTTGTCTATCCCAATGGCATCAGCACGTCGTTGCCGACCGACATACAGGTCGCGATGGTCCGATCGATGCGTGGGCTGGAACAGGCCGAGATTGTCGTGCCGGGTTATGCGGTTGAATATGACCATGTCGATCCGCGTGCGCTTGATGCCTCGCTGGAGGTGCGGGCGATCCCTGGTCTATTCTGTGCCGGGCAGATTAATGGCACGACTGGCTATGAGGAGGCAGCGGCGCAAGGACTTGTCGCCGGGATCAATGCGGCGGCGCGAGCGCGCAGCGAAGGGCCGATGATCCTTGACCGGGCGAGTAGCTATATTGGTGTGATGGTCGACGATCTGGTGTTGCAAGGCGTGACCGAGCCGTATCGCATGTTGACGGCCCGCGCCGAATATCGGCTGCGCCTGCGTGCGGACAATGCGGAAACGCGGTTGGGCGCCACGGGTCTGGCGCATGGCGTGATCGGTCCGGATCGCGCGGCGCGACTTTTGCTGCGGCAAGAACAGCGCGTTGCAATCGAGGCGGAGATGGCGCGACCGATGACGGCCAGCGAAATGCTGCGCGCGGGAGCGACGGTGCGGCAGGATGGTGCGCGCCGCAGCCTGTTCGACTGGGCGCGCTTCCCCGAAGTTGATCGCGCACTGTTGCTCGATCTGGCGCCCGGTTTGCGAGATGCGCCCGATGATTTGCGCGCGGAAATATTGGAGGATGCGCATTATGCACCCTATCTGGATCGGCAGGATGCCGAGATTGCGGAACTGCGTCGGAACGAACGGGTGTTCATTCCAGCGGACTTTGCCTTTGCAACGATCGGGGGATTGTCGACGGAAATGATCGAACGACTGGAAGCGGCCCGGCCCGATACGCTGGCGGCAGCGAGCCGTATTCGGGGGATTACTCCGGCGGCGCTCGCCGCAATTCTGGTCCATGTGCGGCGAGAGGCGGCATGACGGAAGAGGAAGCGCGCGGCTGGCTCGACGCACAATTTTCCGTTTCACGTGAAACATGGGATCGGTTGGAGCGCTATGTCGCGATCCTGCTCGCGGCGATGGACGGACAAAATCTGATCGCAGAATCGACCCGGCCCCATGTGTGGGCACGGCATATTGTCGATAGCGCGCAACTGCTGACGCACGCGGTGCAGGCCGATGATGGTGAGTGGAT
>JAECRT010000004.1:83015-84488 GCA_016000085.1 Sphingomonadaceae bacterium
GCGAATAAAAAGACGCTATGGGTGCTGCCAAAAGGACGAAATGCAGAAAATGAACTGGAGGCGGCGCGTCCGGCATGGCAAGGTCTGTTTCACGTGGAACCCAGCGTGACCGATGCCGATAGCGCCATCATCGTCGCGCAAGCCGTGAAACCTGTCGTCGCCAGGAGGAAGAGCCGAGCATGATCTGCATCGCCATCGCCAATCAAAAAGGTGGCGTGGGCAAGACCACGACCGCGATCAACCTGGCTACCGGCTTGGCGGCTACGGGGTTGCGCGTGCTGCTGGTCGATCTCGATCCACAGGGCAATGCGTCGACCGGGCTGGGCGTCAACCAGGCGGATCGTGAGCAATCGAGCTATGACCTGCTGGTCGGCAATTGCGCGCTGGAAGATGCGATCGTGACAACGCGCGTTCCCAAGCTGGATCTGGTGCCCGCGACGCAGGATCTGTCGGGCTGCGAAATCGAGTTGATCGAATATGAAGAACGCACGCACCGATTGGAGCGAGTGCTGGCCGAAGCGCCAGCGGGCCGGTGGGACATTTGCCTGATCGACTGTCCGCCCTCGCTGGGGTTGCTGACGATCAATGCCATGGTCGCGGCGCAGTCTTTGCTGGTGCCGTTGCAGTGCGAGTTTTTCGCGCTCGAAGGCCTGTCGCAACTGCTCCAGACGGTGGAGCGGATTCGCGGACGGTTCAATCCGGGGCTGTCGATCATGGGCGTGGCGTTGACGATGTATGACCGGCGCAACCGGCTGACCGATCAGGTGGCCGACGATGTGCGCGCGTGTTTGGGCGATCTGGTCTTTTCGACGGTTATTCCCCGCAACGTTCGCCTGTCCGAAGCGCCCAGCCATGGTGTTCCGGCGCTGATTTACGACTTCCGTTGTTCGGGATCGGAAGCCTATATGCGGCTGGCGCGTGAGTTGATCGCGCGCTTGCCCCGACAGGAGGTTGCCGCTTGAGCGACGAGACCAGTGAAAAGCCCAAAGTGATCAAGCGACCCCATGGACTGGGCCGTGGGCTTTCTGCCCTGTTGGGTGATGTGGCGCGTGAGGAGCCTGTTGCATCGGCAGCCCCGTCGACGTCGGGCAAGGCCATTCAGAGCATCGAAGTCGCGCTGATCCAGCCGCATCCCGAACAGCCGCGTCGGCACTTTGACGAAGGCGCGTTGCAGGAACTGGCCGAGAGCATCGCTAAGCGCGGGGTGATCCAGCCGATCATCGTCCGCCCGCATGGTGGCGGCTTCCAGATCGTGGCGGGCGAGCGTCGCTGGCGCGCGGCGCAGCGGGCGCAGATGCATCGCATCCCCGCGATCGTGCGCGATTTCGACGAGGCGGAAACGCTGGAGATCGCGCTGATCGAAAATATCCAGCGTGAGGATCTCAATCCGATCGAAGAAGCGGAGGCCTATCGCAAGCTGATCGCCGAATTTCATCATAGCCAGGAAGCGTTGGGCCGACTGGTCGGCAAATC
>JAECRT010000004.1:84588-86682 GCA_016000085.1 Sphingomonadaceae bacterium
TGGAGCAGCATCTGGCCGACATATTGGGGCTGAAGGTCGACATTGTCCATGACGGCCAGGTGGGCGGCACGCTGTCGCTGCGCTACTCGACGCTGGACCAGCTCGACATGCTGTGCCAGCGGCTGTCGGGCGAGCGGATTTAGCCGTAACGGGTGAAAAAGGGAGCGGGTGCGCTGGCCTTTTGTCGGTGCGCCCCCTAGCTTAGGGCATGGCCGATATGCTCCCCCCCACCGCTGCTACACCTTCCGTCATTCGCCGTAGCGACTATCGCGCGCCAGACTGGCTGGTGCCGGATGTTGCGCTCGATTTCGATCTAGATCCTGCGTTGACGCGTGTGCATGCGACCCTGTCGGTCACGCGCAACGGCGATCATGAACGGGCATTGCGGTTGGATGGCGACGGGCTGGTGCCGCTGGAAATACGCGTTGACGGCCGGGCGCTCGGTGCGGACGAGTGGCATCTGGAGGCGGGATCGCTGATTATTGCGTTACCCGGCGGCGCGCACCGGGTCGAAACGCTGGTCGAACTGTCACCCGAAGCGAACAGCAAGCTGATGGGGCTTTATGCGAGTGGCGGCCTGCTCTGCACGCAATGCGAGGCGGAAGGATTTCGCCGGATCACTTTCTTCCCCGATCGGCCCGATGTTCTGTCCCGCTACAGCGTACGGATGGCGGCGGACAAGGCGCGCTTTCCGGTGCTGCTGGCCAATGGCGATCCGATCGAACAGGGGCAGGATGGTGCAGGGCGCCACTGGGCGCGGTGGAATGATCCCTTTCCCAAGCCCTGCTATCTGTTCGCGCTGGTCGCGGGCAATCTCGCCTGCAATGTCGATCAGTTCATTACGATGAGTGGGCGCGCGGTGGCGCTGGGCATATGGGTCAAGGACGCCGATTTGCCGCGCACCGATCACGCGATGCGGGCGCTCAAGAACAGCATGGCTTGGGACGAGCGCGTCTATGGCCGGGAATATGATCTGGACGTGTTCAACATCGTCGCCGTTGCCGATTTCAATTTTGGCGCGATGGAGAATAAAGGCCTTAACATATTCAATTCGCGCTACATATTGGCGGACCCGGAGACGGCGACCGACATCGACTATGATGGGGTCGAAGGGGTGGTGGCCCATGAATATTTCCACAACTGGTCCGGCAACCGCGTGACCTGCCGCGACTGGTTCCAGTTGAGCCTGAAAGAAGGCTTCACCGTTTTTCGCGACCAGAGTTTTTCGGCCGATATGGGCAGCCATGCGGTCAAGCGGATCGAGGATGTCCGCATCTTGCGTGCGGCCCAGTTCCAGGAGGATAGCGGGCCGCTTGCACACCCGATCCGGCCTGAATCCTATATGGAAATCAGTAACTTCTACACGGCAACCATCTATAATAAGGGCGCGGAGGTGATCCGCATGCTGGCGCTGATATTGGGACCGGAACGGTTCCGGGCGGGCAGCGACCTGTATTTCGACCGGCATGATGGCGAAGCAGCCACCTGCGAAGATTTCGTCGTTGCGATGGAAGATGGCGGGGGGATCGACCTGACCCAGTTCCGTCGCTGGTACGCACAGGCGGGGACACCGCATGTGCGGGCGCTGCTGCACCATGATCCGGTGACGCAGACGGTCGAGTTGAAGCTGGAGCAGAGCTTGGGCGCAACGCCTGGCCAACCGGACAAGCAACCGATGGCGATCCCGTTGCGGGTTGCCCTGTTCGACGCGACGACGGGAACGCACGGGGGCGATGCATTGCTGATGCTGACGGACGCGGCACAGAGCTTCACGTTCACCGGCTTCGCCACCGTGCCGATCCTGTCTATCAATCGCGGCTTCTCCGCGCCGGTCATCGTCGAGGCCAACCGTAGCCAGGCGGATCTCGCCTTCCTGTCGGCGCGCGACGATGATCCGTTCGCGCGCTACGAAGCGATGCAGCAGTTGATGGTCAATGTGCTGATCGGGCGGATCGCAGGCCATGCGGTGGATGAGGATGCGGTCGTCACGGCCATTCGCAACAGCATCACCGATCCGCTGCTCGACCCAGCCTTTGTCGCCGAAGTGATCCGGCTGCCCAGTGAAGCCTATCTGGGCGACCAGATGGCGACCGT
>JAECRT010000004.1:86782-103918 GCA_016000085.1 Sphingomonadaceae bacterium
TTCGGCACATTGGCCAATGGGTCCAGCCCGGAACGGGAGGCTGCGCTCGACATTTTCTATAATCGTTATGGCGCGGATGCGCTGACGCTCGACAAATGGTTTCAGACCCAGGCTTTCGCGGTCCATGCCGATACTGTCGATCTGGTCGAGGAACTGGCGCGGCACAAGGATTTCACGCTCGCCAATCCGAACCGGGTGCGTGCGCTATATGGCGCATTCGCGGGCAATCAGTGGGCGTTCCACCATGGGTCAGGCAAGGGATATAGGCTGGTCGCGGACTGCATTATCGCACTGGACCGGTTGAATCCTCAGACTGCGGCGCGCCTCGTGCCGCCGCTGGGCCGGTGGAAGCGGTTCGATGAACGCCGCGGAGCGCTGATGCGGGCCGAGTTGCAGCGGATATTGGCGCAACCCGGCCTGTCGAAGGATGTCACAGAACAGGCGAGCAAAAGCCTGGAGTGAAGGTCGCGTGCGCGGCGGCGCACGCCTTCACTCGCTTGAAGCGTCAGTCTTTCTGCGCGGCGACCCAGGCAGCGACATCAGCGGCGACCTTGTTGGCGGCCGCATTGAGCGGGGCGCCGACGGTCGTCGATTCGATCTTGCTGCCAACCGGGGTGCTGGCGGTGAAGCGCTGGCGCGCGAGGGCAACGCCATTGGGGGTCGACAGCACCGCATCATAGGTGACGATAGCCGTGTTGCCGCCAGCATCGAGGCCGAACGCCACCAGTTCGCCGCCCAGCCTTTGCCCACCGTCGCCAGAAAACTGCCCTGAATCCAGAACGATGCGATCGGTCGTGGCTGATATGGTTTCCGCCAGCAAGCGACGGAACAGGTGGCGCGGTGTGTCGGCCCATTGCACGTCGGTCACATAGGCGACCGATGTGGGGTTGACCTGCACCGGCACGCGCACCGTATCGAGCATGCGGGGAGCTTCCGGTTCGGTGACCATCAGGCTGCGCCCCGATCCCGCACTATGCGCCGTACCGGCGGGCACCTTGTGCGCGGCATCCAACGTCAACAGCCGTTCGGGCGGCTTCGCGCCAAAAGAGACGCAGCCCGAAAGCAAGACGGCGGCAGTCAGCGCGACGATGGCGCCGGTGGGTTTCGCGTGGAACATGCGCCTACTCTCTCTCATCATGGCTTATAGTCCGGCAGCTTGGGCGATCCGACCAGCGAGCCTGCGCCCTGCTGGTCGAGTTTTTCGGCCACGCCACGGAAGGAGCGCGACATTTCGCGCAGATCGCGGACCAGTTGATTGACTTCCGGCATGGTCTGGTTGCTGAACGCCTTCACGCCCGGTTGTGCTTCGCCGATGGTTTTGTCCAGCGTCTGGATGCTGTTGGTCGCGGCCTGCACGCTCTTGCGCAGGTCAGCCATCAGCGGCTTGCCCTCATCGTTCAGCATGGAATCGGTGGTCGCCGCCAGCTTGCCGATCTGTTCGATGGCGACACCGGTGCGTTGCACCGCGATGCGTGCTTCGGCCAGGGTTGCGGCGATTTCTGGGCTACGATCGGCCAATGCGCCCGACACCCGTTCGACATTGGTCAGGATGCCCGCGATCGACTGCTGATTCTTGTCGTTCAGCAATTCGGTGAGCCGTTCGGTCAGGGTCGACAGGCGTTCCAGCAATTGGGGGGCGTTGTTGAGCAATTCGCCCAGCGCGCCGGGCTTGGTCGGGATCACCGCCACGCCTTCGGGGCAGGCGGCAAGCGGGTTATCGGCCGGACATTCGATCGGTGGCGCACCCTTGACCGCGCCGTCCAGCACGATTTCGCTGACCCCGGTGAAGCCCACGCCCGCGATGGTCGCGGTCGTGCCCTGCAATACGGGTGTGCCGTCCTTCACCGAAATGCGGACCTTCACGAAGCTGGGATCGCGCTTCCACAGTTCGATCTTTTCGACCTGGCCCGATGGCACGCCCGAATAATTGACGCTCGATCCCTTGGCCAAGCCGTTGACCGACTGTTTGAAGAAGATGTCATACTCCTTGTTATCGCCCTGAGACAGGCGCGAGAACCAGAAGGCGGCGGCAATGATCGCGGCCAGCAACAGCAGCGTGACCGTGCCCACCAGCACATGATTGGAGCGGGTTTCCATATCCTATCGCCTTCCATCGGGCGGGGTTTGTGCCGCCCTATCCTGTTCGCGAGCCTTTTCGCGCGTCACGGCCGCGGTGGCGGCCCGGCCGCGTGGGCCGTTGAAATATTCCTGAATCCAAGGGTGATCCAGCGCCAGCAGTTCGTTGATCGTGCCGACCGCAATCACCTTTTTGTCCGCCAGTACCGCCACCCGGTCGCAAATCGAATAGAGCGTATCGAGATCGTGCGTGATGAGGAAGACGGTCAGGCCGAGCGTTTCCTGCAATTTGCGGGTTTGTTCGTCGAAAGCAGCCGCCCCGATCGGGTCCAGTCCGGCGGTCGGCTCGTCGAGGAACAGCAGATCGGGGTCCAGCGCCAGCGCGCGGGCCAGCCCGGCGCGTTTCTTCATGCCGCCGGATAGTTCGGCGGGATATTTGGGACCGGCTTCGGTCGGCAACCCGGTCATGCGAATTTTGTAGGCGGCGATCTCGTCGCGCAGCTGCGCTCCGATGTTGGGATAATATTCCCGGATCGGCACTTCGACATTTTCCGCGACGGTCAGCGTCGAAAACAGCGCGCCGCCCTGAAACAGCACGCCCCAGCGCTTGCGGATCGCCAGCGCCTCGTCATCCAGCCGGCCAATCATAGATTCGCCAAAGACGTGGATTTCGCCTTCGTCCGGCGTTTGCAGCCCGATGATCGCGCGCATCAGCACCGACTTGCCGGTGCCAGACCCGCCGACGACGCCCAATATCTCGCCCTTGCGCACGTCCAGGTCCAGCCCTTCATGGACGAGCTGGTCACCGAAGCTGTTACGCAGGCCGCGCACGGATACGGCGATATCCTGATTCTCTACCGCATGTTCGATACGCGCTTCTTCGGCGGCGGCTTCTTCTTCCGGGGCCATCAATTCCACCCTACCCAGGTGAAGAAGACCGCGAAAATGGCGTCGATCACGATGACCAGGAAGATTGCCTGCACGACGGCGGCGGTGGTGCGTAAGCCCACTTCCTCGGCGCTGCCCTTGACCTGCATGCCCTGAAAACAGCCCGATATGGCGATGATCATGCCGAATACGGGCGCCTTGATCAGCCCCACCCACAGATCGGTGATCGGCACCACTTCGCGCAGTCGCTGAATGAAGGTGACGGGCGGGATGTCCAGGGCGATCGCGCAGAGGAAGCCGCCGCCGATCACCGACATCACCGACGCGTAAAAGCCCAGAAGCGGCATCATGACGATGACCGCCAACGTGCGCGGCAGCACCAGGGCTTCCATCGGCGACACGCCGATGGTGCGCATGGCATCGACCTCTTCGGTCAGCTTCATGGTGCCAAGCTGTGCGGCGAAAGCCGAACCCGAGCGGCCTGCGACCATGATCGCGGTCATCAGCACGCCCAATTCGCGGAAAGTAAGGCGGCCCACCAGATTGATCGTCAGCATTTCCATGCCGAACTGGCGCAATTGCACCGACCCCTGTTGTGCGATGACGATGCCGATCAGGAAACTCATCAGCCCGATAATGCCCAGCGCGGAGACGCCCACGACCTCAAACCGTTGCACCACGGCGTTGACGCGGAAGCGGCTGGGGTGGCGGATCAGGCTCCACGCAGCGACCAGTGTCGCGCCGAAAAAGCCCAGCAGGCCGAACAGGGTCGATCCCGCAGCCGTCACAGCCTCGCCAATCTGGCCGACGACGCGGGTCAGGGCGGGGACATGGTCCGGGCGGATGGCCACGGGTTCATCGAGTGATCCGACGGCGTCGATCAGGCGGCGAGTTTCGTCGCGGGCACCTGTAACCTCTGTCCCCAGCCTTTTGGCGGTGCGATGTACCGTCCATGCGCCTATCGTGTCCATATGGTCGACATCGGACAGATCGATCGCGCTGACGGGGCCTTGCACCGCGTCCAGCCTGTTGGGCAAATCGCGCAGGCACGCAATTGCTAGGGAGCCTGAAAGCCGGATGACAGTGCCGCCGTCGCGCATTTCTTCAGTAAGATCGGCGGCTTTGTTCATGCGATGGGATTACTGGTCCATTATCGGTTGCACGGCAAGCCGAAACGGCCCATCCGCACGTTAGAACGAAGGGCGCACGGAAAAGTTTCGATCACGGCATGAATCACCGGCTGGCAATCTATGACATGGACCGCACGGTGACCTTTACGGGCACCTATACCGGCTTTCTTATCCATGTGGCGCGAGCGATGGCGCCGTGGCGGCTGCTGTTGCTTCCCTGTGTCGTTCTGTTGATGCTGGCCTATGTGCTGAAGCTCATCACGCGCCAGCGGCTCAAGGAATGTAATCAGGCGCTGATGATCGGCCATAATGTCGAGCGGGCGAAACTGATGCCCCATATCGAAAGCTATGCCGACAAGGTGGTGGCGACCAATTTGCGCGCGGGCGCGGTGCAGCAGATCGCGCGGGACCGGGCGGACGGCTATCGGCTGGTGCTGGCGACGGCGTCCTACCGCCTCTATGTCGAGCCGATCGCGCGGCGGTTGGGGTTCGACGCGGTGATCGCGACCGACCATCTGAGCCAGGATCTGCGCTATGTCCGCGCGAAGATCGCGGGCGAGAATTGCTATGACACCGGCAAGCTGCGGATGATCAAGGCGTGGATGGCGGCCGAGGCGATCGACCGCACGCAGGCGCATATTCGCGCCTATTCCGACCATGTGTCGGATGCGCCGATGCTGGAATTTGCCGACATCCCCTTCGCGTCCAACCCCCACAAGCCGCTGGCAAAGCTGGCGGCGGAGCGGGGCTGGACACGGGTGGACTGGAGCTAGGCAACCGGCGAGGGCAGCGGCGCGCCTGCAAAATGGGCGCTCAGATTGGCCATCAGCATCTGCGCCATACGGCCGACCGCTGCATGGGTCGCGCCGCCGGTATGCGGGGTTAGCACGACATTGGGGACATCGACCCAGCGCGCCGGATCGGTCGGTTCGGGATCGAACACGTCGATCGCCGCGCCGCCCAGCCGCCCGGACGTCAGCGCGGCGATCAGCGCATCCTCATCCACCAACTGACCGCGCGCGACATTGACGAGTAGCCCGTCGGGGCCAAGGGCGTCCATGATCGGTGCAGCGATCATCCGGCGGTTGTGATCGTCCGCGCGGGCGGCGACCAGCATTATGTCGCTGTCCGCTGCCAGCGCCATCAGGCTGGCGGCGCGGGGCCAGGGGAGGGCGGGCTTGTCGCGCGGCCCCCACCAGCCGATCGCCATCTTCATCGCTTGCGCCCGCTCCGCCACCGCGATGCCGATCGCACCCATGCCCACGATGCCTAGACGCGCCGCGCCCATTGAACGGGTGCGCGTCTTGGCTTCGACCGTCCATTGCCCCGCACGGACATGGCGGTCGCCCGCCACGATCCAGCGACGATGGGCGATCATCAGGCCGATGGCATGGTCCGCCACATCCTCCGCATTGACGTCGCCCGCATGAGTCACCGCGATGCCCCGTTCGCGCGCCAGGGCCAGATCCACGCCGTCATAGCCCACGGTGAAGCAAGCGATGAGGCGCAGGTGCGGCATCGCGTCGACCAGTTCGCTTCCCAATATGAACTCACCCGCCCATATCAGCGCGTCGACCCGTTGCAGCGCCGCCGCATCAGGCTGGTCCCACAGGCTCATGACGTCATAATCGGCGGCGAGCAAAGACAGGAGCGGCGCCAGATGCGGCTGGCCGATCAGCAACAGCGGACGGGCGACCATGGTTCAGCCGATCGCCCGCAGCGCCTGGGTAAAGTCCGCGATCAGATCGTCCGCATCTTCGCAGCCGATCGAGATGCGGACCATATTGTCGCCAATGCCCAGCGCCGCCTTGCGCGCGGCCGGGACGGACAGGTGCGTCATCGCCGCCGGATGGCTGGCGAGCGTTTCGGTGCCGCCCAGGCTGACCGCCAGCTTGGCGATCTTGAGCCCATCCAGAAAAGCGAAGGCTTCCGGCTCGCCACCTTTGAGATAGAGCGAGAAGGTCGATCCCGCGCCGGTGCAATGGCGGCTATATATGTCCGCCTGCCGTTCGGTTTCGGGGAAGCCTAGATAGACGATCTTTTCCACCTGCGGCTGGTCACGCAGCCAGGCGCATACCTTGGCGGCATTGTCGCCCGCCCGGCTCATCCGCAATTCCAGCGTTTCCAGGCTGCGCATCAGCATCCAGGCCGAATGGGGATCGAGAATGGTGCCGATCGTGTTGCGCATCAGCCGGATGGTGGTGATGAGCGCATTGGTTCCCAGCACGCCGCCCGCAACCAGATCGCTATGCCCGCCGGCATATTTGGTCAGGCTGTAGATGACGAGATCGGCGCCGTGGGTGATCGGCTTGTGCCAGAGCGGGCCGAGGAACGTGTTGTCGATCGCGATCGGCGGCACATGGTCGGCACCGGCAAAAAGCGAGTTGCGCCGCGCGACTACCGCCTCCAGGTCGACCAGCACATTGGTGGGATTGGCCGGGCTTTCCAGATAGATGAGTGCAACCCGCCCCAGACCCTGCGCCTGTTCGATGACAGCGCCAATCTCGTCGGCGGTCGCGCCTGCCGGGAAATCGAGCCACTGCACGCCGAAGCGGCCCAATATCCGTCCGATCAGCGATTCGGTCGCGGCATAGAGAGGAGCGGAATGAACGATCACGTCACCCGGTTGCACCAGCGCCAGCAGAGTGGTGGCGATGGCGGACATGCCGCTGGAAAAGAGCAGCGCATCTTCGGCTTCTTCCCATACCGACAGGCGATCCTCGCAAATTTCCTGATTGGGACCGTTGAAGCGCGAATAGACCAGGCCGTCCGAACCACCCGGACGGATGCCGGTGACGCCTTCGAAATGGCGCTTGCCCGCCGCCGCGCTTTCGAAAGCGAAGGTGGATGTCAGGAAAATCGGCGGTTTGAGCGAGCCTTCCGACAGCGTCGGGTCATAGCCATGGCCCATCATCAGGGTGGCGGGCTTTAGTTTGCGGCCGTCAATTTCCATGATCGGCGGTTTGGGACGGCGGCGGTTGTGCGGGGGTTCAACGCCGGTCAGATCGGCTTCGGTTTCGCCGCTCATATCTTGTCTCCTACTATCAGGGCGGCATCTCAAGTGCCGCTGTCATGGGCAGGAGTGTAACGCACAAAGGCGGGCAGGGGCCAGCGGGTCGAGCAAGATTATTTCTTCGCTCTATATGATTATTCCGTGCGCGAGGCGCACGTGCTCAGGCGACGAGCCCTTCTTCGACCTCTATATCCACGCTATCTCCGGCAGGCTGCTCCTTGTTTTCGGCGGGACACAGGCGAGTTTGGGTGACGTGCAGAGCCTGTTCGCACAGGCTCCACCAATTGGCCCAAAAGACGAATGGCATGATCCAAATGTCATAGGGGGTGGCGGGCGATGGACCTGCTACCAAAGGTTGGCGATGTTTTTCGGGCATCGGCCGCTCTCCTCTCTCTGTCGGGCATCGTCCATATCCTGCGCGGAATCGGGACGAAACGACGCGATCTTACCATTATCCACCAGGCGGGACCATCGTAGAAGATCGCACGGGATGCACGGCGGACCGTGACAGGGCATCGGGGGCACCCTACATCGGTGGCGATGGATGCGCGCCTTCCCGATCCGCTGGAGACATGGTTTGCCGCGCGCGGCTGGCGTCCGCGTCGGCACCAGATGGATATGCTGGCGGCGGCGCGGCGTGGCGAACATGCCCTGCTGGTCGCGCCGACCGGAGCGGGCAAGACGCTGGCGGGCTTTCTGCCAACGATCACCGACCTGATCGAGGCTCCGGGCGAAGGGCTGCATACGCTCTATGTGTCGCCACTCAAGGCGCTGGCGGTGGATGTGCGGCGCAACTTGCTGGCCCCGATCGAGGAAATGGGCCTGCCCATCAGCGTCGAGACGCGCACGGGCGACACGCCGTCGGATCGCAAGGCGCGGCAGCGCGCGCGACCACCGCAAATCTTGCTGACCACGCCCGAATCGCTGTCGCTGTTGCTCAGTTACCCCGACGCCGCCCTGATGTTCGACCGACTGCGCACCGTCATCATCGATGAAGTCCATGCCTTTGCCACGCAGAAGCGCGGCGATCTGCTCAATCTGTCGATGGCCCGGTTGCAGGCGATCAATCCGGCGCTGCGCCGCGTCGCGCTGTCGGCCACGGTGGCCGATGTCGATGCCTATCGCGCCTGGCTCGCGCCCGATGGCGATATCAACACGGTCACGCCGATCTTGGGGGAGGCAGGGGCGGAGCCGAACGTCACCATCCTGATCCCCGAAGGCCGCGTGCCATGGTCGGGCCATTCGGGCAAATATGCCGCAAAACAGGTCATGGCGGAGATTGAACGGCGGGCGACAACGCTGGTGTTCTGCAATACGCGCGGCCTGGCTGAACTCATCTTTCAGGAATTATGGTCGGTCAACGACGCCAACCTGCCCATTGCCATCCATCATGGCAGCCTGTCGATCGAGGCGCGGCGCA
The DNA here is from genome assembly GCA_016000085.1 of Sphingomonadaceae bacterium. Taxonomy (GTDB): domain Bacteria; phylum Pseudomonadota; class Alphaproteobacteria; order Sphingomonadales; family Sphingomonadaceae; genus Sphingobium. The sequence goes on from JAECRT010000004.1 coordinate 95,310, forward strand.
AGGTGGAATCGGCCATGGCGGCGGGGAAGTTGCGCGCGTTGGTCGCGACGGCTTCGCTCGACCTGGGGGTGGACTGGGGCAATGTCGATTGCGTGATCCAGATGGGGGCGCCCAAGGGCAGTTCGCGCCTGCTCCAGCGGATCGGTCGCGCCAATCATCGGCTCGACACGCCCAGCGAGGCCATCCTGATTCCGGGCAATCGTTTCGAATATCTGGAAGCGCGCGCGGCGCTGGACGCGGTGGAGGCCGGGGAGCGCGACGCCGATGATTTCCGCGCCGGCAGCCTGGATGTGCTGGCCCAGCATGTCATGGGGCTGGCCTGCGCCGGGCCGTTTCGCGAGGAAGACTTGCTGGCCGAGATGCAGTCGGCCACGCCCTATAGCGGGTTGAGCGCGGAGGCGTTCGCGAATGTGCTGCATTTTATCGAGGGCGGCGGTTATGCCCTGCGCGCCTATGATCGATTCAAACGGCTGACGCAGGAGGCGGACGCCGAGGGAAAGATGGTGTGGCGCGTCTCCCATCCGCGCTTCATCCAGCAGCATCGGCTGAACGCCGGCATCATCGTCGATCAGCCTGCGCTGGCGGTGCGGTTCAACAATGGTCGCAAGCTGGGGACGGTCGAAGAAGGATTCGCCGCCAGCCTGACGCCGGGCGACAGCTTCTTCTTTTCTGGCATGGCGCTGGAGGTGGTGCGGATGGACACGAGCGACCTGATCGTGCGCGCGACCGCGAAGCAGGCGCGAATTCCCAGTTGGGGCGGCACGCGCATGGCGATGTCGACGCGGCTGGCCGATCGCGTGCGGCATTTCCTGGCCGAACCGGACGAATGGCACCGCTTTCCACAGGATGTGCGCGAATGGCTGGAGATGCAGAAAATTCGCTCTGCCTTGCCACAACCGGGCCAGCTAATGATCGAAACCTTCCCGCATGAAGGGCGCCATTATCTGGTCTGCTACAGTTTCGAGGGTTGGAACGCGCATCAGTCCTTGGGCATGTTGCTGACCCGACGGATGGAGAGCCAGGGGCTGATGCCGCTCGGCTTCGTGTCGAACGACTATGCGCTGGCGGTCTATGGGCTGAAGCCGGTGACTGACCCCAAAAGCCTGTTTTCCGCCGATATTCTGGATCATGAATTTGTCGACTGGGTCGAACAGTCGAGTCTGTTGAAGCGCGCCTTTCGCGACGTGGCGGTGATTTCGGGCCTGATCGAGCGGCAGCATCCCGGCAAACGCAAGACCGGGCGACAGGTCACCTTCTCCACAGACCTTATCTATGATGTGCTGCGCAAATATCAGCCCGACCATCTGTTGCTCAAGGCCGCATGGGCCGATGCGCGCGCGCGCATGACCGATGTAGGGCGGCTGGGTGACCTGATCGATCGGGCGGCAACCACGATGCTGCATATTGAACTGGACAGGGTGAGTCCGCTCGCGGTGCCGGTGCTGATCCTGATCGGCCGCGAGCATGTCGCCCAAAGTGCGGCGGAAGATGCGTTGTTGATCGAGGCCGAAGCGCTGGTGGAGCAGGCGATGCGCGCGGATTAGAGCGCAGGATCGCCGTCGTCATCGCGCGCGCCGCCGCACCCTTTCAGCGTACCTTCGCCAAATGCCACGGCCACCTGATCGGACCAGATGCTGTCGCTCATCCCGTCGCTACAGGGGCCGGGCGTCAAGGTCATGGCAAAACCATCGCCCAAATAGCGGACCGCCCGGTCGTTACTGTTGCGGGTCACGTCATAACGGAGCGGTGAACGGTCGGGCCGGTCGAGCAGCGCGGTCGATCCGGTGATCGTCACCGACCAAAAAGGCTCTGTGCCGATCGCGCGATATTGATCGATTTTTGAGCGTGGCGCGATGGGGAGAGGGGGAGATTCGGGCCTATGATCCGCTGTTTCACGTGGAACCGGCGGCGATTGGGGGGTGACCAGTGGCTCTTCCGCATCGTCGCCGCGCGTGACGATAGGGGCGGTGGCTGCCGGTTGAGCGTTGTTGACGAATGGCGGCGCTTCCTCATTGTCGCATGCTGCGAGCAGAAGGATGAGGGGAAGGGGCCACAGCCGCATCACAGGTCCGCCATTTCGTCCCGGCGGAAACAGGCGACGGCATGATCGTTGACCAAGCCTATCGCCTGCATCCAGGCATAGACGATGACCGGCCCGACAAATTTGAAGCCGCGTTTCTTGAGGTCTTTGGACATCCGCTCGGACAGGTCGGTCTTCGCCGGGAAGGTCAGGCCGTCATTGCGGAGGGGCACGCCGTCGACAAAGGACCAGACATAGGCGGCAAAATCCTCGCCAGCATCGCGCATGGCGCAGAAGATACGCGCGCCTGCGATCGTCGCCTCTATCTTTGCGCGGGCGCGGATGATGCCGGGATCGCCCATCAATCGTTCGACATCGGCGGGGCCAAAGGCGGCGACGCGGTCGGGATCGAAACCGGCGAAGGCGGCACGGAACGTCTCGCGTTTGCGCAGGATCGTGATCCAGGAGAGGCCCGCCTGAAACCCCTCCAGCATGAGCATTTCCCAGAGCATCCGCGAATCGCGTTCGGGGACGCCCCATTCGTCATCATGATAGGCGCGATAAAGCGGATCGCCCTGCGGCACCCAGGTGCAACGGGGCAGATCCGCTTCGATCATGGGTTACACATCCAGATTGGCGACGTTGAGCGCATTGTCCTGAATGAATTCGCGCCGTGGTTCGACGACTTCACCCATCAGGCGGCTGAAAATCTCGTCGGCGACATCGGCCTGATCGACTTCAACCCGCAGCATCGAGCGATTGTCCGGGTCCAGCGTGGTTTCCCACAGCTGTTCTGCGTTCATTTCACCCAGACCCTTGTAGCGCTGGATCGCCAGTCCCTTGCGTCCGGCGGTCAGGATCGCTTCCAGCAATTCGCTCGGCCGCGTCACCATCGCGCCCTTGAGCGGCGCGGCGGGCAGGTCGTCGGCGCCTGCTTCCTCGGCAGCGAGTGCGGCCTTCACCGTGACCAGACGGGCGGGATTGAGGTAACTGCCTGCATCCTCCGCCGCGATGCTGTGCAGCTTGCGCGCCTCAGCCGATCCGATGAATCCGCCCTCGATCACATGATGATCGGTGACGCCGCGCCACGCGCGCTGGAAATGGAAACCGCCTTCTTCGGCGACGCTGCCACTCCAACGGCCCTCGACATCCTGCGCGCCCATCCATGTGACTGTCGCAGCCAACCGCTCTGCCTGGGCGTCGGTCGACAGTTCGGGATCGAGCGCGCCGTTGAGGCTCAGCGCCTCGATGATGGCGGGATTATAGCGGCGTGGCACATAGCGCATCACCGCGCGCATCCGCCGCGCATGTTCGATCAGGCTGCGCAGGTCATCGCCCGTGCGCGGACCCTGCGCGGTTTCCAGCGCCATCGTATCGACGCCATTGTCGACCAGATATTGCTCCAGCGCCGCTTCGTTCTTGAGATACACTTCCGACCGACCGCGCGTCGCCTTGTAGAGCGGCGGCTGGGCGATGTAGAGATGCCCGCCATCGATGATCTGCGGCATCTGGCGATAGAAGAAGGTCAGCAGCAGCGTGCGGATATGCGCGCCGTCGACGTCCGCGTCGGTCATGATGACGATCTTGTGGTAGCGCAGCTTTTCCAGGTTGAAATCGTCGCGAATGCCGGTGCCCATCGCCTGGATCAGCGTGCCGACTTCCTTGGACGAGAGCATCTTGTCGAAGCGGGCACGTTCGACGTTCAGGATCTTGCCCTTGAGCGGCAAAATTGCCTGATTATGCCGGTTGCGGCCCTGCTTGGCCGAGCCACCGGCCGAATCGCCTTCGACCAGGAAAAGTTCGGACTTGGCGGGATCGCGTTCCTGACAGTCGGCGAGCTTGCCGGGCAGGCTGGCAATGTCCAGCACGCCCTTGCGCCGCGTCAATTCGCGCGCCTTCTTGGCGGCTTCGCGGGCGGCGGCGGCGTCGATCACCTTTTGCACGATCATCTTGCCGAACGCAGGATTTTCCTCCAGCCATTCGGCCATCTTGTCGGCCATCAGGCTTTCGAGCGGCTGGCGCACTTCGGAAGACACCAGCTTGTCCTTGGTCTGGGACGAGAATTTGGGATCGGGCAGCTTGACCGAAACGATCGCGGTCAGCCCTTCGCGCATGTCCTCGCCGGTCAGCGAGACCTTTTCCTTCTTCAGCGCGCCGGACTTTTCCGCATAATTGTTGAGCGTGCGGGTCAGCGCCGCGCGGAAGGCGGCCAAATGCGTGCCGCCGTCGCGCTGTGGAATGTTATTCGTGAAACACAGCACATTTTCATAATAGCTGTCGTTCCACTCCAGCGCGACGTCGATGGTGACATCGTCGCGGGTGCCGGAAATGGCGATCGGCTCCGGCATCATCGCCGACTTGTTGCGGTCGAGATATTTCACGAAGGCCGCGATGCCGCCCTCGTAGAACAACTCGATTTCCTTCTTTTCCTCATGCCGGGCATCGACTAGGAACAGGCGCACGCCGCTATTGAGGAAGGCCAGTTCGCGATAGCGATGTTCCAGCTTCTCGAAGTCGAATTCGGTGTGGTTCTTGAACGTCGCGCCGTCGCCCGGCGCCTTTTCCATCGACGCCAGGAAGGTGACGCGTGTCCCCTTCTTGCCTGCGGGCGCATCGCCGACCACCTTCAAAGGCGCGGTCGCATCGCCATAGGCAAAGCGCATATAATGCTCCTTGCCGTCGCGCCAGATGTTGAGGTCCAGCCATTCGGATAGGGCGTTCACCACTGATACGCCCACGCCGTGCAGGCCGCCCGACACCTTATAGGCATTGTCGTCGCTGGTATTTTCGAATTTTCCGCCTGCGTGCAGCTGGGTCATGATGACCTCGGCCGCCGATACGCCTTCTTCCTTGTGGATGCCGGTCGGGATGCCGCGACCGTTATCCTCCACGCTGATCGACCCGTCGGGGTTCAATGTGATGACGATCTTGTCGCAATGACCGGCCAGCGCTTCGTCGATCGCATTGTCGCTGACCTCGAACACCATATGGTGCAGGCCCGATCCATCGTCGGTGTCGCCGATATACATGCCAGGCCGCTTGCGCACGGCGTCCAGCCCTTTCAGCACCTTGATGCTGTCTGCGCCATATTCATTGGTGTTGGGGGTGTTGACGGGTTCTTCGCTCATGCCAAGCCTATAGGCAAAGGCGGCCTGAAACTAAAGCGAAACATGGCCCCTTCCCCGGCGAGCGGGAGCGGTCTATCGCAGCATCCATGTTACGATCGATTGCCCTTGTCCTGATGCTCGCCGCCTGTTCCGATAGCCGGGAAGTGCTGGAGGAATTGCCCAACAGTTCGCTTGCGGGCGCGCCGCGCGAAGACGTGCCCGAAAGCCGCATGGACGCGCCGATGGCGCGACCCGTGACGATTGGAGAGGATGGCCCCCGGATGGACGCCTGCGGTGGATTGGGACAGGTGACGCGCAGCGGGGCAGGGGGTCTGGCGCTGCGCGCCGCGCCCTTTGCCGACGCAAAGGAATTGGCGAGCCTGGCCGAAGGACAACGCGCCGCGATTTGCACCCGCAGCCTCGACCAGAAATGGCTGGGCGTGGTGGTGGTGCCGACGCCCGCCGGCAATGGAACGGCAACTGTGGATTGCGGCGTCGCTTCGCCGGTGGACCGCAAACAGCCCTATGACGGCCCATGCGTCAGCGGTTGGGTAGCAAGCGCCTATATCCGCCTGATCGCGGGCTAGAGCGATTGCCAATCGGATAGCAATGCCGGGCGGCGGCGGGACAGCCTTCTCAAGGCCATCCCGCTCCATCCGTCGTGCGCGTTAGATCCCGCCCAGATAGTCGATCTTGCCGATCGGGACTCCCGCCTGCCGCAGCAGCGCATAGGCCATGCTGATATGGAAATAAAAGTTGGCGAGCGAAAAGCCCAGCACATGGCTGCGCCCGGTGAAGGGAATCTCGCCATTGGGCACTTTGAGCACGACGTCGGCATCCTCACGCCCATCGATCATGTCGCGCGGCACGCTGTCGAGGAAGGCGATGGTCTTGGCAATTCGCGCCTGCAAATCTCCGAAACTCTGTTCATTGTCCGGCATGGGCACCGGGTCGAACTGGCCGAGGCGGATCACGCAGCCCTTGGCCGTGTCGCTGGCGAACTGCACCTGACTGGTGAGCGGCGCCATATCCGGGATCAGCCGCGCACTCGTCAGCGTCAGCGGATCAATGCCCTTTTCCTGCGCAAAGGCCGCGCCTTTTTCCAGCAGCCCGGACAGGGCTTGCAGGCCGCGGATGAATACAGGCACGGTCAGGTCGTATAATTCGGTCGCCATGTGGCGTTCCCCCCCTCATTCGATGCCGGTGAACACCAGCTTCTGCACGCGTCGACCCGTGTTCACCTCTGTCACATAGATATTGCCTTTGCTGTCGGTATCAATGCTGTGCAGCCAGGTAAATTGACCCGTCTGTCGTCCGGGGCGTGTCAGGCGATCGCCGGGCGTTCCGGCACATCGATTCGAAAGAAGGGCAGGGCGTGGTGGACGATCCAGCCGATGCTCGCGGCATAGAGGATAGTGCCGACGCCCACCGTGCCGCCCAGCATCCAGCCGATCGCCAGCACGCCGATCTCGATCCCGGTGCGCACCCATTTGACCGGCCACCCGGTGCGGCGGCACAGCCCGGTCATCAGCCCGTCGCGTGGTCCCGGCCCCAGGCCCGCGCCGATATAGGCGCCGCCTGCAATGCCGTTCAGCACGATGCCAGCGCCCAGCCATGTCGCGCGCATCGCATAGCCGTCCGGCGTCGGCAGCATCAGCAGCGCCAGGTCCACTGCCGTTCCGATGACCACGATGTTGCAGACCGTCCCGATTCCCGGCCGCTGACGCATCGGCCACCACAGCAGCAGCACGACGGCACCGATCAGATTGACCGTCATGCCAAAACTCAATCCCAATCGTGGGGCCAGCCCCTGATGCAGGACGTCCCAGGGATCGAGGCCCAGATTGGCGCGCAGCATCAGCGCCATGGAGAAACCATAGAGGCCAAGGCCCCAGAAAAGCTGGAAAAGGCGGCGGGGCATCATCATGAGCAGGCTTTTGGCGCGGAATTGGCCTTTTCCAAAAGGACCAATGCTGCATAAATGGCCTTATCCGAATCGTCATATGGACCATTGCTTCATGTCCACTTCCTTTTTGCGTCCCCCCTCTCTGCTGCGCCTGCTTGGCGCATGGCGCGCGCAGGACAGCGCGGAACCGGCCTATCGCCAACTGGCGCAGGCATTGCGGATGCTGGTGCTGGATGGACGGATTGGCCTTGACGTCCGGCTGCCGGGCGAGCGCGAACTGGCCGCTGCGCTGGGCCTGTCGCGCACGACCATCGCCGCCGCCTTCGACCGATTGCGCGATGAAGGCTATCTGGAAAGCCGCCAGGGGTCGGGCAGCGTCACGCGCCTGCCGCCCGGCCGGATCGAGCCGCCCACGGGTGACATCGACATAGCGACCGGCGACAATCTGCTGAACTGGACCCATGCCGCGCTGCCCGCCGCGCCCGGCGTCGCCCGCGCCTATAGCCATGCGATGGAGGCGCTGCCCGCCTATCTGGGTGATCTGGGCTATGATCCGCTCGGCCTGCCCGTGTTGCGCCGCGCGGTCGCAGCCCATTATGCGCGGCGCGGCTGCCCTACCGACGCCGACCAGATCATCATCACCAATGGCGCGCAGCAGGGCTTTTCGCTGCTGCTGCAATGGCTGGCCGGACCAGGCGACCGGGTGGTGATCGACCATCCCACCTATCACAATATCATTCAGGCGTTGCAGCGCGCGCATGTCGTGCCGGTGCCGGTCGGTCTGCCGACTCATGGGTGGGACATCGACGCCATGGACGCCGCGTTTCGCCAAACCAACCCGCGCTTTGCCTATGTGATCGCCGATTGTCACAATCCCACCGGGCGCAGCATGGACCCGGCGACCCGCCGCGCGCTGGTCGCCGTGGCGATGCGCAGCCACACGCCGCTGGTGATCGACGAGACGATGGCGGCGATGGGCCTGGACTTCGCGCCGCCGCCGCCCGTCGCGATCCACGATCCGTCCGGGCGTCAGGTCATCACCCTGGGGTCGGCCAGCAAGATCTTCTGGGGCGGGCTTCGGGTGGGCTGGATTCGCGCCGATCCCCAGACGATCGCGGCGCTCGGCCGCCTGCGCACGACGATGGACATGGCCAGCCCGGTGCTGGAACAACTGGCCGTCGCGCAACTGATCGACGCGGATGAAGGGCTGGGCGCGCGGGCCGATATGCTGCGCGGGCGGCGAAACCATCTGCTTGGCCTGATCGAACGACATCTGCCTCATTGGCGGGTGGAAGCGCCCACCGGCGGCCTTTCGCTCTGGGCGCAGCTGCCCCGCGCCGAAGCGAGCGCGCTGGCCGCGCTGGCCGAAAGCCTGGGCGTGCGTGTTGCGCCAGGTCCGCGCTTCGGCGTCAGCGGCGCGTTCGAACGCTTCTTGCGCCTGCCTTTTACCTTGCCCGAAGCGCAGCTCGAAACCGGGATTGAACGGCTGGCCGAGGCTGACGCCCGCCTCCACGCCCGCACCCCCAAGGGGCGCGATTCGCTCGCCTTCGCGCTGGAGGCGGACAGGCTCATCTGA
>JAECRT010000004.1:104018-107418 GCA_016000085.1 Sphingomonadaceae bacterium
CCGATGCGGTTCTCAACGAAAAAGGCCGCGCTGGGCATCCCCGCGCGGCCTTTTTTCGTCAGCTTGCAAGAAAGGCTCAGCCTTTTTTCTTGGCCGCCTCATAACGGGCGATCGCTTCCAGCGTGATCTGCTTGGCGTCATCCGCGCCGCCCCATGTGCCGATGCGCACCCACTTGGTCTTTTCCAAGTCCTTATAGTGGGTGAAGAAATGCTCGATCTGCTCCATCACGATGCCGGGCAGGTCGTCCTTCTCACCGACATCGGCATAATAAGGGAAGGTCTTGTTGTCGGGCACGCAGACCAGCTTTTCGTCGCCACCGGCTTCGTCTTCCAGGTTCAGCACCGCGATCGGCCGCGCACGCACGACCGAGCCGGGCACGAAGGGCGAGCGGGCGATGACCAGCGCGTCGAGCGGATCGCCATCGGGCGACAGCGTGTGCGGTACGAAGCCGTAATTGGCGGGATAGCGCATCGGCGTATGCAGGATGCGGTCCACGAACAGCGCTCCGCTAGCCTTGTCGAATTCATATTTCACCGGTTCGCCGCCGACCGGCACTTCGATGATGACGTTCAGGCTGTTGGGCGGATCGTCGCCGACTGGAATCAGTTCGATGTTCATGAATATGCCTTCTGATGCGGTTTGAAGTGCGGGTGTTTCATGTTTTCGGTTGAAGCAGCTTGTCCAGGCTGCCTTCACCCTCTCCTGTCTTTTCGAGGCGCGGATAGCGTAGCCCGCCTGAATAATCGAGAGTCAAAGTGCGGTAATATTTATCTTGGCGCAGGATGATCTGCACTGGCTTCTTGGGGTCTTTCGCCTGAGTGATCGCGTTCTTGAACACGTCGCCGGAAAATTCATCGCCATTCACCGCGACGATCTTCGATCCGATCGCCAATCCGGCCTTGAATGCTGCGCTGTCCCAGATGACGCCGCTGATCTCGCCGTCATTCTTGACGATGAGGCCCGCGCCGAAACTCTGGTCGACCATCTTCTGTGCGCCCTCGGCCGCCTTGGTGATGGCGCCAGGCGTCTCGCCATAGACCAGTTTGTAGCCGCCCATGGTAAAGCCGCCCTTGGGCGTTTCCTTGGTCGTGCTATCGACATATTTGGTGAAAAAGCCCGCCCAGTCATAGGGCACGACGTCGTTCAGCGTCTTGATGACGTCGCCGCGATTATAGACGACCTGGCCCCAGTCGCCCGGATTGATCCCGAAAAAGGCCTTGGCGAAATCGTCCAGCCCCTTGGCGCCGCGGGTCTGCTTGCGGATGATCGCGTCCGCCTCCAGCCAGATCATCAGCCCTTCATTATAATAGTCCTCGGACCGCTGCCAGCTCGTCCAGCCCTTGGGCCGGCGCGCGGAAATGACCGGGTCGAGCGTGGTGTCCTCCATCGGACGCCACTGGCGGCCGACTGCCGTGTCCAGCTTCGCGGCGATCTGGGCATAGGCGTCCAGCGTCTCAGCCTTGGAGAACATGCCCGACCGCGCGCCCAGCACATAGCCCCAGAACTGCGTCTGCCCTTCATAGACCCACAGCAGATTATCCTGCATCGGCACGTTGAAATCCGGCGTCCAGAGCAGGTCGGGGCGGCGGAACTTGCCGTCCCAGCTGTGGGTGAACTCATGCGGCAACAGGTTGCGGTCCAGCAACGCCTCGCCATCGCCCCATTTCTTGAAATAGCCCGGTTCGACCTGATTTTCCGACGAGCGATGATGCTCCAGGCCGATGCCGCCCATTTCGTCGGTGATCGACAGCAGGAAATCATAATGGTCGAAATGATAGGCGCCGAACAACGCGCCCGCTTCGGCCACCAGCTTCTTGTGCTTGGCCATCTGGTCGGGCTTGAAATCCAGTTCGTCGGCGTCGTCGGCGACGATGTTGAGCGTGACGTTCTGCCCCAAATCCACTGCCTTAAAATGCGTGCCCGCAAACACCGGCGAATCCTGCAACGCTTCATAATCGATCACGTCATAGGTGACGGTGTCGCCATTGCGCTTACCGCGCAGCGCTGTCGCTGCCTGCCAGCCGGTAGGATAGGTCACGATCGCCTGGACCGGGATCTGTCGCGTGTAATAGCCCGCCGGATAGAGGGAAACGGATTCCCATTGGATATTCTGCATCTTGGGCGTCATCACCACGCGCCCCTGATTGCCCGCCGTGGCCGACAGAAACTGGAACTGCGCGACGATCTGCTTCGTCCCCTGTGGCACGTCGATCTGGAAGCCGAACACGTTCAGCGGATCGCGCTTCCAGCTGATCGGCTTACCATCAGCGGTCAGGGTCAGGCCGGTCAGCTTCTCGATCTGCCCGCGCGGCGCATGGTTGCCGGGCAGCCATGCGGGCATGAGCAGCGTCATCGGTCCCGCTGCTGCGACGGGGATCGTTTCCTTCACGCGGAAGATGCGTTGCACCGTGTCGGTCGCGTCGACTTCCAGCTTTATCGTGCCGCCTGGATAGGGGATGTCTTTGGGCGCGGGGGTCGTGTCGGCGACGGGCAGCGCAGTCGGCTTCGACCGGATGGCCTGCTGTGCAAGCAGAGGCGTGGCAATTGCCGTGGACAGGGCAAGGGCGGCAGCAAGGCTGCGGATCATGGATGTCTCCAGAAGAATAGATGGGCCGGACGGCCCGATTGTCCCTAGCATGGCGTCGAGGGGCGACTGCGTCCACCCCCTGAACCCATCATCCAAATATTCGTTTCACCCGGCCTGAAATGAAGCTAAAGGCCCATCCCCATGGCGAAAATCGAAACGCCGCGCCCGGTGCGCGGCACGCAGGACATGCTGGGCGGAACCCCTGAGGCGTTCCAGGAACGCTTCGCGCATGTGGTCGCGACCTTTGACCGGGTGCGCAAACTCTATGGCTTTGCCCGTGTGGAAGTGCCGGTGTTCGAATCCACCGCCGTTTTCGCCCGTTCGCTGGGCGAAAGCACCGACGTCGTGTCGAAGGAAATGTACACGTTCGAGGATCGCGGCGGCGACAGCATCACCCTGCGCCCCGAATTTACCGCGGGCCTGTGCCGTGCCTATATCACCGAAGGCTGGCAGCAATATGCCCCGCTCAAGGTCGCGACCCACGGCCCGCTATTCCGCTATGAACGCCCGCAAAAGGGCCGCTTCCGCCAGTTCCACCAGCTTGACGCCGAAATCATCGGTGCGGGTGAGCCGGGCGCTGATGTCGAACTTCTGGTGTTTGCGGATCAGTTGCTCAAGGAACTGGGCATCAACGACGGCGTGACGCTCACGCTCAACACGCTGGGCGATGCGCAGAGCCGTGACGCCTGGCGCGCCGCGCTGATCGCCCATTTCGAGGAGCATCGGGGCGATCTGTCCGAAGACAGCGTGGAACGGCTGGCCAAGAATCCGCTGCGCATTCTGGACAGCAAAGACCCGCGCGACCGCCCGGT
>JAECRT010000004.1:107518-116491 GCA_016000085.1 Sphingomonadaceae bacterium
GCCGACTTGCCCGCCGACGAGTTCGTGCGGCTGTCGAAGGAATATGCCGAGATCGAGCCGGTCGCCCGCGCCGCGCATGAAGTGCGCCGCCTGCGGCAGGAACTGGCCGCGCTCGATTATATGGCGGGCGGTAGCGAGGCGGACGCCGATCCGCTGATGCGCGACATGGCGCAGGAGGAAATGCAGCTCATCAAGAGCCAGTTGCCCTCCGCCGAACGGGCGCTGGCGCTGCAACTCCTGCCGCGCGATTCGGCCGATGCACGGCCTGCCATGCTGGAAATCCGCGCCGGGACCGGCGGCGACGAAGCGGCGCTGTTCGCGGGCGACCTGTTCCGCATGTATCAGCGCTATGCCGATACGCAGGGTTGGAAGATGGAGTTGATGTCCGCCAACGCTTCGGAGGCGGGCGGCTATAAGGAAGTCGTCGCGTCGATCAACGGCGCGGGCGTTTTCGCGAAGCTGAAGTTCGAAAGCGGCGTCCACCGCGTCCAGCGCGTCCCCGTCACCGAAAGTGGTGGGCGCATCCACACGTCGGCGGCGACCGTCGCGATCCTGCCGGAACCGGAGGAAGTGGACGTCCAGATCGCGGACGGCGACCTCAAGATCGACATCTATCGTGCGTCGGGCGCGGGCGGGCAGCATGTGAACACCACCGATTCGGCGGTGCGCATCACCCACTTACCGACCGGCACCGTCGTCATTCAGCAGGACGAACGCTCCCAGCACAAGAACAAGGCCAAGGCGATGCAGGTGCTGCGCGCGCGCCTCTATGAAGCCGAGCGCGAGCGCACCCACAACGAACAGGCCGGCGCGCGCAAGGCGATGGTCGGGTCGGGCGACCGGTCCGAACGCATCCGAACCTATAATTTCCCGCAAGGGCGCGTGACCGATCATCGCATCAACCTCACGCTGCATCGCCTTCCCGAAATCCTCGAAGGGCCGGGCCTGTCCGACGTCATAGACGCGTTGGTGGCAGAGGACGAAGCCGCCCGCCTCGCCCAGCTGGACGGGGTGGGGTGAACGTCCCGGACGCGATTCGGCGCGCGACTGTCCAGTTCGCGGCCTTTAGCGCCACTGCTCGTCTCGACGCCGAACTGCTGATGGCGCATGCGCTGGGCCTTTCGTGGGGCGACTTGCTGTTGCGCCAGCGCGACCTGACCGTCCCGCTGACCTTCGCCGACCTGGTCGAGCGCCGCCTGACGGGGGAACCGGTCGCCTATATCGTTGGCACGCGCGATTTCTGGACGATCAGTCTGACGGTCACCCCCGATGTGTTGATCCCCCGGCCCGACAGCGAAACGCTGATCGAGGCGGCAGTCGATCATTTTGCCGATCGCGCGCCCGCGACCGTGCTGGACCTTGGCACAGGTTCCGGCGCGCTGTTGCTGGCGGCGTTGGCGCAATGGCCGATGGCGCGGGGGCTGGGCGTCGATGCTTCGCCCGGCGCGCTCGCGGTGGCGCGGGAGAATGCGGACCGGCTGGGCATGGGCGATCGCGCCGATTTCCGCGCCGGGGACTGGGGGGATGGCGTGACCGGGCCATTCGACCTCATCCTCATCAACCCGCCCTATATCGCGTGCGACGTGGCGTTGGCCGGCGACGTGCTCCATGAACCCGACAGCGCGCTGTTCGCTGGCCCCGACGGGCTGGACGATTATCGCCGCATCGCCCCCGACCTGCCGCGCCTGCTGGCGTCGGGCGGCATGGCTGCGATCGAGATCGGCTATGACCAGCGCCATTCGGTCGGCGCGCTGCTGACCGATGCTGGCCTGGCCGTTTCCTGCCGCATCGATCTGGCGGGACATGATCGTTGCCTGGTGGCGAGCCTGGGAGAAGGATAGTTTGCCGCAGGATAAGCGGAATTTGCTTGGTTTATCCCGCGAAAGCCATTACATCGAGCTTAGAAACGGCACTCTCCCGCGACGTGGTCAGGTTAGATCATTGATGGAAAAGGCTTTTTTCTAAGCTCCTGAAAGTCACGACGGCGCTGCTGCGCAGGCGCCGCTGGCAGTCGAGGTGGTGGTCCTTGAAAAGACCATGCCCGGCGGAGCCGTACCCGGCCTGATGAGCGGGCCGCTTTGGAGATGGCGACGGAACAGTGTTTTCAGCCAATATGATGACAGCGAACGCAAGGATCATGTCTTGATCAACAACCGTCAGGCCGGCCGCCGCAATCGCGGCCGGAACAATAATAACGGACGTCCCAACAACAACAATCGGGGCGGGGGCGACAACGGCAACCGCATCGATAACCGCGCACGCGGCAACGCCACCCAGCTTCTTGAGAAATACAAGAATATGGCGCGCGATGCCCAGATGGTGGGCGACCGGGTGAACGCCGAATATTATCTTCAGTTCGCCGATCATTATTTCCGCGTGCTGGCCGATAATCGCGCCCGCCAGGAAGAACAGCAGGGCGCGCAGCAACAGCGTTTCCGCCGTGATGAATCGTCCGACGACGATAATGGCGACGATTTCGACGGCAACGAGGATGGCGGCGACGATTTCCGCATCGAACAGTCGCAATATGATCGTACGCCGCGCGATTATGACCGTACGCCCCGCGAACATGTCGAGCGTGCCCCCCGCGAGCAACAGAGCGATCGGGCGCCCCGGGATCAGGGCGATCGGGCGCCGCGCGATCAGCAGGGCGACCGAGCGCCTCGTGATCAGGGTGATCGGGCCCCGCGTGAGCAAGGTGAACGCGCCCCGCGCGAATATGCCGATCGTGGCCCGCGCGACCAGAATCGCCGTCAGGACGAACCGCGGGAAGGCCGAGATGATCGGAATAATCGACGCGATCGCCCACGTCGCGAACGTCCGGTCGTTGCCGAAGGCGAATCCCGCCCGCAGGCTGAGGTGGCCGTATCCGCGCCTGTCGTCGAAGCTGCACCCGCCCCGCAGCCGGAGGCCGAAGCGCCCCGTCCGCGTCGGGGTCGCCCGCGCAAGGTCGATGCCGCTCCGGTGGAAGTGAGCGAAAGCCTCGACCTTACGTTGCTGCCGCCGTCGATCGCGCGTGCGGACAATGACAGCGAAGCGGCCGAAGCGCCCAAGAAGCGGACCCGCCGCGCGCGGCCGGCGACCGAAGCGGCCGAATAATTCGCGCGGGCTTCGGCTCGTTATCGGATCGAAAAAAGGGACGGCGCCCGGTGCGCCGTCCCTTTTTTCATGGCGTCTTTCCAATGCCATCGGGATGCGGCACAAGGCAGGGCCAAAGCCGGGAGAGACATGCCGATGACTGCCCTTCGCCTGTTGCCGATGCTGTTCTGCGCACTTTCCCCTGTCACTTTGGCCTCCGCCGCTCTGGCGCAGGGTGCAGCCGATCCGACCGGCGCATCGGCCCAAGGCGATGTGGCCGTCACCATCTATAATGACAATCTGGCGCTCGTGCAGGATGTACGGCAAATCCCGATTGCCGCCGGGATAAGCCGGATCGAATTTCCCGACGTATCGGCGCAGATCCGGCCCGAAACTCTTTCCTTCGCCGCCGACGGCGCGGCCATCGTCGAACAGAATTTCGATTTCGACCTGCTTTCGCCGTCCAAGCTGATGGAGAAGGCGATTGGTCGCACGATCACCATCGTCCGCACCAATCCCGCGACCGGCGCGGAACAGCGCGAACAGGCCAAGGTGCTGAGCGTCAACGGCGGGGTCGTGCTGCAAATCGGCCAGAGGATCGAGGTGCTGCGCGACGATGGCCTGCCGGTTCGGGTGATTTTCGATCAGGTGCCAGCGAATCTGCGCGCTCGCCCGACCTTGTCGGTGACGGTTGACAGCGCGCGGGCGGGAAGCCGTGCCGCGGCAATCCGCTACCTGACGCCGGGCCTGGGCTGGGCAGCCGATTATGTCGCGCTGTTCGATGCGAAGGCGGGGCGGATCGACGTGCAGGGCTGGGTCACGCTGACCAACAATAGCGGCACCAGCTACACCAATGCACGGACCCTGCTGGTCGCGGGCAGCGTCAATCAGGGGCCGTCGAGCGGATATCGATCGCAACGGCCGCAGCGCCCGAACAATATCCGCAGCGCGGGCACCGAAAGCGCGCCGCGTGAGCAGCTGGGCGACTTCTACCTCTATCCGCTTGCGGCCCGCACCACCATCGCCGAACGGCAGACCAAGCAGGTCAGCTTCCTCGATGCACAGGGCGTACCGGCCAAGGCGGGCTATGCCTATCGCAACGGCTGGCTTGGGACGTCGGAAGAACCACAAAGCGCGCGCAGCGTCGTGACATTCTCGACATCGCGGGCGGGCGGATTGGGGGATGCGCTGCCCGCCGGGACGGTACGTTTTTATATGAAAGATTCGGCTGGCGCGCCGCAGTTCATCGGCGAAAACAGCGTCGACCACACGCCGATGGGGAGCGAACTGGCATTGGCGACGGGCGACGCCTTTGACGTCAAGGTGAAGCCGGTGGTGGAAAAGCGGGAAAGACTGCCCGGCGATAGATGGCGCAGCCACATGCGCTATGAACTGACCAATGCGCGGGCGCAGCCGGTGACGGTCGAACTGACGCAGGCCGGGCTGGATTTCTATCATTTGGACACGCGTATCGTCACGGAAAGCCAGCCTTCGACCCGGATCAACGGCAATGCGACGCGCTGGCTGGTGACGGTGCCGGCCAATGGCAGCAGCAGCGTTACCGCCCTGTTCGAAACCCGTTACTGATCGCGGGCCGATGCGGCGGATCGTCCTTGCTGCGCTGGCCATCGCCGGAGCGCCGGTGCAGGCGCAAACGGTGGTGACATCGTCCGCCCCGGACAAGATGTCGGTCACCGTTTATCGCGACCCCAACCGGGGTGCCGGGGCGATCAATGCGCGCTTCCCCCAGAGTTTCGCGCTCATCAGCGAAAAACGGCGCATCGCCGTGCCCGCGGGCGATTCGGTGATCCGCTTCGAAGGTGTGGCCGACGGAATGATGGCGGTCAGCGCGGTCGTGACCGGCCTGCCCGGCGGGGTGGTGCAGAAGAATCGCGACGCCCGATTGCTTTCCCCCGCTGCGTTGGTCGACGGGACATTGGGGAACGGCGTGCATCTGCGCCGGACCAATCGCCAGACCGGGCAGGTGACGGAACAGGATGCGATCATCCGGTCGACCGCCGCCAGCGGACTGGTGCTGGAAACCGCGCAGGGGGTGGAGGCGTTGCGCTGTTCGGGCCTGCCCGAAACCATCGTGCAGGACCGGCTGCCATCCGGCCTGTCCGTCAGGCCCACCCTGTCGGTCACGACCAGCAGCGCCAGGCCCGTCGAGGCCGATGTCACGCTGACCTATCTCACCACGGGCTTTGACTGGGGGGCAAGCTATGTCGTCCGGCTCGCGCCCGATGGCCGCACGCTGGACCTGTTCGCCTGGCTGACCGTGGCGAATGGGAATACCATCAGCTTTCCGCAGGCCGATCTGCTGGCGGTCGGCGGGCGGGTCAATCGGGGATCGCGCGGCGATCCATCCGCGCCATGGCAATCGCCGTCGCTGACGCTCCAATGCTGGCCCGAACCCAGCTATGAAGGGGCGGAGGATTATGTAGGTGGCTATCCCGGTGCGCCGCCGCCGCCTCCCCCGGCGCCCATGGCGATGATGGCCGCACAGGAAATCATGGTGACGGCGCGCCGCGTCGCGGAACCGGAGGATCTGGGCGACCTCAAACTCTATCGCGTGCCGATGCCGGTCGACATCAATGCCAATGGGCAAAAGCAAGTTGCGTTGCTGCACCGGCCAGCGATCGCGTATCGCAGCTATTATTCGGCGTCGCTGGAGCTGGCCGGCAGCCAGGACAGCAGCCCGCTACGCCGGATGATCCGCTTCATCAATCGCAAGGAAGCGGGGGCGGGGCTTCCGCTGCCGTCCGGCGCCTTGTCGGTATTCGCGCCGCGTGGCCGGGAGTCGCTGTTGCTGGGTGAAGCACGGATGCGCGATCACGCAATGGGCGAGACGGTCGAGATCGACGTCAACGACAGTCCGCAACATCGCATATCGCAGACAAAGGATGTTGCCACGGGGCGCTATCACATCGTGCTGAGCAATGCGGGGGCAAGCCCGATCGCCGCCGAGATCGAACTGGAGAACGTGTCGACCAGTCGGGTCGTTGCACCCTCACGCACACTGGCGCGGCGTGATGGTCGATGGCTGTGGGCCGTAACCGTGCCGGGCAACGGAACGACCGAACTCCATTACCGTCTCAAATAGTGCGCGCAGGCGGTAATTGGGGACTGGCTATCAGGGCAGCGGTCGCGGCCGGTAATTCTCGTCCAGCGCGACAAAGGTAAAGACGCCGCTGGTCAGATCGACCTGTTGCTCGTCCGAACCCCGCGTCGCGACCACATCGACACGGATGGCGATCGACGTCCGGCCGCGCCGCTCGGCATGGGCATAGACCGATACGATGTCGCCCAGCAGGATGGGCGATATGAATTTCATGCTTTCGATCGCGACGGTCGCCACTGGCCCCTTGGCAATGCGGACGGCGACGATGCCGCCTGCAATATCCATCTGACTGAGCACCCATCCGCCGAAGATATGGCCGTTGGAATTGATATCGGACAGCCGCGGCACCACCCGCAGCACCACTTCATTGCGTGTTTCAGTCGTCAAGTGGCACCTCATCCTTCAGCCGGTCCATTACCTGTTCGTCATGCCCCGTCCCGTGCGACAAAAAGGCCAAAGCCATCAGCCCGGTTCCCAGCATGAAGGTGAACCATACGCCCAATATGGTCGCGATCACCATGTGGATGGGCATCGGCCCGGACCACCAGTGCAGGAACAGCAGCGCCAGCGCGACACAGATTGCTCCCCCCGCCGCCATCCACGCCATGATCCGGCGAAACCGGCTCCATGCGGTGGCGGCAATCTTTGGATCATCCAGGGCATGGTTGTGGTTCATCTCTTTCCTTATGGGCGCGAAAGTGGAATCATCAAGCACCTAGACATTATGTCCAAGGAAAGGAGAGCGGTCATGACCATCGCGGCGATCTTGCAGGGGAAGGGGGGCGAAGTCATTCAGGTGCGCTCCACCGACAGCGTGCTTTCGGCGGTGCGGTTGCTGGCCGATCGGCGCATAGGCTGTGTGCCGGTGGTCGACGACGGACAGGTTGTGGGCATTTTTTCCGAGCGCGACCTCGTCTATCGCGTGGCGGTCGACGGGGCGGCGGTGCTCGATCAACCGGTCGGCGTTGTCATGACGGCCCCGGCGATCACCATCGACGATCAGACGCCGGTGATGTCGGGCCTGTCGTTGATGACCAAGCGCCGCGTTCGTCATTTGCCCGTCGTGGTCGACGGACAGCTGGTCGGACTGATTTCGATCGGCGATCTGGTCAAATATCGAATCGACCGGATCGAATCGGAAGCGGCCGCCATGCGCGACTATATTCAGACCGCCTGATCTAACGCGACTTCGGCTCAGGCAGGCGCCTGGGCCGGGGGCGCCCGCCGGACGACAAGGGCGACCAGTTCCATCAATGTGCCGCGCGCGCACAGCATCAGCGCTGCAACGAAGGCGATGCCGCCGACCGGCACCAGCACCCCTAGCAGCAGCGGCGCGGGCATGGGCGGCAACAGTCTTGCAACGCCCATAACCACGCCCGCCATCAACACGGAACAGCCAAGGCCCGGCGCACCCGCGCGAATCAGGTCGATCAACCGCAGGCCCATCGGCGCGCCAGCGAGTCGGGCGGTGATCGCCGTCAGGATCGGAAAGGCGCACAGCCAGGCCCAGGCCAGGCCGATCGCGCCGAACTGGATGCCGATCAGGAAGGCGACCGGCATCAGCACTGCGCCAACCGCCGCGATTCGCGCCGTCGTGCCGGGGCGACCCAATGCGTTGCTGACAGGGGCGAACATCACCTGCAACGTCATGAAGGGCATGGCCAGCGCGAGAATCGCAACGAAGGGCGCCATGTCCAGCCATTTCTCGCCAAACAAGGTTTCGACCAGCGGCTCTGCGGTCACGGCCATGCCGAGATAGACGGGGCAGGAGAGTAGCAGCAGCAACCGGACCGCCTTGCAAAAGGACCAGGCGATGCGCGAGGGGTCTTTCTGCATCCGCGCATAGGCGGGAAAGGCGACATCGTTGAGTGGTGGGATGAATTTGCTGACGAAGATCTGCGTCAGGAACAGCGCTTCGGCATAGAGGCCCAGTTCATGGGGATCGAGTACGCGCCCCCCGATGAAAATATCCGCCTGACTTTGGACGATCCAGAAAAGCTGGCCGCCCAGCAGGGATGCGCCATAGGCGACCATCGCTCCTGTGCCGCGAAAATCGAAACTGGGGATTGGACGAAAGCCCGTGGCGATCACATAGCCGACGGCTTTGACCCAGAAGCCGGCGATGGGCGCGAACACTAGCGTCCATACGCCCCACCCCGACAGGGCGCCAAACAAGGCGACGCCGGCCGACGCAAAAGCGGCGATCAGGTTGACCAGCGCAGGGCGACGGAAATCGAGCGCACGACCCATGATGGCTTCGGGAATGGAGATGAAGGGGGTCGACAGATACAGCAGCGCCTGCACGCGCAGCAGGTCGGCGACCATAGGCTGTTCATAATAATCCGCAGCAATCGGCGCGATCAGCAACTGGAGCAGGGCCAGTGCGCCATTGAGGAGCAGCATGATGCTGAAGGCCTGGCGCAAGCGATGCGAATCGAGCTTGTCCGACTGCACCAGCGCGCTCACCAGCCCGTAGCCGTTGAGGAAGGTGGCGAAGTTCAGAATCACCTGGGTCATCGCGAACAGGCCATAGTCGGCCGGGTCGAGCAGGCGGATGACCGCCAGCGTGACGACCCAGCTCATCATCTGCGACAGAATCTGGCTGCCCGAGCGCCAGAAGATGGCGCTTCGGATGCGCGCACTGAAACCCGCGTCATTTGCATCGGCATCCTGCAGGGCCATGTCGTCCATTCTCTCTTCTGTTTCTCGTCGCGCGCCACGTCTCTAACCACCAACCTCCAAACATTTCTGAAATAAAAGTGCAAAAACTGTTT
>JAECRT010000005.1 GCA_016000085.1 Sphingomonadaceae bacterium
GCGCGACCCGTCAGGCTAAGCTTTAGAATTTGAAGCGTGCGCCCGCCGTGAAGGCCCGGCCAACAATGTCATAGACCGCAATGTTGGTCGGCAGGTTCACGCCAGGCACCGTGCCGGGAATGAGCGGAGGCTTCTTGTCGAACAGGTTGCTGACATTGCCGAACAGCTCGAAATTACCCTTGCCGTTGGGAATGGTGAAGCGGACCGACAGGTCGGTATACCAGACCGGCTTGACGGACGGATCTTCGAACACGATCGGCAGCGCCCCACCGGGAATGTCGAGCCGCATCTTGCCGATATATTGTTCGGACAGCGTCACACCCACCGGACCGTTGCTGTAATCCACCGTCAGGCTGCCCCGCCAGCGCGGGAAGCCCGCCGGGTTGGACGACACGACGCTCACCCCGGCATAATGGGATATCGGGGCGCCGGTATATTGCTGGGAATCGAACTTATCGAGATAGTTGGCATAGAGCCGCAGCCCTAGCGCCCCATTGCCCAGCGTCGTGCGATAGCTGGCGTCGAAATCAAGCCCCGCCGTCTTGAGGAAGGCGATATTGGCCGGCACGATGCGAACGACGTTCGGGAAGGTAGTGGGCGTCGCCCGCTCGATCAGCCCGCACTCCACCGCGCCCGCACCACCGGCATTGGCACAGTTGGTCAGGATCTGCTGCGCGGTCAGCGTTTCAATGATGCCGTCCACCTTGATCTTGTAATAATCGATCGACAGCGAGAAGCCCGGCAGGAAGCGCGGCGACAGCACGCCACCGATCGTCAGCGTCTTGCCGATTTCTGGCTGCAGATTGGCGTTGCCCGAAATCACGCTGTTGACGTTGATGTTCTGGCCGCTGCCATAAACGACATTGCCGCTGGCATCCTTGACCTGCACGTCGTTGACGATACCGATGCCGCTCTGCGCACCGGCATAAAGTTCGAACAGGTTAGGCGCGCGAATGTCACGCGACAGCGTGCCGCGCAGCAACAGATCGTCGATCGGCTTCCACGTCGCGCCGACCTTCCAGGTTTTGACCGTCCCCGACGTCGAATAATCGGTGATGCGCGCTGCGCCGTTCAGGCTCAGTTCCTGGAAGAAGGGCGTATCCTTCAGGATCGGTACCGCGAGTTCGGCAAAGGCTTCCTTGACGTTCACATCGCCCTGCGCCGATCCCACATTAGTCAGCCAGTAATAGAGCGCGCCGGTAGGCACTCCGCGAAGGCCAGCGAAATAGTTGGAACGGATCGCCGTCGTTTCGGCAGGCGTCGCCCCCGCGAGCGTCGCCGGATCGGCATTGCTGGTCAGGTCCAGCGTCACCTTGCGATATTCTGCGCCCACCACGAAATCGACCGGCCCGGCCGGCAGGTCGAACAGGCTGCCACTGATGCTGCCTTCGATCGAATCCTGCTTCAGCAACGCGGTATAACGCGATGTGCCGGTGGCATAAGCATAGCCTTCTGGCGTGGATGCGGCGGGATTGCCGTTCAGCACGTTCATCGGCTTGCACCCGCTATATTGCGACGCGACCGTGGGGTCGAGCAGCACGCGGCAGGTGATCTGGCCGTTGGCCGGATTCACGACCGCATCGGTCGCCGCATAGAGCTTCTTGGTGTCATACAAGCCGGAATTGGCCAATTTATGCTTGGATTCGCCGTGGGTATAGCTGACTGACCATTTTAGCGAACTCAGGCTGCCTTGCAGCCCCGCCGTCGCCATCCAGAAATCGGTGCGCTCGTCTGCAACCGGCTTGGGCTGTCCCGCCGATGTTTGACCAACGGTGAGGAAGTCGTTCGGGCCCGCCAGCGATGCGTCCAGTGCGGACGACAGATAGGGATTGCCCTTGTAGATGTTCACGCCCAGCGATGGCGGCACCAGCGCGTTCTGCTGGGTGGTGTAGCTCAGGTCCGTGCGCGAAAAGACACCCTGCGCATAGAAATTGATGTCGTCGGTCAGGTCATAGCTGACCCGGCCAAACGCCTGATAGCTGGTATAAGGCGTGATCGCGGCATTGTCCGCCGGAATGGCATAGCCATCACCACCGCTCTGGAAGCCAGCCGTGCCGACCGCCGTGCCGGGATTGAAGGGGCGCGTCGTGCCATTATTGTTGATGACCTGCCCGACGAACGGATTGCCCGCCACGCTCGATCCCGTAATGCGCCCGTTGGGAGCGAGTGCGGAGATCAGGATATTGCGGCCGATGACATAAGGATTGGCAGCCGTACCGGGCGCGCCCGCGCCGGGATTTTTACCGACGAAATTATAGCCTTGATTGCCGATGTCACGGTCGCTGCGCAGCATCCCTTCGGTGTTGGCATATTCCCCGCTTAGCAGGATATGGCCGCGCCCACCGGCAAAGTCCCAGCCACCCGCCAGGCCAAGGCGCTGGTTCCCATTATCACCACGCTGCGAAACGCCCGCCTGCGCCAGCCCCTTGATGCCGGTGAACTTCTTGTCGAGGATGAAGTTGACCACGCCCGCGACCGCGTCCGAACCATAGCCCGCCGATGCGCCACCCGTCACCACATCGACCCGCTGCATCAACAACTGCGGCAGGACATTGGTGTCGATCGTACCGATATAGGTGGTCGGCGCCACGCGAATGCCGTCGAACAGGATCAGCGTGCGCAGCGGCCCCTTGGGGTTGTTGCTGGGCGTACCCAGACTGCGCAGATTGAGGATGTTGCCGTGGATCGGCAGACTGGAAAAGTTGCTGGCAGACTTGCCGGGGCTGAGCGAGTTGCCGAACTGCGGCAGCTTGTTGAGCGCGTCGGCGACGCCCGATGGCGTGGTGCGCGACAGTTCCTCTGTCGTCGCCACCGTCACCGGTGTCGGCGCGGTATAGCCGTCACGGACAATGCGGGATCCAGTCACGACGATGTCGGGGGTGCTGGCCGCGTCCTGCGGGACTTCCTGGCCGGCCGCCTGCGGCGCGACTGCTGCGGCATCTTGTGCAAATGCCTGACCCGCAAGGGCAATCATGCTGGCGCCCAAAGCCAGCGTGGACATCATAATCTTGTGGTTGGACATCGGTTCTTCCTCTCCCTGGATCATCTGGTGCCGGGCCTATCGCCCGGATTCTTCATTATTATCCTGGTGTGCATTTTTACTGATAATATTACGCTGCTATATGTCAACTAAAATTGCACCGCTGGTAAATGTTTGACGCCCCATTGTGGCCTTGCGGCCACGCCCACCATCCCCTTAGCGAAAGGGCGGCTTCGCCATCGCCACCAACGAACACATATTGACCTATGGTGCAATAATGTGCGTTATGGCGCCATCGTCCCATTTGCATCGGGCGCCCACAAAGACCGTGCCGGCAAAAGGCCGAACATGGCGGATATGATGGAGAATGATCTTGCCGCCGCTCAGCGATGACATAGCCGCCCCACCACCGCACATCATGGCGGCATCCGGTGATTCGGCACCAGCCAGCGTGGCGCCATCGGGCGACTATCCCTCGCCACCGATGGCGTGGCTGACCGTCGCGATCCTGTTTCTGCTCTACATATTGTCGCTGACCGACCGCAACATCATGGCGTTGATGGTCGGGCCGATCAAACGCGACCTGGGCCTGTCGGATCTTCAGATCAGCCTGTTGCAGGGACCGGCCTTTGCGGTTCTTTTCTGCCTGTGCGCCATTCCGCTGGGCATGGCGCTAGATCGCTACAGCCGCCGGGTCGTGCTGTATCTATCGGTCACGTTATGGAGCATCGCAGCCGCCAGCTGCGGCCTGGCGGGCAGTTTCGCCGCACTTGCCGTCGCGCGCGCTGGCGTGGGCGCGGGTGAATCCGGCTTCGGCACCGGCAGCTATTCCATCGTCGGCGACAGTTTCCCCCCGCACCGCGTCTCGCTCGCCATGTCGGTGTTCATCATGGGCGGCGTCATGGGCGCGGGCATCGTATTCCTGCTGGGCGGGCCGATCGTCGCCGCTGCAATGAAGGCGGGTCCGGCGGCCTGGCCCATCTTCGGCCTGCTCCAACCATGGCAACAGGTGTTCATCATGACCGGCGCCCCCGGCATCCTGCTTGCTCTGCTCGTCTTCGTCTTTCGCGAACCGCCCCGGCGCAAGGCCGCCGCATCGGCAGGCGCGGGCTATGGTGAAGCGATCGCCTATATGCGCCAGTACAAGCCGCTTTATGTCGCCGCGTTTGTCGGCTTCGGTCTCGCCTATGCCGCTACCATCGGTTTTCAGCTCTGGACGCCGGTCTATCTCGCCCGCATCCATGGCTGGCAACCTGGTCAGATCGGCCCGGTGATCGGCATCGCCCAGATCGCGGCGGCCGCGATGATCCCGATTCACGGCTATATCGTCGATCGCCTCTATCGTGGCGGGCGCAAGGACGCGCATCTCTTCTGGTGCCTGTTCACCGTGCTGGCCGCCGCACCCTTCGGCATCGCGGCATTCCTGGTCACCAGCCCTTGGGCGACGGTCATCTGCTACTGGCTCTTCATGGCGCTGATTCTCTCCACGGCCAGCATGGGACCGGCAATGGTGCAGGTCGTCACCCCTCAGCATCTGCGCGGACGCGTGTCCGCCCTTTATGTGCTGGCATCAGGCCTGATCGCCATGGCGGGGGGCCCGGCCTTTATCGGCATCGTCACCACGCTGGTGATCGGCGACGAAATGAAGGTCGGCTATTCGCTTATCGCTAGTGTCCTGTGCGTGCTGTTGCCCGCCGCGCTCCTCTTTGCCCTTGGCCGCGCCTCGATGCGCCGCGCCCAAGCCGCCCTCGTTCAAGGATAATGTCATGATCGAAACCCGCAGCCCCGCCTTCATCGATGGCAAGCCCAAGCAATTGCTGATCGACGGCAAGCTGGTCGATGCCCTGTCCGGCGAAACCTTTCAGAGCACCAGCCCCTCGACCGGCGAACTGGTCGCCACGTTCGCGCTCGCCAGCGCGGAGGATGTCGACCGCGCCGTGCGCGCGGCCCGCGCTGCGCTTGACGGACCATGGAGCCGTTTCAAGCCCGCCGATCGACAGGCGGTGCTGCTGCGCCTCGCCGACCTGGTCGATGCCGAATTTGACGACCTTGCTTTGCTCGACTGCATCGAAATGGGCCGCCCGATCACCGCCGCGCGCGGCCTACGCCCAATGGTGCAGCGCTCGCTGCGTCATTTCGCGGGCGCCGCCACGGCGATCCACGGCGAAACTCTGTCCAACAGCGCGCCCGTGGATCTCCTCTCCTTCACCTTGCGCGAGCCAGTCGGCGTCGTCGGCGCGATCATCCCGTGGAACGGTCCGCTGTTCAGTGCCGCATGGAAAGTCGGCCCCGTCCTCGCCACCGGCTGCACCATCGTCCTCAAACCCGCCGAGGACGCCTCGCTCAGCCCGCTGCGTTTCGCCCAGCTTTGTCTGGAAGCGGGCGTCCCTCCCGGCGTCGTCAATGTCGTCACCGGGGCAGGCGCGACGGGCGCGGCGCTGGCCGATCATCCCGATGTCGACAAGATCGCGTTCACTGGCTCGTGCGAAACCGGTCAGCGCATCATCGCCGCCGCGGCGGGGTCGGTGAAGCGCGTGACGATGGAACTGGGCGGCAAGTCCCCCAACATCATCTTCGCCGACGCCGATCTCGACCTTGCCACCCCCGCCGCCGCCATGGGCGTGTTCAACAATTCGGGGCAGGTCTGCGCGGCCGGCACACGCCTGTTCGTGCAGCGGCCCGTCTATGACGAGATGATCGAACGCATCGCCGCCTTCACCGCGGCACTCAAGGTCGGCCCCAGCCTCGACCCCGAAACCGTCATCGGCCCGCTCGTATCGGCGAAACAATATGCCCGCGTCTCCTCTTATCTCGACCTAGGCCCACAGGAAGGCGCGCGCCTCGTCACCGGCGGCCACCGCGTCACGGGCGACGGCTTCGACGCGGGCCACTGGGTCGCCCCCACCGTCTTTGCCGACGTGCGCGACGACATGCGCATCGCGCGCGAGGAGATTTTCGGCCCCGTCTCCTGCATCCTGCCTTTCGACGATTTCGACGATGTCATCACCCGCGCCAACGCCACCCGCTTTGGCCTCGCTGGCGGGGTATGGACCCGTGACATCACCAAGGCGATGGCGGCGGTGAAGCGCATCCGCGCCGGGTCGATCTGGGTGAACCATTATTTCGCGATGGATCCCTCCGTCCCCTTCGGCGGCTACAAGATGAGCGGCTACGGGCGCGAGGGCGGCAGCGAACATATCGACGCCTATCTGCAAACCAAGGGCGTCTGGATCAGAACGTGAAAAAGGGGGCCACGGCCCCCTTTTTCTTCATTTCACGATTTCAAGCGCCCTTTCCGGGCAGGATTTCGCCCCGCGCCAGGCCAATTTCTCGTCCGCCTCGGACACATCAATGTCGCCGTCCATGATATAGCCTTCGTCGTCCAGATCGAAGATATTCGGCGCCATGGCCCAGCACCGGGCATGACCCTGGCATTTATCCTTATGTACGATGATCTTCATGTCACTCTCCTCCCCCGCGCTCAGGACCAGTCCAGAATCAGATTTTCGATCCCGAACACATGGCCGCCATAGGTGACGGGCGCGGTGCCTTCCTTGATGCGGAAGTCGGGAATGCGCTTGAGCCATTCCTCCAGCGCCACCACGATCTCCCGCCGCGCCAGATGTGATCCCAGACAACGGTGCGGGCCATAGGCAAAGGCGGTATGGCGATTATCCTCGCGCGCCAGGTCGATGCGTTCGGGATGGTCGAACTCGGCCGGATCGCGATTGGCGATCATCGTGGCACAGGACACATAATCGCCCTTGCGGATCGGCGCGCCCTCGAAATCCACGTCCTTCGTCGCCACCCGGATCATCTGCACCGTGGGATAGGCGCGCAGCAATTCCTCCGCCGCCAGCACGATCCGCGACGGATCGCCGCGCAACAACCGCTGGTCATCGACATGCCGCGCCAGATAATTGAGGTCGAACCCAATCGCGGCAGCCACCGTGTCGAGGCCCGCGACGAACAGCAGCACGCCTGTCCCGCGTATCTCGGCATCGGTCAGCGGCCGGTCGTCAATCTTCGACTGCACCAGGAACGACATGAAATCGTCCACCGACTGCGCGCGGCGCTGCGCCGCCAGATCGTCGATGAACGCGATGATCTTGCGCGCGGCGGCCGGGCGCTTCGCATTGTCGCCATGGAACAGGTCATTGGCCCAGCCGACAAATTCGTCCAGCCGGTCGTCGGGCAGGCCCAGGAAACGCAGGAAGATGTTGACCGCGAAGGGGAAGGCGAAATCCTTCATCACGTCACAACTCGTACCCGCCGCCGCGATCCTGTCGATCAGGAAGGCCGACCGCTCCCGCACCGCCGTTTCCAGCGCCATCACCCGCTTGGGCGACAGCAACGGGTTGAGCAGCGAGCGAAACTTGCCATGTTCTGGTGGGTCCAGTTCCAACGGAATCATCGGCCAGCTTTCGCCCAGCGCCGACGCGAAGATGCTGCGATGGCTGGAAAAGCTTTCCGGGTCTTGCAACACCCGCCGCTGGTCCTGCGCACGGGTGATGACCCACGTGCCGCGCCCGTCGCGCGTATTGACCGGCGAATAGAATATCGGCGGTCCACCATGTACCACCGCGCTCGCCGCCTGCGGATCACCATTGGGCGTGGGCGCCATGCCGGGCGACGTGAACAGGCTGAAGTCCCCGATCATGTCGGGCGGCACATGGGCCGGAACCGGGTGGGCTGCGAAGGTTTCCATCGGGCGTCGCTCTCCTGTCTGCATGCGCTCGATCCGACTCGGCGGCAAGGCGGCGCACTTCTAATTTTGCATCAGAGTATAGAATATAACGCGTCCGGCTTCTGTCAACCAGATGCCGTCGCCACCACAAAACTATCCTCCTGTGCAAATTATATCTAGCCACCTGTGCAGAATTGACTTAAGCAAAGGTCAGGGCTGCAACGCCCTCCCGCATTGATGACGGGAATAAGGACAGGGAAGATGGTGGAGAGCGAGGCAATCGATGAACAGGCGTTCCGACTGGAAGCGCGTGCCTGGTTGAAGGCGAATTTTC
Source organism: Sphingomonadaceae bacterium (assembly GCA_016000085.1). Lineage (GTDB taxonomy): Bacteria > Pseudomonadota > Alphaproteobacteria > Sphingomonadales > Sphingomonadaceae > Sphingobium. The sequence goes on from JAECRT010000005.1 coordinate 8,002, forward strand.
CGCCTTCCCTTGCCCATGTGCCTGGCCTGATCTTTCAGGGCGATCGACATACAGCCGAAGCCAATGCCGACTATCAACTCTGGCGCCAGCGCATGGCCGACAAGGGTTGGGGCGTGCCGAACTGGGCGTCACGCTATGGCGGCGCGGACCTCACTTCCCTGCACGGCAAGATTATCGGCGAGGAACTGACCGCGATCGGTGGGTTTAACCCGATCCGCAGCTATGGCACGATGATGCTCGGCCCCACTTTGCTCGAATATGGCAATGAAGCACAGAAACTGGAGCATCTCCCCTTCATCGCCAGCCATGAACGCCGCTGGTGCCAGGGCTTTTCGGAACCGGGCGCCGGGTCCGACCTCGCCTCGCTTCAGACCCGCTGCACCGACATGGGCGACCACTGGCTCGTCAACGGGCAAAAGATCTGGACGTCCGGCGCAGATCAGGCCGACTGGTGCTTTGCCATTGTGCGCACCGACACCAGCCGCAAACAGGGCGGCATCAGTTTCCTGCTGATCGATATGGCATCGGAGGGGATAGAGGCGCGACCCATCGTTCTCATCAGCGGCTCGACCCATTTCTGCGAAGTCTTCTTCAACGATGTGAAAGTGCCGAAGGGCAATCTGGTCGGGCAAGTCAATCAGGGCTGGACCATCGCCAAGCGACTGCTCCAGTTCGAACGCAACAGCCTGTCGGAAGTGAAGGCGGACATCACACCGCTATCCCCGCTCGCCCATGAATATCTCGGCACCGACGCGTTGGGCCGTATCGACAGCCCGGACCTGCGCGCGCGCATGGTCCACAATGCGATGCGCCATGAAGCCTATATGGCGACCGTCCACCGCTTCGCACAGGAAGCGAAGAATGGCGGGCCGAGCAACGGCGTATCAACGCTCAAGAATCTGTGGTCCGGCATCATTCAGGAACGGTCAGAACTGCTCGTCGAACTGATGGGCGCCAACGGCCTCGGCTGGGCGGGGGACGCCTATGGCGAAGCCGAACGAGAAGCGGCGCGCGCCCTGCTGCACAGCAAGGCATTCTCTATCTACGGCGGCAGTTTCGAAGTGCAGAATAACATCACCGCCAAGCACACCCTCGGCCTGCCGGGCTGAGCGCGCATGGGCGGAAAGGGAAAAAACATGCGGGAGGATGGGCCGTGGCGGTGCTGAACGAAGAACAGCAGATGCTCAAGGACATGGCAGCCGACTGGGCGCGCGAACGGATGCCCGTCACTGCGTTGCGGTCGCTCTACGACCATGGCGGCGGCGGACGCGCGGACTCGATCGGCTATGACCCGGAAGCCTGGGCCGAAATGGCGCAGATGGGCTGGACCGGCATCCTCGCACCGCAGGACCATGGCGGATCGGATTTCGGCTATCTCAGCCTGGGCCTCATATTGGAGGAAATGGGCAAGACGCTGGCCGCCTCGCCTCTGCTCAGTTCCGCGCTCGTCGCCGTCTCCGCACTACGAATGGGCGGGGACGACGCGCAACAGGCGCGCTGGCTGCCCGGCCTTGCGGACGGTTCGGTCATCGGCACATTAGCGTTGGACGAAGGGCCGCATCATGCGCCCGAACGCCTTGCGCTCGCCGCAACGCCATCGGGCGACGGCTGGACGCTCAGCGGCATCAAGCGCCCGGTGCAGGACGGCATGGTCGCCCATCTGGCGATCGTGGCCGCCCACACATCGGGCGCGCCAGGGGTACGTGACGGGATCACGCTGTTCCTCGTCGACACCGCCGCGCCCGGCCTGACCCGAACGCCGCTCGACCAGATCGACGCCCGGCTCCCAGCGACCTTCACATTCGACAAGGTAATTGTTTCGCCCGATGCTGTGCTGGGCGAAGTGGGCCAGGGCGCCGATTTGCTCGACGCGCTGCGCGACCGGGCGGCGGTCGGCATCGCGGCGGAAATGCTGGGCAGCGCCAGCCAGGCGTTCGACACCATCCTCGATTATCTGCGCACCCGCGTGCAATTCGGCGCCATTATCGGGTCATTTCAGGCGCTACAGCATCGCGCAGCATGTCTTTTCGGCGAATTGCAACTCACCCGCTCGGCGGTGGAACTGGCGCTGGTCGCGATCGACGAAGGCGACACAGCGCTCCCTGCCCTCGCCTCGCTGGCCAAGGCGACAGCGGGCGACACATTGCACGCCATCTCGTCGCAGATGGTGCAACTCCATGGCGGCATCGGCATGACTCACGAACATGACGCCGGCCTTTATCTCAAGCGCGCACGCGTTGCAGAGCAATGCTACGGTTCGACAGCCTGGCACCGCGAACGCTGGGCGCGGCTCAACGGTTATTGAGGCAGCGAATGACACAATCCCGCGAAATCCATCTCGTCCGCCGCCCAGTAGGAACCCCCGTCGCAACAGACTTTGATACCATTCAAATCCCCATAGCCCCACCAGCGGCCGGCGAGGTACAGGTTCGCAATCTATGGATGGCCATCGACCCCGCGATGCGTGGCAGAATGAGCGACGCCAAAAGCTACGTCCCGCCCTTCGCCCTCGACGCACCGATGGAAGGCCCGGCAATCGGTGAAGTGATCGCATCGAATGATCCCGCCTTTGCGCCTGGCGACCTCGTTTTCTCCCGGCTGGGCTGGCGCGAAATCTTCAACGCCCCCGCCAGCGCGCTTCAGTTGCGCGACAAGACCGCCCTCCCCTCGCAGGCATGGCTATGTTTCGCCGGGATGCCTGGCCTCACCGCTTATGCAGGCCTGGTCCGCGTTGCCACGCTCAAGGCGGGTGACGTCGTGTTCGTGTCGGCCGCGTCCGGTGCCGTCGGATCGATCGCCTGTCAGATCGCCCGGAACATGGGGTGCAAAGTCATCGGATCGGCAGGCGGCCCGGACAAGACGGCCTTCCTGCGCGACATACTCAAGGTCGACGCCGCCATCGACTATAAGGCCGAACCAAGTTTGACCAAAGCGCTGGCCCGCGAGGTCAAGGCCATCGGCGCAACCGGCATCGACGTCTATTTCGACAATGTCGGCGGCGACCATTTGCAGGCGGCGCTGGCGCTGGCGAACAATTTCGCCCGCTTCGCCATCTGCGGCATGATCTCGCAATATAATGTGACCGGCGCGCCTACCGTCCCGCGCAACCTCACCATGCTGATGACCAAGCGCATCCGCATGGAAGGCTACATCGCGCTCGATCATATGGATCTGGAGACCGAGATGGTCGAACAGATGACCGCCTGGAACGTCGCCGGTCAGATGGCATCGGCCGAAACCGTCTATGACGGGATCGACAAGGCGCTCGACGCCTTCAACGGCCTGTTCACCGGCGCGAATATCGGCCGCACCATGGTCAAACTCAGCTAAGCCCTGGAGCACAAAAGCATGTATGATCTGCTCAAGGGGTTGCGCGTCGTCGAAGGCGCCGCCTTCATCGCCGGACCGTCCTGTGGCCTGCATCTCGCGCAAATGGGCGCGGAAGTCATCCGTTTCGACGCCATTGGCGGCGGCCCGGACTATCGCCGCTGGCCGATCGCGCCGGGCGGCGACAGCCTGTATTGGGAAGGGTTGAACAAGGGCAAGAAGTCGATCGCGATCGACCTTGCTCGCCCGGAAGGACGCGAACTCGCCGTCGCTCTGGCTACCGCACCGGGGGAAAATGCGGGTCTGTTTCTTACCAACTATCCGGTCAAGGGCTTCCTGTCCCACGAAGCGCTGGCGGCGAAGCGGGCGGACATCATTACCGCGCGCATCATGGGTTGGGCCGATGGATCGCCTGCCGTCGACTATACCATCAACGCGGCGGTCGGCGTGCCGCAGATGACTGGCCCGGCGGATGATGATCGCCCGGTCAATCATGTCCTACCCGCTTGGGACTTGCTGGGCGGCGCTTATGCCGCATTTGCCATGACCTCCGCGCTGTTGCGCCGTAAACTCAGCGGAGAAGGCGCAGAAATCCGCGTGCCGTTGTCGGACCTCGCCGCATCCAGCCTGTCGCATCTGGGATCGGTCGCCGAGGTGCTGGCGGGCGGCGATAGACCACGCATGGGCAACGACCTGTTCGGCGCTTTCGGGCGCGATTTCATGACGGCAGATGGTCAACGCCTGATCGTCGTCGCCATCACGCCGCGGCAATGGACCGGCCTGGTCAAGACACTCGACCTGATCGATGCCATCGCGGCAATCGAAATGGAATTAGGTATGAACTTCGCCCAGAACGAAGGCGCGCGTTTCATCCATCGCGCTCGCTTGTTCCCACTGTTCGAGGCAGCCTTCGCATCACGCACGGTCCAAACGCTAAAACCCGCGTTCGATGCGGGCGGCGTGACCTGGGGCGAATATCAGACGCTGCAACAGGCCGTAACCGGCGATCCGCGCCTTTTCACTGACAACCCGCTGTTCGAGACGCTGACCCATCCCAGCGGTCTGACCTATCCGACCTCCGGTCCGGCAGGGACATTAGCCGGGGAAGCCCGTCACCATGTTGCGACCGCACCGCGCCTTGGCGAACATACCGATCAGGTGCTGAGCGATGTCTTGGGCCTCGACAGCGCCGCGATCGGGCAACTGCATGACCGGGGACTGGTGGCATGAGCATCGAAGCAACCGACGTCGCCCATTGGCGCGAATGGATCGGCAAGACCGAAAGTTGCACCGAATTGCTGGATCGCACCGCGCTCACGCGGTTCGCCGCCGCCATCGGCGAGCCCCTGGATGTAGACCATGTCCAACCGTCGCTCGCGCACTGGGCGTTTTTCCTGCCGGTTGCCGCCGCAGACCAGATCGACCTGGATGGTCACCCCAAGCGCGGCGGCTTCCTGCCGCCGATCCACCTCCCTCGCCGCATGTTTGCCGCCTCGGACATGACGTTCGGCGCGCCACTGTTGCTGGATTGGGAAGCGACCCGAGAATCCACCGTGCTGGATGTCGTGCATAAGTCCGGGCGCAGCGGCGACCTGATCCTCGTCACGGTCGAGCATCGAATCATGCAGGCCAATGCCGAGCATGTCCGTGAAAAGCAGACCATCGTTTATCGGGATGGAGGCAGCGCAACGGCAGCCATCCTGCCTACGGCCGTTGACACGCAGCCAGATGATATAGTGTGGCATCCCTGCCCGGTTGATCTGTTCCGTTTTTCTGCCGTCACCTTTAACAGCCACCGCATCCATTATGACCTGCCCTATGCGATGGTGGAGGAGGGTTATCCCGGCCTCGTCATCCACGGCCCTTTCACCGCCACACGGCTGTTCGCCCATGCACGGCGTGGCGGTCGATCACCCCGCGCCTTTGCCTTTCGGGCAGTAGCGCCCGTGTTTTGCGGACAGGATGTGGTGGTGCGAGAAGATACAACGGGCCGATGCCGCGCCGTCCGGTGCGACGGCGCCGACGCCATGGTCGCAGATGTTTCTTATTGATTCAAATACTGCCCTATAGTGCAATATTAATTGACGCGAGATGTGCTGGAGCGATAGGCTGAGCACATCCGCCCGGAGAGGAGAATCCCGATGGACGCCGAGACGTTCGATCTGTTCCGCACCACCGTCCAGCGCTTTGTCGCCGAAAAGCTCATTCCCGCAGAAGATGCGGTGGAGGAGGCGGACGCCGTTCCTGAATCCATCATCCAGCAGATGCGCGAAATGGGTCTGTTCGGCCTGTCCGTGCCAGAGGAATATGGCGGCATCGGCTGCACCATGGCGGAAGAAGCCGCGATCATCCGGGAGATCACCCGCGCATCGGTCGTGTTCCGATCGGTCATCGGCACTACGGTCGGCATTGGCAGCCAGGGCATCGTCATGGACGGGACCGAAGAGCAGAAGCGCGAATGGCTGCCGAAATTCGCGACTGGCGAGGCCATCGCGAGCTTTGGTTTGACGGAACCCGAAGCCGGATCTGACGCTGCTTCGCTACGCACGGTCGCTATCAAAGATGGCGACAATTATCGGATCACCGGCACCAAGCGCTATATCACCAACGCCCCGCGTGCGAACGTATTCAGCCTGATGGCGCGCACCGAACCGGATGTGAAGGGTGCGGCGGGCATTTCCGCCTTCATCTTGCCGGCCGACACGCCGGGCATCTCGCTGGGGAAGCCCGACAAGAAAATGGGCCAGAAAGGCGCAGTGACCACCGACGTCATTCTGGATGATGTCGTTGTGCCTGCTTCCAGCATCATCGGTGGCGTACCGGGGTGTGGCTTCAAGACCGCGATGAAGGTGCTGGACCGGGGTCGTATCCATATTGCCGCCGTGGCGCTCGGCATGTGCCAGCGCCTGATCGACATGAGCCTGCAATATGCGATGGAGCGCAAGCAGTTCGGCCAGCGCATCGCGGATTTTCAGCTGGTGCAGGCCATGCTCGCCGACATGAAGGTGGATATGCTGACGACCGAAGCGTTGATGCAGTCGGTCGCCGCGAAATTCGACGCAGGCGAATCCGTCAGCCTGGAATGCGCGGCGCTCAAATATTATGCGTCCGAAGCAGTGGGGCGGATCGCCGACCGCGCGGTGCAGATCTATGGTGGCGCGGGTTATATGGCCGAATATAAGGTCGAGCGCTTCTATCGCGATGTCCGGTTGCTGCGCATCTATGAAGGCACCAGCCAGATCCAGCAGACCATCATCGCCAAGCAGATGATCCGGCAGGCAGAGGCCGCCGCCTGACCCCTTCTTTTCGACAAGGATATCCCATGCGCAGAGCCGCCATCGTCGCTCCCATCCGTACTGCCGTCGGCAAATATGGCGGATCGCTGAAATCCATAAGCGCCGGTGATCTGGGCGCTGTCATCCTAAAAGCCCTGGTCGAGCGCACGAAGATCGACCCGGAACGGATCGACGACGTGGTTTTCAGCCAGGGTTATGGCAATGGCGAAGCGCCCTGTATCGGTCGCTGGGCGGCGCTGGCGGCGGGCCTGCCAGAAAGCATCCCCGGCGTGCAACTGGATCGCCGTTGCGGTTCGGGCCTTCAGGCCGTGATCGATGCCGCGATGCGCATCCAGACCGGCGCGGCCGATATCGTGATCGCAGGTGGTGTGGAAAGCATGTCCAATGTCGAATATTATTCGATGGACCATCGCTGGGGCGCGCGGTCAGGCTCCACCCAGTTTCACGATCGCCTGACCCGCGGCCGAGTGATGTCGCAGCCGATTGCCCGCTATGGCGTGATCAGCGGCATGATCGAGACGGCGAACAATCTCGCCAATGATTACAATATTAGCCGCGAAGCGTGCGACGAATATGCCGCCATGAGCCACCAGCGCGCTACCGCCGCCTGGGCAGAAGGCAAGTTCGATGACGAACTCGTTCCTGTCGCCGTACCACAGCGTAAGGGCGATCCGCTGATCTTTGCCAGGGACGAAGGGATTCGCGCCGATGCGACACCGGAATCGCTGGCGCTACTCAAGCCCATCGAAAAGGGCGGCGTGGTGACGGCGGGCAATGCAAGCCAGCAGAATGATGCGGCTGCAGCCTGCCTGGTTGTCGCCGAAGACAAGCTGAGCGAACTGGGCCTGGAACCCATGGGCTTTCTGCATAGCTGGGCTGCGGCGGGCTGCGATCCCTCGCGCATGGGCATTGGCCCTGTCCCGGCCGTCGAGCGGTTGTTTGCGCGGTCCGGCCTTGGCTGGAATGACATCGATCTGGTCGAACTCAACGAAGCGTTCGCGCCGCAGGTTCTGGCTTGCCTCAAAGGCTGGAACTGGGACGATCGCGACAAACTGAACGTCAATGGATCGGGCATTTCGCTCGGCCATCCGATCGGCGCGACGGGCGGCCGCATCCTCGCCAATCTGCTGCGCGAACTACAGCGGCGTGACGGGCGCTACGGCCTTGAAACCATGTGCATCGGCGGCGGGCAAGGGCTCGCGGCCGTGTTCGAGCGCGCCTGATGACATGAAGGGGGCGGCATGATCATGCCTGTCCCTTTCGATCCTGTGACAGCGCGATAAAGACCACGCCCATCAGCGCAAGCGTCCCGCCCCCAATCATGATCGGTGTGATGCGCGTATCGAAATAGAGCGACGCGAACAGCGTCGACATGACCGGCGACGCCAGCATCAGCGGCATGACCGTCGATACCGGATAGCGTTGAAGCAGCCATGCCAACGTGCCCTGCCCAACCACGGTTGCCCCCACACAGGAAAAAGCGAACCACGCGATCGGCACCCAGCCGACATGAACCAGTCCCGCGATCGCCGGACGTTCGAACATCAGCGCGAAGGGCGCCAGCGTCACCACCCCCATCAGGCCGTTCCAGGCCTGCCCGTTCATGACACTGACGCCGATCAGCTTGCGTTGCACCAGCGTCCCGCTGCCCCAGATCATCGCCGCGCTAGCCATGACCAGCACCGCCGGGATCTCACCCAATATATGAGGATCGAAAACCAGCGCGGCGACGCCGGCAAAGGCAAGGATGACACCTGCGATCTTACCGGCGTTGAGCCGCTCTCCCAGCAGCAATGCTCCGAGCAACAGCGAGAAAGGGACGCTGAGTTGTCCTGCAATCGCCAGCGCCCCTACATTGGTTGCCATGAACAGCGCCAGATTGAGCAAGAGCAAGAAAAGCCCACCGTTTAGGAAGCCGTAGAGCATCAGCCAGCCGGTCCGACCCGGCATCACCCGCAGCGCGGGCGCGCAGATAAGGAACACCACGCCCATGCGCAGCGCCACCGACAATAGCGGCGCGCTCGCATCCACCACGACTTTCATGGCGATGACGTTCAGCGCGAACAATATGTTCGCGACCAGCACCAGCGCCATTGCAATCAACCCGAAGTGGCGGTTGCCCTGTCCTGACTCCATGATACATCCTTCCTGCACAGGGACCGCGCGGGGAATGGCCGATTGCGCTTCAATCCCCGTTCAGACTCAGGCTGCTATAGCAATATTATTGCACACTGGTATAGAATCAGGCGCATAGCGAAGGGAAGATACCAAGCATGATAATCGCGCGTAATTTGACTATGCTGACATTCGCCGTCGCCGCCATGGCGGCGACGCCCGTCCTTGCTCAGGCCGGGGATGCCGCCAAGGGCAAGACGGTGTTCGCCCGTTGCGCGCTGTGTCACGATGTAAAGCCCGGCCCCAAGAAGATGGGGCCAAATCTGGCGGGCCTATTCGGCCGCACATCCGGAACCACGGCGGGGTTCACCTATTCGCCTGCCATGCAGAAGGCGAAAATTCGCTGGGACGCAAAAACGCTCGATGCGTTTCTTACCAAGCCCAGCGGGCTGGTGCCGGGCAATCGCATGGCTTTTGCCGGTGTGCCGGTAGCGGCGGATCGCGCAAACCTGATCGCCTATCTGAAAGCAGAAGCCAAATAAGCGATGAAAAGTATCCTATAGTGCAATAATTCTTGTGCTGCGCTCCTGTCCCCGCTATTTGTTGGATCAAGAGATACGACAAATAGCGGGGACAGGAGCGGATGCGCATCGTTGAAGGCATGGCAGCAGGCGAGGCGGCACGATGAGCGTCCGCGCGCTGGATGGCGTCAAGGTTCTGGACCTCTCACGCGTGCTGGCTGGCCCTTGGTCGACACAGATCCTGGCGGACTTCGGTGCCGACGTGATCAAAATCGAACTGCCCGGCGCGGGCGATGATACGCGCGCCTGGGGGCCGCCCTATCTGACGGGGGCCGATGGCGAACCGGAAATCGGCACCAGCGCCTATTATCTGTCCTGCAACCGCAACAAGCGCTCCGCCGCGATAAACCTGGCTTCCCCGGAAGGCGCAGCCCTGATCCGCAAGCTCGCGGCACAGGCCGATATAGTGGTCGAGAATTTCAAGGTCGGTGGCCTGAAGAAATATGGTCTCGATTATGACAGCCTGCGCGCGATCAATCCGCGTCTTGTCTACTGCTCCATCACCGGCTTCGGCCAGACCGGTCCCTATGTCGACCGGGGTGGATATGATTTCGTCGCGCAGGGCATGGGCGGCTTCATGAGCATCACGGGAGAAGAGGATGGTGGTCCTCTGCGCGCAGGCGTCGCCATGGCCGACCTGTCGACCGGCATGTTCGCAACCGTGTCCATTATGATGGCCCTGCGCCATGCCGAACGCACCGGCGAAGGCCAGCAGATCGACGTATCCCTACTCGATACCCAGATCGCCATGCTCGCCAATCAGGGGATGAATTTCCTGGTGGGCGGCGTCGTGCCGGGGCGGCTCGGCAATCGGCACCCCACCGTCGTACCCTATAAGACGTTCGAGGTCGCCGATGGCGTAATTATCATTGCGATCGGCAATGACCGCCAGTTCCGCGCCTTCTGCACGGAAATGGGCCACCCCGAACTTGGCACCGATCCGCGCTTTGCCACCAGCGCAGCCCGCCTCAACAACCGCGACGAAATCGAGGCTGCGGTGCAGGAGATTGTTCGTCCCTTCGCGCGCGACGACCTGATGGCGCGCTTCGTGGCGACGGGAGTTCCCGCCGGGCCGGTGAATACGATCAAAGACGTGTTCGAAGACCCTTTCATCGAAGCGCGCGCTACCGTTCATCATTTCCAGCGCGACGAGGACGGTGTCACGATCCCCACCGTCGCCTATCCGGGCAAATTGTCGGCGACCCCTGCCGATTATCGCCACTGTCCACCGCGCGTGGGTGAACATAGCCGCGAAATATTGAGCGAATGGCTTGGCCTCGACGATAGCGCGCTCGACGCGCTGAGCGTCGATGGCGCGATTGCCCAACGCCCCAGCAAGCAAAGGACTGACGCATGAATCTCGACAACAGCATCGCCGCCATTGTGACCGGCGGCGCATCAGGGCTGGGTGAAGCCACGGCCCGCGCGCTCGCCGCCAAAGGGGTGAAGGTCGCCTTGTTCGATTTTAACGAGGAAACCGGCAACAAGGTCGCGGCCGACATTGGCGGCACCTTCTGCAAAGTCGACGTCACCGACGAAGCATCGGTCGATGCCGGCTTTGCGACCGCCCGCGCCGCCCATGGGCAGGAACGGATCATCGTCAACTGCGCCGGCACCGGCAATGTGATCAAGACCGTCAGCCGCGACCGCGAAACCGGCGCGATCAAGGCGTTTCCGACCGACCAGTTCGAGCGCATCATCCAGATCAATCTGATCGGCACCTTCCGCTGCTGCGCCAAGTCGGCCGCAGGGATGCTGACGCTTGATCCTCTGGATGACAATGCGCGCGGCGTCATCATCAACACGTCCAGCGCCGCCGCCCTCGACGGGCAGATCGGACAGGCGGCCTATAGCGCGTCCAAGGGCGGGATCGTCAGCCTGACATTACCCATGGCGCGCGACCTGATGGGCGAAGGCATTCGCGTCAACGCGATCCTGCCCGGCATTTTCGATACGCCACTCATGGCACGCGCCAGCGACAAGGTGCGTGACGCCCTGTCCGCGACCGTCCCCTTCCCCAAGCGCTTCGGCAAGCCGGAAGAATTTGCCGCGATGGCCCTCGCTTTGATCGAAAACGACTATTGTAACGGCGAATATGTGCGGCTTGACGGCGGCCTGCGCATGCCGCCGCGCTGAGGAGAGAGACGATGTCCGAAGAAGCGCAGCCCGAATATGTGACCTACAAGGTCGAGGATGGCGTGGCATGGGTGATGCTCAACCGCCCGCAATATCATAATGCACAAAATTACCGGCTGATTGGCCAGCTCGACGATGCGTTCAAGCGCGCGGTCGAAGATGATGCGGTGAAGGTCATCGTGCTGGGCGGCGAAGGTAAGCATTTCTCCGCCGGTCATGACATTGGCACGCCGGAAAAGGACAGCAACATGCCGCGCCTGCGCACAAGCATGTGGTGGGACCATCTCAACAAGGGCGGGGCCGAAAGGCAATATGTGCTGGAACAGGATGGCTATCTGGGCCTGTGTCGGCGCTGGCAGGACATTCCCAAGCCGATGATCGCGATGGTGCAGGGCGCATGCATCGCGGGCGGCCTGATGCTGGCATGGGTGTGCGACCTGATCGTCGCTTCGGAGGATGCGTTTTTCCAAGACCCGGTGCAGCGTATGGCGCAGCCGGGCGTCGAATATTTCGCGCATGCGTTCGAACTGCCACCTCGCGTTGCGCGCGAACTGCTGCTGCTTGGACGGCGGATGCCCGCACAGCGGGCGTATCAGTTCGGCATGGTCAATGACATTTTCCCACGCGAAACATTGCGTGAGGAAGTGGCGAAGATGGCTGCGGAGATCGGCCAGCACGAACGATTCGGGCTGGCGCTGACCAAACAGGCGTTCAATTTCGTCGAGGATTTGCGCGGCAAACGACAGGCGATGGACGGCGTATTCCACATGCACCATCTGGCCCATGCCCATAACCAGTTGATGACCGGCAATCTGGTAGGCGGGCTGGATGCCAAGGCGATGGCGGCATCCAACAAGAAACAGGCGGGGGAAGCATGAGCGCGACCGCCGAACTAGGCACTTCGAAACAGGAAGATGTTGTGCTGGTCCTCTCGGACCTGCCTGCCTTGCTTGGCGCCATGGCGGATGCCGCACAGGCATTCGTCGCCAACGCCCGACCGCAGGTCAAGGCGCGGATTGCCGATGCCGATGGCCGGGTGGACCGTGTCCTTGCCGATGTCGAACAACATATCGTCCATGGTTTTGGCTGGTATGCTTCCTACGCGGAAATGATGCGGGAAGTCGCAGCATGGGCATCCCAGTTGGATGCGCAGGGCAGCTTTAGCGAGATCGAGGCACTGCTCGCGCAGTTACTATTTGCGGAATATGGGGCGCAGATGCGCGGTGGCATCCCGATGAATCAGGGTGAAGTCATTCGCCCCGCCGACATCTGCGATGACCTGACTGCGCTGGATTCGCCCGCTATCCTGACGCTCGTGCGCCATGGTGGCAGCCAGCCGGTCAAGACCGCCATCGCCCGCCACCTCGCAGATGCGCGCGGCCGCGCGACCCTCGAAAATTGCGGGTTGGACGATATGTTCGACATGGTCCGCGACCAGTTTTTTGCATTTTCCAACGAAAAAGTCGCGCCCTTCGCGCATGAATGGCATCTCAAGGACGAACTCATCCCCCTGCCGCTGGTCGAGGAACTGGGCGAAATGGGCGTGTTCGGCATGACCATTCCAGAGGAATTTGGCGGGCTGGGCATGGGCAAGACCGCCATGTGCGTCGTATCTGAAGAATTGTCGCGCGGCTGGATCGGCGTTGGATCGCTTGCCACCCGGTCGGAAATCGCGGCGGAGTTGATCCTGACCGGTGGCACCGCCGAACAAAAGGCGCATTGGCTGCCCCAGATCGCCAACGCCTCGATCCTGCCGACCGCTGTCTTTACTGAGCCCGACACAGGCTCCGACCTTGGTTCCCTGCGCACGCGCGCCATGCTGGCAGAGGGTGAATATTGGATCAACGGCAACAAGACCTGGATCACCCACGCGGCCCGCGCCGATGTGATGACTCTGTTGGTCCGCACTAATCCCGCCACAAAAAATTATAGCGGCCTGTCCATGCTGATCGCGCCCAAACAGCGCGGCACCGTGGAAGCGCCTTTCCCCACGCCCGGCATGAGCGGCGGCGAGATCGAGGTGATCGGCTATCGCGGGATGAAGGAATATGAGATCGGTTTCGACGATTTCCGAGTGCCTGCCGCCAACCTGCTCGGTGGGGTCGAGGGACAAGGGTTCAAACAACTGATGGCGACGTTTGAGAGCGCACGCATCCAGACGGCGGCACGGGCAATCGGCGTGGCGCAGGCGGCCCTCGACATCGGCCTTTCCTACGCCCTTGATCGCAAGCAGTTCGGGCGCCCCATCTTTGACTTCCCCCGTGTCGCCAACAAGCTGGCGATGATGGCCGCAGAAATCATGGGCGCGCGTCAGCTCACCTATTTCGCCGCCCGGCGCAAGGATGAGGACAAGCGCTGTGATCTCGAAGCAGGCATGGCCAAGCTGATCGGCGCCCGTGTCGCCTGGGCGGCTGCGGACAACGCGTTGCAGATCCATGGCGGCAATGGATTTGCCACCGAATATCAGGTCAGCCGCCTGCTGGCCGACGCGCGTATTCTCAACATCTTCGAGGGCGCGGGCGAAATCCAGGCACAGGTGATTGCCCGCCGTTTGCTCGACGGGGGCAATTAATCCACCGTTATGCCTGCCCCGCCGACATTCGGATGGGGCAGGAAACGCTTATTGCGATCACGGCATTGAGACGGCCGAGGCCCAGCCATTTGGCGCAATGCGCCGCCAGTTCGAGCGTCTCTTCGGGAGAAAAGGCGGCATTCATCTCCACCCAGAACTGGTCATCAAAGGCTGTTGGTCCCACGCCGAACCGTTCAGCGAAGCCGATCGCCATCGCTTCGCGAACGCCATAATCGCCGCGCCGCGCCGGATCATCGACATGGGCGTAGAAATTCTCGTCCAGCCCATATCGCTCCATGTCTTCGATACGCGCTTCCGAGCAGGGAATGCAGTCGTTGATATGCGCTATGCGGATGCGGGCTGCTTCCCGTACCCGTAGCGGCAGTTGCGCACCTGCCTGCAACGCATTGCCAAAATCATGCGCGGCCTGGCCCAGATCGGGGCGGAGCGACCACATGCGTGCGCCCTCCTCCCCGTCTCCCGCTGGAAGTGCGATCCGCGCCATGGTCAGAGCCGCTCGATAATGGTGACGTTCGCCATCCCACCTGCCTCGCACATGGTCTGAAGACCATAGCGCGCGCCGCGATCATGCAGGGCGTTCACCAGCGTAGCCATCAGCTTTGCGCCCGACCCGCCGAGCGGATGTCCCAGCGAGATGGCGCCGCCATGAACGTTCAGCCTTGCCGGATCGGCATTCAACGCCTTTGCCCATGCCAGCGGCACCGGCGCGAAGGCTTCGTTCACTTCATACAAGTCAATATCCTCGATCGTCATACCCGCCTTAACCAGCGCCTTTTCCGTCGCGGGGATCGGCGCTTCGAGCATGATGACGGGATCATGGCCCAGCACCGTCATTTGATGGATGCGCGCGAGCGGCGTCAGGCCGTGCGCCTTGAGGCCAGCCTCGTTGACGACGAGCAGAGCCGCCGCGCCGTCGCAAATCTGGCTGGCATTTGCGGCGGAAACGACGCCGCCGTCCTGCAACAATTTGACGCTGGCGATCCGTTCCAGACTGGCGTCGAAGCGAATGCCTTCATCGACCTTGTGGATCAGGGTTTCGCCTTCCGGGGTCAACACCTCCATCGGCACAATTTCTGCGTCGAACTTGCCTGCCTGCGTGGCGGCCGCCGCCCGGCGATGACTTTCCAGCGCATATGCGTCTAGGATCGCCCGGTCGAAACCATATTTGGTTGCCATCATCTCCGCGCCCCCGAACTGGCTGAAAGGCGTGTCGGGATAGCGGGCCTCAATCCCCGGGCTGCGATAATTGCCAAAGCCATGTTTAGCCGCCAGCGTCCAGGGCAAGCCCATGGGCACGCGGGTCATGCTTTCCACGCCCGCCGCGATCACGACATCCTGTATGCCCGACATGACGGTGGCGGCGGCAAAATGGAGCGCCTGTTGCGACGACCCGCACTGCCGATCGACATGAGTGCCGGGAATGGATTCAGGCAGCCCCGACGCAAGCACCGCATTACGGGCAATGTTGGCGCCTTGCTCGCCGCCGGGACAAGCGCAACCCATGATGACGTCCTCGACACTGCGGGGGTCTATGCCGCTGCGCTCGACAAGTGCGCTGAGAATCCGGCCAGCCAGATCGGCCGGATGCACCCCGGCCAGTCGCCCGCCCCGCTTGCCGCCCGCGCTGCGCGCCACCGCTGCGATATATGCCTGTGCCATCCGACTCTCTCCAGATTCTATACCTTGATGCAGATTTTAGTCTATAATGCGCGTGGCCTGCGCGGCCAAGTCGATTATGCACGCAAGGGCAGAAATTCCAGATCGGTGGGCAGGTCGATATCACGGGCAAGGCCGACGCGCGTGATGATGCGCGCACGCAAACCGGCCTGTGTCGCCTGCGCCATATGAGCCGCGCAGCTACCTGGGCCGAAGCGCAGAGGAATGAGGCTTGGCCGAGCCAGCCACAGCGCATTGCTACCCTCCCCGCTATGATCGGTGGCGATGACGACATCGGCGGCGCGACCAGCCTCCATCAGGGCGGCAATATCCTCGACCGAAAGCAAAGGGAGATCAGCGCTAAGGATGAGAACGGGCCGGTCCAGCGGAAGGGACGTCATGGCCGACTCCAGCGCAGGATTATGGCCGGATGCACTTTCTCTTTCGGCGATGGCACCCAGCTTAGCGGCAAAAGCGAGGACGTCCGGGCAGGCGCTGATCACGCGCACATCGGCAGCAAGCCCGAGATCGGTTGCGACCGTTATGACGTGGCGAAGAAAGTCCCGGCTAAGCCCCGCACGAGCGGCCGCATCGATGGTTGGCGCCAGGCGGCTCTTGGCCAGTGCAAAAGCCTTGGCCGGGATGAGAATATGGGGGGTCATGACCCGGTCGGGCGCAACCTGCGGGCAAAGGAGAGCAACTGCTGCGCCAGCCGTTGCTGGTCCGCCGGATCGCGCATCAATATATCGGTCGCAAGGATCGCTGGACCATGATCGCGCAGCCCATCCCCATCGGCGCTGTCGATCACCAACCCGTCGATCAGCCCCTCATATTGCTGCGCAATCGTTGCGGGGGTGATCGGCAGGCCCAGTTCGGCCATGATCTTAGCCGCTGGTCCCTTGATCGCCTGCCCCGCGATGAACGGCGAGAGCGCGATGCAGGGTATAGATCGCGCCACGATACGCTCCCTTATACCCGGTACCGACAGAATCGGCGCGATCGACAGGATCGGGTTGGACGGACACAGGATAACGGCTTCCAGCGAAGGATCATCGAACGCCGCCAGGATCGCCGCAGCGGGGCGCGCCTGTTCCGCGCCCTCGAAACGAATGGCGTGGAAGCGCGGGCTGCATTGATAGCGAACGAAATAATCCTGAAAGGCGAGGTCGCCCCGGT
The DNA here is from genome assembly GCA_016000085.1 of Sphingomonadaceae bacterium. Lineage (GTDB taxonomy): Bacteria > Pseudomonadota > Alphaproteobacteria > Sphingomonadales > Sphingomonadaceae > Sphingobium. The sequence continues at coordinate 24,882 of JAECRT010000005.1, forward strand.
CCGTCACGATGATGGAGCGGACCGGATCGTCGCTCATCGGGACGATCGCCTGCTGTATGCCGAGCCGCGCGGCAAGATCCGCCGTGACGGCGGATAAAGACGCTGTGCGCAACAGGTTGGTACGCAGAACATGGGTCGCCAGGTCGCGATCGCCCAGATTGAACCAGTCCTCCCCGCCCAATGTGCGCAGCGCATCCATGAATGACCAGCTTTCGTCCGCAACGCCCCATCCCCGCTGGACGTCGTTGCGGCCCGCCAACGCATAGGTAACGCTATCGATATCGGGGCAAATGGTGAGGCCCAGATGGGTGAAATCATCGCCCGTGTTGACCGCGATCGTCAGGTCGCCCGGCGGCAAAATCGCAGCCAGTCCGTTGGCGAGCTTAGCGCCGCCGACACCCCCAGCCAGCGCCAGAACACTCATGGAAACAGATCCAGCGCCGGTTCACGGATCAGGTCTGCCGCTCGCCCATCCACAGGCCCGCGGGCAATGCCGCGCGCCAACACGATCGGACGCCCCTCTCCCGCCTGCCCCATTACGAGCGACGCCGCCCCCGCCACTTCGTCGGCCAGACCCAGTTCGCTCGTCTGGAGCGGGCGGCCATGCAGGTCCGGCACGCCACGCAGATCAAGCAGTCCCGCCATGCCAGCCACGCCGATGGCGACGCCGCACGTCCCCTTGCGCCAGGCACGACCCAGACTGTCGATGATGACTACCGCCACATCCGCCTTGCTGCGCGCGAGTACCGCCGCCCGCAATGCCGCTGCACTGGCATCGGGATCGCGCGGTAGAAGCAGCGCGACGCCCTCACCATCCTGCGCGATATTGGACTGGTCGATCCCCGCGTTGGCAAGGACCAGACCCAGCCGATGCCGGACGATCAGCACGCCACGCCGCACCCGCATCACGTCGCGGCTTTCGGACAGGATCAGTTCGACAAGGCGCGGATCCTTGTCGCACTGTACCGCAAGGTCGATGGCCGCCGCCGATGGCGTTACATCGGCTAGCCGAATTGCTCGCCCTTCGGCCTTCGATATGATCTTTTGCGCCAGAACGATAATATCGCCATCGCGCAACGCTTCTCCCGTCGCATCGCACGCCGCGAACAGGATGTCCGAAAGATCATCCCCTGATTGCACCATGGGCACACCGCCCAAAGCCAGAAATGTAACAGCGGCCGGTGTGACGATCATGATGTCCGGTTCAAACCCCCGTGATGCGGATACCGGAACCCGGCACCTTGTAACGGCGATTGAGGGCGATCAGCACCGACGTCAACCCTTCTGCCACCACCGAATTGCACAGCGGTCCCGCATTCCACGCCCGCAGCCCGATTTCCTGCGCCAGCGCGACCACCGTTTCGGCGGCTTCGCTGTCATCGGCGCAGACCAGCACGTCGCATTCAACATCCTCATCCAGCTTGGTGAGATGATGGGCGCTGATGTTCTGGAAGGCCGATACGACGCGCACGCCATCGCCCAGCATCTTCTGCACGGCTTCGACCGCCGATCCGCCGTCGGGCAACTGAACGCGGCTGACCTTGGGCGGAACGAGTGGCACCGTCACATCGATCAGTATCTTGCCCGCAAGGCCCGCAGCAGCCTCCTGCGCGGTCGATTGCTGGGCGGCATAGGGCACCGCCAGAACAACGACATCGGCCTCTGCCGCCGCATCCGGATTGGCCGCGCCGCTGACCAGCGTACTCCCCAATGTGGCGTTCATTGCCTCTGCAGCTTCTTGCGCTCGTTCGGCACTGCGACCGCCAATGATGACCCGGTGGCCTTTATGCGCCCAACGCAGCGCCAAACCGCCACCTTCCTTGCCCGTGCCGCCCAGAACGGCGATTATGGCCTGTGCCTCATTCTGCATATGCAAAGCTCTCCTGTTGTTCTTCTGTTGCCCGCCGACGCTTGCGCGGTGGCGTAAGGATCATTGGGGTCAAGTCTGCCGCCATCATACCTCTGGCGCGCAATTCGTCCGAAACTGCGCCATATCCGGTGCTGCGCTGGCGCGGCGTCCGGTCGATCGACCGAATGAGCGCTTCCATCGCAGCCGGTGGCATTTCCTGACCATGCTGGGTGCCAGCAGCCCGGCTGATGCTTTCGTTCATCAGCGTGCCGCCCAGATCGTTTGCACCGGACTGAAGGCAGGCCTTCACCCCCTCCGCGCCCAGCTTGACCCAGCTGGTCTGGATCGATCGGATATGCGGGTGCAGGGCCAGCCGCGCCACGGCGTGCATCAACCGCACCTCGCGGAAGGTCGGGCCACGCCGCGCCTGACCGCGCAGTGCCATTGGCGCTTCCATATGCACGAAGGGCAAAGGCACGAATTCAGTAAAGCCGCCGGTGCGTCGTTGCAGATCACGGATGCGGATCAGATGACGCGCCCAGTGGCGTGGCGTATCGACATGGCCAAACATGATGGTGGCGGTGGTGCGGAATCCCACGCGATGCGCCGTTTCCACGACCTCCAACCATTGATCCGTGGTCAGCTTGTCAGGACAGATGATGGCACGCACCTCGTCGTCCAATATTTCGGCCGCCGTTCCGGGCAATGTGTCCAGCCCGGCCGCCTTCAACTGCCGCAGATAATCCTCCAGCGGCAGGCCCAAAGTCGCTGCGCCCTGCCATATCTCCAACGGAGAGAAGGCATGAATATGCATGTCCGGCACTGCGGCGCGCACCGCGCGGGTCAGGCCGAGATAGGTGTCGCCAGTATAATGGGGATGGATGCCCCCTTGCAGGCAGACCTCGCTGCCGCCCCGGTCCCATGCCTCCCGCGTGCGCCGGACCACTTCGGCCAAGTCCAGATCATAGGGCTTGCCCCGCAGTTCCTCTGCCTTGTCGCCCTTTGAAAAGGCGCAGAAGCTACATTTATAGACGCAGATATTGGTATAGTTGATGTTGCGATTGACGACATAGGTGATGGCGTCGCCCATCTCCCGTTCGCGCAGCGCATCGGCGGCGTCGCACACATGATCCATGTCCGATTCCCGCGCCGCGAACAAGGTAGTGATCGCATCTTCGTCCAGCAGGTCGCCTTCCATCGCGCGCGCCACGATCGCGGCAATGCAGGGATCGACCGGCAAGGTCGAAGGTCGAGCGATACGCGGTTCCAGCGCTACCCCCGGCGACCACAGATCTTCCCGCGCGAAACCGAACGCATCGGCATGCGCCAGCACATGCCGCACCATCGCTTCGTCCTGCCAACGGTCATTATCCGCAGCATAAGCCGGATATACGGGCATGCGTGCAACCAGCATCCGCCCTTCCGCTTCGGTCGCCATGCGCAGCCGTTCGACTTCGGGCCACGGCGCTTCGGGGTTCACATGATCCGGCGTTACCGGCGATACACCGCCCCAATCATTGATCCCGGCCGCCATTAGGTGGGGAAAGTCCGCCGCCGAAAGATTAGGTGGCGCCTGGATGTTCATCTGTGGGCCAAGGATGAGCCGGGCGACGGCGATGGTCCAGAGCAGTTCATCCATGTCCGGTTCGGGCGCATCAGCCATGACCGTACGCGGCTTGGCCCGGAAATTCTGGACGATCACTTCCTGAATATGGCCATAGCCGTCATGCAGACCACGGATCGCTTCCAGCGCCTCGATCCGTTCCGCGCGCGTTTCGCCGATGCCGATCAGGATGCCCGTGGTAAAGGGCACGCGCAATTCGCCCGCCAGCCTTATCGTCTCGATCCGCGCCGCCGGTTCCTTGTCGGGAGAACGATAATGCGCGCCGCCCTTGTGACACAGCCGGTCGGATACCGATTCCAGCATCAGCCCTTGTGATACGGACACACGGCGCAGCATCGCCATTTCTTCGCGCGTCATGACCCCGGCATTGATGTGGGGCAAAAGGCCAGTTTCATCCCGCACCAACGCTGCCATTTCGGCGAGATAAGACAGGGTGCTCGCATGTCCTAGCCGCGCCAGTTCTTCGCGCGCGGCAGCGAAGCGCAATTCTGGCTTGTCGCCCAGCGTGAACAGCGCTTCGGTGCAGCCTGCGGCTTGCCCTGCGCGGGCCACGGCCAGCACTTCGTCGCGGGTCATATAAGCATTCTCGCCGGGCCGGGGCGGCTGAGTAAAAGTGCAATAATGGCAAAGGTTGCGGCATAGATGGGTCAGCGGCAGAAACACCTTGCGCGACCAGCTCTGCACCCGACCATGCCCCGCATCACGCAGCGCGGATGCAGCGGCGAGTAGCTCAGGCAAGGGCGCGCTCAGCAGCCATGGCGCATTCGCCCGCTCCGTGCCGTCCATAACATTGCCTGCTTCCATCATCCCGCTCCACTCATCTGCTTTTATTGGTTCTGCTTGCTCTTGCCGTTCCGATCAACCGATCGGTGCGGGTTATTCTGTAATGGGCGGCGGCAGATCGACACGCGCCTCCAGCAAGGCGACCAGCGACTGAAGGAAATGTTCAAGGCTCGAATCGCTCGTCCACATGGGATGGTCCCGGCTGTGGTCCGCCAAGGCGCGCTGGCGGGCGGAGAGAATAGCGCTGATATAGGCTCCCATGAAAACGAACCGCTGGTTCTGGATCGCAGGGGACAGGTGCTGGGTCAACCGACGCAGATGGTCGAGGCATCGGCCATAGGCATGGTTCCAAGCCGGATCGATTGCGTCGAGCATCATGTCACGGTGCGTCATGGCGAAAATGACAACGAACTGAACATAATGTTCGTCGTCCAGATCGATGACCGGCTGGACCAATATGTCCATCACTTCGCGAATCGAGCGGGGGCCGCCGAGCGCTTCCGCGCGGTCGAGTGCTATGTTGCGTTCGCGGTCCAGCGCGATGGCGCCATCCATCACGATGGCGCGGACCAATGCTTCCTTCGACCCAAAATAATAGCCCACGGCGCCGTGATTCTTCTGGCCCGCCGCCGCCGCGATTTCGCGCACGGTGACGCCATCGACGCCGCGCTGGGCAAACAGGCGCAGGGCGACCTTTTTGATTTCCCCGGCGGCAGAACCGCGGGTGCCGTCTTCGGCCTTGGCGAGTTGAAGTCTAACCATGTGTGCAAAATCTCATTGCAATATGATTTCGTCAAGTGCATTATCCATTTGATCTAATCGGCGGTCAACAGTCGAAAAACGAGGGATGCCTAGGTGGAATTAGCGGTCGACATCGAGTCGCTGGCAACGTGGATGACGGGACAGGGGCTAGGCTCCGGGCCGATCACTGACGTGACGCCGCTGGCGGGGGGGACGCAGAATATCCTGCTACGCTTCGTCCGTGACGGTCGCGCCTATGTGTTTCGCCGCCCGCCTGCGCATCCCCGACCCAACAGCCATGAAACTATGCGCCGCGAAGCGCGCGTGCTGCGCGCCATCGCCGATACGAACGTGCCGCATCCCGGCCTGATCGCCGACTGCGGCGACGAAAGTCTGCTGGGCTATGCCTTTTACCTGATGGAGCCGGTCGACGGGTTCAATCCGGTGGGCCAGTTACCCCAGCCCCATGCCGGATCGTCCGCCATGCGCCACGCGATGGGCCTGGCGCTGGTCGACGGCATCGCCGCGCTCGGCGCGCTCGACCATCGCACGCTGGGCCTCGACGGCTTCGGCAAGCCCGACAATTTTTTGGCGCGGCAGGTCGATCGCTGGCGCGGACAACTGGCAAGCTATGTCGAGTTTCCCGACTGGACCGGCCCGGATGCGCTGCCCTCGGTCGCAGCGGTCGGCGACTGGCTGGAACGGCATCGCCCGGCAGAATTTACCCCCGGCATCCTGCATGGCGACTATCATCTCGCCAATGTCATGTATCGCCACGATAGCCCGGCACTGGCCGCCATCATCGACTGGGAACTGGCGACGATCGGCGATCCGTTGCTCGATCTGGGCTGGGTGCTGGCGACATGGCCTGACGGGAGCGGCGCGAGCACGGTTTCGGTGACGCCATGGGAAGGCTTTCCCACCGCCGCAGAGCTGGTCGCCCGTTATGGCGAGGGATCGGCGCGCGACCTGTCGGCGATCGACTGGTATCATGTGCTGGCCTGCTACAAGCTGGGCATCCTGCTGGAAGGCACCCATGCGCGGGCCTGTGCAGGCAAGGCGCCACGCGAAACGGGCGACAAGCTGCACGGCCGCGCCATTCACCTGTTCGAACGCGCACAAGCGCTGATCCGCTGACATGCAGGAAGGACTATCCCCCTTGGGCAATGAACTCGACTTTACCGGAAAGACGGTGCTGGTGGTCGGCGGATCGAGCGGCATCGGCAACGGCATCGCACAAGCCTTCCTGAAGCGTGGCGCGCGCGTCCATGTGTGGGGCACGCGCGTCAGCGCCGCCGATTATGCAGGTGAGGACGGGTCCGACCTGACCGGCATGGGCTATACCCAGGTCGATGTCAGTGACGCCGCCGCCATCGCCGCCGCACCCGCGCCGTTCGATGCGCTGGACGTGCTGGTTCATTCGCAAGGCACCGTCCTGTATCGCCGCAAGGAATTCGAGCCGGAAGGTTGGGCCAAGGTGATGGCCGTCAATCTCGATTCCATCCTGCATATCTCCAACCGCTTCCACCCAGCGCTCGTCGCTGCCAAAGGCACGGTAATCGCCGTCAGCTCGATAGGCGCGTTCAAGGCCACCTTCGCCAACCCGGCCTATGCCGCATCCAAGGCGGGCGTGGTCAACCTGATCCGGGCGCTGGCGATCGCATGGGCGGGTGACGGCATCCGCGTGAACGGCATCGCCCCCAGTCTGGTCGATACCAAGATGACCAAGGTGACGATGGACAATCAGGAGCGGCGCGACCGCGCGCTGGCCAAAATTCCGATGGGCCGTTTTGGCGCGGTCGAGGAAATGGCCGGCGTCGCCCTGTTCCTCGCGTCGCCGCTGGCCGGTTACATTTGCGGGCAGACATTGATCGTGGACGGCGGCCTGACGCTGACGTGAAGCCGCTGGCCTGATTGCCCGCCCTCGCCATAATTAAAAGGATCATCCCCATGGATTTCGAATATTCCGACAAGGTGCAGGCGCTGCGAACGCAACTGATCGCGTTCATGGACGCCCATGTCTATCCGGTGGAAAAGGAACGTGATCATTTTCACCATGATCCGGCGAACCTGTGGAAGCGCTGGCCCGGCACCGAAGTCATCAAGGCCAAGGCGAAGGAAGCAGGCCTGTGGAACCTGTTCCTGCCGCATGAATATGGCGAATGGAGCCCCGGCCTCACCAACCTGGAATATGCGCCGCTGGCCGAACTGATGGGCCGGGTGATCGGGTCGTCGGAATATTATAACTGCTCCGCGCCCGACACCGGCAACATGGAAGTGCTGGCGCGCTATGGTTCGCCCCAGCAGCAGGAACGCTGGTTGAAGCCGCTTCTGGCTGGCGAAATCCGGTCCTGCTATGTCATGACGGAGCCGGACGTCGCATCGTCGGACGCCACCAATGTCGAAACCAGCATCATCGCCGATGGGGACGATTATGTCATCAACGGACGCAAATGGTGGATTTCCGGCGCGCTCGACCCGAACACGAAAGTCTATATCCTGTTGGGTCGCACCCCCAATGACGGCGCGCGCCATCAGCAACATTCGCAGATATTGATTCCCGCCGACACGCCGGGCATCGAGATTATCCGTCCGCTCGACGTGATGAATGCGGTGCATTCGCCCAGCGGCCATGCGGAAATGGTGTTCAAGGATGTGCGCGTCCCCAAGGAAAACCTGATCCTGGGCGAAGGACGCGGGTTCGAGATTGCGCAGGGTCGACTGGGGCCGGGCCGCATCCACCATTGCATGCGCCTGATCGGGCAGGCGCAGCGCGCGCTGGAATATATGGCGTGGCGCGTGAGCAATCGCACGGCCTTTGGCCGCAAGCTGGCCGATCAGGGCAGCATCCGGCAGGACATCGCCTTGTCGTTCTGCGAGATCGAGCAGGCCCGCCTGCTGACGCTGAAGGCCGCCGACGCAATGGACCGGCATGGCAACAAGGTCGCCAAGGATCTGATCGCCGCGATCAAGATCATTGCGCCGCGGATGACCCAGACGGTCGCCGACCGGGCCATGCAGGTGTTCGGCGGGATCGGCATGGCGAGCGACTTCCCGCCTGCCGCCGCCTTCATGAACGCGCGCTATCTGCGTTTCGCCGACGGCCCGGACGAAGTCCATATGGCCCAGCTCGGCAAGATGAAGATCGCCGAATTCAACGCCCAGCCGCTTCGCTGAGGATCAGGCCATGACAACCCGGCAAGACATGACTGATACCCAACGGCCCGACACTGAACAGCTAGGCACTGCCTGGTGGATGGTGGCCGTGCTGTTCGGCCTCTATGTCCTGTCGTGGATCGACCGGCTGATCCTTTCAATGCTGGTGACGCCGATCAAGGCGCATCTGTTGCTGACCGATGTGCAGGTCAGCATGGTGACATCGACCTCCTTTGCGATCTTCTACGCAGTGTTCGGGTTACCGCTGGGGTGGGCGGCGGATCGTTTCTCACGGCGCTGGATCATCTTTGGCGGCGTGCTGCTGTGGGCGCTGGCGACGACGGCCTGCGGATTTGCGGAGAGTTACGAGGCACTGCTGGTCGGGCGGATTTTCGTAGGTGTCGGCGAAGCGGCGTTGCTGCCCGCCGCCTATTCGCTGATTGCCGACGCTTTCCCCTCTCGCCTGCTGACGCGCGCCACCTCCACCTTCCAGATGGCGGGCAAGGTCGGGTCGGCGACTGCCTTTGCGTTGGGTGGCGTCGCCATCGCCTTTGCGACGCTGCACAGCGGCATCCATATTCCCTTTCACGGTCCGGCCCAGCCATGGCAGTTGGTGATGATGATGGTCGGCCTGCCCGGCCTGCTGATCGCGCTGCTGGTCTTTACCTTTCCCGATCCGGGTCGCAGGCGCGCGCCGGGCGTGGCCGCCGGTGCGCCTGTCGAAAAAGGCGATATCCAGAATTTCGTGAAGGCGAACTGGCGGCTGCTGGGGCTGATGCTGATCGGTACATCCTGCCTTGCCATGTGCGGTTATTCGATGACCAACTGGGTGCCCGCCTATATCGAGCGGCATTTTGGGTGGAAGCCGGTGCAATATGGGCTGGCGCTCAGCATGATGAATATCGTGTCGGCCGTGTCGCTGGTGGCGAATGGCTGGATCGTCGACCGGCTGTTTTCGCGCGGGATGCAGGACGCGCATCTGCGTTTCTACAGCTGGCTGATCGTCGCGCTGTTGCCCGTGGTCGCCTATATGTTCTTCGCCACCAACGTCTATGTCTTCCTGATCTGCTATTGCGTGGCGCAGTTCATCACCGTGCCGTTCATGGTCTATGTGTCCTCGATCATGGGGCTGATCGCGCCCGCAACGATCCGGGCACGAATGCTGGCCTTCTTCCTGTTCGTGTTCACCATATTGGGGTTGGGCGCGGGACCGGCGATCGTCGCGGCGCTGACCCAATATGTGTTTGTCGATGAAGGCGCGCTTGGCCAGTCGCTGGCCGTAGTCGTGACCGTTTGCGCGATCATCGCGCTTCTCTCCTTCCGTATGGCGCTGCGCTATCTGGGCGCCGCCATCGCTCTCCGAAAGGATATGCCATGTCCCTGACACTTGGCGGGGTCGATCCCGCGCGCCGCGACCAACTTGCCCTTGCTGACGAGCAAGTAAGCTATGACTGGAACCAGCTCGACGGGCTGCTGAACCGGGCAGCCAATGCGCTGAACAGCCTTAACCTGGCGTCCGAGCGGCGGGTGGCGGTGTTCGCACCCAATAGCGCCGAAACGGTGATTGCCTATGTCGCCTGCCTGGAGGCGGGGATTTCCAGCGTGCCCGTGAGCTTTCACCTGACCCCTTCGGAAGCGGCCTATATCTTCAAGGATAGTGGCGCGGTGGCAGTGCTGGTCGGGCCGGAGACAATGGAAGCGGGACTGACCGCCGCTGCGGAGGCCGGCGTTGCGACCGTGATCGGTTGGCGCTGCCCGGATCGCGAAGGCGTCATTCACTGGGAGGACTGGATCGCGGCTGCGTCCGACGCGGAGCCGGACCCGACCGTAGCGCCGTTGCCGCACCTGCATTACACGTCTGGCACCACCGGCCGCCCCAAGGCGACCGAGACGCCGCCGCAATATTTCCCGCGCCTGCCGACCGTGCAGGCGCTGGCGGAGGCAGTGCGTGCGCGCATCACCCCGTCGCCGGGCATCGTGGTGGGGCCGCTCTACCATACCGGGCCGCTGGGCATGGCGCGCAACGTCTTTGGGGGCATGAGCCTGATTTCCGTCGCGCATTTCGACGCGGAAAAGGCGCTGGCGCTGATCGAACTGCACAAGGTCAAGGGATCGGTCATGGTGCCGACCCATTTTCAGCGGCTGCTGGCCCTGCCGCAGGCAGTGCGGGACAAATATGATGTCTCGAGCATTCAGCGGCTGGCCCATACCGGGGCGGCCTGTCCGCGCGCCGTGAAGCAGGCGATGATCGACTGGTTCGGGCCGGTGCTGGTGGAAGCATATGGCGGGACCGAGGCCGGGTCGACCACCTTCATCACGTCGCAGGAATGGCTGGAACGGCCGGGATCGGTCGGCAAGGCGCTCGCCCCGTTCGAGACGGTGATCTATGGCGAGGATGGCGAGCCGGTCGGCCCCGGCGAGATCGGGCAGGTCTATTTCCGCGACACCAGCGGTCATGGCATCGTCTATCGCGGCGACCCGGAAAAGACCGCCGCCGCCCATATCGCGCCGGGCGTCTTTACGCTCGGCGAGATGGGCTATGTCGATGCCGACGGTTATCTGTTCATCACCGACCGCGTGTCCGACATGATCGTGAGCGGCGGGGTGAACATCTATCCGGCGGAATCGGAGCATGTACTGCTGCGCCATCCCAAGGTCGCCGACATTGCCGTGGTCGCCGCGCCCAATGCGGAAATGGGCGAGGAAGCGCGCGCGCTGGTCATTCCAACCGACCCCACCGATCCGCCAAGCGCGGAAGAACTGAATGCTTTTTGCCGGGAATCGCTGGCGGGATATAAATGCCCGCGCGGCTATGAGATGGTGGACGACATCGGCCGCACCATCATGGGTAAGGTCAACAAGAAGGCGTTGCGTCAGCGTTTCTGGCCGTCCGACCGGACCATCGGCGGATGATGCGCCTTCTCGCCCTCTCTCTGCTGGCGCTGCTGGCCGCCTGCACGTCGTCGGGCGAAGTGCGCCGCGATGGCAGCGACTGGCCGGGTTATGGCGGGATCGACGAAAATCATTACAGCCCGCTGACGGAAATCAACGATCATAATGTCGCCCGGCTGGGGCTGGCGTGGTCGCGCGACATCAATGATGGTGGCAGCGCCCTGTCCGCGCCGATCGCGGTGGGCGGCATCCTCTACTTCGCATCGAGCTATGGCCATGTGCGTGCGCTCGATGCTGCGACCGGGCATGAGTTATGGCATGTCGACCTGAAGGCATGGGAGACGGCGGGCCACAAGATGCGCGCCGCGTGGGGCATACGTGGCCTTGCTTATGATGGTGGCAAGGTTTTCGTCGGCACGGTCGATGGCCGGTTGACCGCTATCAACGCGCGTTCGGGGCATGTCGCATGGAGCGTGATGACCGTCGGCAAGGACGACGAACGCTACATCAGCGGCGCGCCATGGGTGTTCAAGGGCAAGGTGCTGATAGGCCATGGCGGCGCGGATTTCGCGCCGGTCCGGGGATATGTGACGGCCTATGACCAGCAGACCGGCAAGCAATTATGGCGCTTCCATACCGTGCCGGGCGATCCATCGCTGGGGTTCGAGAACAAGACCATGGCGATGGCGGCCAAGACCTGGACCGGCGAGTGGTGGAAATATGGCGGCGGCGGCACGGCGTGGAATGCCATGGCATACGACCCCAAATATAATCGCATCTATATCGGCGTGGGCAATGGCGCGCCGTGGAACCAGAAGATCCGCAGCCCGCAAGGCGGCGACAACCTGTTCCTCTGTTCCGTCGTCGCGCTGGATGCCGACACCGGGGAATATGTCTGGCACTACCAGACCAATCCGGGCGAGACGTGGGACTTTAATAGCGCCATGGACATGGAACTGGCGCGGCTGAAAATTGATGGGCAGGAGCGCGACGTGCTGATGCACGCGCCCAAGAATGGCTTTTTCTACGTCATCGACCGCGCCACCGGAAAGCTGATTTCGGCGCGCAATATCGTGCCGGTCAACTGGGCCAGCGGCATCGACATCAAGAGCGGTCGGCCGATCGAAAATCCTGCCGCGCGCTACCCCGGCGGCAAGGCGGCGATCGTCTACCCATCCCCCTTTGGCGCGCATAACATCGAGGCGATGTCCTATAATCCGGGTAGTGGGCTGGTCTACATCCCCACCATGGATCAAGGCCGCGTCTATATCGACCCGGCGGAGCCGTTGAAGGGCTGGAAGCATCTGGACGGGCAGCGGATCAGCGTCGGCACCGGCGCACCGCCCCCTGGCGTCGTGCCGGATCGCAAGGCGACCAGCTTCCTGCTCGCATGGAACCCGGTGACGCAGAAAGAGGCATGGCGCATAGCCATGCCCGGCCTGCGCGGCGGCGGCGGCACGGCGACGACAGCGGGCAATTTGTTGTTTCAGGGCAATGCGGGCGGCAAGTTCGTCGCCTATGCAGCGAATAGCGGAAAACCGCTCTGGTCGTTCGATGCGCAGACATCCGTCATGGCCCAGCCGATCAGCTATCGTACGCGTGGGGAACAATATGTCACGATCATCGCCGGATCGCGCTTTCCCAGCGCCATCGGCCTGCCGCGCGAATGGAATTACCGCACGCAGCAGTGGCGCGTCCTGACGTTCAAGCTGGATGGCAAGGCAGCCCTGCCCCCCGCAACGCCGATGGAAACGCCGGTGATCGACATCCCCGATTTCAAAATCGATCCTGCCACGGCGGCGGCCGGCGCGACCGTCTATGGCCAGCGTTGCTCCATCTGCCATGGGGCCAATGGCGTATCGGGCGGAGCCGCGCCCGACCTGCTCCAGTCCGGCGTGCCGGTCGACACCGACAGCTTCAAGAGCGTGCTGCACGACGGCGTGCTGCGCGAGCGGGGGATGCCGCGTTTCGAAGAACTGACCGATGCGGACATCGCCGGTCTCGAGCATTATTTTCGCCAACGCGCCCGCGAGGTGCTGGCCGCGCAGGTCGCGCGCCAGCCGGGCGCTCAAACAGATAGAGGCTTGCATGAAGGTGAATGACGTCGTCAGCTATGCGGTAGAGGGCGCGATCGCGGTCATCACCGTCGATTCCCCGCCGGTCAACGCCCTGTCCAATGCTGTGCGGCAAGGGATAGCGGGCGCAGTGCAGGTCGCCATCGGCGATGCGGAGGTCGGCGCGATGGTGCTGATTTGCGAAGGACGCACGTTCTTTGCCGGTGCGGACATCACCGAATTCGGCAAGCCGCAGGTCGAACCGTCGCTGCGCAACCTGCAACTGGTGCTGGAAAATGCGACCAAGCCGATCATCGCGGCAATCCATGGCACAGCGCTGGGCGGTGGCCTCGAACTGGCGCTGGTCGCGCATTATCGCATCGCCGTGCCATCGGCCAAATGCGGGCTACCCGAAGTCAATCTGGGGCTGTTGCCCGGCGCTGGCGGCACGCAGCGACTGCCGCGCATCGTTGGCATAGCCAAAGCGCTAGAGATGGTGACGAGCGGCGCGCCGATTTCATCAAAGGCCGCCAAGGAGGCCGGCCTGGTCGATGAACTGGCAGGCGAAGGCCAGTTGCGCGCCGACGCCATCGCCTTTGCCCAGCGCGTGCTGGACGAAAAGCGCCCGCTGCTCAAGGTGCGCGACCGCACCGACCGGCTGGACGAAGCGCGCGGCAAGCCGGAGATTTTTGCAGACTTCCGCAAGGCGAACGCACGCAAATTCCGGGGCTTTCTGGCTCCGGAATATAATATCCGCTGCGTCGAAGCGACGCTGGTCGATCAGCCCTTTGACGATGCACTGATTTATGAACGGTCGCTGTTCAACGAATTGATGGCCGACAGCCAGTCCGCCGCGCAGCGGCATGTCTTTTTTGCCGAGCGGCAGGCGGCTAAGGTCGACGGTCTGCCGGCCGATACGGCGACGCTACCGATCAAGAAGGTCGGCGTGATCGGTGCTGGCACGATGGGCGGCGGCATTGCGATGAACTTCGCCAATGTCGGCATTCCGGTCACGATCGTGGAAAGCAATGAAGAAGCGCTGTTCCGCGGCCTGCGCATCATTCGCGGCAATTATGAAACGACCGCCGCCAAAGGCAAGATGAAGGCGGAGGATGTCGATACGCGCATGGGCCTGCTGACCGGATCGGTCGCAATGGACGATCTGGCCGATTGCGACCTCATCATCGAGGCGGTGTTCGAGCAGATCGACGTCAAGCGCGAGGTGTTCGGCAAGCTGGATGCGATCGCCAAGCCGGGCGCGATATTGGCGACCAACACCAGCTATCTCGACATTGACGACATCGCCGCCGCGACGAAGCGGCCTGCCGATGTGGTGGGCCTGCACTTCTTCTCACCCGCCAATGTCATGAAGCTGCTGGAAGTCGTGCGCACCAAGGACACCCGGCCCGACATCGTCGTCACCACGATGAAGCTGGCCAAGACGATCGGCAAGATCGGCGTGCTGGTCGGCAATGGCTTTGGCTTTGTCGGCAACCGCATATTGGCCGCCCGGAACACCCAGGCGGACCAGCTGGTGCTGGAAGGCGCGACGCCATGGGCGGTGGACAAGGTGCTGTATGATTTCGGCTTTGCCATGGGGCATTTCCAGATGCGCGATCTGGTGGGGCTGGACGTGGGCTGGAACCCCAAGGCTACCAGCTCCGCCAATGTCCGCGAAATCCTGAACGAAATGGGGCGGCATGGGCAGAAAACGCGCGGCGGCTATTATGATTATGACGAAAAGCGCGCACAGACCCCCTCGCCCGTCGCGATGCAGGTGATCGAGGATTTCGCCGCGAAACAGGGCATCGCCCGGCGTGATGTGAGCGATCAGGAAATTCAGGATCGCATCCTGTTCGCTATGGTCAATGAAGGCGCGCGCATCTTGGACGAGGGCATCGCAGCACGGGCGTCGGACGTCGATATCGTGTGGATCACGGGCTATGGTTGGCCCAAATATCGCGGCGGGCCGATGTTCTGGGCCGACCTGCAAGGGTTGCCGGTCGTGCTGGACAAGCTGCGGGCGCTGCAAGCCGCCCATGGCGACGCATTCGCGCCTTCCCCGCTGATCGAGCGGCTGGCGGCGCAAGGCAAGGGATTCAAGGACGCATGATGCAAGGCAACACAATCGCCGTCACCGGCGTGGGCGAAACCGCTTTCTTGCGCAAGGGCGAGGAAAGCGTGATGCATATGATGACGCGCGCCAGCCTAGCCGCCATCACCGACGCCGGACTGAAGCCGACGGACATAGACGGCTATGTCAGCAACAAATATGCGGGCCATCCGTCCGAGGAAGTCGCCTATGCCATTGGTGCGGGCGAACGACGCTTCACAGCGGTCGCGGATACGGCGGGCGGCACGGCGACCACGGGCGACGCGTTGCGGCTGGCGCAACTGGCGATCGAGGCCGGGTTGGCGCGCCATGTGCTGGTGCCTTACGCGATCCGATCGACCAAGCCGGGCGGCGTCTATGGCTTTCATGCGCGTGAGCCGCAAAAGGCGGGTCTGGAAATGCCGGTCGGCTTCTTTGGCCAGCCCACCTATTTCGCGACCATGGCCAACCGCTATGCCCATGAATTCGGCATGAGCGAGGAAGAACTGGCGGCGGTGGCGATCACCTATCGCGCCTGGGCCGCCATCACGCCCCATGCCCAGCGGCGCGAGGCCATGGATCTGGAGGGCTATCGGCAAAGCCCGATGATCTCCACCCCGTTGCGGGTCGCCGACTGTTGCCTGACCACCGATGCGGGCTGTGCTTATGTGGTGAGCTCGACGGAAGCGGCGCGTGACCTGCCGCACCCGGTGGTCGCCGTGCAGGGCGTGGGGATCGGCTATAATAATTATCCCCATGGCGTGCTGTTTTCGCAAAAGCCCAGCACGTTCGATTATCCCGGCTGGGAGTCGGCGGCGCAAGCCTATGCGATGGCGGGGGTCGACCCCAAGGATCTGGATCTGGCACAGGTTTATGACGGCTTTTCCATTTCCGCGCTGGTCCAGACCGAGATGCTGGGATTGTGCGAGCGAGGCGAAGGCGCGCGTTTCTATGCTGCGGGCCATGCGATGCCGGGCGGCAAGATGCCCATCAACACGAGCGGGGGTCATATGTCGGGCGGCTATGTGCCGGGCATCAACCTGCTGATCGAAGGCGTGCGCCAGTTGCGCGGGCAGGAAGGCGAGCGCCAAGTGCCGGACGCGCGGCTGTGCGCGGTCGCGGGCCTTGGCGGCAACAATCATTCCACCACTATCCTGGCGAGGATCTGACCATGGGCATCCCCCTCTACCCCGTGCATCTGGAAGATCCTCTGTTTCAGGGGTTCTACGATGGGCTGGACGCAGGCGAACTGCGCATCACCGCCGACGCGGAAACGGGCGAATGGGTCTGGTATCCGCCCGAGGTCGTGCCCGGCAAACCCGACGCCGTGCTGGAATGGCGAACGGTGTCGGGCGAGGGCAAGGCCTATACCTACACCACTGTCGTGCGCAGCCTGCTGCCCGGCGACCATAAGGCGGAAGTACCGTACACCGTCATCCTGTTCGAGCCGGACGACGCGCCGGGCGTCCGCGTGGCGGGCATATTGGTGGACGACGAGGGCGTGGAACCGGCTTGCGACATGCGTTTGCGCTTTCGGCCCGTTGATGCGGGGGATCATCGCATTCCCGGCTTTGCGCCGGTGCGCTGAGAAGATGTTCGATCGGCGCGAAATATTGCTGGGCGGAACTGCCCTGGCGCTGGCTGGATGTGCCGGCGGCGGCGCGCTGCAACGTCCCGCCACACTCGCGCCGCTGAGGCCGGAAGATTTCACGCCAGTTATCAGCGGCCTCGACCATGCGGAGGGCGCAGCGACGAGTCCCGACGGGCGGCTGTTCCTGTCCAATGGCGGCGGCGCTATCGGTATATTGGAACGGGACGGCGCGTTGCGACAGGTTGGGCGGCCGTTGATGCCGACCGGCGTGGCGGTGGATGCGCGCGGTCGGGTCATCATTGCCAATATGGGCCTGCTCAATGGCGGGCCGGGGTCGCTCCAACGGGTCGATGTTCACACCGGCACGGTCGAAACGCTGGTCGATAATCTGGAGGGGCGCGCGCTGGTCGCCTCCAACGGCCCGGTCGCCGCACGTGACGGGACGCTCTATTGCACGCATAGCAGTTGGGGGCCGGTCGCCAATATCGGCACGACGACCGCCGCTGGCTTCATCTACAAGGTCGCGCCCGATGGCGGCGCGTCGATCGTCGCGCGTGACCTGCGCGGCGCGAACGGTCTGGCCCTTTCTCCCGACGAACGCCACCTCTATTGCGCGCTGACGGCGGAAGGCCGCATCCGCCGATGGCGCAGGATGGCCGATGGCACGCTGAGCGATCCACAGGATTTTGGCCCGCCACTGGGCGGCGTGACACCGGATCAGGGCATCAAGGCGATCCTGGCCCTGCCGCCGGAAGAACGCGCCGACCTGGGCTATTGCGACGGCATTGCGTTCGATCGGGCGGGCAATTTGTGGATCACATTGCCCTTTGCCAACCGCATCGTCGCGCTAACCCCCGATGGACGCAAGGTCGACATCGTCCATGATCCCGACGGACGGATGATCGCCACGCCCACCAACCTGTGTTGGGGCGGCGCGGATCTGCGCACGCTTTATGTCGTGTCGCGGGCCAAAGGCATGATCGTCAGCGCGCGGACCACCGTAGCGGGTGCGCCGCTGGCCAATTGGCCCGCCTGAACGTCAGGCGATTTCGACCACGACCTTGCCCAGCGCCTTGCGATCCATCACCCAGCGGATCGCGGCAGCGGCCTCCTCAAGCGGGAAGCGATGGCTGATTTCCGGTCGCAGCGCGCCTTGTGCATACCAATCGTATAGCTGCGCGAGATTGGCGGCGTGCGCAGCCCCTTCCCGCGTCAGGAACGCGCCCCAGAAGACGCCGATGATCGCGGCACCCTTGACCAGCGGCAGGTTGAGCGGGATCGCGGGAATATCGCCAGCGGCAAAGCCCACGACCAAATAGCGTCCATCCCATGCCATCGCGCGAAAGGCCGGATCGGCCAGTGCGCCGCCGACCGGATCGAACACCACGTCCACGCCCCGACCATCGGTCAATGTCTTGAGCGCGCTCTTCAGATCATCCTGGCCATAGTCGATCAGGTCATCCGCGCCATGCGCGCGCGCCAGCGCCAGCTTTTCCGGCGATGAAGCCGCCGCGATCACCCGCGCACCCATCTGCTTGCCGATCTCGACCGCCGCCAGTCCCACGCCGCCAGCCGCACCCAGCACCAGCAGCGTTTCGCCTGGTTGTAAACGGCCCCGCTGTTTCAGCGCGTGCAGCGCGGTGCCATAAACCATGGTGAAGCCCGACGCGATGTCGAACGGCATGGCATCGGGAATGAGGAAACAGCGGGTCGCATCCTTCACGACCTGTTCGGCAAAACCGCCCCATGTGGTCATCGCGGCGACCCTGTCACCGGGTTTAAAGGCGGTGACCCCGTCGCCCACTGCCTCGACCACGCCTGCCGCTTCGCTGCCGGGGGTGAAAGGCAATGGCGGCTTGGTCTGGTAGAGATTGCGGATAATGAGGCTGTCGGGGAAATTGACGCTGGCCGCCTTCACCCGCAACAATAACTCGCCCGGCCCCGGCTGCGGTGTCTGTACATCACGCAGGACCAGCGTTTCAGGCAGGCCATGCACCTCGCACATCAGCGCCCGCATGGATCAGATTCCCATAAACTGTTGGCGCATCCGGTAATAATCGTCGCTCGGATATTTCTCGCTATGCTGCCCCGCTGGCCAGTCGGCATAGGGCGTGGCGGCAGGTTGGGGCGGCGACGTATAGTCGGACAGGCCACGACGGCGGATGATCCGCCATTCCCCATTGCGTCGTTCCAGATCATCGAGATAGCGGCCCTGAAAGAAGACATCTTCCTCTCCGCTACCATCCTTGCGATCACGGCGATGCTGGGCGAAATAATAGCATTCGGAAAAAGCCTTATCCCCCTTCACGTCGACAGCGACATTACTGATGTGGTGGCAAGCATATTTGAGCGTCGACACGATCTTGAACGCAAAGGCGACAAAATCGCTCGACTTGCCGTCGAACTTGCCATGTTTGTGCGTCGATTCGGGCCAGAAGAGCGACCGGAGTAGCGCCTCGTCCGCGCGATCGTTGGCGCGCGCATAGGCATAAAGCAGTTCGGTGATCGCCTGCTTCGATTCGATCGCATCCATGCGTTGCGCCATGTCCATCGGCTTGCCCTTTCCCTTCGGCGTGGCGGCCGAACCCTCGGCAGCGACGGCCATGCCCACTGGCAGCGCCAGCATGGCGGCCAACGCCGTGCGACGATTGCTGTCCTCCATGCTCATTCTCCCGGCACTTCAAGCAAACCCGGCTCAGCGCGCAGGCGTGGCAGGACTTGCTGTTCGAACAGACGCAGGCTGCGCCAGGACACTTCGGGGTCAAGGCCGCCCAGCAAGGCATGGAAGGTAACCGCCGTGCCGCGCCCAAGCCCCTTGAGGTAATCGAAACATTCGTCAGGCGTCAGCACCTTGATGTTCGGCATCGCCTTCAGCCCTTCGACAGTTTCGGCGGGTTGATAGCGGGTCTGGCCGGTGCCGCGTTCCTTCGCCCATTCGGCATAGGCGTTGGTGGCATAGGCGACATGAGGGGCGACCAGCGGCCAATCGCGGTCCGGGTCGTCAGTGACATAGAGGAAGCTGGCGGCGGGCTGGCGCAGTTCTTCGGGCGGCGGGAAGCCGGCGGCAGCGCGTTCTTCCTTGTAGAGGGTGAACAGGTCGGGATGGCCGGGGAAATATTGATAGCCGCCCTTGGCCGCGCGGATCGCGGACTTGTCGGTGGAGCCACCCATGTAGATTTTAGGGCCGCCGGACGTCGCAGGCGCGGGCGTCACGCGTACGGTACGGTCGCGAAATTCGAACGGCTCGCCGGTCCAGGCATTTTTAAGTGTGGCCATCACCTCATTCTGGATCGCCAGCCGCTTGGTAATGTCTTTGCCGAACATTTCGAACTCGTGCGGGCGGTAGCCCATGCCCGCCGTCAGCCAGATGCGGCCCGGCGCGATATTGTCGAGCACCGCCAGATCCTCCGCCAGCCGGAGCGGATCATGCATCGTCACCACCAGAGCGGAAAGATGCGCGACGATAGTGTCGGTCGCCCCCAATATGGAGGCCGCCTGGATCATCGATGACGGGCAATAGCCACCTTCCGCCCCATGATGTTCGGCCAGGAACACCTGTTTGAAGCCGAGTTTGTCGGCCCACATCGATTGTTCGATGGCGGTGCGATACAGCACCGGATGTGGTGTGCCGAAATCAGGCGTGTTCATGTCGTAGCGAAGGTTCAGTTGCACCGGAAAGGCTCCTCTCGATCAGTCTTTTCTTGTGTCAGGCGGCTGAGACGCGGGACTGGATGCGACCCGTCACATCCTGCGCCTGTATCGCCTTGCCGCTTGCAATCAGCGTGTCGATTTCCGCATCGGCATAGTCGATCTCGCCCAGTATATCGCGCGTATGTTCGCCCAGGCGCGGGGCCGAACCCTTCGCCAGGCCCGGTGTAACGCTGAAATGCATGAAGCTGCCGAACTGGCGGACGTGACCGTACATCGAATCGCGATTTTCGATGACGCGGTTGCTGGCGAGCGCCCAGTCTTGCCACAGCGCCTCGCGCACCCAGCTTGTTTCGCGCGCGATTTCACATGGCGCGCCCGCGCCGTCCAATATGGCAAAAGCATCGGCGCTGCTGCGCCCGGCGAAGAAGGGCGCCAGAGCCTCCACCAACGCGCCGTCATGCGCCGCCCGTTCGCGCGGCGTGGCGAAACGCGGATCGTCGATCAGGGCAGGCTGTTGCACCGCCCGCGCCAGAGCCGCGAAGCGATCATCGGTCCGGCAGGCAATGCACAGCCAGCCATCGGTAGTGCGATAAAGCCGGTCGAGCGCGTTATAGCCCGCCTGTTCCTTGTCCAGGCGGAAGCCATAGACAACCTGCTTGTCGGCATCGAGGAAATGTTCGGACGTCGTCCACAGGCTCGAATGCAATTGCGGACATTCCATATAGTCGCCTTCGCCGGTGATTGCGCGGCGCTCCAGCCCCATGAGGATGCCCGCCGCGCCGAGGAAGCCGTTATTATAATCCTCATTGCCGAACACCGACCGGGTCGGCGGATTACCCGCGCCGCCACCTTCGTAAAGCAGGCCCGTCCAGCCCGACACGAGCGGCGCAAAGCTTTTGAGCAACGACTTTGGCCCCTGGGAGCCGTAGCCAGGCAGATAGACATAGAGCAGGCGCGGGTTGATCTTCGACAGCGCTTCATAGCCGATGCCCAGCTTGTCCGCCTTGCCGGGACGCAGATTGTGGGTGACGACGTCAGCCTGCGCAACAAGGCGCAACGCTGCTTCGAGCGCTTCGGGCTGCTTGAGGTTCAGCACGATATCCCGCTTGCCGCGCTGCGCCGCATCGAAACAGTCGGGCAGCGGGCGCATCTGGTCGCCATCGGGCGTTTCCACCTTGATGACGTCCGCGCCCAGATCCGACAGCAACCGACCGCCGAAGCCGACAGCGAAGAAGGAGGAAAAATCGACAACCTTGATGCCTTCGAGCGGTCGGTCGAGCGACTTTCCATCCGCCGCCAACGCTGCGCGGCGGCGCGCGATCAGATCAGCCAGCGCGCCATTGTCCGCGCCCACCGCCGGGGCTGGACGGGGCGTCGCACACGGCGTCTTGTTGAAGCGCACCGCAGGCGCGGCCTGATAGATGGTGCCGAAATCCGGGTCGGGTAGCGCGACGCGCTGGCCGACAAATTCCACCTGCTCGTCCAGCAACACCTGCGCCGGTTCCAGCACGGGCAGGGCCGCGACATCCGCGGCCTGGAACAGCGCGATCCATTCGCCGCGCGGCTTGCCCTTGAACGCGTCGAACAGCTCGACGCGGGCGATATTATATTCGTCATCGGACAGCGGCACCGACATTTCGGCCGCGCCCTTCACCACCTGAACCCGGTCGCCAAAGCCCAGCACGTCCATCGCCGCCTTGAATCCGCCCTGGCCGCCGGTATGGATTTGCAGGAACAGACCGTCGCTACATTCGAACATGCCGGTGACGAGCCGGGTGCGGCCGAAACGGTCGACCGCGCCGGAATCACCCGCCTTGATGTAGGAAATCCCCTCTTCCTGCCACCAGTTGTTCATCGGCGATTGCGCAAGCATAGCGTCGAGCAGCGAAGCTTCAACGCGCTGTCCCTGGCCGATATGCCGCCGTGCGCGGATGGCGGTCAACGCGCCGATCACCCCCAGAAACGCCTGACCATAATGGAGCGCGGGATGGCCCAGATAGACCGGACCAGGGCGGAACGGGCTGCCCTTGTCGATCATCGTGCCGAGCAGCGCGGCGGCCAACCCCTCGCCGCGCGGCCGATCGGCAAAGGGCGTGTCCGCGCCATAGGCGGTGAGCGCCACGACAACCAGATGGGGGAAATCGCGCGCCAGAGTGTCGCCATCCAGCCCCAGCGCAGCCGCTGCGTCATCCTCCAGCGCGTGAATGAAAATATCCGCGCCCGCCAGCAGGCCGAGCAAGGACTGGCGATCCGCGTCCACGTCCAACTCCACGCTGCGCTTCGATCTATCCCAGCTCTTGCGGCTCAGCTCATGCGCGAAGCAGGCGCCACCCTTCGGTTCGACCTTGAGCACATCGGCGCCATGGTCGGCGAGCAACATGCCCGCGATGGCGACGGGCATTTCGGTCGCCAGTTCGATGACGGTCAGATGGTCGAGGGGGCCGGGCATCGCTTACTCCTGTGGCGGTCTGCGCCGCGCCTTTGGTGGTGGGAGCGGTCTGGCCGGGAGTCCCAAACCTGCCGATCCTTCCCGGTAAGGATGGCATGATCTTTCACCCCTGTGCAAGTAATTTTGCACTATGGGTTCAAATTCATTTTTTGGATGGCGGGTGGTCGGGATCGTAGCGTGGGCGGTCCATCTGGAAACTGTCGCTGTTGCGGACATACCAACCGCTGCCATGGGTGCGCCCGATCAGCTTCATGGCGGGCGTGTCGAAATAGACCCGATCGCGATCGGTGATGAATTCATCACGGACATGTGCCATCAGGATTTCGCCGATCACCACGGTTTGCAAAGCGCCGATGTCGAGCGCCGCAACCTTGCGACATTCGAAGCTGACCGGGCTGGACGCGATCAACGGCGGCGCAACAAGGACCGATGGCACAGTTTCTATACCCGCATAATCGATTTCACTGACGTCGGCGGGCGCATCGACGCTGCACTGGTTCATCCGCTCTGCATCATCCTCGCATACCAGATTGACCACAAATTCGCCGGTCGCGATGATGTTGGCGGCAGTATTCTTGAGGCTGCGCGTCGCGGGATCCTTGAGCAGGCCCAGCGTCACGAGCGGCGGTTCCGTTCCCACGCAGTTGAAGAAACTATAGGGCGCGGCGTTGACTACCCCCGCCTCGGAGCGGGTCGTCACCCAGGCGATCGGGCGCGGCGTGATGGTAGAATTGACGATCTTGTAGCGTGTCACCATCGGCAGTGCGCGCATGTCGAATTGCATCGACTTATCCTTTCGCTTTGGCGGCTGCCCGCGCGGCGGCCATAGCCCTGAATTTCTCGCGCGCGCGCGGCACTTCCTCGCCCGCCTGGCATGTGTGGCAATAGACCAGTTCGAGCGCGTGGATGGTCGCCAAATCGCCGTTTTCAGCCTGTATCAACAGGCGCTTCGTCAACTCCACAGCATGGGCGTTGCCGCCACCCATGGTAGCTTCCAGCGCCAACGCTTCCTCGACCGCCGTGCCCGGCGTAACCACTCGGCTCACCAACCCCAGCGCCAGCGCTTCGTCCGCGCCCAGCGTGCGCCCGGAAAAGATGATTTCGGCCGCGCGCGCACGGCCAAGCTGGCGGGCCAGAAACCAGGCCGCGCCACCATCGGGCACCAACCCAAATTCCAGAAAAGGCGCGCCGAATTTGGCGTCCTGCGCGGCAAAGATCATGTCGCAGGCCATGGCAAGGCTCCAAGACACGCCGAACGCACCGCCCTCAACCGCTGCTACCGTCGGAATCGGCAGCGCACGGATGCGATTGATGATCCGCTGCCCCATCTCCAGCCTTGCGGCGAGCGCCAAAGCCCCTTCACCGCGCGCAGGTGGAAGCTTTACATCGCCGCCATTGCTGAAATATCCCTCCGCCCCGCACAGCACCAACATGCGTGCCGGTGTGGCATTTTCCAGATGGTCGAGCGCGGCGGAAAATTGCTCCCACATCGTGAACGAAACCGTATTCTTGGCGCGTGGACGGTTCAGGGTGATGACGGCCACACCGTCATCCCGCACATCCAGCAACAATTCCGGCGCGGCTCCGGCCTGGTCCATGCTCACTCTCCCCGTCTTGCCATTGCGCCGGAGACTAGCTCAGCGCCAACCGACAAGGCAAGTAAATTTGCACATATATGCAAATTTATAAATCGGTGGCACCCTTGGTTCGCTTGCGGACGGGCAAGGCGTCCATACCGCGTTCGGCGATGTCCATGATCAATGCCTCCACTTCCTTGCGAGCGGCACCCTTCAGCGTGCCCAGGACACAGGACAAATAGCTGCCGACCAGCCGCACGATGATATCGCCGTCGGGGATGCGTCCCTGCGCCCAATCGTTGATTGTGGCATATTCAAAACGAACGAGATCCTCGACCAGGGCATCGACATCGATCCACGGCTGCAACTGCTTTTTCTTTTCCAGCGTCGCGATCCAGGTACGATTATGCTCGACGGCGGGCGAATGCATGGCGGTCCAGATGTCATGATCGACATCCGAACTGAAATAGAGCGCCATGATCGCCTTGATATAGTTTCGGATCTTCCGGTTGCGCTGAACAACCGTAATCATCCGCTCCAGATTATAGCGCAGTGTTCCCGGTTCGCTGGCATAGTCGATCTGGCTGACATATTCGTCAAAATATTCCTGAATGGCCGATGCGATCATCCGCTCGCGCGTCTGGAAGGCGTTGTAGAGCGTGCGCTTGGCGACACCTGCGCGCTGGCCGATATCGTTCATGCTGAGCGCCGCGATGCCTTGCTCGGCAATGACCTTGCGCGTCTCTTCAAGGATGCGGCGACGGCGTTCGATAATGGCCGGACTGGAATAGGTTTGCGGCCTCTCCGCCGATTCCTTAATGTCGATAGTGTCTTTGTTCACCAAAATCCGTCGCCTCCCCGCGATGCGCCGATCGGTCGGCGTAGACCTGCCATCATAGCGGTTCTGCATGATCGTGCAAATTTGCTGTGCATGCGATCGATCGCCGAAGCAAAGACAAGAAGCCCCGCGCCATCATACCGATGGCGCGGGGCTTAGGCATGCGCGCGGGGAGAAGGGCGGGCATGCCTGATCGTCAATTCGCCTTCTTGGGCGCGGTATCCCGCGCGCGCTGGCGGATATAGTGGCGAAGACCTTCGAGATCGGCGTCGCTCAATTGGGCAAACGACCCCATGCCGCGTGCCATCAACGCGCCATCATGCACGACCGCCTTGAACGTGTCGGCGTCGAGCGGCACGCCCGACTTGCGCAGATCAGGCGCGGCTCCGCCCGCCATCATGCCGGAACCATGACAGATGATGCAGCTGCTGTTATAAATGCCCGCACCGATTTTTGCCTTGTCCGTGTCCACAATGAAGGCGGGATCGTCCTGGATCGGCTGGTCAACCATTTCAAAGGGTGGCAGCGCCTTATTACCGCCAACGGCGAAGGTCAGCACCCGCCGCCGCTGTTGCGTGTAATCCCAATTGGGCGAATTGGCGAAGCTGCTGCGGAAACCGGTAATGATCGACACATATTGTTTTCCGCCCACCGAATAGCTGATCGGCGCACCCAACATGCCGTTCTGGGCGTCGAACGCCCATAATTTGCGTCCATTGGCCGCCGAATAGGCATTGAAGCTGCCGTCATTGGTGCCCTGGAAAACAAGGTTGCCCCCGGTCGCCATCGTGCCGCCGTTGAATACGCCGGGTTGCGGCACCGACCAGGCGATCTTGTTACCCGCCACGTCCCAGGCGACCAGCTTGCTGGTCGCGACGGGCGCTACGAGATTGGCGGGCGGCGCACCAAGACCGGTATTGACCATCATGCCAGGCTTATAGGTCCAATCCTTCACATTGGCCGGATCGACGAATACCCGGCCACCTTCCATCACAGGAATATAGCTCAGCCCGGTTTTAGGGCTGAACGACATGGCCTGAACCCCGTGCGCGCCGTTGGGGAAGGGGTACATCAGGAATGGCTTACCATCGGGATATTGCGCTTCGGGATTGATTTCGGGCCGCCCGGTCACCGGGTCGATCCGCTTCGCCCAGTTTTGCCGCGCAAATTCACCAGCGGAGATGAACTTGCCCGTTTCACGATCAAGGGCGTAGAAAAATCCGTTCTTGGGCGCATGGATCAGGACGGAGCGCTTTTTCCCCGCAATCTCGATGTCGTCAATCAACTCGATGTCCATCGCATCGTTGAAGTCGTGGCTATTTTCCGGGTTCACCTGATAATGCCACACATAGTCGCCGGTCTTGGCGTCCAGCGCGACGATCGACGACAGATAGAGATTGTCGCCGCCGCCAGGCGAGCGAATCTTCTGATTCCATGGCCAGCCATTGCCCGTGCCGATGTATATGCGATCATATTTCGCGTCATAGGCCATGGCGTGATAGACAGTGCCACCGCCGCCAAATTTCCACCATTCCCCGGTCCAGGTCTTGGCTGCGGCTTCCATCGCCTTATTTTCGAAACCCTTGGCCGGATCGCCCGGCACGACGAACCAGCGCCAGGCCTTCTTGCCCGTCTTGATGTCATAGCCAGTCACATAGCCGCGCGTCGGGCTGTAGTCCGCACCGCCAAAGCCGATGACCACCTTATCCCCCGCGACCCAAGGGGGGCCGGTGATATAGCCATGCTCCGCCTCGTCCAGCGTCTGGACCGACCAGCGCGGTTTGCCGGTCTTGGCGTCGACTGCGATCAGCCGCCCTTCGCGCGTCGCGGTAAAGACCATGCCGTCCTTGTAAGCGATGCCACGCGTACCCCAGCCTGCGCGCATGCGCGTCTTGGCTTCGGGCTGACTGGCGACGTCAGGGTCATATTGCCACAATAGTCTGCCGGTCCGTGCATCGAGAGCGTGGATGACGCTCAGCCCCACCGCGAAATAGAAAACGCCATCGACTTCCAGCGGCTGAGTATAGCTGTCAAACGTGTCGATATCATAAGACCAGGCGAGGCCCAGCTTGCCGACATTGGCTTCGGTGATCTGGGTCAGGGGGCTATAATGCTGCTCCTTGTCACTACCGCCATAGCTGGACCAGTTTGCCCCGCCCTGAGCGATATCCGAACTGGTCCGCGCGACCAGCCCACCGGTCATCGCTACCATAGCCAGGCCAGCGATCGCGGTTGAAAAACGCAGCTTCATGCCAATTCTCTCCTACCCAACGCGACCTCGCGCCTTTTATTGCACTTTGGTGCAATATTGATGCAGTGTCAACGGAGAAGGCCGTTGACTCACTTATCTGGTCATCGCATTATATTGCACCATAGGTCATAATTAGGTGAGGAAATCGAGTGAGCGTTACACTGGAACGCGACGGCGCGACAGCGATCGTGACGCTCGACCGACCGGGCCGGCACAACGCCTTCACCATGGCAATGCGTGGCGAGATTGCCTCTATATTCTCAGATCTTGCCGAGGATCAGACGACAAGGGCCGTGGTCTTGACCGGTGCCGGCGGGCATTTCTGTTCCGGCGCCGACACAGGTGAAATGGGGCGTAGCGACACCGCCGCCTTCCTCCATCGAATGCGCATGCTGCATCTGATGATCCGCGCCATTGCGGATTTCCCCAAACCCGTCATCGCTGCCGTCGAAGGCACATGTGTTGGCGCGGGATGGAGCCTGGCGCTGGCCTGCGACTTGATCGTCGCGGCGCCCGACGCGCGCTTTTGCCAGATTTTCGGGCGGATCGGCTTTGCGCCGGATGCTGGCGCAATCTGGCACCTTGCCCGTCTGGTCGGACCCATGCGCGCCAAGGAAATCGTCTATTCCAGCCGCATGATCGACGCGGCCGAGGCGCTGACATTGGGGCTGGTGCTGGATGTCGTGACCGACGGGCCGGTGCGGGACCATGCGGTCATGCTGGCACAGGACATGGCGCAAGGCGCGCCGCTCGCGCACGCCATGGCCAAACACCTGTTTGAGGCAGCCTCTGCACAGTCGCTAAAGCAATATCTGTCGCAGGAATATTGCGTGCAGCCGATGCTGGCCACCACCGCCGACCATCGCGAAGGCGTGGAGGCGGCGCGCGCCAGACGTACGCCGCATTTCACCGGTCGCTGAACGGCGTCACGCAGGCTTAAGCAGCAACGGCAGACCGGCGACCATCAGCACGGCGCGGTCCACTGCGCCTGCCACCACCTGATTAATCTCTCCCGCCACATCGCGGAAGCGCCGGGCGAGCGCATTGTCGGGCACAATGCCTTGCCCCACTTCATTGGATACGAAGATCAGCCGTCCCGGCGCAGCGGCGATTGTGGCCGACAGTGTGGCCAACGCGTGACCGATGTCCCGTTCTGCGAACATGAGGTTGGACGCCCACAATGTCAGGCAATCGACCAGCACGACCCGATCGGTCCGACTTTCCGCCTGGATCGCATCGGCCAGATCGAGCGGCGCGTCGACCGTATGCCAGCGGGGTCCGCGATCGGCGCGGTGCCGCGCGATACGATCCGCCATTTCTGCGTCCAGCGCTTGGGCGGTCGCGATATAGACAAGGGCGCCGGGCAAAGCTTCGGCTTGCGCCTGCGCATAGCGGCTCTTGCCGGAACGCGCGCCGCCCAGAACCAGCAGCGATTTTTCGGGAAAACTCATATCCATCGTCCGATTCCGGCAGCTTGCGGTTGCGCTGTAGCAAGTTATTCGCGAACGGCATCATCGGATCGATAATGATGGAAGATGCTTTCTTGCCCGACTGGACTCATCATGGCGGACGGTTGTCGAGTGCGATGCGCGCCTTTCCCGATGCGCCCCAGCCGTGGCTGGACTTGTCGACAGGTATCAATCCCGATCCGTGGAACGGCATAGCAGGGCTGGAGATCGATTGGCGCCGCTTACCCGACGAAGCCGATCTTGACCGGCTGGAGCGGGTCGCCGCTGCGCATTTCGGAGTCGACAGCGCGCGGGTTCTGGCGCTGCCTGGAACGGAGATGGGCCTGCGCAGCCTGGCCACGCTTGGCTTGCCAACACCCTATCGGCATGTCGCGCCGGGCTACCGCACCCATGGAGAAGCGCTGCCGGGCAGCCGGGCCATAGCCTTCGACACGCTGCACCGGACGGATGCGGACGGTGGCGCACTGTTGCTCGCCAACCCCGCCAACCCTGATGGCCGGTTAACCGACATGGTCGAGATGATGGCGCTGGTCGGACGCTGGACAGGCAATGGCGGCTGGATGCTGGTCGATGAGGCATTTATTGACGCGCATGATACCGGCAGCATCCTGCCCCGGATCGCAGCCGATGCGCGCATCATTGTGCTGCGATCCTTCGGCAAGTTTTTCGGGCTGGCAGGGGTACGGCTGGGCTTTGCGGTCGGGCCGGTCGACATGATCGCAACATGGCGCACGGCGATGGGAAGCTGGCCCCTGTCCGCCGCAGCCATCGCCATTGGCAGCGCTGCTTATGCCGACACAGCGTGGATCGCGGCGACCCGGATACAGCTGGCCGAACGCGCCGCCGCGTTGGACGCTGTGCTGGCCCGGCACGGACTGACACCGATCGGCCAATCGCCGCTGTTCCGACTGATCGATTGCGACGCCGCCGCTCTGTTCGACCGGCTGGCGCAGCGCGGCGTCCTGACGCGCCCGTTCGACTATGCGCCGCGCTGGTTGCGGCTCGGCGTTCCGAGCGATGGCGATGCGCTCGACCGGCTGGACCGAGCGCTAGGCGGTGGCTGACCCGGTCGCACTGGTGGCGTTGATGCTGGATGCGGCGATCGGTTGGCCAACCGCTCTCTATCGCCGGATCGGCCATCCGGTTGGCCTGTTCGCCCGGATGATCGACTGGAGCGAACGATGGGGCAATCGGCCCGAATGGCGCTTCTGTCAGCGTCGTGCGGCGGGGATCGTCGCACTAACGGCGATGTTGACGCTGATCGGGGGCGGGTGCTGGCTGGTGCAGGCCGGGCTGGCGTTGGCGCTGGGTCAGGCGGCTTGGATTGGTATCGCGCTGCTGGCCTTTCCGGCGCTGGCGCAGCGCAGCTTGTACGATCATATCCGGCCCGTTGCCGAAGCGCTTGATCGCGGCGACCTGCATGAGGCCCGTCGCGCCGTGGGGATGGTGGTCGGGCGTGATACCGCCGCGCTCGACGCCAGCGGCGTCAGTTGCGCGGCGATCGAGAGCCTCGCTGAAAGTTTTTGCGACGGGGTGGTAGCGCCGCTGTTCTGGCTGCTGACGCTGGGCTTGCCGGGGGTGTGGAGTTACAAGGCGATCAATACGGCCGATAGCATGATCGGCCATCGCGAGGAACGGTGGCGCGCCTTTGGCTGGGCGGCGGCTCGGGTGGATGATCTTGCCAATCTGATCCCGGCGCGGCTGGGCGGCGTCCTGCTGTGCATCGCGGGCGGCGGCGGCTGGCGCGCGATGCTGCGCGATAGCGGGAAACATGCCTCTCCCAATGCGGGGTGGACCGAAGCGGCGATGGCCGGGGCGCTGGGACTGCGGCTGGCCGGGCCGATAAGCTATGACGCGGTGTTGCACGACAAGCCGTGGATCGGCGATGGGCGGGCGGACGCAGGGCCGGACGATATTCGCCGGGCATTGGCGGTGTATCGCCGGGCGTGCCTGATGCTGTGGGGGATCGCGGCGGTGACGTCGCTGGCCTGATCAGAAAAGCAGGCTGACGAGCAGGCCCGTTTCGACCAGTTCGATGCCCGCGCCATGACAGTCGCCCGACACGCCGCCAACGCGCCGTTTAAGCCAGACAGCCCAGAGCATGATTAACAGCGGCGCTGCAGCCAGGCGGGGCATGAACCAGATGCCAACGGCCAGCGGCACGAGCCAGATCAGGATATGCCGCAGCCTTATGGCGTGAACGAAATGGGCCGATAGACCAGTGTGTAATTGTGGCAGCCAACGGGTCCAGACGAGGGGGCCGATACGAGCGGCGAAGGGAATGGCCAACAGGGGCAGGACGTGGCGCTGTTCCAACAGCGCGTGAAGCAGCACCAGCTTGGCCAGTATTTGCAGAACGATCGTTACGACACCAAAACTACCGATATGGGGGTCGGCCAGCACCGCGCGGAAGCGGGTGGGGTCTTTGTGGCCAGCACCGATCGCATCGGCCAGATCGGACAGGCCATCGAGATGCAGCGCCCCGGTGATCGCGACCCAGACCGTCAGCACCAGCAGCGCGGCGACCCACTGGTCTTGCCCGCCCGCCAGCGTAGCTGCGCCCGCGAGCAGCGCACCGATCAGCAGGCCCACGGCGGGAAACCAGCGCATTGACCGGGCGAATGCGTCGGGCTCGACCTGCATCGCGGGCAGCGGGAGGCGCGTCAGAAACTGTATGGCGACGAAAAAGCCTTTCATGTGCGCAGCCCGATGATCTGCGCCGATGGCGTGTCGCCGGGCCAGACCCGCAGCGTGAGCAAGGCGGCATAGGGAAGGTCGAAGGCCCAGAGCCGGGAATGATCGAAGCCACAGAGCAGGGCGAGCGCGGCGCGCATGGCCCCGGCATGGGTGACGACCAGCGTGGTTTGCGGCGACAGCCCGGCGATGGCGGCGGAGACGCGCGTCTGCATCGCGGACCAGCGTTCGCCGCCCGGCGGCGGCGACGAATCCGGATCGTCCCAGAAGCGACCCAGCGCATGGCTGTCGACCTGCGCCGTCAACAGCCCATCCCATGCCCCGAAATCCAGTTCGCGCCAGCGTGCATCGACCATGAGGGGGATGGCATTCATTCGCGAAAGCGCCTCACCCGCCGCGCGGGCGCGCGTCAGGTCGGACGCCACCAGCCGGTTGACGGCCAGGCCGCCCGCCCGGTCGACACAGGCAGCCACGCCCGATGGCAGCGGGGCCGCATCGCTACGGCCGATCAACCGCCCTGCCCCTTCCGGTTCGCCATGGCGCAGCAGGTGCAGCACGAAGTCCGTCATCCGTCCTTGCCCGCGACTCCCGCCTGGGCAAAGGTCGCCATGCCGTTATGCACCGCCAGCGCGCCCCGGATCACCGATACGGCCAGCGCCGCGCCGCTGCCTTCGCCCAGCCGCATGTCGAGCGACAGGATCGGCCGCAGCCCAAGATGGTCGAGCAACGCGCGATGGCCCGATTCCGCCGAACAATGCCCGGCAAGACAGTGATCGGTGATGGCAGGCGCAAACGCGGCCAGCGGGGCGACGGCGGCGCAGGCGATGAAGCCGTCGAGCACCACCGGGATGCCCAGACACCGCGCCTGCACCACGGCCCCGGCGATGGCGACCGTTTCACGCCCGCCCAGCCGCCGGATGGTTTCGAACGGCGTTTGCGCAGCCGTCGCGTGGAGAGCGAGCGCGCGATCGACCACGGCGATCTTGCGCGCGACGCCAGCGCTGTCCACGCCCGTCCCCACGCCCACCCATGACGCGGCATCGCCGCCGAAACTACGCGCGGCAAGCGCAGCGGCGGCGGTGCTATTGCCGATGCCCATTTCACCCACGGCCAGCAGGTGCAGCCCCGGATCGACCATGGCCGCGCCCTGGGCCAGAGCGTCGAGACATTCCGCCTTATCCATCGCCGGTTCTTGGGTGAAGTCGGCGGTCGGACGATCAAGGTCGAGCGCGGTGACGG
The DNA here is from genome assembly GCA_016000085.1 of Sphingomonadaceae bacterium. Lineage (GTDB taxonomy): Bacteria > Pseudomonadota > Alphaproteobacteria > Sphingomonadales > Sphingomonadaceae > Sphingobium. The sequence goes on from JAECRT010000005.1 coordinate 57,832, forward strand.
TGACTTCCATGGCCGAAGCCTGCGCCAGCGCATTGACCGCGCCGCCGCCCGCCCGGAAATTGGCGACCATCGCGGCAGTGACGCTGGCGGGATAGGCGCTGACGCCATGGACGACACAGCCGTGATTACCCGCGAAAATGGCGACGCGGGCGCGGTCGATGATCGGACGGGCATCACCCTGCCACCCGGCCAGGAAGATGGCGATGTCTTCCAGACGGCCCAGCGATCCGGCGGGCTTGGTCAATTGATCCTGCCGCGCGCGGGCGGCGGCGATGGCGCGTGCGTCCGGTGCGCGCAGGTCGCGCAACGCCGCGTCGAAGGCCGCGGGGGAGGCAAAGCCGGTCATTCGGCAACGAAGCCGGGCGGCGGCGTGCGGGTGATGAAATGCCCCTTCACCCCTTGCGGCCATTGTTTGAACGGCACGCGACCATGATCGCTGGCGGCATAATGAACGGCATAGTCGAGGATGGCGGTCGCAGCCTCTTCGTCCGGCTGAAAGCGGCCCATGACATAACCGACCCGGCCCGGCGCGCGCAGATGCACGGTGCAATGGTCGGTGCAGGCGAACAGGCACGCCATTTCCTGCACGGCGATACCGGCATAGCGCGGATCGCTGGCCTGCACGGTGCGCAGCGCGTCGACCATCAGCGCGCCACCGCGCTGACCGCCCTCATCCTCCCGCTGATCCTTGCTGTGGCGACAGGTGTTGCAGGCGACGATGGCGGGGCCATCATCCACGGGTTTCAGCATGGGCCGATCATCCTTTTCATGGTCGGTTGGTGGGCAATATCATGGGTCATCGTTCGAAAATTCGGTCGCGCCATGGTTCGCGCGCCTGCCAGCCGCGCCGTTCCAGTTCGGGTACGGCGCTGTCTTCCAACGGATAGCCGATGCACAGCAACGCAATCAGCGACCAGTGCTCCGGCACATCCAGCAGCGCCGTGACATAAGCGGGATCGAGGATCGACACCCAGCCCACGCCGATGCCGCGCACCCGCGCCGCCAGCCACAGCGTATGGATGGCCATTACCACCGAATGACGCAGCATTTCGGGCATGGTGGCGATGCCCAGGCCATGGCCCGCATCCGGCGCATCGTCGCAGAATATCGCGATCAATTCGGGCGCTTCGCCGATCCCGTGCAGCTTGAGCGAGAGATAGCGGACGTGGCGATCGGTCCCGTCATGGCGGGCGGCCGACGCCACGACCTGCGCATCGACATGGGCGACCAGCGCCTGCCGGATGGCCGGGGTGCGCAGACGGACGAAACGCCATGGCTGGGCATTGCCGACCGAAGGCGCGAGCGACGCGGCGTGCAGCAGCGCTTCCATGTCCGATTCCGCCACCGAATCGGCACGGAAATGGCGCACGTCGCGCCGCCAGTGCAGCAGCGTGTCGAAATCCGCCGCGAAAGCCGGATCGAAGGAGGGCAGATCGTCGGTCAGAATTCGATCCCCTTCTGCGCCTTCACCCCCGACCGGAAGGGATGCTTGACCATCGTCATGTCGGTGACGAGATCGGCGGCTTCAATGAGGGCGTCGGGGGCGTTGCGGCCGGTCACGATGACATGCTTCATCGGGGCGCGACCGGTCAGCACCGGCAGCACCTCGTCCAGCGGCAGATAGTCGTAGCGCAGGACGATGTTGAGTTCATCCGCCAGCACCATGTCATAGGAAGGGTCGGCGATCATCCGACACACTTCGTCCCAACCCGCGCGCGCGACGGCGATGTCACGGGCGCGATCCTGCGTGTCCCAGGTGAAGCCTTCGCCCATGGGCTTGAATTCGACATGATCGGGGAAGGCGTCGAACACGACCTTTTCGCCGGTGGTCATCGCGCCCTTCACGAACTGGACCACGCCGACCTTCATGCCATGGCCGATGGCGCGCACGACCATGCCGAGCGCGGCGCTGGTCTTGCCCTTGCCCTTGCCGGTGTGGACGATCAGCAGCCCCTGTTCGCGCGTCTTGGTGGCCATGATCTTGGCCTGCGCCGCCTGTTTCTTGCGCATCTTCTCGCTGTGCCGGGCTTCGGCGTCGGCGGCCGGGGTATCACTCTCCATCGCGCATTTCCTTCCGCATCAGATAAATGTCCATGATCCAGCCATGCCGGGCGCGCAATTCGCGGCGCAATGCGGCGATGCGGGGCGCGGCGGTGGCGAGCGGCCCGTCGACCAGCGCTTCGTGCGCCATACCCAGATACGCGCCCCACCAGATATGCACGCCCGCCGGGTCGAGCACGTCGAAGGCGCAGCCGCTGTCGAGCATGACGGCCAACGTGCCGACGCCATCGGGCCAGCCCCGGTCGCGCAACTGTCGGCCCGTGGTAATCAGCACGGGATCGGCCAGCGCGTTGAGCGCAATGGCATGGGCGGCGGTCAGCGCCTGAAGGCTGGTAATGCCCGGCACCACGCGCAGCGTCAGGTCCATGCCGCCCGCGCGCAGCCGGTCGGCGATGCGCAGGCTGCTGTCGTAGAGCGAGGGATCGCCCCAGACGAGCAGGGCGAGGCGGCCGCCTTCGGGTAGATGGGTCGCGATCTCACGCGCCCAGGCGGCGGCGATCGCATCGTGCCAGTCGTGGACCGCACCCAGATAATCGTCGCGCCCGTCGCGCACGGGCAGGTCGAATTCCACCACGCGCGGACCATCGCTCAGCACCGCCGCGCAGATGCTGCGCCGCAGGTCGATCAGGTCCGACTTCGCGCTGCCCTTGCGCGGCAGCAGGATGAGGTCGGCGGCGTTCATCGCCCCGACCGCCTGCGCCGTCAGATGATCCAGGTTGCCGGTGCCGATGCCGATAAGGGTGATCGCGATCATGTGCCGGGCGCGATCAGGTGAAAGAAGGTGCCGGTTACATGGCCGCGATGCGACCCTGTTTCGGCGACGGGTGCGCCGTCCGCGTCGGTGACGTGCGCCAGCGGCGCATCCTTCTGTTCGATGATGGTGGAATAATGAAATTCGTGGCCGCGCAAGGCGCTGCCCATCGCCATGCCCGCCAGCGGGGCGAGCAGACGCGCCTGACGATAGCCCAGATGCATCTGTCGTTTGGCGTGGCTGGTGACGAGGCCGAGCAGCCCGGCCATGGCGTGGCTCTCGCCCGCCTTGTCGATCAGCGCTTCGCCGAGCACCATGTACCCCCCGCATTCGCCATGCACCGGGCGGGTGGCGGCATGGGCGCGCAGACCCGTGAGGAAGCGGTGGGCCGACGCGATCCGTCCAGCATGGAGTTCGGGGTAGCCACCGGGCAGCCACACCAGATCGGCGTCGCTTGGCGGCGCTTCGTCGGCAAGGGGGGAAAAGGGCGTGATCTGCGCTCCGGCCTGTCGCCAGCCTTCGAGCAGATGGGGATAGACGAAGGAAAAGGCCTGGTCCTGCGCGAGGGCGATACGCTGGGCGGGTGGTGACGGGAGCGGATCGTGGGTTTGCGGACGCGCAATCGCGGCGGCGGCGGCGGCAATGATCGCATCCAGATCGGCATGATCGCGCAGGAAGGCAGCATAGTCGGCGATGGCGCGGTCAAGATCGGGATGTTCGATCGCCTGCACCAGACCCAGATGCCGTTCGGGCAGGGTAAGGTCGCCGCGCCGGGGCAGCGCGCCTAGCACCCTTATTCCCGCTTCTTCCATGCCCCGTCGCGCCAGCCGTTCATGGCGAGGGCTGGCGACGCGGTTCAAGATGACCCCGGCGAAGGGCAGGTCGGGATCGAACAGGCAAAACCCCAGCGCAGTGGCGGCGGCGGATTGCGCCTGCCCGCTGACGTCGACCACCAGGATGACCGGCCATCCCAGTCGGCGCGCCATGTCGGCGCTGGCGCCATTGCCGGTCGCGCCGATGCTGGCGACGCCGTCGTACAGGCCCATGGAGCCCTCGGCGAGAATGATGTCCGCCCCCGCTCCGCGCGCAGCGATGGCGTCGAGCAGGCCGGGCGTCATTGCCCAGCTGTCGAGGTTAAAGGACGCACGCCCGCAGGCGGCGCGGTGAAAGGCGGGGTCGATATAATCGGGTCCGCTCTTGAAGGGTTGCACCACAAGGCCGCGCTGGGTGAGCGCGCGCAGCAGGCCGAGCATCACCGTGGTCTTGCCGGTGCCCGACGCGGGGGCGGCGATCATCAGGCCGGGGATGGTCATTCGCGTCCTTCCGCAAAAGGCGACGCCGCGCTTTGCGGACGGAACCGGCGGTCATAGCCGGTCGCATAGAGGCTGCTTTCGCCAAAATCATCGGCGGACAACACCTGTCCCACGACGATCAGCGCGGTGCGTTCCATGCTGCCCGCCACCGCCTGTTCGATGGTGGAGAGGGTGGCGCGGACGATGCGCTGGTCGGGCCAACTGGCACGCCACACCACCGCGACTGGGCAGTCGGGTCCATAGCCGGGGGTCAGGTCGGCCACCACGCGATCCAGTTGATGAATCGACAGGTGGATCGCCAGCGTCGCGCCGGTCGCGGCAAAATTCGTGAGGGTTTCAGCAACGGGCATGGCGCTGGCGCGGCCGGGCGTGCGGGTCAGCACCAGCGATTGCGCCAGTTCCGGCAGAGTCAGTTCCGCCTCCAGCGCGGCGGCGGCGGCGGCGAAGGCCGGGACGCCCGGCGTGATCGTGAAGGGTATGTCCATCGCGCGCAGGCGTCGCAATTGTTCGCCCATGGCCGACCAGATCGACAGATCACCCGAATGGAGCCGCGCTATATCCTGTCCGGCGGCATGAACGGTCGCGATCTCTTCCATGATTTCATCGAGCGAGAGAGGCGCGCTGTTGATAATGCGCGCGCCGGGGGGGCAATGGTTCAGCAACGCCGTCGGCACGAGCGACCCGGCATAGAGGCAAACGGGCGATCCGGCGATCCGGTCCCGCCCGCGCAGGGTCAGAAGGTCGGGCGCGCCGGGTCCGGCGCCGATGAAATGGACGGTCATGTCGCGGTTCCTGTGGCGATGGCGCAGGTCGCCATCCGATCGGGGGATATGAAACGGGCGCACAGCAAAATGGCCCCCGGACCCGCCGCCGCGAGGGCGGCGGCTTCGGCCACGCTGCCCACGCCATAGGCTTTCAGGCTGGCGGGCGAGACGGTCGGCGTGTCCATCCCGCGCAGGCGGTCGCGCGATATGGTCGCCAGATCGAGGTCCAGCGACACCGCAAGCGGTTTGAGCGCGGCGGCCTTGTCCTTCGGCGCAGCCAGCAGGGTAACGGGAGGGCATCCGCCCTGCGCCCCGGCGAGCGCCGCCGCGAACGACGCGAGGGTCGCGCCTTCGCGAAAGCCAAAGCCCGCCACGATCATAGCGTCACGCTCCACTGGACGATGGGGAAGCTCGCGCGCCAGCCGCGACGCGTGCCGAGCGGCGCCGCTTCGGCGAGGTCGATACGCAGCAGACCGCCGCCGCGCTGAGCATGGACTCGCGCTAGCAGCGCTTCGGATTCGAGCGTCACGGCATGGGCGACCAGCCGCGTGCCGGGGGGCATCGTGTCGAACAGGTCAGCCAGCAAGACTTCCGACAGGCCGCCGCCAATGAAGATAGCGTCGGGCGTCGCTTGCTGCACAAGACTGGCGGGGGCGCGGCCGGTCACGACCTGCAAGTGATCGACACCCAGCGCGGCGGCATTGGCATGGGCGCGGGCGGCGCGCGCCGGATCGACTTCGAATGCGACGGCGCGGTTAGCGGGATGGGCGAGCAGCCATTCTATGCCGATCGACCCCGACCCCGCGCCAATGTCCCATAAGGTTTCGCCCGGACGCGGGGCGAGCGCGGATAGCGCCAGCGCCCGCACCGGCCGCTTGCTGATTTGACCGTCATGGTCGAACAGGCTGTCTTGCAATCCCGATATGCATGGTATGACGACGCCATCCCCGGCGCAGGCGACGCCCAGTGCGACGGGATGCGCGATGTCGGTGAAGGCCAGTGCCGCGGCGGTCGTCACGCGGACCTGCTCGCGCGGCCCGCCCAGCGCCTCCAGCACATGCAGGGTCGATGCGCCGAAGCCCTGTTCGACAAGGTAGCGCCCCATGTCCCGCACCGCCGCGCCGTCGCGCAACAGGGCAATGACGCGCCGACCGGGCCCGAGGTGCGGCCGGATGCGGGTCAGCGGCGCGGCGTGCAGGCCGATGCAGGCCGTCCGTTCCAGCGCCCAACCCAGCCGGGCCGCGGCAAGGCCGAAGGTCGAGGGCACGGGCAGCGCGCGCCATTCGCCGGGGTCCAGATCGCGCGTCACCACCGATCCCGCACCGAACCAGAAGGGGTCGCCCGACACGAGCAGCACGACGCGCTGGCCTCGCTGCGCCATCAGCAAGGGGATGCCGTCGGCAAAGGGCACGGGCCATTCGACGACGGGGCAATCAAGCGCGGGGAGCAGCGCGAGATGACGCGCCGCGCCCATCACCAGTTGGGCTTGCGCCAGAGCATCATGGGCCGCTAAAGCCAGCCCGTCCGGTCCATCCTCGCCGATGCCGATGATCGTCAGCCATTGCGCCGGAGCATCAGCCATGCAGAATATCCTCGTGCTGGGCGGAACGACCGAAGCGAGCGCGCTCGCCCGGTTGCTGGCGCAGGCCGAGCTGCGCGCGACGCTCAGCTATGCCGGGCGCACCGACAATCCGCGCGCGCAACCCGTGCCGATCCGGGTAGGCGGCTTTGGCGGCGTGGACGGGCTGGCTGCCTATCTGCGCGACCATCATATCACCCATCTGGTCGATGCGACCCACCCCTTCGCCGCCACGATGAGCGCGAACGCGGTCGAGGCCGCGCGCCGGGCGGGCGTTGCGCTGATCGCGCTCAGCCGTCCGCCATGGACGGCGATCGCGGGGGACCGATGGACCAGCGTTCCCGATCTTCCCGCCGCTATCGCAGCGCTCGCCGGACCGCCGCGCCGGATCATGCTGGCGCTGGGGCGGATGCATGTGGACGCTTTCGCCGCCCAGCCGCAGCATCATTATCTGCTGCGCTTTGTCGACCGGCCCGCCGCGCCGCCCGCCCTGCCCCGGCACATATTGGTCGTCGATAGCGGCCCCTTCACCGTCGAGGAGGACGTCGGGCTGATGCAGGCGCACGAGATCGACCTCATCCTCTGCAAGAATGCGGGGGGCAGCGGCGCGCAAGCCAAGCTGATCGCCGCGCGCACGCTCGGCCTGCCGGTCATGATGATCGACCGGCCCGCCCTGCCCCAGCGGATGGAAGTCTGGCGACCCGATGACGTGATGGCCTGGCTGGGTCACGCGGCGGATCGCGGCGTGTAGAGGATCGGCCCCGCGGCGCGCTCGATGAGGCGGGTCCGGCTCGACCCGATGATGACGAGCGTGCGCATGTCGGCCATGTCGGGCGTCGCCTGCGTCAACGGGACTATGCGCAACGCCTCGTGCGGGGTGCTGACGGCGCGGGCGAAGAGGATGGGTCGATCATCGCAGCAGATCTGCTGCAACAGGCGCAACGTCTTCTCGAAACCTTCCGGTCGCGCCTTTGATCGAGGATTATAGAGGGCGATGGCGAAATCCGCCTCGACCGCCAGCCGCAGACGCTTTTCGATCATATCCCATGGCTTGAGATTGTCGGACAGGTTGATTGCGCAAAAGTCATGACCAAGCGGCGCGCCCGCCCGCGCACTGGCCGCAAGCATCGCGGTAATGCCGGGCAGCACGTCGATGGTCAGCGCGCGCCATGCCTGCGGCCCGGCCTCGAGCGCTTCGAACAGAGCGGCGGCCATGGCGAACACGCCGGGATCGCCGGAGGAAACGATGACAACGCGCCGCCCGTCCGCCGCCATCGTCAGGGCGTGGATGGCGCGGTCGATTTCCACCCGGTTGTCGGTAGCGTGCAGCGTCAGCCCGTCGCGCGGCGCGATGCGCGCGACATAGGGAATATAGCCGACAATGTCGGTGGCCCGCGCCAACGCATCGCTGACCTGCGGCGTGATCATCGCCTCACTGCCCGGACCCAAGCCCGCAATGGCGATCCATCCTTCATTCATGGTCGGCGCCCCTGTCCATGGATCAGCAGGATCGAGAAATAGGGCGTCACGCTGTCCGCATCGACCAGCCGGGTAACGCGCTGGTTCGGCATGGCGGCATGTTCGACCAGCCAGGCATCGGGTTCGCGACCCGCAGCAGCGATAGCGCGTCGCAGCTTGGGCAGGTTGCGACCGATCTTCATGACGACCAGCGCGTCGGTATCGCGAATGCGGCGGGTCAGGTCATCTTCGTCCATGGTCGCCATCAGCACGGTCAGCACATCGTCGCCCCAAGTGATCGGCGCGCCCGACGCGGTCCATGCACCCGCCATGCCGGTGATGCCCGGCACCACAGCGACGGGCACGACACCCGACAGACGGCTGTGCAGATGCATGAAGGAACCGTAGAAGAACGGGTCGCCTTCGCACAGGACCACGACATCCTGGCCAGCCTGCGCCAGCGCCGCGAGCCGTGCCGTGCAATCGGCGTAAAAGGCGGAAAGGCAGGCATTGTAACGCGGATCGGACAGCGGGATTTCCGTCGTTACCGGATATTCCATCGCGATTTCGACCACGTCGTCGCGCAGCATTCCTTCCACGATGCGGCGTGCCTGTCCGGGCCGTCCCGCCTTGCGGAAATAGGCGATATGGCGCGCGCCGCGCACGAGCCGGTCGGCCCGCACGCTGAGCAGATCCTGCGCGCCGGGGCCAAGGCCCACGCCATGGACGATGCCGGGCGAGACGCTCATTCCGCGCGGCTCGCCAGCGCGTTGAGCGCCGCGACCGTGATGGCGCTGCCGCCCAGACGCCCTTCCACGATGGCGCAGGGGACAGGTTGCGCGGACCATAGCGCATCCTTGGATTCCACAGCGCCCACAAAGCCGACCGGGCAGCCGATGATTGCTGCAGGGCGCGGGCAGTCAGCGTCCTCCAGCATGTTGAGCAGGTGGAATAGCGCCGTGGGCGCATTGCCGATGGCCACGATCGCGCCCGCCAGATGCGGCCGCCATAGTTCCAGCGCGGCGGCCGAGCGTGTGTTGCCTATGGCGCGGGCCAGATCGGGAACCTGAGGATCGCGCAGGGTGCAGAGGACCGCGTTGTCGGCGGGCAGGCGCGCGCGGGTGACCCCCTCCGACACCATATGTGCGTCGCACAGGATCGGCGCCCCCCGCGCCAGCGCCGCCCGCGCGGTCGCGGCGAAACCGGGCGAGAAACGAATGTGGCGGGCAAGGTCGACCATCCCAGCGGCGTGGATCATGCGCACGGCGACCGGCTCTTCATCCACCGGGAAGCCCGACAGGTCGGCTTCCGCGCGGATGGTGGCGAAGGATTGGCGATAGATCGCCGCGCCATCGGTTTCGTAGAAATAGGGCATTAGTCGGCTCCGAAATGCGCGAGAATGTCGGCCGGGCCAAGGCCAGCCCGAAGGGGTTGGGCACCGGCGCAGGCGTTGATCGCCAGATCGAACCGCCCGTCGCGCCCGGTCAGCACCACATGGGCGGGCGCGGCGCGGGCGCAGCCCTTGGCACAGCCCGATATATGCAGCCGACCTTCGACATGGGGCGCTAAACGCCGGGCGAGGTCGCGCGTGTCGACGGTGGCATGGGGACAGGCCGGATGGCCCGGGCACGCATCGACGCGCAACAGGGGGTCGGCCGGATCGTGAATCAGGCCATCGGTGGCGGCGCTGCCCTGCCCTTCGATCAGCAGCAATCGCCATGGCGTGACACGCAGCGCGACGACGCTGGCATTGTCGGCCAATCGTGTGAGCAACTGCGCATCGATCCGGCCGAAGGGTGCGCCATGGATGGTGCCGAGCGGATGCGGTCCGGGGCGCAGGGTCATAGCGGCGATGGCCGGTGCGATCAGGCCCGTGGCGAAGGGCGGTAGAGGTGCGCGATGGCGCGCCATCCGGCGAGCCTCACGTCCCCCGGTTTGCGCAAACCAGCAGGCGAGCTGGACGAGTGCGTCCGCTTCCTGGCCATGTTCGATCGCCGCGCCGCTACGATGCCCCGCCGCACGCAGGATCAGCCCGCCATGACTGCCCCGTTCGATGCGGAAGTCACCGCTTTCGTCCAGCAACGCACAATGCACCCCCGCGTCGATTACGAACCCCGTCTTGCCGGGAAGGTCGGGCAGCTGTGACAGGCGCGCGGCCAGATCCCGTGCGATCCGTGCGCTATCATCCCCTTCCCGCCAGTCCGGCGGGACGATCAGGCTGCGGCGCGCTTCGATCTGGGGGTCGGCGTCGACCAGTCCTTGCGCCATCAACGCGCCCAGCAGAGCGGGCAGGCTATCGTCCCGCACACCACGCAGTTGGAGGTTGGCGCGGCTGGTCAGGTCGATCTGGCCGCTGCCATGAGCAGCCGCCACTTCGCCCAGCACACGCATATCCGCGCGCTTCAGTCGGCCCAGCGCGGGTCGCACCCGCACCAGCAAGCCGTCGCCCGCCGCCATCGGCCGCCAGGCGTCGGGACACCAGCCCTTTATCACAAAGAGGTTCATGGCTGCCCCTCTACGTTAGGCAGGCTCGCAAGGATGGAGTTACGCCGGGTATGCCACAGGCCGCTGGCATGGAGCGCGGCGAAGCGGCTTTCCATCGCCGCGAGCGCGCCCGGATTTTCGCGCGCCATGAAGGCTCGCACATCCGCTTCCCCCAGCGTTGCGTCATGATAGAGGTCGAACAGGTGCAGCGGCACTTGTCCCGTCAGATGGGCAAAGGCACCCAGATGATCGAGCGTCGCGGCGATTTCGGCCGCGCCGCGAAAGCCATGGCGCATCATGCCTGCGATCCAGCCGGGATGCGCCGCCCGCGCCCGGACGACGCGCGCGATTTCCTCGTTCAGCGTGCGAGCAGCCGGGCGGGCGGGATCGCGATTGTCGAGATGGTAGAGCGCGGCATTGCCCCCGGTTACGCCCTGCGCGGCGGCGAAACCGCCCTCATGCGCGGCATAGTCGGCCGCGAGCAGCAGGTCGGTTTCTGGGAGATCCTGCAAATGGACGAAGCTGTCGGTGGCGGCGACGCGCTGGCGCAGGCCCGCCGGGTCCGCCGCCCTATCGGGCATGTCGAGGACATGGTCCGACGCGGCCAGCCAGGCTTCACCCGCCGCCCGGCGGCTGTCCGCATCATAGGTGTCGACCGCATCGCCCATGCCCAGCCCGTAGCGACCGGGCTGCGGTCCATAGACGCGCGGAGTCGGCGCGCGCCCGGCGAAAGGGTTCCAGTCGGTCGGCTCGTCGCGCCCGGATAGCGCTCGCACTGCTTGCCCGAACAGCGCGCCCAGCGTGGGAAAGGCGTCACGGAACAGGCCGGACACGCGCAGCGTCACGTCGATGCGCGGGCGATCCAGCAGGGCCAGAGGCAGGATTTCGACGCCCGTCACCCGTTCCGATGCATGGTCCCAGATTGGCTTGGCACCCAGCAGGTGCAGCGCCATAGCGAATTCCTCGCCCGCCGTGCGCATCGTCGCCGAACCCCACAGGTCGATCAGGATCGCGCGGGGATAGTCGCCCTGATCCTGCATGTGCCGCCGCACGAGTTCCTCGGCCAGCCGAACGCCCTGCGCGTGGGCCGCGCGGGAGGGAACGGCGCGCGGGTCGACGGTATAGAGGTTGCGGCCGGTCGGCAGCACGTCCGTGCGCCCGCGATGCGGCGACCCTGACGGTCCCGGCGGCACGCGATGCCCGGCGAGCGCCGTCAGCAGCCCTGCCCGCTCCGCAGCGCCATGATCGCCGCGCCCGAACAGGTGCAGCCCGTCGCCATATTGGCTTTCCTTGACGTCGCACACGAAGCGGTCGATCCGGGTGATGATTTCGGCGGGCGAAGCGCCGGTGACAAGGCCCAGTTCCGCCTCCAGCCCCAACGCGCGCGCTTCATCGACAATATCGCCCTGCAACCGCCCGCGCCGCGCAGGGTCCAGCCCATCGGCGTTGGAAAATTCGTCCAGCAACGCCTCTATCCGGCCCATGCCCGCACCGTTGCCAGACGGCGCGAGCGGTGGGGGCGCATGGCCGATGGTGACTGCGCCGATCCGCCGCTTGGCCTGTGCCGCTTCGCCCGGATCGTTGACGATGAAAGGATAGATGACCGGCATCGCGCCGGTCAGGGCTTCGGGCCAGCAGGCGTCGGACAGGGCGACGGCCTTGCCGGGAAGCCATTCCAGCGTGCCGTGCGCTCCCATATGTATGAGTGCGTCGATGCCTTGTTCGCGCAGCCACAGGTAGAAGGCGACATAGACATGGCGGGGGCAGCGGGACAGGTCGTGATAATCCTGATCGCGGGTAGCCGTGACGCCGCGTTCAGGCTGGAGCGCGACGACGACCTGGCCCAGCCACAGGCCGGTAAAGGCAAACATGCCATCCGCCACCGCGCTGTCGGCCTCTGGTTCTCCCCATGCATCGGCGAGAGCGGTGCGCAGATCGGCGGGCAAAGTTGCAAGGGCAGCGCGATACCGTTCCACGGGCCAGTGCAGTTGCGCGGACAGCAGCGTGCGGGCAAGGTCCGGGCAGGCGCGCGTCGCATAGCCCGCTGCCGCCATATCCTCCAGCACCGCCTGCACGGATGCGAGGGCGTCGAGGCCGACGGCATGGGCCATCTGATACGCCTTGCCGGGATAGGTGGAGAGCAACAGTGCGAGCTTACGCCCAGCGGCGGGTTTGGCGGCCAGCGCGCACCAGCCCGCGACGCGATCCGCGATGGCGGGGATCCGGTGCGGGTCGGCGCGGTGGACGGTGCGGGCATATTGCAGGTCCGGGTCAGGTAGGGCCGCGTCCTTGAAGCTCGCCACCCCGGCGAACAGCCGCCCGTCGACTTCGGGCAACACGACATGCATGGCGAGGTCTGCGGGTGACAGGCCGCGTGCCGCGCCGCTCCACGCCGCGCGGTCGCTGGTCGCCAGCGCGATCTGGAACACCGGCGCGTCGCCATCATCGAACGGGGTGCGGCCCGCCTCGTCCCGCGCCGAAAAAGCCGTGGCGTTGACGATCGCGGCGGGGGCAAACGCGGTCGCCCAACGTTGCAGCCAACCGCGCACATCCGCCTGCTTGAGGGAGGGCGCGAACAGGGCGACGACATCGAAGCCGCGCTGGTTGAAGGCGGCCTGGAGCGCCGCGAACGGATCAAGATCGTCCGCCATCAGATAGGCGCGATAGAAAAGCAGCAGGATGCGCGGGCGGCGCGCGGTCAAAGCGAAGGCCGCGGGGCAAGTCAGCCCCTCCCCCGGTAGCCATGCCCCGATCGGCGCGATCCGATGCGGCGCGGCCGCGTCGACGGCGGACAGCCCCGCCGCTTGCGCCAGTTCGCCCAGCGCCCGCTGCGCCATTTCCGTCCCGCCCGCATCGCACAGGCGCGCCAGTTTGCGCAGCCGGTCGATCGGCACGGTCGAAGCCGCGTCCAGCCGCGCGTCCGGCCGCCCGTCGCCCGGCAACACCGCCAGCGCGATGCCGCGCGTGCGCGCCATCGCCTCGACCTGTTGCAGGCCATAAGTCCAATAGGCCATGCCGCCAATCAGGCGGATCAATATGCCTTTTGCGTGGCCAAGCGTCCGTTCGATATAGGTGTCAACCGACAGCGGGTGAGCCAGCGCGGACAGATTGGCAAGGCGCATCGTCGGCAGTGCCCGGCCGGTCGCGCGGCCCAGCCGCCATCCCGCCGCGAAAGCCCCAAGATCGCTGTCGGAAAAGGACAGCACCACAAGATCGGCGGGCGTCTGCCCCAGATCTTGCGGGACGGCGCTTTCCTCCAGCCCATGGGTTTCGCGGAAGATGACGTGCATGGCGCCGTCTTCAGCCCTGCAGCACGGCCCGGATCATGACCGGGTCGATATGGTCATGTTCGGCGATGACCACCAGCGATGTCGCGCGCGCTTCGCCCGGACGCCACATGCGATCATAATGGCTGCGCGCCCGCGCGCCGACCGCCTGCACCAGCAAGCGCATCGGTTTGCCCGCTACGGCGGCATAGCCCTTCACCCGCAAGACGCCATGTTCGCGCGCCAGCGTCTCGATGCGGCGCGTCAGGTCGGCGGGATCGGCGATTTCGCCCAGTTCGACGACGACGCTGTCGAAATCCTCATGCTCATGCTCATCCTCGCCATCATGGTGGGAAGGGCGGGCGGCGATGTCATCTTCCGCTGCTGCGTTCAGCCCCAGGATCAGATGGGGGTCGATCACGCCTTCGGTCAGTTCGATGACCGGCACGGGACGCGGCGCTTGCGCTGTGATCACGGCGCGCGCTGCGGCTACGCCTTCGGCCCCGGCCAGGTCGACCTTGGTCAGCAGCACCATGTCGGCGCAGGCCAGCTGATCCTCGAACACTTCGGCCAGCGGCGTTTCATGATCGATCCCCGGATCGGCCGCCCGCTGCGCTTCGATAGCGGCCAGGTCGGGCGCGAAACGGCCCGCCGCCACCGCTTCGGCATCGGCGAGCGCCAGCACGCCGTCGACCGTGATCCGGCTGCGGATCGCGGGCCAGTCGAACGCCTTAAGCAGCGGCTTGGGCAGAGCGAGGCCAGACGTTTCGATCAGGATATGGTCGGGGCGCGGGTCGAGCGCGAGGAGATGTTCGACCGTGGGGATGAAATCGTCGGCGACCGTGCAGCAGATGCAGCCATTGGCCAGCTCAACGATATTATCCTCCGGGCAATCGGGAATGGCGCAGGATTTGAGGATGTCGCCATCCACGCCCAGCGTGCCGAACTCATTTACCACCACGGCCAATCGCCGCCCGCCCGCATTGCGGATGAGGTGGCTGATCAGCGTGGTCTTGCCTGCCCCCAGGAAGCCGGTGACGATGGTGACAGGTACTTTGGAAAGATCCGGCACCTTGGAAAGATCGGACATGTAAATTCCCGCTGCGCCGAACGACGAAGGGCGGGGCGTGCCGGCGACTGGCCGGTCGGCGCGCGACGACAGGCGGGCGCGTGAACGTCCGTCGACACGACGCCGATGCGGCCCCGGCCGCATGGCTTCGTCGCTCAGACGGAAATTACCGTGCCGTGACCATCCCCTGGACCAAGGCAAGAGCGACCAGTGCGCCGGCAGGTCTCCTGGCTCACGGGTCACAGCTTGATGCACGCCTTCCCGGATATGCGCGTGCGCGCCTTCCAGTGACTGCCCCTGAAAACAGAGGCCTGTGCATCGCGCTATCCGCTTACAGTTGCAGGGACAGCCGTGGATTTGGGGGGAAACCCCGCACCACATTCCCGATTAAGCTCCCTTGCGGGAGCACCGGCGCGATCATTTGGAAAAGGAACTCGTCCCTTTCCGCGCCCAGCATCTATGGGAAAGCGACCGGGATGCCAAGCGGCATTCGGATCGCCGATCCGGAAGCGCCGTCACCGCCGTGTCTTTTGGCATATTCCACCGGACAGACTGGCCAATTCAGAACATACTACCGTACCGCCCACCATAGACGGTGCCCCGACGGCATTGTTACCGCAAACATTTCCCTCGGCACGAACCTTGGGGTCGCAGGCCGCCTTTCTCCTTGCAGGAAGGCGGCCATTTTTTTGGCTTTTGCCGCCAGAACCGAGCAATGCGGCCAGGCGTCGAATTGCTTAACTTCGCACATTTCCCGGTAATTCTGACATTTTGTTGCGCCACCCCGATCCTATCGGAAAGTCGTCGCGTAAAACGTCTGTTCGCGTCCAGACAGCGCTACCACCCGCCATAAAACGGGACATCCTGGCACCGCAGGCGTCCTGTAGGACAGCAGGATATTCGCGCGCGTCAGGAAAACGCTCGACGGGCTGGTGCAACAGGCAGATATTCGCGGAGCGCCGGGATGAGAGACGGGAAGCACGAAATATGTTGGGCACACCCAGACTGGACAGGATCGACCTGAAGATCCTTACGCAGCTTCAGCAATCCGGCCGCATTACCAATGTCGAGCTGGCCGATGCGGTCGGCCTGTCGCCCAGCCCCTGCCTGACGCGGGTCAAGCGGCTGGAGAAGGCGGGCTACATCACGGGCTATGGCGCGCATATCAACCTGCACAAGCTGGGCGAATATCTGAACGTCTTTACCGAAGTCACGCTGACCGAGCATCGGGCAGGCGATTTTTCGCGGTTCGAGACGCGCATCCGCAAGCTGGACGAAATCGTCGAATGCCATCTGGTCAGCGGGGGATATGATTATCTGCTGAAATTCGTGACGCGCGGCGTGGGCCATTACCAGTCGATCATCGAAGGGATGCTGGAAAGCGACTATGGGATCGAGAAATATTTCAGCTATGTCGTCATCAAGTCGCCCTTCATCAAGCATCATTATCCGATCCAGCATCTGTTCGGCGAGCAGCGATAGAAGCATAGTGAGATCATGAGCGACATTGCCGACCTGATCGAACCGCTGATCGCCTTTCGCCGCGACATTCACGCCCATCCCGAACTGGGTTTCCGCGAGCATCGCACCGCCGGACGCATTGCCGAGCAGTTGCGCGCGCTGGGGCTGGAAGTGCATGAGGGGATCGGGCGGACCGGCGTGGTCGGGGTGCTGAGGAACGGCACCTCCTCCCGCAGCATCGGCCTGCGCGCGGACATGGACGCCCTGCCGATCGATGAGCAGACCAACCTGCCCTATGCCAGCAAGACGCCCGGCACCTTCCATGGCTGTGGCCATGATGGCCATGTCGCGATGCTGCTGGGCGCGGCGCAGCATCTGAGCCGCAGCCGCCAGTTCGACGGCACGGTCAACTTCTTCTTCCAGCCCGCCGAGGAAGGCCAGGGCGGCGCGCGCGAGATGGTGAAGGAAGGGCTGTTCGAGCGCTTCCCCTGCGACCGGGTGTTCGGGCTGCACAACTGGCCTGACCTGCCCGCCGGGACCATCGCGACCCGGCCCGGTCCTATCATGGGCGCGGCCGACAAGTTCGAGATCATATTGGAGGGACGGGGCGGCCATGCCGCGATCCCGCAGGATACGCCCGACGCCATTTTGGCAGCGGCCATTCTGGTGACGCAGTTGAACGCGATCGTTTCGCGCCGGATCGCGCCCACAGCGTCGGCGGTGCTGTCGATCACCCAGATCCATGGCGGGCAGACCCATAATGTCATCCCCGCGCTCGTGACGATCGGCGGTACGGTGCGGACGTTCGACGCAACGGTGCAGGACCGGATCGAGGCGGCGATCCGCGAGATTGCCGCGGGTGTCGCGCTGGCCAATGGTTTGACCGCAAGCGTGGATTATCGGCGCTATTACCCCGCGACGATCAATGATGCGGAGGCGGTGCAGGAAGCGCTGGCCGCCGCCGCGACCGTGGGCAAGGCGCAGCTGGCGCCCGACCCCGCCTTCACGTCGGAAGATTTCGCCTTCATGCTACAGGCGTGCAAGGGCGCCTATATCTGGCTGGGTCAGGCCAAGCCGGACGGGTCGGTGCCGCTGCACAACCCGCATTACGACTTTAACGACGATGTGCTGGCGCTGGGCATCCGGCTGCATGTCGCGCTGGCGGAGCGGCATCTGGGCTAGGCCGCAATTTCGCCTAGAACCAAAAGCGGATGCCCATGACCAGACTGGTTGCGGACGCCCCGTCCCCTGCCGCGCGGGCATAGTCGGCGCTGCCGCCCAGCTTGCGTTCCCAATTGACCCCGACATAGGGCGCAAATTCGCGGGCGATCTCGTAGCGCAGGCGCAGGCCCAGTTCGATGTCGGACACGCCGGAGCCGATGCCCAGTTCAGGCACATCCTGCGCCGCGAGATTCACTTCGGCGGCGGGTTGCAGGATGAGGCGCTGGGTGATGCGCTGATCATAGCTGCCCTCGATACGCAGATGGGCGTCGCCCTTGTTCGACAGGAAAGCCTGGGCATCCAGTTCGAACCAATAGGGGGCCAGTCCTTCGATCCCGACCACGGCATAGGTGCGTTGCGGGTCGGGGCGGAAATCCTGTCGCACGCCCGCATGGACATTCCACCACGGATCGATGGCCCGGCTGTAGAGCGCCTGGATTTCCGCGCTTTCGAGGGGGCCGCCGATGGCGCCTTCCCCCTCCGACTTGAACGCCAGGCGGTTGATGTCGCCGCCGATCCAGCCTTCCCCTTCCCAGGCATAGCCGTCCGCGCCCTGTTGCGCGCGATATTCCAGCCGGTCGAGCATGAGTTGCGAGAAGGTCATGCCGCCGCTTTCCTTGCGCATGGCAGCGCGGGCGCGCGCCATGACGGCGGGATCGTACAGGGCTTCGGCCGCATGATCGGTCGGGACGGGCGGCGCAACGCCTTGCGGGATGCCATCGTCCGGCGCGGACATGGCGTGTCCGGCGTGGGGATCGGCGGGTGCTTCCTGCGCAGGCGGCACCTGGTGGGCGCTATTATCCATCTGGGCCAATGCGGGGGAGGTCGTGCTGACCAGCAGCAGGGCGGCGATGAGGCGCGTCATGCCGCGTCCTCCGCATGGCGGACGGTGACGACGCGCATCATGCCCGCGTGCATGTGCATCAGCATGTGACAGTGGAAGGCCCAGTCGCCCAGCGCATCGGCGGTCAGGTCGAAGCTGATCTTGCCGCCGGGCAGGACGTTGACCGTATGCTTGCGCGGATTATGGGCCGGATCGTCGCCGGTCAGTAACTGGAAGAAATGGCCGTGAATATGGATGGGGTGCGGCATCATCGTGTCGTTGATGAGGGTGACGCGCACTCGCTCCATATGGCGGAAGGCGATGGGGTCCGCCCCGTCCGATAGCTTCACGCCGTCGAACGACCACATATAGCGTTCCATATTGGCGGTCAGGTGAATGTCGAGCGAGCGGGTGGGGGTGCGAATGTCGTCGTTCGGTTCCAGCGAGCGCAAGTCGGCATAGGTCAGCACGCGATGGTCGACATCCTCCAGGCCGGTGGGCCGGTCCGCCGTGCGATCGGCGGGCATGGAGGACAGGGTCGCGACGCCCGGTCCCATCGGCACATGAGGCGCGACCGACGGGTCGAGCATCTTCATGCTATGGCCCGCCATGCTGTCGTTCGCAGGTTGGGACAGGTCGATCACACCACCCTGCCCCATGTCCATGCCGGACATGTCCATCCCCATATCCTTCATGGTGAGCAGCGGGCGGTGGCGCAGCGGCGGGATGGGCGCGACCATGCCGACCTGTGGCGCGAGCGTCGCGCGGACGAGGCCGGAACGGTCGATGGCTTCGGCGATCAGGCCGTACGCCTTCGCTTCGGTCGGTTGGATGACGACGTCATAGGTTTCGGCGATGCCGATCTGGAACTCGTCGGTTTCGACCGGCTGGACATGCTGGCCGTCGCACTGGACCACGGTCATGGCCAGACCGGGCAGGCGGACGTTGAAATTGGTCATGGCCGACGCGTTGATGAAGCGCAGACGGACCCGCTCGCCCGGCGTGAACAGCCCGGTCCAGTTTTCCGCCGTGCCATGGCCGTTGACCAGGAAGCTGTAGGTGGCGCCGGTGACGTCCGAAATATCGGTCGGGTCCATCCGCATCGCGCCCCATTCCCTGCGGTCCCTGGCGCTTTGGTCCCTGCCCGCCAGTTGCCCGGCGAGCGTCTGTTTTTGCATATTGTAATAGCCGCCCATCTGCTTGAGGCGTTTGAGCAGCACATGGGGATGGACGGGGGTCCAGTCGGACAGGACGATCACATGTTCGCGTGTCGCCTGCACCGGATCGACGCCGGCGGGATCGATGACGAGCGGGCCGTAATGGCCCATCGCTTCCTGCATCCCCGAATGGCTGTGATACCAGTAGGTGCCGGACTGGCGGATCGGAAATGCGTAGGTGAAGGTTTCGCCGGGGCGGATGCCGGGGAAGCTGACGCCCGGTACGCCGTCCATCTGAAAGGGGACGATCAGGCCGTGCCAGTGGATCGAGGTGTCTTCCTTCAGCGTGTTGGTGACGGACAGGCGGACATTCTGCCCTTCCTTCAACCGGATGAGCGGCGCGGGCACGGTGCCGTTGATCATGATGGCATGGGCGGAACGGTGCCCCGTCGCGAAATGGCCTTCGCCCACGGTCAGCGCGACGGCTTCGCCCGACAACATATCGGGCGCGGGGCGCAGGCCCGGCGTGCCGCTGGCCGCCCAGGCGGGGAAGGCGTTGGTGAGGCCAAGGGCGGCGGCGCTTTTGAACAGAGTGCGGCGGTCGAGGGTCAGGTTGCTCATGCCCGACTATACGCGGCTGTCGCGTTCATCCCTCAAACTTTCCGTCAGTTTCGCGCGGGCGCGGTACAGGCGGGTTTCGACGGCCTTTTCCGTGACGCCCAGCACATCTGCGGTTTCCGCCTGGCTCATCCCTTCGATCGTGCGGAGTAGCAGCACATCCTTCAGATTGCCGGGCAAAGCGGCAATGGCGGCGTTGATGCGCGCCAGTTCGGCGCCGGATTGCAGCGATTCTTCCGGGTTTTGCGCCAGATCGGCTACGAACAGCGCATCGTCGAGCGGGCGGGCGAAGGCGAATAAACGCCGTACTGCGCGCCGCCGCGCCCAGTCGCGGCATTTGTTGAGCGCGATGCGGGCGATCCAGACGCGAAAGGGCCGCGTGCCATCATAGCGGGCGAGCGCGGTGAAGGCGGCGACGAAGCTTTCCTGTGTGATGTCGAGCGCTTCGTCGGCATCGCCGACATGGCCACGCGCCAGCCGCCAGACCGCATCGCGATGCCGTCGCATCAAGGCGCCATAGGCGTCCTGCCGTCCGGCCAGCGCCAGCGCGGCCAGTGCGCGATCATCCGGTTCAGAGGACGGCGACGTCACCGGGCGGGGTCGGTCAGCGCCTTGACGATGGCGGCGTCGAATTGCCGCGCCTGATCGGGCCGCAGGACCGCGCGCATCGCGAAGATGTGCTGGAGCGTTTCCTTTTGCAGCGCGCCCATGACATGATGGGTCTGATCCACCGCCCGCCCCACCTGTGGCCCATAGCCATGTTCGGCGGCGATGGCGGCGGCGAGCCGTTCATTGTCGGCGCGCATTTCCCCCTCCAGCGCGGCGCGGCGTGTGGCGAAGGCCGCTTCGAGCGCGTGGATGCGCTTTTTCTGCGCAGCGTCGAGCGTCAGCCGCTGATGCAGCAGGGCATGGACTTCGCTTTCGACGCGGGGTTGCGGCGCAAGCCAGATGCGCCCGACCATGACCGCCGCCAGCGCGGCGGCGAAGGCGACCAGGGCGACGAGAGCGTAGCGCTTCAGGCTCATTGGCCGAGCAGGCGCGAGGGCGCATAGTCCGACATGCCGATCGGCGTCGGCGCAGCTTGCGCGGGGGCGCCCGGCACCATGCTGCCCGCCCAGCCGATCCCGACCGCGACGATCCCCGCCAACATCAGACTGCGCCGCGCGGCGGTGCGATCGCGCCGTTCGCCCACGCCCCGCATCACCGCCGTGTCGATAGTGTCCAGCCGGGCGTCGGTGGGCATCGCCGCCACCCGCCCCAGCAACTGATCCAGATCGGTCATTCGCACATACTCCATCTCATTGCGTCATACGCGCGCCGAGCGCCTATCCCTCATCCCGGCGCCCGGAAAAAAATGTCCTGCCGGTCGAGGGATGCGTCCTGTCCATGCGTAATGCCCCTTAACCGCCCTTGAGGAGAAGCCCCCATGTCCCGTTTTCTGATTGCCGCCGCCATCGCCCTGACCGTCCTGCCCGGCGCAGCCTTTGCCCATAGCAAGATGGTGTCGTCCACCCCGGCCGCCAACGCGACCGTCGCCAAACCGACCAGGCTGAGCCTGACCTTTTCCGAGAAATTCCTGGCCCCGATGAGCGGCGTCGAGCTGGTGATGACCGGGATGCCGGGCATGGCCGACCATGCGCCGATGCCGATCAAGGGATATAAGACCAGCGTCGCGCCCGATGGCAAGACGATGATCGTCACCCTGCCCCGCGCTTTGCCCGCCGGCAGCTATGACCTGAAATGGCATATCGTGGGCGCGGACCAGCACAAGATGGAAGGCGGCTATAGCTTCAAGGTGAAGTAAGCCGTCATGAGCGAGGTGGTGCGGGCATTGGCGCGGTTCGGCTTGATGGGTCAGGGATCGGCGTTGCGGTTTCGCCGACGGACTTACGCGTCGCGCGGGATCAGCCCGGCCATCAATATATCGACCATGCCTTGGGACAGTTGCTCGCTGGACATTGACCCATCCGCCGCATGCCAGCGGGCGGGCCAGTTCAACGCCCCGGCAAGGACAAAGGCCGTCAACTTGACATCGAGCGGGGCAATGGAACCGTCTTCGATCGCCTTTTCCAACAGCCCCCGCAGGGCGTCATCGATCTTCCGTTTAAGGGCGCGGAACTGGTCGCGGCTTTCGGGCGCCAGCGCCTCTTCGCCCGTACGAATGACGCACCGTCCAAAGTCGTCCATGTTGACTTCGGCATAGCGGCGAAGAAAGCGGATCAGCCGATCCCGCCCCGTTCCCGGCTCCTGCTCCGCCTCTTGCGCAGCCTGCAACAGCTGGCGAAGGCCGATGGTGACGCATTCCAGCAGCACCTGATCCTTGTTCGCCAGATAATGGTAGATCGTGCGCTTGGAGATACCAAGACTGGCGGCGACGTCGTCCAGCGACGTAGCGAAAAAGCCGCGTTCGTTGAACATCTGCACTGCCGCGCGCAGCACCGCTGCGCGCTTGGCCACCCTGTCCGATTCGCGCTGTGCGGCATTTCTGAAGGGGGAGTCGGACTGCATGACCGACGATTGACATGAAACGCAGAGAAGAACAATACACTCGCGAGTGCATATTGTTCGGATGGGTGTTTGATTCGACCTGCCACGACAAAAACGCGGTTCGGACCTTGGCTACACATGGACGGGAGAGGGGATTTTCAATGGGTATTGAAAGACCGGCTACGATAGGGATGGTAACGCGATGAGCGGGATCGGCGCCGAGCGCACCCGCGCGATCGCGGCCAAGGTCGAAGCCTTCGTCCGCGATGTTGTGGTCCCCTATGAACATGATCCACGCCGCGACCATCATGACTGCCCCAGCGAGGAACTGGTCGCCGAGTTGAAGGAAAGGGCGCGGGAGGCCGGTGTGCTGACCCCTCATATTCTGGATGACGGCAGTCACCTGACCCAGCGGGAAACCGCCATCATTCTTGCGAAAAGCGGCCTGTCGCCACTGGGTCCGCTTGCGTGCAACACGGCGGCCCCCGACGAGGGCAACATGTATCTGCTGGGCAAGGTCGGCAGTGCAGATATCAAGGAACGCTTCCTGAAGCCGCTGGTCGAAGGCAAGGCCCGTTCCGCTTTCTTCATGACCGAGCCAGCGGCCGAGGGCGGCGCGGGATCGGACCCATCGATGATGCAGACGACCTGCCATCAGGACGGCAATCACTGGGTCATCAACGGGCGCAAGGCGTTCATCACCGGGGCCGATGGCGCGGGCATCGGCATCGTCATGGCGAAATCGCAGGAGGGCGCCTGCATGTTCCTGGTCGATCTGCCCGACCCGGCGATCCGCATAGACCATGTGCCCAACACGATCGACAGTTCGATGCCCGGCGGCCATGCCGTTGTGACCATCGACAATCTGCGCGTGCCAGCGGACCAGATGCTCGGTCATGCAGGTGAAGGGTTTCAATATGCACAGGTGCGCCTCAGCCCCGCGCGGTTGTCGCATTGCATGCGGTGGCATGGCGCGTGCGTGCGCGCGAACGAGATCGCAACCGACTATGCCAACCGCCGCATGGCGTTCGGCAAGACGCTGATCGATCATGAGGGCGTGGGCTTCATGCTGGCGGAAAATCTGATCGACCTGAAGCAGGCCGAACTGATGATCGATTGGTGCGCGGACGTGCTGGATACGGGATCGCTGGGCACCGCCGAAAGCTCCATCACCAAGGTGGCGGTGTCCGAAGCGTTGATGCGCGTCGCCGATCGCTGCGTTCAGGTGATGGGCGGCGCGGGCGTGACTAACGACACGATCGTCGAGCAGGTCTATCGCGAAATCCGCGCCTTTCGCATCTATGACGGCCCGACCGAGGTTCATAAATGGAGCCTGGCGAAGAAGATCAAGCGGGACTGGAAAGCGGCGCAGGCGCAGAAGGACAAGCCATGAGCGCCGTGGGCGAGGACGCCAATGTCGGCACGACGGCAGTACGCGACGCCTATCGGTTCGACGAGGCCGCACTGGCGCGCTGGATGGCCGCGCATGTGGAGGGCTATGCCGGGCCGCTGCGCGTCGAGCAGTTCAAGGGCGGGCAGTCCAACCCAACCTACAAGCTGGTCACGCCGGGCCGCAGCTATGTGCTGCGGCGCAAGCCACCGGGCGATACGCTGAAAGGCGCGCACGCCGTGGATCGCGAGGCACGGGTGCTGACGGCGCTGGGCGGCGCGAATTTCCCGGTGGCGCGGGTCTTTGGCCTATGCACCGACGACAGCGTCATCGGTAGCTGGTTCTACGTCATGGACATGGTCGAAGGGCGGGTCTTCTGGGACGCGACCTTCCCGTCCGTCGACCGCGCGGAGCGACCCGCCTATTTCGACGCGATGAATGCGACGATCGCGCAGTTGCACGGCATCGACTATGCGGCGATCGGGCTGGCCGACTATGGCAAGCCGGGCAATTATTTCGCGCGGCAGATCGGCCGATGGTCCCGGCAATATCTGGAGGATCAGGATGCCGGGCGCGATGCCGACATGGACAGGCTGATCGCCTGGCTGCCCGACCATATTCCGGCGGGCGAGGACAACAGCATCGTCCATGGCGATTTCCGTTGCGACAACATGATATTCCACCCGACCGAGCCGCGCGTGTTGGCAGTGCTGGACTGGGAATTGTCGACGCTGGGCCACCCGCTGGCGGACTTTGCCTATCATGCGATGATGTATCAGATGCCGCCCGATATCGTCGCTGGGCTGGGCGGAGTGGACATCGCCGCGCTGAACATCCCGGCAGAGGCGGACTATGTCGCGGCCTATTGCGCGCGGACCGGGCGAACCGGCATCCCCAACTGGGATTTCTACATCGCCTTCAACTATTTCCGGCTGGCGGCGATCTTCCACGGCATCAAGGGGCGCGTCATCCGGGGGACGGCGGCGTCCGCCCATGCCCGCGAACGCGCCAAGGCGCTGCCCCGCCTGTCCGCACTGGCGCGGCTATCGATGGAGAAATGCACATGACCGACGCTCTCGTACTGGTCAGCGTGGATGGTCCGATCGCCACGCTGACGCTGAACCGCCCGGATGCGGGCAACACCCTCAATCAGGCGCTGGCCGACGCCCTGCTCGATGCCGCGATCCGTTGCGACAGCGACCCCGCCATCCGTTGCGTGGTGCTGACCGGCAAAGGCAAGCTGTTCTGCGGCGGCGGCGACATAGCCTCTTTTGCCGAGGCCGGTGACGCCGTGCCTGCCTTCCTCAGCAGGCTGGCAGGCACGCTGCATATGGCGGTGAGCCGGTTGCTGAGGATGGCCAAGCCGTTGCTGGTGGTCGTCAACGGTCCGGCGGCGGGCGCTGGCCTTAGCCTCGCCATAGCGGGCGATGTCGTGATCGCGGCGCAATCCGCGCATTTCATCGCCGCCTATGGCAGCGTGGGCCTGACGCCCGACGGCGGCATGTCATGGTTGTTGCCGCGCCATGTCGGCCTGCGCCGGGCGCAGGAGATCATCCTGACCAACCGCAAGGTTTCGGCCGAAGAGGCCGCTGCGATCGGCATGGTGACGCGCACCGTGCCCGACGACCAACTGGCCGCAGAGGTGGCGAAGACGGCGCGGATGCTCGCCGATGGGCCGACCGGCGCCATCGCCGGCGCCCGCGCGCTGCTGCTGGAAAGCTCCCATAGCTCGCTCGAAGGCCATCTGGAACGCGAGACGCGCAGCATCGCGACGGCCGGCGGCAGCGCCGAATGTCGCGAAGGCGTCGCGGCGTTCCTTGGCCGGCGCAAACCCGATTTCTCAGGAGAAGCATGACATGACACAGGCCTTCATCGTTGATGCGGTGAGAACCGCAGGCGGACGCCGCAACGGCGCGCTTGCCGGCTGGCATCCGGCCGATATGGGCGGCGAAGTGCTGAACGCGCTGCTGGATCGCAGCGGGATCGACCCCGCCGCGATCGAAGATGTCATATTGGGTTGCGTCACGCAGGCCGGCGAACAAGCCTTCGCCTTCGCCCGCAACGCCGTGCTGGCGTCGAGGCTGCCGCAAAGCGTGCCCGCCGTCACGGTCGACCGGCAATGCGGATCGTCGCAGCAGGCGCTGCAATTCGCCGCCCAGGCAGTCATGTCGGGCACGCAGGACGTCGTGATCGCGGCCGGTGCGGAAAGCATGTCGCGTGTCCCGATGTTCTCCAACACCAGCTATCATGAGCGCGAAGGCGTGGGCGTCGGCCCGTTCAGCGACCGCATCAAGCAGCGGTTCGGCGTGGATAATTTCAGCCAGTTCGAAGGCGCGGAGATGATCGCGACCAAATATGGTTTCGATCGCGAGACGCTGGACCGCTATGCGCTGCAAAGTCATCAGCGCGCCGCCGCCGCGACGGAGGCCGGACGCTTTACGTCGCAGATCGTGCCGTTGACGGTCGAGAGCGGCGTGCATCTCAAGGATGAGGGTATCCGCCCCGATGCAACGCTGGAAAGCATCGGATCGGTCAAGCTGCTTGCCGAAGGCGGCGTCGTATCGGCGGCCAATGCGAGCCAGATCTGCGATGGCGCATCCGCCGTGCTGGTCGTCAACGAGCGGGCGCTCAAGGCCCATGGCCTGACGCCACTCGCCCGTATCGTCAACATGACGGTGACGGCGGGCGATCCGGTCATCATGCTGGAGGAACCCATTTTCGCGACGCGCAAGGCGCTGGAGCGAGCCGGGCTGACGATCGGCGACATCGACCTGTTTGAAGTGAACGAAGCCTTCGCGCCGGTGCCGCTGGCCTGGCTTCAGGCACTCGATGCCGATCCGGCGAAGCTCAACGTCAATGGCGGGGCGATCGCGCTTGGCCATCCGTTGGGCGCGACGGGCACGAAGCTGATGGCGACGCTGGTCCACGAACTGCGCGCGCGCGGCAAGCGCTACGGCTTGCAGACCGTGTGCGAAGGCGGCGGCATCGCCAATGTTACTATTGTGGAGGCGCTGTAATGGCCATCAATACCCGTATTACCAAGATGCTCGGCATCGAGCATCCGATCGTCCAGGGCGGCATGATGTGGGTCGGCCGCGCCGAACTGGCGGCAGCCGTGTCCAATGCGGGCGGTTTGGGCATCCTCACCGCGTTGACCCAACCGACGCCCGACGCATTGCGGCAGGAAATCGACCGCTGCCGTAGCATGACCGACAAGCCGTTCGGCGTGAACCTCACCATCCTGCCATCAGTGTCGCCGCCGCCCTATGCCGAATATCGCAAGGCGATCATCGATAGCGGCGTGAAGATCGTGGAGACGGCGGGCCACAAGCCGCAGGAGCATGTCGACCATTTCAAGGAGCATGGCATCACCGTGCTGCACAAATGCACCGCCGTCCGCCACGCATTGTCGGCAGAACGGATGGGCGTGGACATCATTTCCATCGACGGCTTCGAATGTGCGGGCCATCCGGGCGAGGACGACATACCGGGGCTGGTCCTGATCCCGGCGGCGGCGGACAAGGTGAAAGTTCCAATGCTGGCCAGCGGCGGCATCGGCGACGGGCGCGGCCTTGCGGCGGCGCTCGCGCTGGGGGCTGAGGGTATCAACATGGGCACGCGTTTTTGCGCCACGGTCGAGGCGCCCATTCACGATGCGGTCAAGCAGTTCATCGTCGCCAATGACGAGCGGGCGACCAACCTGATCTTTCGCAAATTCCACAATACGGGCCGCGTCGCGAAGAACAGCGTGTCGGATCAGGTCATGGAAATCAGCGCGGAGACGGGTGCCGTATTTGAGGATATTCGGTCGTTCGTATCCGGGGCCAAGGGACGGGAAGCGCTGGAAACCGGCAATCTCGACGCGGGTCTGGTCTGGGCTGGCCAGGTTCAGGGGCTTATCCGCGACATTCCGACCTGCGCCGATCTTCTGGCGCGCATCGTCGGTGACGCGGAAGCCATTATCGGTGGCCGTTTGGCGGCTTTCCTTCAGCCTGCCCTTGTCGAGGCAGGCTGAAGCGACAGCCTATTCGGCCGCTTCCAGCCTCGGCTCCGGTGCATTCAGGCCGAGGCGACCAAGCAGATCCGCATCGGACGCCTGACCCGCATTGGGCGTGGTGAGCAACCGGTCGCCGGTGAAGATCGAGTTCGCCCCGGCAAGGAAGCACAGCGCCTGTCCCGCCTCGCTCATCGTTTCACGCCCGGCGGACAGGCGAACCATGGTGTCGGGCAGCACGATGCGCGCGGTGGCGACGGTGCGCACAAACTCGATCTCGTCGATCGGCGCGCCTTCCGCATCCAGTTGCGCGTCGCCGATCGGCGTTCCGGCGATAGGCACCAGCCGATTCAACGGGACGCTTTGCGGATGTTGCGGCAGGGTCGCCAGCGCATGGATGAAGCCCACCCGCTCGCTGCGGCTTTCCCCCATGCCCATGATGCCGCCGCAGCAGACGTTGATGCCCGCGTCCCGCACATGGTCCAGCGTATCCATCCGGTCCTGCCAGACGCGGGTGGTGACGACCCGGTCATAATATTCCGGCGCGGTGTCGATATTATGATTGTAATAGTCGAGCCCCGCTTCCGCGAGCCGCGCGCTCTGGTCCGCCGTCAGCATACCAAGCGTCATGCATGTTTCCAGGCCCATCGCCCGCACGCCCTTCACCATCGCGACGATTATGGCCATGTCGCGATCCTTGGGCGAACGCCATGCCGCGCCCATGCAGAAGCGTTCGCTGCCCGCCGCCTTCGCTTCGCGCGCCGCAGTCAGCACGGCGTCGACCGCCATCAATTTGCTGGCTTTGAGACCCGTGGCGAAATGAGCGGACTGACTGCAATAGCCGCAATTTTCGGCGCATCCGCCGGTCTTGATCGACAGCAAGGTCGATTGCTGCACATGGTTGGCCCGATGATGGGCGCGATGCACGGTCTGCGCCTGGAACAGCAGGTCGGCGAAGGGCAGGTCGAAAATCGCGGCGATCTCGTCGCGAGTCCAGTCGGTGCGGATGGTCATGGCAGATATGTCCTTCAGGCCATCAGCCCGCCGCCATTGGCGTGCAGGATCTGGCCGGTGATGAAGCTAGCGCGGGGCGAGGCCAAAAAGAGGATGGCTTCGGCGATCTCAACGGTTTCGGCCAAACGGCCGAGCGGCAGCGCTTGTGTCACTGTCCTGACCGCGCCGGTGGTGTCGGACGCCATGAGCGCATCGACCGTTTCGGTGCGGGTCGGCCCGGCGGAAACGGCGTTGACGCGGATCGAGGGCGCGCCTTCCAGCGCCAGCGTGCGGGTGAAAGCCTCCACCCCCGCCTTGGCGGCGGCATAGACCGACAGGCCCGGCGTGGGCAAACGGGCGGCGGTGGACGATATGTTGACGATCGCGCCGCCCCTTTCGCGCAGGATGGGAAAGGCCGCGCGGCACAGCATGACCGTGCCGGTCAGGTTGGCCGCGATGGTGTCGGCGTACAGGGCGTCGGTCGTCTCCTCGATCAGCGCGGTCGGGAAGATGCCGGCTATATTGGCGAGGATGTCGAGGCTCCCGCCATGCGCGATCGCCGCGGAGACGGCCTGCGTTGCGGTATCGGCCTGCGCAATGTCGCCCGCCACGATCGTCGCCGCCGCGCCCAGACTGTCCGCCGCCGATCGCAGCGCTGCTGCGTTCCGGCCGACCAGCACCACATGCGCGCCACGCTCCACCAGCAACCTGGCGACAGTCAGGCCGATGCCTCTGGAGCCGCCGGTCACGATGGCGGTCTTGTCCGAAAATTCCCCCATCGCGCTTCGCCTATCCGTTGATGTTGCGATGCCGCGTGCGTCGATCGTCGATCACCAGCCGCACGCTCTGCTCGCCCTTCAAGCCGCACATGTCGGCATAGACGACATGCTGGCCGTGCAGTCGCGACCAGCCGATATCGGCCAGTTGCGCGATATGCGTCCCATGGTCGACATAGAGCCAGCCACCCACGCCCGCCAGTTCCACCACCAGCATGGCCGCAATCCCCGCCCGGACACGCGGTCGCCGCAGCCATACGGCCGCACGGGTGAAGATCGTATCCGCCGCCTCACCCTCCGGCACTGGGGCCAGACCCCAGAATATCGCCCAGCGCCGCAGCATCGCCATCGCCTGGGCGACCAGAAAGGCGGCGATGAGGCAGCAGGCCATCAGGCCACCGGCACGATCGTCAGCGGCGTGCGACCAGCAAGCGCAACGGTCAAACGCGCCTTACCGTCCATGCCCGCCGTAAAGCGATCGTCCGTCTCGATAATGCGATAGCTGCGCCCCGGCACCAGCCGGTCCAGGCTGATCTGGCTCTGTATATCGCCCGCGCCGGGATGCAGCACCAGTTCCAGCGCCACTCCGTCCGTCACTGCCCGGCCGACAATGACGTCGGGATAAGCGGCATCGGACAGGATCGGTCCCCTAGCCCAGGCGTCGGGCAGGCCGCGATTGACCATGTCGCGGATCGTGTTGCGCCCGCCCCAGGCCTGCGACGCGGCGACGCCTTCGCCCGAACGCTGGTCGATCGCCTTCATCGTCGCTTCGACGATCGGATCGTCACCCATTTCCAGCGCCGCCCAGAGCGTCACCATCAGCGGGTTGAGTTCGGGCCAGCGTGAAAAGTCCGCAGGCTTGCGCGTGTCCCAGCCCAGCGGCAGCAGGCGGAAATCGAGCGACCCGTCCGGCTTCACGCTCATGAAATCCTGCTTCATCACTTCCCACAACCGTTCGGCGCCAGCAGGATCATAGGGAGTCATGAAGCGGACGCCCCATGTTTCGCCGAACAGGCCGGACAGGCTGGGCACCTGAAAGCCGAAGGGGGATGACGTGCAAACCTTGATGCGGCCATCGGCCATCATCATTTCTTCTTCCATCGTCCGGTCGAACCGGTCGCCGACCTGCGCGATATAATCGGTGCCGTGGCGGGTATCATGCAGCGACAGGGACGTGCGGCCAACGAGATTGCACATCGAATAGATCCAGCGCGGTTCGCACGGGAACCAGCCCAGATCATAGCGTTTGAAATTCTTGACCACCTCGTCCAGCATCGTCGCGTGGCTGTAGGGGAAAGCGGTCTTTTCATCCCAACGGAAGGTCAGTGAACCGGGCGCGGCGAAGGGCGATGTTCCGCTGGCGGTTTCGAACAAGCCCAGCGAGACGCCCAAAAAGCCCGACAGCATGATATTGTCGGTCGTCACCGGGTTCTTTTCGACCCGGAAATTGCCCCACAGGCTTTCCCAATACCAGTAGTTCCAGGTTTTGCGGTCGATATGCTTGCGGATCAGGTTTTCCTGCGCCGTGTTGAGATAGCCATGGAAGGCGGGCGTGCGGGTATATTGGCCCAGCGCCAGATTCCAGGACATGGTGCAGATCTGGTAGCGCAGCGCGCCGTCCTGCCATGTGTCTTCGGTGGAAAAGCCGTTCCAGCTGTCGACCGGCTGCAAGGCGAGATCCAGCATGCGGCGGAACTCGGCCACCTGCGATGGCGGCATTTCCGGCGCGGCTTCGATCGGCCCATCGCGCATCACCGGTTGGGTCTTGGCGAGGATGGCGTTGAGTTCCGCGCCGCGCGCCTTGGCCGCGACAAATGCCTTCCTGCGACCGAGCGCCAGCCAGCCGTGCAGCGCCAGGACCACGCCGGGGATCGCCCATTCCATCCAGCTGACGCCCGTGCGCCCCTCGATCCATGCAGCGGACAGCAGCGCCGTGCCGACCATGACCGCCGGTGGCCCCAGGATCACACCGCGCGCCCACCAGATGAACATGATAACCGCGAAGGCGATCACCGACACCACCGCGCCGATGATGCCGACTGCATTGCCCGCATAAAGGAAGCCCGCGCCGGGGAAGATGAGGCCCAGGCCAAACGCCTTCCACTGGGCGCTCATGCCCAGCAGCAGGGGCGCAATCCCGATCAGGAAGACCACCCCCAGCAGCGCGTAGAAGCGATATAACCGCCGGGCCGTCAAGCGGCCGTGCAATGTCGTGCGTTCCGGTATCAGGGGAATTTTGTCGACCAGCGGGCGCAACGTCGGCGCGGCATCGTCGCTGGGAAAATCCATTTCCAATGGCAGTGTCCGCGCGGTCATCTTGCCTCTCCTCATGTCCCCGTTTCGATCGGGAGTCTCGATATTATCGTAGGACGATTGCGTTCGACGTGCAACCTTCTAGCGCCCAAGGCGGGCGGCGCTTCGGAAGCGCCGCCCCAGGGGAGGGTTGGGTTACATATGCCAGCTGACCTGGATGCCATAGGTGCGCGGCATGCCGGCAAAGCGCGAGATCGACGCCAGATTGTCCTGCACATTGGTCCAGTAATAGACGTTGCCGACATTGCGGACGTAGATGCCTGCCCGCACATTGCTGTTCGGGAATTCCAGCCCGGCGCGCAGGTCGATCAGCGTATAGGCCTTTACGTTAAAGCGCGGATCGGCATCCACAAAAGCGGTGGTGGTGTTCGCCAGCGCGGTCGTCGTCTTGCTGTTATGCGTCGCCGAAACGCCGATATAACCTTCCATCGATCCGCTGAGCGCCGCCTGATATTCGACATCGGCGACGGCGGTCAGCTTGGGCGCGTAAGGGAATTTCTGACCCGAAAAATTGCGCAGGTCGCCAAAGGCGTCGAAACCTTCAAATTCCTTGATCTTGGTATTGATGTAGGTGGCACCCAGACTGACACGCAGGCCGTCGACCGGACGCCCCACGATCGATCCCTCGACGCCCCAGATGCGGCTCTTGGGAATTTGCACCAGCCCGTCGAGCGTGCCGAACGTCGGGTCCGGCTTACGACCGCGAAGCTGCTTGTCCTTATAGTCATAGTAGAAGCCGGCGATCGCATATTCGATCCTGCGGTCCATCAATGGTCCCTTGATGCCCAGTTCATAGGCCGTGACCGATTCCTGCTTGACCGGCTGATAGCCCGTGTAGCTGGAAACCGATGCCGTCGGGAAACTGCCGGACTTGTAGCCGCGCGCGACGCGCGTGTAGAGCAACATCCCGCCGTCGGTCTTGTAATTGGCCCCGACGTTCCACGAGACATTGTGCTCGTTGAGCTTGTCGAACAGAGCAGGGTCGAAGATCTCCGGGAAATTCTGCGTGAAGGTGATGCAGCCGCCCGGCTGAACATTGGTACCGAACAGCGTGTTCCACCATATCGCCGTCTGGCCGCCAAAGTCGTTGGTGCAGCCTTCGAAGTCGCGCTTGCTGTCGGTATAGCGGATGCCGCCGATCAGCGTGATGTTCGGCGTGATCTTATATTCCGCATTGGCGAAAGCAGCGAGGTTCTTCACATCCTGGCGTGAATAGTTGAACGTCAGGACGCCGCGCGGCGCACCCGGAATCATCCACAGCGGGTTGGACGAAGGCCCTTCGCTGAAATTGTAGAAGAGCCGGTCGTAGGTCTTGGACTTGTTGTAATTGCCGCCGATGATGAAGTTCAGATTGTCTAGGGTGCCGGTGAGGCGGATTTCCTGCGCAAAATCCTTGATATAGCCCGTCGTGTTGGTGTCGACCGATGCATAGGTCGTTCCGTCGAAATCCTGCACCGAGTCCGTCTTGTAGTGCGAATAGGCCGAGATCGACGTCAAGGTCAGATTGTCATTGAGGTCCAGGTCGGCGCGCAGGCTGGCTTGCCAGAAACTGTCGTCACGGGCGGGACGGCGGCCGAACACGCCATAGCCCCAATCGGCCGCGCGTGGGTTCATCGGGCTACGCGGGTAATTTTTGAAGTTGGTGGCGTCCGGGCTGCCGCAGGTGCCCTCGGTCGATCCGGCGCAATTATCCGACACGATCTGCGCCGCCTGCGTGTCGCCCTTGTCGCGCCAGCCATTGACGTTGAGCAGGAACTTGAGGCGGTCGCTTGGCTGCCAGTCCAGCAATATGCGGCCCTGTAGCATGTCCTGCTTGCCCAGGTCGTCCGACCGAGTGAAGCTTTTTTGCCAGGTGCCCGACTGGATCGTGCGGACGGCGACGCGGGCCTTGAGCGTGTCGCTCATCGGCCCGCTGACATAGCCCTGAACATCATAGGTGGAAAAGCGACCGAAGCTGGCAGTGGCGCCCGCATCCAGTTCATTGGTCGGCTTGGCGACGATATAGTTGATCGCGCCGCCGGTCGTGTTCTGGCCGAACAGCGTGCCTTGTGGCCCCTTGAGAACCTCGACCCGCTCGATGTCGAACGCCGCGCCGCGCGATGGCGCGCTGAACGGGAGCGCGACTTCGTCGGTATAGACCGCGACGGTCGGCGCGGCCGACAGGGTCGTTTCATAGAAGCCGATGCCACGGAGCGTATAGACCGGCGTGTTGAATGGCGACGGCTGCACCGTCAGGCCGGGCACGATCTTGCCCAGGTCGGTCGGCGACGTGATGCCGCGCTGGATCAGCGTGTCGCCCGTTTCCGCTGTGATCGACAGGCCAACGTCGGATAGCGACTGTTCGCGCTTGTTGGCGGTGACGATGATGTCGGCATAGCTGTTGTTGCCAGCGCCCGCCGTCTCCGCTTCTGCTCCGCCTGCCCATCCCGTCATGGCCACCAGCGAAACGCCGACGCACAACGATAGAGTGCTTGTCTTGTTCATGCCCATCGTCCTTCTCCCAAATATCGCGCCCGCTTGTTCCGGGTCGCCTTCATGATCGGTGCGAAAAGGCCGCCATGATCGCGTCATGGCAGGCCGCAAATAGCTGCATTTCAGGGGTGGCGGTCACGCCACAGCCGCCCACTGCGAGAATGACCCGCGCGCGATCCCGCGGACTCGCCCTGCCCTTGATGGCCAGCGCGCCCGCGGGCAACGCCGAGGCGCCTTGCGCCCGTGGCGGCAAGCAGCATCCGCGCCGAATAACCGGACAGACAGGTCAGCAAGCTTCTCATGCGCATGGGTCTTCCTCTCAAGATGGCACGCCTGTCTTATCGCAGGTCGCGTCCAGGTGCCCTGATTGCCCGGACGCCCTTGTTTCCACAGCTCAGCTTGTTCGTCAATATCGTTTGACGATTTTATCGGAGAAAAACGCCCAATCAGGAAGTTCGAGTCATTGCACCATCATATGGACGACACGCGCGCGCGGCGGTATTGCCTGACCTAAAGGATAATGGATCGACAATGACCAAAGCCGCCGTAAAGCTGACCCCCGCCTCCGCAGCCCAGAAGCCGGGAGACAAGCCGCTTCCCGTCGCCGCGGACAGCGAAAGCGCTACCGACAAGGTTGCCGAAGCGATCACCCAGGGCATCCGCACCGGCATATTCGTGCCCGGCCAGCACTTGCTGGAGCCGGACCTGACGCGCCGATTGGGCATCAGCCGCGGCTCGTTGCGTGAGTCGCTCAAGCATTTGGCGGCCGCCGGGATCGTCACCCTGAACCGCTATCGCGGGGCGTATATCGGCCTGCTCGACCGCACGGCATCGCTTCAGCTGCTCGATACGCTGGAGCCGTTGGCGCGGCTGGCGGCGCGCCTTGCCGCCGAAAATTGCACGACGCCTGCCGCCCGCGCGCAGATCGAACAGGCGATCGCCGATCTCGATCGCGCCGCGCGATCGGGCAACCGCGCCCATTATCTGGAATCGCGCCGACGCTTTTATGACGCGATGATCGATCTGGGCGGCAACCGCGAACTGGCGCGCGTCATCCCCCTGTCGCGCACCGACCTGTTTCGCGCCCAGATCGAGACAGTGCAGTCCGATACCCAGCGCAAGCGACACGCGTCGGGCTATGGCCCCATTGCGAAAGCGATCATCGCAGGCGACGCGAAAAAGGCCGACCTGGCGGTCAAGAAGCATTTCGACGGCACGCGCAAGACCATGGCGGAACTGCCGGAAAACATATTCCCCAGCATGACCTGACCATGCATTTTCATCCAGCCAGGATCCGTCGGCACAAGATTTAGCTGGACGAAATCGTCAGACACTTTTAGCCTTCCATCATGACCTCGACGAATCGAGGCATGTGAGGAGAGCTGCATGCTGCGCGTATCGGCCGTCTATCCCAACAGTGACGGCAGCCATTTCGATGGCGAGGATTATGTGCAGCGGCACGCGCCCTTCGCGCACGGCCTGCTCGATCCTTTGGGCCTCAAGGGCTTGCGCGTCACGCTCGGCCACGCCGCGCTCGACGGCGCGCCCCCGCCCTATTGGGCCATCAGCGAACTGATCTTCGACAACCGCCCCGCCTTCGACGCGGCCATGACCGCATGTGGCGAAGCGCTGTTCGCGGACGCCCCCAATTTCACCAACGTCGCGCCGGTGTTGCAGGTCAGCATCCTGGCCGAAAGCTAAAAATCCCACTATTCTGGAGAGACTGATGCGGAACTTCGTGCGGCATGAAATGGACGATATCGGCCAGCTGATCGGGTTGGACGAAATGCTGAACCACCAGATCGTCGATACTTTTTCCTCCACCGCCACGGCGGACCTGGGCTGGACCGAGAAGATCTGGACCGCATTGGTGCGCAAGGACGGCAGCCTGTCGATCGATTTCGGCCTCGGCCGCTATCATAATCGCGGCGTGATGGACGGATGGGCCGCGGTCGCACGCGGGGTCGAGCAATGGACGGTGCGCGCCAGCCGGGAACTGCGCGACGATCCCACCGAAACCACCGTCGGCCCGCTGACCTACGAGATCATCGAACCGCTGCACAAGGTTCGCTATGCGCTGGCCAAGAGCGACGCGCAGCCGATCGCGTTCGACATCACCTTCACGTCGGAAATGCCGCCCTTTTTCGAGGATCGGCACAAGCAGCGCGAACGGGATGGCTTCCGCATCGGGTCCGATGTGGTGCGTTATCACCAGGTCGGCACACCGTCGGGCTGGGTCGAGATCGACGGCGAGCGGATCGAGGTGAAGCCCGAGGAGTGGACCGAATATCGCGACCATAGCTGGGGCCAGCGGCTGGACGTGGGCGCACACAATGCCGATGTCCGTCCGTCCTCCGATTTTGGCGACGTGAAATTCGGTGAAGGCGAATTCGTGCTGCTCTGGAGCCCGTTCATGCTGACCGCACCCAATGGCGAGAAGCACGCATATCATTTCTATTATATGGCGAAGCAGGGCCGGATTTTCTATTCGTCGGGCTATCGCAACCATCCCGATGGTCGGCAGGAAAAGGTCGCGCGGGTGCGGCCGGAACTGAAATTCGACGACAAGACCCGGCGACTGCTGGGTGGTCAGGTGCATTTCGACATGTTGCAGGGCGGCACGCACACGGTGGAAGTCGAAGTGGCGGGACCAACGGCGGTGCATCTGGGGCCAGGCCTCTATCTGGGTTTCGACGGCCGAAAGCATGGGGCGTGGAAAGGCAAGCTGGAGGTCGAGGGCGAGAAGTTCGACGACACGCTGGACCTGCCGACCCTACGTCGCATCCGCCAGTTGCGCGATTGCCCGATCCTGGTGCGCGAGGGAGACGCGACCGGCCATGGCATCATGGAAACCATCATCCATGGCGCCCATCCAGAACTCGGCCTGACCGCCGAAAACTCGCTGATCTGAAGGAGGCGACACCATGGCGCGCGACACCGACCGTCTGGCGGAAGGGCTGCGCGCCTTTCTGCCGCGTGGCAGCGGCATTACCGGGGTCAAAACCCTGTCGGCCGGGCACAGCAACGAAACCTATCTGGTCGAAGGGCTGAACGAGATATTGCGCATGCCTCCGTCGGAGGAAGGGCTGTTGCCGCCTTATGACATGGCGCGGCAACATGCCGTCCTGTCGACGGTCAAGGCGCATGCGCCAGCCGTGCCGCTGCCCAGGATGCTGGAATTATGCACCGATCCGGCCGTCATCGGCGACGCGTTCTTCCTGATGGAATGCGTGCCGGGCGAAGCGTTCGAATATGTCACGCCCGACTGGGTCAAGGCCGATCCAGTCGGCGTACCCGACAGCATATGCCGCCAATGGTTCGACGCGTTGATAGGGCTGCACACCATGCCGGTCGCCGACATGCCGCCGGGCGGCCGCACGGTGCAGGCAGAGGCGCAACATTGGCTGGATGTGTCACGATCCGCAGAGGCGACCAGCGACCTGATCGGCGTACTGGAGGATCTGGTCGCGCGGCCGCCGCGCCCATCCGGCGCGCCGACGCCGGTGCATGGCGACCCCAAGCATGGCAACTGCCTGTGGCATGAAGGCCGCCTCACCGCGCTGCTGGACTGGGAAATGGCGCAGATTTCGGAACCTTTGCTCGACCTTGGCTATGTCCTCATGTTCCACGATCAGGGTGAAGCATCGCTAGCCGATGCCGGGTTCGAGCAACCTGGCTGGTGGTCGCCGGACAGGATGATTGCGGAGTGGGAAAAGGGCACGGGGCGCACGGCGGTGGACGTTGCGCGCTATACCGTGCTCG
The DNA here is from genome assembly GCA_016000085.1 of Sphingomonadaceae bacterium. GTDB lineage: Bacteria > Pseudomonadota > Alphaproteobacteria > Sphingomonadales > Sphingomonadaceae > Sphingobium. Next base: position 96,044 of record JAECRT010000005.1, read on the forward strand.
GCCAGGCCAAGGTCGCGGCGATCATTGCGCTTGGCGCCTATCTGTTCACCAGCGGCAAGGTGCTGGACGCGCGTTTCGAAGCGTTCGGTGCGGTGCTGCCCGCCTATACCAAACTACTGGTGCAAAGGGCGATGGCGGCCGCTTGAAAGCGCGGCCCGCCGCCAGTCAGGTGGCGGCGGGCGGCATGGCGGGCAAATGCGATCCGGCGCATAGTCACCCTTTGGTCGGCAAAGCCCAGGCGATCACCTGATCCCCGATCGGCGTCTTCATGAAATGATGGCCGCCGGTCATCAGCACCACATATTGGCGGCCATCCTGCTCATAGACCATCGGTGTAGCCTGTCCGCCCGCCGGTAGCGCGGTCTGCCACAATATCTTGCCGGTCTTGAGATCGATCGCCTTGAACAAGTCGTCGGTGGCCGCAGCGATGAAGATGAGGCCGCCCGCCGTAACGACCGCGCCGCCATTATTGGGCGTGCCTATGGTGAAAGGCAGGTAGCTGGGAATACCGAACGGGCCGTTCTTGCGCGCGGAGCCGAACGGACGATCCCAGATCGTCTTGCCGGTGGCGATATCGATCGCCCGGATGCCGCCATAGGGAGGCTGTTTGCACAGCATCCCGGTGAACGGCATCTGCCATCCGGCATTCACGTCGATCGCATAGGGGGTTTCGGCCTGGGGGTCGCCCGCGCCTTCGGCATGGGGCTTGCCGCCCCGGCTGGCGTTGCCGCCGCCGTCCGTCTTCCTTACGTCCGATTTGGCCATGTCGGCCTTCTGCTCGCGGGTGAACCAGCCCTTCTTGTCGGCTTCGGCGCGGGGCACGAGGCGGACATAATTGGGCATGTCGTTATAGTTGGCGACGATCACGCCACGCGCGGGATCGACGGCTACGCTGCCCCAGTCCGTGCCGCCATTATAGCCGGGATATTGGATCGAATGGCGATCCACTTCCGGCGGCGTGAAGAAGCCTTTGTAGCTCGCCCGACGGAAATTGATGCGGCAGATCATCTGGTCGATCGGCGACATACCCCACATGTCGGATTCGGTCAGCCGATCCTTGCGCAGCGTCTGCCAGAGCGAGACGATCTGCGTGGGCGCACGCTGTTCAGGTTCGACGCCGCCACCCGGCGCCTTGATCATTCCAATGGGCGTCAGCGGCTTGCCGGTCGCGCGGTCCAGCACATACATATCGCCCTGTTTGGACGACACCAGCAGGGCCGCCTTGCCCTTATAATCGATCAGGGTGGGCTGGCTGCCGAAGTCATAGTCCCAGACATCGTTCTTGACCGCCTGAAACGTCCAGCGCGGCTTGCCGGTCGTGACGTCCAGCGCCACGATGGAGGTGGCGAAGCTGTTTTCCAACGGCGAACGCATGGTGCTCCAATAATCGACCGTGCTGTTGCCCATCGGCAGATAGACCAGGCCCAACGCCTCGTCACCGCTCGCGATCGTCCACATATTGGGCGTGCCGCGCGACCATTGCTGTCCTTCGGGCGGATAGGTGTTCCATTCGGGATGCTTCATGTCCCAGGCAAAGCGCAGCTTGCCAGTGACGGCGTCGAAGCCTTGGATCACGCCCGACGGTTCCCAGCGCTGTTGCCCGTCCAACGTCTGGTGCCCGGTGACGGCAATGCCGCGAATGATGACCGGGGGCGAATTGATCGAGACGAGCCCGGGAAATACGTGGCCCATGCCGATCTTGGCATCGACTTGGCCATTGGTGCCAAAATCAGAGCAGGGACGGCCGGTTTCAGCGTCGACCGCGATGAGGCGCGCATCCAGCGTCCCTTCGATCAGCCGCTTGGCGCAGAGCGATCCGGGCGCGGCATTCGGGACGGCATAATAGCTCACCCCGCGGCAGGCCGCCGTATAGGGTATCCATTCATTCGGCACCTTGGGGTCGAAGCGCCAGCGTTCCTTGCCGGTCGCCGCGTCCAGCGAGATCATGATATTCTTGGCGGAACAGAGATAGAGCGCGTTGCCCACCTTCAACGGCGTGGTTTCCGCGCCATATTGGGCCGCGGCGGCTGCATCGCTCGGCATGTCGCCGGTGTGCGCCAGCCAGACCTGTTTGAGTTGCGCGACATTGCCCGCATTAATCTGGGTCAGCGGCGAATAGCGCTGCGCCGCGCCAGTGCCACCATAAGCGGGCCAGTCGCTGCCAGCCGCCATGCCGGACGGGTCCATCATCCCCACAGAATTCTGTGCCGGGAGCGCAGCGACCGAGACGTCCCGCGTCCCCAGAATCGTGAACAATAGCGCCGTCGCCACGACCGTCACACCAACGCCGATGCCCGCAAACTTCCAGCGATTGGCCGCCCGCGTCAGCGTCGGCATCACCAGGAAGGTTGCGATAAGCAGCACGATCGGCGCGATGATGCGCGGCACCAATGCCCAGACCAGATTGCTGCTGGCATCGAAAAAGGCCCAAAGCAGCGTGACCGCCACAACGGCAATGTAAACATGCGCGCCCAGCATTCGGCTGCGCATCAGCATTACCCCGGCGAAGAGCATCGCGATGCCCGCCAGCCCGTAATAGAGCGAGCCGCCCAGCGTCGCGAGCCATACGCCACCCCCGGTCAGAACAATGCCGATGGCGGCAATGATAAATCCCAGGAAGATGGCGGGCCAGCTACGAAATTTGGGCAATGTCTATTCCTCGTCGGTCCAGTGATCGCAGCGTGACGATCGAGCGGGCAAATTTTGCCCGTTCGCATACTGAAGCGCCGAGGATTATTTCTGTTCCGAGTCTGGAATGAAACTTATTGTTTCCAATGTGGCGGCAGCGGGGTGATACCGCTTCAGACCGCCCGCAAGCGCACCAGCGGAGCGTCATATTCGACCAGTGCGCCGGGCAGCGCCATCACTTCGGTGACCATGGCCGGTCCTTCCGCATACAGGTCGATCGGTTCACCCAATAATTCGATGCGCGCGACGGCGTCACCCGCAGCGACGGCGCTGCCAATGGCGAGAGCCGACACGAACGAGGCGATGTGCGGGGCGGATACGAGATGTTCGGCAGCGGCGACCTGCACCGGGACGGCTGGTTGCGCGGGCGCGCGAGCCGGGGCCATTGGGGCACGGAGCGGGTTTGCGCCGCCCTCTGGCTTTGCCACGAACAGTTCGTAGTCGCCCAGGCGCAGATGCACATCGCCATAGCCGGACTGGCGAAACAGGCGCAGCAGCGCGCGGGTGTCGGTGATGATCGCGCTCATGCCGCATCCTCCAGCATGGCCAGCAAGGCGGGCAGCACCGGTTCAGTGACGATCGTTTGCACACCCTGCGCGCGGGCGAGGCGCGCATTGTCAGGATTGGCGAGCGCCGATCCGCGCGCGGCCGCTGCGCCATGGAGCAGACCCGGCAGAGCGTCCGGTTCGCCACCCGCCCATTGGGCGTCGATATCCACGGCATTTTCGACGCCCGCCGCATCGGCAGGACGCAGGACGCGAACGGGGCTACGTTCACGCGCCCACACGATAAGCTGGGCGAGGCGTGCGTCGCTGCCTTCGTCGGGCATTTCGACCGGGAGTTGTCCGGCATAGACGCGCCCGGTTTCGCCATCGACGGTGACGGTTTCGCCCGGCTTGGGGCCGGTGCCGCCATTGGCGCCAACCCCAACGACGCAGGGACGGCCAAGCGCGCGGCTGACGACGGCGGCGTGCGAGGTGGAGCCGCCCTGTTCCGTCACCACGGCGCGCGCGGCGATCATGCCGTGAATGTCGTCAGGGCTGGTGGTGGCGCGGACCAGGATGATGGCTTCGCCCGCCGCTGCGCGCCGTTCCGCTTCATCGGGATCGGTGACGACGATGCCGCAGGCGACCCCGGGGCAAGCGCCCTCCCCCTGCGCGACGATCACCGCATCCTGCACATCGGAGCCAAGGCGCGGCAGCAGCAGCGCGCGGACCTGTTCCGGGCTGACGCGGGAGAGCGCCTGATCGATATCGATCAGCCCTTCGCCCACCATATCGACCGCCGCGCGAACGGCCGCGTCAGGCGCGCGCTTGGCGGAGCGGGATTGCAACAGATACAGCGTGCCGGTCTGCACGGTAAACTCGATGTCCTGAATGTCGCGATGTTCCTGTTCCAGCCGGGTGCAGGCGGCGAGCAACGCGGCGTGCGCTTCCGGATCGCGATCGTGCATGGCGTCCAGCCCAAGCGGCGTGAACTTGCCGGACACGACATCTTCACCCTGCGCGCGCGGCAAATATTCGCCATAGGGAAGCGGCTCGCCGGTCAGCGGATTGCGGCTGAAAAGAACGCCGGTGCCGCTGCGCTCGTCGAGATTGCCGAACACCATCGCCTGGATGGTGACGGCAGTACCCATGTCGTGCGGAATATTATTGTGGTCGCGATATTTCTTCGCGCGACGCGTGTTCCAGCTGTCGAACACGGCGCGGACCGCGCCGGTCAGGCATTCACGCGGGGTTGCCGGCACATTCACCGCCCCGCGCCAGTCGGCGGGAGGGCCGTCATGGTCCAGCTCGACCGGCGTCTTGAGCACGATCGCGGCATAGAGTTCCAGAAAACGGCGATGCGTGTCGCGGGCGAAATCGGGCAGGCCGGATTCCGCCGCCAGCGCGGCTTCGGCGGCATCGTCCATGCCCAGGTTCAGCACCGTGTCCATCATGCCGGGCATGGAAATGGCGGCGCCTGAACGGACCGAGAGCAGCAGCGGCTTATCCTCGCCGCCGAAGGTGCGGCCGGTGGTCGTGTTGAGCCAGGCAAGGCCAGCCTCGATCTCATCCTCCAGCCCGTCGGGGAAATCGCCTTGTTCAAGATAGGCCAGACAGGCTTTCGTCGTGATGACGAAGGCAGGTGGGACCGGCAGGTCCATGCCGCGCATGCGCGCGATCGACCATGCCTTGCCGCCGATCAGGCTCTTGTCGGGCAAGGTCGACCCGTCAAGCCGGAGAGTCCATTGTGTCGCGGTCACGGGGGTCATTCCTCCCGAACCCGCCCCATGATGCGGAGCAGATCCTCATGCAGTTCGAACCAGACGGTGTGATAGCTGTCGCGCCGGATGTCGCTGACCCACTCATGGTCGCCATCTTCCGCCGCTTCGAGCGCCGCGAGCAGCTTGTCGGCATAAAATGTGAGGCGCGGCCATTGGGCTGCCAGTGCCGCGAGGATCGGTTCCACCTGTTCATGAACCTCCCCCAGCCGATCGATCACCGCTTCGTCATGGGCACGATCGCTATGATCGTTGGCGACCTTGTTGCCGCCGATGCTGATGGTCTGCCAGTCGGTAATGACCTGCTTCAGACTCTTGTTGACGCGCTCGAACGCGAGATAGGCGGCTTCAAACCCCTTGTTCGCGCGCAATTCGGCAAAGTGCAGACCATAGCGCGCCTCCAGCGCGACACGGGTCAACGGCGCGAGGATGAACGCCCCGCTGGTGTCCACCACCCGCCCGCTCGCCACCGCATCGGCGAGCAAGGCCGATACGCGCGGCTCGGGCAGGCCGACCAGTTCCGCGATGGCGCGGGCACCAGCATGGCGCTTGATCGCCACGCCATGAAAAATAAGATCGCGTTCGTCGATCATGCGGCCGCCTCCTCTTTCACGATGCGCCAGACGCGGCCGACCCGATCAATCCCCTGCTGATAATCCTCGGTGGTTTTCGCCGCCGCGCTCGCCTCGATCACCACCGTGTCGCCATCGGCGATACCGGCGATCTTCGCGTTCATGAGGCACGGGATATTATATTCGCGGGTCAGGATGCCGAGATGCGAGCGGACCGTGCCGCCAGCGCAGATGACGCCGGTAAACCGTTCGATGATGGGCGCGGTCAGCGTGCCACCCGAATCGTCGATCACCGCAATGATGCCCGCAGGCACGCCATTGGTGAGATAGTCGAGCACCCGTTCGTTGGTGCGGATGAATCGGGCGATGCCGGTGACATCGCCATCGTGGCGCACGACATTGTCGCCAACCCCGGCGAGCGCACGACCGTCCGCATCGGCTTCGCCCTGCGGCGCGTCCGGGTGGGAGAAGCTTTCGTCCACCTGCCCGCCGTCGCCGCGCGATTTATAGATTTCGGGGCGTTCCTGCGCCGAGATGCTGGCCGACCAGTCGAAGCGATGGCCGCTGGCGAGCAGGCGCCGTTCGACATCCTGCATATCCGCCGTGGTAATCGCCGCCTCGCTCAGGCGGAAGGCGGCCCAGTCCTGTCCCGATTGGGCGAACCGTTCGCGCAGCCGTTCCTGCACCAGGCTCAACGTCGCTTCGACCAGCGGAGAAGCCGGTGGCCGGCCCTTGCGCGCGATGTCGATGGGCAGTCCAGCCCCCATGCCTCTCTCCTGTATCAAACCGAGTCTTCGCTCGCCCTTCGATGTGCCGGGTCCGGCATCGCCTGTCAAGCATCTGACAGATGAAATCGTAGGACGATATTGACGGAAACTTTCGACTCCATTAGCGTGGCATCCAAAGAAATATGCTTCCGGAGAGAATGTGTGACGTCCAAACCGACCAACCCTATGTCAAATCCCAGGGTGCTCATCGTCAACGATGACGGCATCGACGCCCCCGGCATCCTGCTGCTGGAGGAGGTTGTCCGCCAGTTCACCAATGATGTGTGGGTCGTCGCCCCGGACGAGGAACGGTCGGGCGCGGGCCATTCTCTGTCCCTGTCCTATCCGATCCGGGTGAAGCAGCGCGACGAACGGCATTTCGCGGTCAAGGGGACGCCAACCGACTGCGCGCTGCTGGGAGTTTATGAACTGTTGGGCGACCGGAAGCCCGATTTGCTGCTGTCGGGCATCAATCGCGGGCCGAATCTGGCCGAGGACGTCACCTATTCCGGCACTGCATCGGCCGCGATCGAAGGGGCGATGCTGGGCATTCCGTCGATCGCGCTGAGCCAGATCTGGACCTACCAAACGCCGGTTCATTGGGACACGGCGCGGCATTATACGGCGCAGTTGCTGCCGCATCTACTGACACTGGAATGGAAGCAGGGCAGCTTCGTCAACATCAACTTCCCGCATTGTCCGCTGGAAGACGTGAGCGGCGTGCGTGTGACGACACAGGGCCTCCGGCCGCCCGGTTCCTTCCGTCCGATCGGCCGCATCGATGAGCGGCATGTGCCCTATTACTGGATCAAGATCGCCTTCCCCGACGGCGGGGCTGCCCAAGGCAATGACCTGGCCGCCGCGCGTGACAACGCGGTGTCGATTACGCCCATGCAACTCGACATGACCGCGCACGACCAGCTGGCCAGTTTTCGCGCGCTGTTCGAAACCGAACCGATGCACGGATGATCGCGATCCCTGCCCTTGGCGGGTCCGTCGGCACGACGGAAAAGGTCGCCGAAGCCATCCGATCAGGCATCCGCACCGGGCAGTTCGTGCCGGGCCAGCATCTGGTCGAGGCGGAACTGACGCTGCGGTTGCAGATCAGCCGGTCATCACTGCGCGAGGCGCTGAGGCATTTGAGTGGGGACGGAATCGTCGCCATCCATCGCTATCGCGGCGCCCATATCCATCGCCTCAGCCGCAAGGAGGTGCGCGATCTGCTGGAAGTGCTGGAACAGCTGGTGCGACTGGCCGCGCGCCGGGGGGCAGGATCGACGCGGGAGAAGCGCGACCTGATGGATGCCGCGCTGGAAGCGGCACGGCGGCATGATGAGGATGGCGGGCACCATCTTTATCTGTCGGTACGGCAGGCATTCTACGATGCACTGTTCGAAGTGGCGGACAATCAGGAACTGCCGCGCGTCACGCCGTTGCGGCGCGCAGACCTGTTCCGCGCCCAGATCCGCCCCTACCAGACGCGCGAGCAGCAGGAAGCGCATACGCAGGGTTATCGCCTGATCGCGCAGGCCGTGATCGGCGGCGATGTGGCGGCGGCGGAGGCAGCGGTCGGCGCTCTGTTCGCGCAAACCTATGCGATGGTGGAGACGTTGCCGGATATTGCGTTCGAGATGGAATAGGGAAAGCCCCCTCCCCGGCTTCGCTCATGATGCGGCCAATATCGTCACCGCCGACAGGCCGTCCTCTACGCCATAGAAGCCGCCGCTATTTTCGGCGAGCGCGATCCGTGCGCCCTCAACCTGCCGTTTTCCGGCGTCATCGCGCAATTGCGTCACCAGTTCGTAAATCTGGCCCAGCCCCGTGGCGCCCAGCGGATGCCCTTTCGACACCAGCCCGCCCGATACATTGACCGGCACGCGCCCGCCCAGCGCGGTCACGCCCGCTTCCGCATCATGGCCAGCCTGCCCCGGCGCGCTCAGGCCCAGCGCCTCGACCTGCACGATCTCGCCCGATGAACTGGCGTCATGCACTTCGGCTAGCTGGATATCGCGCGGGCCGACACCGGCCTTTTCATAAGCGCGGGCCGACACGATGCGGGTGACATGGGCGCTATAATCGTCAGGCGCGCGGTCGCTGCCGCTCTGCGATTCGGTGGCCAATATGCGGATGGCGCGGGCCTGCGGGAAACGCACAAGGACGTCGCCCGCGCACAGGATGGCCGCCGCCGCGCCGTCGCTGATCGGCGCGCACATCGCCACGGTGAGCGGCCAGGATACGTTGGGGGCGGCCAGCACGTCGTCGATGCTCATCGCATTTTGATATTGGGACAGCGGGTTGAATTGGGAATGATAGTGATTCTTCGCCGACACCGCCGCAATCTGCCGCTGGGTCGCGCCATAGGTCGCCATATAGAGCCGCGCCTGCGCGGCATAGGCGTCCATCATGATATTCGGTCCGGGACCGTCCAACCCTTCGGGTGCTGGCGCAAGCATACCTTGCGTAGCGTCGATATAGCGGCGCGCTTCGATGGCATCGAGAGGTTGCTGGAACACGGCGAAGCGCTTTGCCCGGTCCGTGCTGTAGAGCTTCTCCACACCCACGACGAGCGCGACATCGGCCAGACCGGCGCGGATATAGTCGGCGGCAACGTGCAGGCCGATCGTCGCGCTGGCGCAGGCGGCCTCGACATGCAGCACGCGCACCCCCTGGATACCGAGGGGGCGCAGCGCATATTCGCCCGGTATCGACATTTCTCCGGCGAAGAAGCCCTGCACGACATTGGCGTAGATCGCCATGCCGAGGTCGCCCGCCTTGGCGCCAGCATCGCCCAGAGCCTGGGTCACGGCCTGTTGCGCCAGATCGGTGTGCGTGCGGTCCAGATGGCGGCCAAAAGGCGTCATGCCGACGCCGATGACATGCACGTCGCGCATCAGATGCGCCTCCCCGCTTCTTCCCAATAGGGCTTGCGCAATTCGGCGCGCGATACCTTGCCCGCATTGGTGCGCGGCAGCTGGCGGATGATCTCGATCCGCTTGGGCGTTTTCACCGGACCCAGCGCATCGCGGGCAAAGGCGATCAGCGTCGCCTCCTGCGGCTTATGACCGGCACGCGGCTCGACGAAGGCGATCACCGCCTCGCCCCATTTCTCGTCGGGGATGCCGACCACCGCGCAATCCTGCACCGCGTCATGCGCGAGCAGCGCCTTTTCGACCTCGGCGGGGTAGATGTTGAAACCGCCGGAGATGATCATGTCCTTCTTGCGATCCACGACATAGAACCAGCCGTCCGCGTCGCGCACGCCGATGTCGCCGGTATGGTGCCAGCCGAAGGTCGAGACTTCCGCCGTGGCTTCCGGGTTCTTGTAATAGCCGCCCATCACCAGAGGGCCGCGCACGACGATCTCGCCGCGCTCGCCCGGTGGGAGAATCTGCCCGTCGTCATCCATGATCTCGACGATCGAAAGCAGATTTGGGCGACCGCAGCTACCCGGATGCGCCAGTTCACCCGCCGCGTTCAGATGTTCATGCGGCGGCATGGCAGTGACGCACATCGGCGCTTCGGTTTGACCGAAGCTGGCGTTCATCACAGGGCCGAAGACCGCGATGGCTTCCTTCAAACGATCCGTCGACATGGGCGCGCCAGCGTAGGAGATATATTGGAGACTGGAGAAATCGGCGTCGCGCACGCCGGGGTGCGACAGCAGCATGTAAATGGCGGTGGGCGGCAGGAACATGTAAGTGACGCGATGCTTTTCGATCGCATCGATCACCGGACCGGGATCGAATTTGGGCAGTATGATGACGGTACCGCCCAGCGCCATGCTGGCGAGCGCCAGCGGTCCGGCAGCGTGGGTCATGGGTGCGGCGACCAGATTCACCGGCGGCACGGTCATCGGCATGGACGCGACCAGGCTGGAGACAAGCGCCTGCCAGTTGCCGTTGGTCAGCATCACGCCCTTCGACCGGCCGGTGGTACCGCCGGTGTTGGCGAGAAAGCCCAGTTCCTCCGGTGCGCCGGTGCGGCGCTGGGGGACGGGTGGCGCGTCGGGGTCGATATGGTCTTCGAGATAGAAATCCGCTTCCTCGAACGGCTGGTCGAGGGCGATGTAACGGCGGATGTTCGGACATTCGGCCCGAAACGTGGCGATCCGGTCGGCCACTTCGGAATGAACGAACAAGGTGTCGATATCGAGCAGGTCGAACAGATAGGCGTTCTCGCTCGCGCTGGCGCGGTTGTTGGCCATCGCCCAGACGCCGTCGGCGCGTAATATGCCCAGCACCGCTTCGAACGCGACCATGGCATTGCCGCTGAGGACGGCGGCGTGCGCACCGGCAGGGAAATCGTCCGCGATCAACATCGCGGCGATGGCGTGCGTGCGCGCCGATATCTCAGCATAGGTGCGCGCCGTATCTCCCTCGATCATGCAGGGGCGGTCATGGGCGATGCGCAGGCCGCGATCGAAATAGTCGATCATCCGCATGGGGCGAACCCTTTCGGTTGGAGCGGCACGCCTTACCGCCGCAGCGTGAGGTCGAGCGCGCCGGACTTGATCTGGACCAGCGGCGCGCTGGCGAGCTTCATAAGTTTCTGCACCTGGCTCAATTCCGGCGATGAAAGCGTCGGGTAATCGCGCGCGACCGGTCCGGCCTTGCGCATCTTCTCGATGTCGAACGCGGGAACCAGCGCGCGCAGGATCAGTTCGTCATCATCCTCCCCCGTGCCATGTCGACGGCGCAGTTCGGCGAGGTCGGGCTGCTCGGGCGGATTGGCGAGGATTTCCCTGGCGCGCGGCTTGGACAATATCTGGTCGAGCACATTGGCGTCGATGGGGGCCACGGGATCGCCGTAGAAGCCCGCAGCATATTGGATCACTTCGTCGGGCACGACCGAATAGCGCTTGCCGGTCACGATGTTCAGCACGGCAAGCGTGCCGACCAGTTGCGCAAAGGGCGTCGCCATGCCGGGATAGCCCAGTTCCCGCCGCACGGTCGCCACTTCCGCCAGCACGGCAGGCAGCTTGTCGAGCATGTTCTGCTGAACCAACTGCGCGCGCAGCGTGCCCATCATGCCACCGGGGATCTGGTGCTTGAGCGCCGTCACATCATATTCGAAGAACTGGTTGACCAGGAAGCCTGCGGCCTTGCCCACCTTTTCGAAATGGTCGGCGACAGGCTTGAGCTTGGAGGTGTCGATATTGTGGGTGTGACCCATGATCTCGACATTCTTCGTCATGATTTCGATCGAGGGGATGGACGGGCCGTTGGCCATGGGGCGCACGGCAGTGTGCAGCACGGTTACGCCGAACTCGATCGCATCCATATAGGATTTGGCGGACTGCCCCAGCATGTTGTTGGCGTGCATCTCGATCGGTTTGCCGCGCGCCTTTGCGACGATGGCGGGGACGAGGGTGGAGATGCGATCGCGGTCCAGTACGCCGCCAGTGTCGTAAAGCAGCAGGCTGTCGACTTCGGGCAGCGCCGAGAGCTTGTCCGCCTTGTCCGCATAATAAGCATCGTCATGGACGGGCGAGAGCGTGAACAGCATCGTGCCCGCCACCTGGCAGCCATGGCCCTTTGCGATTTTGGCGAGGCGGTGCATCTTGTCGATGTTGAAAAGCACATCGTAGAGCCAGAAGCTGCGGATGCCATGAACGCAGAGACGATCCACCCACAGGTCCATCAGCACGTCGGGGGTGAAGCCGAATGTCACCGACCCGTTGGAACGACACCCGGCGCGCAGCGGCGTATGAGGCATCGAGCCGATCAGAAGGTCCAGGCCCGCCCAGGGATCTTCCTGGCAGTGGCGTGTGAGCACTTCGAACAGCGAGGAGCCAGCAAGGCTGATGATATTATAGCCGGTCTTGTCGATGATCGGCGTGACGGGCAGCGCCATGCCAGCCTGCATCCGCATGCCCCACAAGCTCTGCTGACCGTCGCGCATGGTTTCGTCGAGGAAGGTGATATGGGCCATGGGCGTTACTCCGGGGACGCGAGCAGGGTCTGCTCAAGCCAGCGTGTGTGGATGGTGTTGGCGATGAAATCGGGATGGCGCACGATGCGGCGGTGCAGGTCGATCGTCGTGGGGACGCCCTCGACCTTGAAGCTGTCCAGTGCGTCGGTCAGCTTTGCCACAGCATCGGCGCGGTCGGCGCCGTGGACGATCAGCTTGCCGATCATGCTGTCGTAGAAGGGCGGGATCACCGCGCCTTGCGACATATGGCTGTCGAGGCGGATGCCATCCCCCACCGGCGGTTGCCAGCCGGTGATGCGGCCAGGGACCGGGATGAAGCCCTTGCCCACATCCTCCGCATTGATGCGACATTCGATGGCATGGCCGGTGACGCGGACTTTATCCTGCGTCACCGACAGCGCCGACCCGCCGGCTATACGGATCTGTTCCTGCACCAGGTCGAAGCCGGTGATCATCTCGCTGACCGGATGCTCGACCTGGATGCGGGCGTTGACCTCTATGAAATATACTTCCTCGCGCGCGACATCGTAGAGAAATTCTGCGGTGCCGGCGTTACGATAGTTGACGCTGGACGCGAGCGCGACGGCGGCCTCATGCAAATGCTGGCGCACGCGATCGGGCATGGCGGTGCACGGCGCTTCCTCGACCAGCTTTTGGTAACGGCGCTGGACCGAACAGTCGCGTTCGCCGAAATGGACGACATTGCCGGTGCCGTCCCCCATCAGCTGGACCTCGACATGGCGGGCCTGGGGCACGAAGCGTTCCATGAACAGGCGGCCGTCGTTGAAGGCGGCCTGCGCCTCGGCACTGGCTTTGTGGAAACCAGCCTCGACCTCGTCCGCATTGTTGGCGATTACCATGCCGCGCCCGCCGCCGCCGGCCGACGCCTTGAGCAGAACCGGATAACCAATGCGATCGCCTTCGCGGCGCGCATCGGCGGCCGACGCGATTTCTTCGCTGCCCGGAACCAGCGGGACGCCAGCCGCCTTTGCCATCGCGCGGGCCTGAAGCTTGTCGCCCAGCGCATCGATCATGTCGGGTTCGGGACCGACGAAGGCGATGCCATGTTCGGCGCAGAGGCGCGGCAGGATGGCGCGTTCGGAGAGAAAACCATAGCCGGGATGAAGCGCGTCGCAACCAGCGGCCTTGGCGGCATGGACGACGAGACGCGGGTCGAGATAGCTGCGCGCAGCCGGACCGGGGCCAAGGACCAACGTGCGATCGGCGAGTTGCGCGGCGGCGCTGCCGCGGTCGGCTTCGGACACGCCGATCACGGTTTCGGCATTGAGGCCCTGTGCGGCGCGGACGATCCGCAGCGCAATCTCACCCCTGTTAGCTATGAAAAGGCGGTTGACGGCCATGGCGCGATCAGCCCTGATTCTTGGCGGGAATGACGGCGAACAGAGGCTGATCGGCTTCGACCATCGCGCCATCGGCGGCAAGGATGGCGTGAACCGTGCCGGAAACCCCCGCGCGAACAGCGGTAAAGAGCTTCATCACCTCTACCAGGCACATTTCGGTGTCGTCGGTCACGACCGACCCGACGTCGACATAGACCGGCGAACCGGGCTTGGGCGCTCGGTAGAAAGTGCCGAGATAGGGCGCGGTTACGATGACGGCGTCCTCGGGCAGATCGGATGTCGCGTGGATGGCCGGAGAGGCCGCCACCGAAGGAACCGCTGTTGCTGCTGGCGCGCTTGTCGGCGCAGCCACCGCCTCCACCTGCACGGTGACTGCCTTGGCGCCGAGGCCGGGTGCGGTCGCGTCGGTCGATAGATAGATTTCGACATCCCCCGCCCGCACATGCAACTCGCGCATGCCCGATGCTTGAAAATCGGCAATCAGCGCTTCGATATCCTGAAGCGATGCGCCTTCGGTCCCTGGCCCGCCGCTCATGCCTTCTTCTCCCGCAGGGCTTCGATCTGGTCTCGCGTCAGTCCGGCGCCCTTGCCCTTCAGGAGCCGTGACTGTTGCTGTTCAAGCGCATGCAGAGCTTCGACATCGGCCGAAGCAGGCGCGCCGCGCACGCTGCTGTCACACAGGAAGCGATAGGGATGCTGCATCTGCGCCGGGCGGAACGCTGCCGCGCGCGCATTGTAATCCGCGAGCGATAGCGCGCCTGCACTAGTGACATAGCGATCCACCTTCTCCGGCAGATGCGTGACGCCGCCCGCGACATGCGCCTCGCTCGGGCTGCCGTCCCCATTCAGCACCGAATAGGGAATGTGCGAGATATATCGGGCCGGCCGACCACTGTGCATCATCATCGCATAGTCGTGCAGCTGCTGGCTGGGCAGGTCGACCAGCCCCACCAGTTCACCCAGGAAATCGCGACCGAACTCGTCGTTGAGCAGGGGACGAAAGCGGTCTGCCCGCTCATCGATCGTCATCCAGTCGTCGACGTCATAGACGCCCGCGACATGTGCGAAATCCTTGATGAGGGAGAAATAGACCAGAGCGCCTGCATCCATCATCTGATCGCGTGACCAGCCCGCCATATTCTTCCACAGATCGACAGTCGCGGTGCGAAAGATGTCGGTGAGCATCTCGAACGTCTCGGCCAGCTCCTCGGCCGATCCCATGCCGACGGGGACGTAATTTTCCGTGAGCACATCGGACGTATATAGTCCGATGCCCGTCAACTTCTCGGCGGTCAGTTCGGGCCTGGATTCAAAACTGCCCCAATCGTCCATCAGGTAGAAATGGCAGTCGGTCGCTTCCATCGTGATGGTCAGGTTGGGATAGGGAATGGCGTCCGCCACCCCGTCCAGCCAAGGATAATCGCCCTGCGCCAAATCGGAAAAGTCGCGAATGATGAGTTCGCGATTGTCCGCCAGCTTGTAGGGGCCACTATTGTTGAGGGTGCAGCGGCTCTCGCAGGACACCAGGAAACCATATTGCGAAATGGTGGCAAGAAAGCTTTGAGCCGCCTTGTGCAGCCGGTCGCCATTGGCGCAAGCATGCAGGTCGGCATGGAAGCGCTGGATGCGTCGTTCGGGCAGAAGCTGGACGCGCTGGCCAAATTCGCGCGCATTGAGATGGCCGTCCTCGCGCTGCTGCGCCAGTTTGAAGCGGCGCCAGAAGTCCATCACATAAGCGACGTCTTCCGCCGCATCCTCCGGCTTTTGCAGGCCGAGGTTGATGAGGATCTCGCGCCCCAGCAGGAAAAATGTCGGCAGCCCCCAGCCGGGCAGATTGCCGAACTTGCCGCCCATCGCCCGTGCCCGATCGCCAATTTCCTCGGCCTTCTTGCTCGCTTCGATCTTTCGCAGCAGCGCCGGGTAGCGATAATAGCAGCAGAGATAGGATAGCAGCATGTAGGACGGCACAGGGAACAGCTTGGATTCCTGCACGGTGCGCGTCACGCACAGCCAGTAAGTGTCGTCCCCGATCGTCTGGATGGCATTGTTCGCCTCCAGCACCCGCACATAATCCAGCGCCATTATCGCACCGGCCCCTGACCCATGACGGCTGACATGATGCTCTCCTTTTCGACATTCTCTTTTTGATTCGTACAGACTTTATAGTCGATCGATATCGTCTGACAATCCTAAAGATTGATGCGCCATCGATGACGGTTGCGCTGCCGTCGAGCCGATAGATGAGTTCGCAATGACGATAGGCCATTGGGCGGCAATGACAGGGCATCGAATCCGATGTGCGGACTATGGATTCGCCGTCGCCGCAATAGGTGCGGCCCGCCGACCGCTACAGTTGCCGCAATGCCCGCGCGGGTCGGACGGACATCAGCGGGATCGATCCGGCAAGGCCGATGCCCAGCGTCAGCAGCGCGCCGCCGCCCAGCGTGGCGAGGATCACCGCCCAGTCGGGCGACCAGCCGAAATCGAAAATCTGCACGATGACGAACCACGCCGCTCCGGTGCCGAGCGCCAGCGCGACCAGCGCCAGCATGGCGGCAAGCAGGCCATATTCAAGCGCCTGTCCGCCCAGCACCTGCCACCGGGTCGCGCCCAATGTTTTCAGGATGACGCTGTCATAGCTGCGCGCCTGGCGCGAGGCGGCGATGGCGCCGACCAGCACGGCGATGCCCGCGAGGATCGCGACCGAGGCCGCGGCGACGATGGCGCTCGACATCTGGGTCATGATGGCGCTGACCTGCCCGATGACTTCGCCCACCGCGATCACCGATATGCCGGGGAAGGCCGCGAGCAGCGCGCGGGTCATGGCGGTGTCGCGACCCGCATCCATGGTGATGGTCGCGGCCAAGCTGTGCGGTGCGGTGGCAAGCGTGCGGGGGGAGAAGACCAGCACATAGTTGAAGCCCATCGTGTCCCAGTTCACTTTGCGCAGGGAGGCGATGCGGGTGGTGATTTCTCGCCCCAGCACGCTGACGGTCATCGTGTCGCCGACACCGATGTTCAGGATGCGGGCGGCTTCGGCGTCGAGCGATACCAGCGGCGGCCCCGCATAGTCGCGCGGCCACCATTGGCCCGCGACCAGATCGCTGCCTTCGGGCAGGGTCGCGGCGTAGGTGACGCCGCGCTCCCCGCGCAGGAACCATGCGCCTTCGGGCAATTCCTTGAGGTCGGCGACGCGCTGACCGCCATAGGCGACGATGGTGCCGCGCAGGACCGGGACGATGTTGAGTTGGGCTTCGGGCGCCTGCTGCACGGCGACCGCGCGGAAGCGGGCGACCTGTGCGGCGGGAATGTCGAGGACGATTTGGGCGGGCGCTTTTTTGGGCACGACATTGCGGATTTCGCTGTCGAGGCTGGTCTGGATGCCCGCCAGCGTGACGAACAAGGTG
Organism: Sphingomonadaceae bacterium; assembly: GCA_016000085.1. Classification (GTDB taxonomy): domain Bacteria; phylum Pseudomonadota; class Alphaproteobacteria; order Sphingomonadales; family Sphingomonadaceae; genus Sphingobium. Next base: position 113,033 of record JAECRT010000005.1, read on the forward strand.
AGGGCAAGGCCCAGCGCGACGATGAGCGCGGCGGTCTGCGCGCCGGGGCGATGGAGATTGGCGAGGGCGAGGCGCAGCAGCGGGCGACGGGGCCGGGGCGCGCGGCTGGCGATGGCCCGCACCGCCCATCCGAGCGCGAGCAGTAAGAGCAGGACGGCGGCGGTAGCGCCCAGCACGGCGGCGGAAAAAAGCGGCTCGCGCGCAGTGCCAAGCGCCAGCGCGACGAGCAGCGCGCCTGCGCCGGTCATGACGAGCAGGGTGCGGCGGTCGATGCCACTGCGTGCGTCGACAGGGCCACGGAACAGCAGCGCGGCAGGCTGGGTCCGGGCGCGGGCGAGCGGCGGCAGGGTAAAAAGGAAGGCGATCAACAAGCCATAGGCGGCGCTGGTGACGAGTGGCATGAGGTGGAGATGGAAACCAGGGCTGACCGGCAGCACATCGCCCGCCAGCGTGACGACCAACGGCGGCAGCAGCGCGCCGACGATCAACCCGCTGGCGATCCCCAGCGAAGCGATCGCGCCGATTTGTAACAGGTAGATGCGCGCTATGTCGCCCGATGTCGCGCCCAGCACCTTGAATGTCGCGATGCCGGGGCGTTTGATGCCGAGATAGGAGGCGACGCCGTTGCTGACGCCGATGCCGGCGATCACGAGCGCGGCAAGGCCGATGAGCGACAGGAATTGCCCCATGCGTTCGATGAAGCGGCTGGCGCCGGGGGCAGCGCGATCGCGATCCTTTAACGTCCAGCCGTCAGCAGCGTGGCGCTTTTCCAGATCGTCGCGCACGGCTTGCGCATCCGCGCCCGGAGCCATGCGAACACGATATTTGCTGGCATAGAGGCTACCGGGTTGAATGAGGGCGGTGCGGCGCAGCCCATCAAGCGAAACGATGGCGACCGGACCGAGTGTGAAGCCTTCACCCAACCGGTCGGGTTCGTCGGCGATGATACCCGCGATGGTGAAGGTGGCCGCGCCATAGACCAGCCGGTCACCCCGTCCCACGTTCAACCGTTCGGCCAGCGCCGGACCCACGAGAATGCGGTTGGGCGCGAGTGGTGGATGATAGACGCCATCGCGCAAGGTGAGGCGGCCATAGAGGGGATAAGCGGTGTCGACGCCCTTGAGTTCGGTGAGGATGGCGGGCGGCGCGTTCCCCTGCCCTGCCCGCCCCAGTGCTGGCCCGGCCCGCTGCACCATGGCGCGCAGGCGAATGGTTTCGCTCAGACGGCCAAGTTGGCGGAAAGCGCGCTTGTCCCCCTCCCCCGCTTCGCGCTGGGTCATGGCGATTTCGACGTCGCCGCCCAGCAGGGTCTGGCCGCGCTGGGCCAGTTCCTGCGTGATGGCGGCGGTCAAGCTGCCGATCGCGGCCAGCGTGGCGACGCCCAGAAACAGGCAAAGGAAGAGGAGGCGCAAGCCCCGAAAACCGGCATGGAGATCACGCCGGGCGATGCGCCACGCCTGCGCCCAGCCCAATATGGTCATGCAGCGCGGTCCGAAACAATCTCGCCATCGCGCATTTCGACGATCCGGCCGCACCGGTCGGCCAGCACGCTGTCATGGGTGATGATGACCAATGTTGCAGCGGCGGCGCGCTGGCGGTCGAACAACAGGTCCATGATCGTGGCGCCGGTGGTCGCGTCGAGATTGCCGGTCGGCTCGTCGGCGAACATGATCGCCGGGCGCGGCGCGACGGCGCGGGCGATGGCGACGCGCTGTTGCTCGCCGCCCGACA
>JAECRT010000056.1 GCA_016000085.1 Sphingomonadaceae bacterium
GTTGGGCGACCAGGGGGCAACGCTCACCGACACCGCCGACGCCGCCCGCCGCGCCGAGCAGCAAGCCGAAGCCGCCCTGCGCGCCACCGAAGTCCGCGCGGCACAGGCGGGCGAAGCGCTGACCGCCGCCCGCGAAGCTCGCGCAACCGCCGCCGCCCGCGCCGAAGCCGCCGACGAACGAAGGATCGAAACCAACCGCCTGTCGGGCGAGCGGTTCGAATGTCCCCCGCCTGTCCTGCCCGAAAAGCTGGGCTTTGCCAGCGCCGACGTGCGGCTGGCCCAGACCGAGCTGGTCGAACATGACCGTTTCGTCACCGAACGCGAGCGGATTGGCCCGGTCAACCTCGTCGCCACGCAGGAGCTGGCCGAATTGGAAGCGGCCCAGGCGACCAGCCGCGCCGAAAGCGACGAACTGACCCAAGCGATCCACCGCCTGCGCGGCTCGATCGGCAGCCTCAACCGCGAAGGACGCCAGCGGCTTCTGGCGGCGTTCGAAGCGGTGGACGGCCATTTCCGCCGCCTATTCACGACCCTGTTCAATGGCGGTCAGGCGCATCTGGAACTGATCGATAGCGACGATCCGCTGGAGGCCGGGCTGGAGATCATGGCCCAGCCACCCGGCAAGCGCCTGTCCGCGCTGACCCTGCTGTCGGGTGGCGAACAGGCGCTGACCGCCGTGGCCCTCATCTTCGGCCTGTTCCTGACCAATCCCGCACCGATCTGCGTGCTGGACGAAGTTGACGCACCGCTCGACGACGCCAATGTCGAGCGTTTCTGCGATTTGCTCGACGCGATGGTGGCGCAGACCGACACGCGCTACCTGATCGTCACGCATAATGCCGTCAGCATGGCCCGGATGCACCGCCTGTTTGGCGTCACCATGGTCGAACGCGGCGTCAGCCGCCTCGTATCGGTCAACCTTCAGAGCGCCGAAGCCCTGCTCGCGGCGGAATAGGCTTTACCCTCGCCCGAACCAGCCCCGCATCCGGCGGAACAGCCCGCGTTCGTTGACCGGCTCGAACATTTCCGCCGGGCCTTCGGGGTCCAGCACCTCATTGTCGGCCAGCCAGGCCTGCACATCGTTCAGGTCCGGCGTCACATAGGGGCGCAGCGTCCGCCCCGGCTTCTGCCGCAACTCCTCGATCGCGGCGACCAGCCCGCGCTGCGCGATCACCGCCGCGACCCTTTCGGCCGGCAGATCCAGATGCTCGGCGACCAGTTCGTCGCGAATCGTCCGGATCATCTCCTCATGCCCGGCATTGGCGGGCAGGGCGGTATCGATGGTGACATCGCATTCCGTATCCAGCCGCAGCGACCGATTGTTCATGTTCGACGATCCCACCCGGATCAACCGATCATCGACGATCAATATCTTGGCATGGACATAGATCGGCACGCCGCGCGCGGTGAAGGGGTGATAGATCCGGAACCGGCCGTGCGGATCGCGGCTCTTGAGCGTTTCGAACAGCCGCGCCCGCGCCGTGTCCATCGCCTGCTGTTCCAGCCAGCCATCGGCCTGTTCCGGGTTGATGATGACGATGTCCGGCCCGTCGGGTTCGGCCAGCCGCGCGGCAATCGCCTCGGCGATCCGGCGCGACGCGAAATATTGGCTCTCGGCATAGATGCAGTGCTTCGCCGCCGCGATCTGACGCTGATAGAGCTGTTCGATCTCGGTCAGGCCTTCCTGATCCTCCATCTCCGGCGCGGATCGGGCGATCGCGACATCGACCCCCTCGAACTGCACGGGCAGATTATCGGGCCAGCAATCCTGTATGCCTTCGACCGGCTCCAGCGGATCGCCGCCCGCGCCCGCCCAGCGATTGCGCGCATGTTCGCCCAGCGCTGCGGCCACTGGCCCGGACAGCGCCGTCGTGGCATCATGCCACGGGCCATAGGCCGACCCGTCGGGATGATGCCGCCCCGGCTCCTCATCGCGATGATGCCGCGTGTCCCACCGGTCGCCGGTCATGTCGATGCCGCCGCAAAAGGCGAAGCAATCGTCGATCACCACGATTTTCTGATGATGCGACGCGGCGGGCGGATGATGCCCGTCCAGCTTCACCGTGATGCGTTGATGCGCCATCCATTTGAGCGTGGTGATGAGGTGCGACGGGCGCACCATCGACTTCATCGCGCCGACGTCCCAGCGCAGCAGGAAGATTTCCAGCTCCGGCGTGCGTTCCACCAGCCAGGTGATGAAATCGCCGATCACCACCGGCGCGCCGTCCTGCGCCTCATCCTCGCGGATCAGCGTGATGGCGGGGTCGAAATCCCACCCGATCAGCATGATCCGCTTCTTGGCCTTGAGCATCGCGGCGCGCGCGTTGCGGAAATAGGCATCGGCATCGATGATGGTGCTGGCCCGTTCCGCCCGCGCGATGCGCCAGCAGTCCCGGCCCGGTTCTGGCGCGTCGTTCATGCGCTGCCCACTACCAGACAGGCTAGGAACATCAACAGCCCGGCAAATCGGTTCGACCGGAATTTGGTCAGCGGATCGACGCCATCTTGCCTGAGCGTCGCCACCTGCCACACCAGATGCGCGGCCATTGGCGCCAGCGCGACGAGCGCCAGCGGTTGCGGCCGGACTTGCCAGATCGCGCCTGCCCACAGGCCGATCGCGATCAGATAGCACAGGCTTACCCCCGCCCTGACATGCCGCCCCATCGACAAGGCGCTGGACCCGATGCCGATCAGCGCGTCATCCTCCCGGTCCTGCAACGCATAGATGGTGTCATAGCCCACAACCCAGACGATCGCCCCGCCATAGAGCAGCAGACCGGGCATGGTCAGCGCGCCCGTGACTTCGCTCCACCCCACCAGCGCGGCCCAGGAAAAGACAAGGCCCAGCCAGATTTGCGGCCAGCCGGTGATCCGCTTCATGAAAGGATAGGCCGCGACCAGCGCCAGCGACGCCATCGCCACGACCTGCGCGTACAGCCGCAATTGCAGCAGCACGATCAGCCCGATCAGGCACAGCGCCAGCAGCCAGACCCACGCCGTTTTCAGCGCTATCGCCCCGCTCGCCAGCGGCCGGGCGGCCGTGCGCGCAACCTTCCGGTCCAGGTCGCGATCGACGATATCGTTGAACACGCATCCTGCGCCCCGCATCGCGATGCTGCCCAGCAACAACCATGCGATCAGCGGCCAGCGCGCAAACCCGCCGCCCGCCAACGCCACGGCCCACGCACCGGGCCAGAAGAGCAGCCACCATCCGATCGGCCGATCGAATCGCGCCAGTAGCGCCAGTGCGCGCGGCACATCCGGCAGGCGCGACACCAGCCCGCGCGCTTCGCTGTCGGGAACGATCGTCTGGCTCAACTTCCTCACTCCGTTCGGGCTGAGCTTGTCGAAGCCCCGTTCTTCTCTAAAGACGGAAGGGGCCTTCGGGCAAGTTTCGTAATCGGAAAGCGCATGATGACCGCCACCCCCGCCTGGCCGCCGCAAAGCGCGCCGCGCCTGCATGTCGAAACCCAACTGGGCGCGGGTGTCTCCGTTCCGGTCGATGGCAACCCGGCCCATTATCTCATCAGCGTCATGCGGGTGAAGCCGGACGACATCGTCTTGCTGTTCGACGGGCGATCGGGCGAATGGGCGGCCCGCGCCTGCGACATCCGCAAGCGCGATCTGGTGCTGGAGTGCATCAGCCAGACGAAACCGCCGGAGGATGTGCCGGATTTCTGGCTCTGCTGCGCGCCGATCAAGAAGGGGCGGATCGACCTGATCGCGGAAAAAGCGTGCGAACTGGGTGTCGCCAGACTGCAACCCGTCATGACCCGCAGGGCGGTGGTGGATAAGCTCAACCTCGACCGACTGCATAGCCATCTGGTCGAGGCGGCCGAACAATGCGGCCGCACCGCCCTGCCCGACCTTGCCCCCATGGTGAAGCTCGACGCGCTGCTGCGCGACTGGCCGCAGGATCGCTGGCTGTTTTTCGCCGATGAAACCGGTGGACAGGCGCTGCAATCGACATTGGCCGCCCATCGCGGTCCTGCGGCCATCTTGATCGGCCCGGAAGGCGGATTCGACCCTGCCGAACGCGATGCGATCCGTGCCCAGCCGCGCGCCGTGCCGATCTCGCTTGGTCCCCGCATCCTCCGCGCGGAGACGGCGGCGATCGCCGCGACCGCCGCCTGGATGGCGATCAATGGCGACTGGCTCTAAGTTTCATTTCGCTATGTTATTGCGCGAACCATAGGCGCAACTTATCTGTCGGCCGCGCGCTGTTGTTTGACGCGCACCGGGGAAGCAGTAAGGGCGGGGCATGAGCACAAGAACCGACTCAGGGGATCATGATCCCATCATCGAAAGCCGCGACCAGTTGATCGCGGCTTTTGCCAACGGCGAAAAGCCCAAGGACCGCTGGCGGATCGGCACCGAGCACGAGAAATTCGTCTATAATCGCCGGGACCATCATGCCCCTTCCTACGAGGAAAAGGGCGGCATCCACACGCTGCTCATCGGTTTGACCCGCTATGGCTGGAGCCCGGTGTTCGAGGGTGAGAATATCATTGCCCTATCCGGCGCCGATGGCACGATCAGTCTGGAACCTGCGGGCCAGCTTGAACTGTCGGGCGCGCCGCTCGACAATCTGCACCAGACCTGCGCCGAAACGGGCCGCCACCTTGAACAGGTGAAATATGTCGGCGACATGCTGGGCCTGGGCTTCCTGGGCCTGGGCATGTGGCCCGACAAGACGCGCGCGGAACTGCCCATCATGCCCAAGGGCCGCTACGACATCATGCTGCGGCACATGCCGCGCGTGGGGTCCATGGGCCTCGACATGATGCTGCGCACCTGCACCATCCAGACCAATCTGGACTATGGCAGCGAAGCCGACATGGCGCAGAAATTCCGCACCTCGCTGGCGCTGCAACCGCTCGCCACCGCGCTGTTCGCCAATTCGCCTTTTACCGAAGGCAAGCCCAACGGCTATCTCTCCTACCGCAGCCATATCTGGTCGGACACCGATCCGGGCCGCACCGGCATGTTGCCCTTCGTGTTCGAGGACGGCTTTGGCTATGAACGCTATGCCGACTATGCGCTCGATGTGCCGATGTACTTCGTCTATCGCGACGGTGGCTATATCGATGCAGCGGGCCACAGCTTCCGTGATTTCCTCGACGGCAAGCTGTCCGTCCTGCCCGGCGAAAAGCCCACGGAAAAGGATTGGGAGGATCATCTTTCCACCGCCTTCCCCGAAGTGCGGATGAAGAGCTTCCTCGAAATGCGCGGCGCCGATGGAGGCCCGTGGAACCGCATCTGCGCGCTGCCAGCCCTGTGGGTCGGCCTGCTCTATGACCAGGGCGCGCTCGACGCCGCGTGGGATGTGGTGAAGGACTGGACCATGGAGGAACGCCAGACGCTGCGCGATTCCGTCCCCAAGCTCGGCCTGGATGCACCCATCGGCGGTGGAGGCACGCTGCGCGACATTGCGCGCCCCGTCCTCGACATCGCCCGGTCCGGTCTTGCCGCCCGTGCGCGCCTCAATGGCGCGGGCGACAATGAAACCGGCTACCTCTCTTTCCTCGATGAAGTGGTCGCGTCGGGCAAGACCAACGCCGAACGGCTGCTGGAACGCTATCATGGCGAATGGGGCGGCGACCTGAGCCGCGCCTATGCCGAGGAAAGCTTCTAAAGCATTCTGCGAGCCGTCAGAAGACTCTACTCCGCCGCCTGAACTTCCGTCTGCGCCCGTTTCCGCCCTGTCGCCCATGCGAACAGGCGCGGGACGGGTGCGTTGCGCTCCATCCAATTGCTATAGGCGCGATAATCCGGGTCGGTGGACAGATGCTGTTCCTCCGTCCGGGCGCGCCAGTAATAGACTGCGTTGGTCAGCCCCAGCAGCACGCAGTTGCGCACCATGTCGGTCATCGACCCGCTGACGCTCAGGAAGGGCAGCGACGAGAACCACCAGAACAGGTTCTTCGACAGATAGGCCGGATGCCGCGTCCAGCGATAGGGACCATGGGTCAATATGCCCCGATGGGTCAGGTTAGAAAAGCGGATGCCGAACGCCACCGTCGCCCAGGCATAGATGCCCGTCAGCACCACCAGCACCCCGCCCAGCACCCATTGCAGCGCGCCATGCCCCTGCGTCCACACGTCCCACTCCGCGCCGCCCGCATGATAATCGAGCGGGCCTCCGCCGCCCATCAGCACGAATGGCGGATAGCACATCAGCGCCGCCAGCCAGCCCGCCAGATGCGGATTGGCGGTGCGGATATGCGAATCCAGCGGCTTGAACGTCAGCAGATAGCCCACCGTCGCCATGCACACGTCGATCATGAACATCACCGCGATCAGGAATCCCGCCATCGCCACCGGATTGGCAAAGGCATCCTCGATCCGCCAGTTCACCACGCTGGCAAAATTGCCCGGCACGATCGACACCATGAAGGCGGTGAAGAAGCCCTTTACCGCCCAGGCGCGGGCATGGTTGGCGACCTGCGCCATGTCCGGCGCGCCCGCCGCGCCACCGATCACCCACTGGCCAAAGCTGTAGGACGCGTCCTTGGGTGCGACCAGACGCCGGTCGATCCAGATCACATAGGGAATGGACAGCACCAGCAGCCATGGCGCGGCATAGAGAAACAGGTCCATGGAAAAGCGGTAATTGCCGCTCCAGTACCAGCGCGCGATGCAATAGAAGATGGCGATGGCGAGCCATGTCGCCCACAGCCCGGCAATCTTGACGATGCTGATGTCCAGCATCTCGCGCGTACTGCGCGCAGGCCCGCGCCAGTCGATGCCGGTCGATATGTTGCGATGCACCTTGTCCACGATCAGCGACCACAGCACCATCGGTACGCCGCACGCGACCACCGCGGCCAGCCCCGCATTCGGCCCGTCCATGCCATAATGACGCGCCACCAGCGTCCACACCGCCAATCCGACCAGACCGGCAATGCCCACTCCATGGCTGACGGCGGATTTCGGGCAGGGGTCTGAAGAGGTGCGCATGGTCGCCTGCCTTAGCGAAAATTGGTAAGCAAGGGGTGAAGGACGATCATCCCCGGCTTGCGCTACGATACCAATCGCCTATGATAGGCGCAGCATCAAGGAAAGCCACCGTGAACAACTAAGCCTCTTGCTCGATATTCTGTAGCTCTGACGGCCTGGTGTTTTTCATGCATATCCTGACTCTCGATGGCGTCGCCTGTTCGACGCCCGATGGCGCCCCGCTCTTTTCCAACCTTACCCTGTCGCTCGACCGCGACATTGTCGGGCTTGTCGGCCGCAACGGCGCGGGCAAGACCAGCCTACTCGAAGCGATCATGGGCGATCGCCCGATCGCGGCAGGCACGATCACCCGCCATGGCCGGATCGGCCTGTTGCGCCAGCGTCCCGACGCCGATGCCCGATCGATCGCGGATCTGCTTGGCGTAGCGGAGGATATGGCGCGGCTCGATCGGATCGAACACGGCCACGCGACCGATCAGGACCATGGCGAAGCGGACTGGACCCTGCCCGCCCGTATCGCCGATGCGCTTACCGACGCGGGCCTGCCCGCGCTCGATCTCCAACGCCCACTCGCCACGCTGAGCGGCGGTGAGCGGACGCGCGTCATGCTCGCCGGGCTGCTGCTGCCCGGCTTCGACATGCTGCTGCTCGACGAGCCGACCAACAATCTCGACGATGATGGGCGTGCGGCGGTCATTGATCTGCTCGCGCGCTGGCGGGGCGGCGCACTGATCGCCAGCCATGACCGCGCTCTGCTGCAATCGATGGACCGGATCGTCGAGTTGACCCGCACCGGCGTGCATGTGGTGGGCGGCGGGTGGGATGCCTTCGACGCCCAGCGCACCGCCGAGCGCGCCCGCGCCGAACAATCGCTCCGACGCACCGAATCGGATCTCGCGCAGGCCCGGCGCGACCGGCAGCAGGAAACCGAGAAACAAGACCGCCGCGACAAACGAGGCCGCGCCGCCGCTGCCGCCAGCGCCGATCCCCGCATCCTCTTGTCGCGTCAGAAACAGCGCGCCGAACAGACCGCCGGGCGCTACCGCACGGTCGGCAACGACCTGATCGACCGCGCTGACGAGGCACACGGCATCGCCCGCGATCAGGTGGAAAAAGTCACCCCCATCCGCATCACCCTGCCGCCATCGGGCCTGTCCAGCCGCCACATGCTGGTCGAAGCGCAATCGCTATGCTGCGACCGCGACGGCCGCCGCCTGTTCGGGCCACTCGACCTGACCATGCGCGGACCGGAACGGATCGCCCTGACCGGCGCCAACGGATCGGGCAAGACCAGCCTCATCCGCCTGATCCTGGGTCTGGACGCGCCCTCGTCCGGCACCATCACCGCCGATCGGCCGCGCATTGCGCTGCTCGATCAGCATCTGGCGCTGCTCGATGGTGCAGCGACGCTTGCCGACGCCGTGTTGCGCCACAACCCGGCCATGACCCGCCATGCGATGCACGCGGCGCTCGCCGCCTATGGCTTTCGCAACCTATGGGCCGATCGTGCCGTTTCCGGCCTGTCGGGCGGGGAACGGGTACGCCTCGCCCTCGCCTGCCTTTTTGCCCAGCCGCTCACGCCGCAGATGCTGATCCTCGACGAGCCGACCAACCATCTGGACGTCGCCGCCATCGAACTGCTGGAGGCCGCGCTGCGCGATTATGACGGCGCGCTGCTCTGCGTCAGCCATGACAGCGGCTTTCGCGCTGCGCTCAACCTGTCGCGCACCATCACCCTCCGCCCAACACGTTGATGGTGAAGGCCAAAATGCCCAGATTGAACAGGAAGGCGGCGAGGCACTGGAACAGCACCGTGCGCCGCATCGCCATATGCGTCACTGACACATCCGACGTCTGGAACGTCATGCCCAGCGTGAAGGCGAAATAGAGGAAATCCCAGTAGCGCGGCTCTTTGGTTTCAGGGAAATCCAGCCCGCCGCCATCCTTGCCCGTCGTTCCGCGCAGATAGAAGATATGGGCATAGTGCATGGCATAGACGAGGTTGGAAAACAGCCAGGCGATCAGCAATGTGCCCAGCAGCAGCGCGACCGCCGCCGCGTTCGGCCCGCCATGCTGGCTCACCGCCACGCCGACGGCGACCAGCACCACCAGGCTGACGATGCCCGTCAACAGCAGCATCAGTTCGCGATTGGCGTCGTTCGCCGCCGCCTTGGCGCGCATCGCCGCCGGGTCGGCATCCAGCAATGGCACGGCCGCAACGAAAAAGGCGAGCGCGGCGATATCAAACCCCGCCATCACCGCCTCATGCCAGGGCAGCCACAGGGCCAGCGGAGCAATGAGCGCCAGCAGCGCCAGGAACATGCCATAGCGCCACGGGAAGATCGGTGAGGGTGATGATCGGCGCATCCCCGCATCAAAGCCGCAAAGCGCTGCCTGTGGCAAGCTCCGTTACAGGACCGCCGCGATCAATCCCCGCGCCCGCGCCTCATTGGCCTCCAGATACCAGTTTTCCGGCGCTTTTTCGAGCAGCTCCTCCATCGTCACTTCCGACCCCAGGATGAGGTTCTGAAACCCTTCATTCTGGATGGCGATCGATGACTGGATTTCGTTGAGCGTCCCCTTGAGCGTGGCGATGCAGGTGGACAATGGCCCAGCCAGCTGGATCGACTTGGTGATGATCCGCTCGTGGATCATCAGCCGGGTGCCGCGCGTGACATAGCGGTTTTCCGTCGCGAAAAAGCTCATGAAGGTCGCACCCGCCGAATAGACCGCCGTCCGTCCCATGAACACCAGCCGCCGCTGCGGATACAGTTCGGAATGAAAGCGGATATCCTCTCCCATCAGCCGCGCGATTTCCGGGTCGCCGCCCAACGTGGACAGCTCGACCACCACCAGTCCTTGCTGCGGCGCGGTGGACAGGCAATGTTTGAAATGCAGATACATGCCATGGTCGACCGTGCCCGCCAGCATGATGGCGGGAAATTCGAAATCCTTCGGCCCAAGCATGGGCGCAGTCATCAACATAGGGCCGTCCTCGATAGTGAAGTCGGGCTGCACTACGCTTGGGACGGAAAAAGGTGCCGTGCATTATCACTGGCGCGGCGCGCGCGACGCTGTAAAGAACAGATCATGACCATGGGGCACGGGCGATGATCGCGAAACTCAAAGGACGGCTGGACAGCAGCGGCATCGACCATGCCATCATCGATGTGGGCGGGGTGGGCTATCTGGTCGGCGCGTCGTCGCGCACACTCGCCGCGCTGGGTCCGGTGGGCGAAGCGGTCACTATCCACACCGAAATGCTGGTGGCGGCGGACTCGATCCGCCTGGTGGGATTCGCCCGCGCCGAGGAACGCGACTGGTATCGCCTGCTCACCCATGTGCAGGGTGTCGGATCGCGCGTGGCGCTGGCGATCCTGTCCGCGCTCGAACCGCTCGAACTGCATCGCGCCGTCGCCATGGGCGACAAGGCGATGATCGCTCGTGCCAACGGCGTCGGCCCTAAACTGGCGCAGCGCATCGTCAATGAACTCAAGGACAAGATCGGCACAGCGCCAGCCGGCAGCCCGATCGGCGTCGGCATCGCCGCCCTGCCGACCGGCGACCACAGCGCCGACGCCCTTTCCGCGCTGCAGAATCTTGGCTTCAAACCGCATGAAGCCAGCACCGCCGTCGCCGCCGCCGCCGAAGAACTGGGCGACGCCGCCAGCCTCGACGCGCTGGTCCGCCTCGCGCTGCGAAAGGCGGCGAAGTGAACGAACCCGACCGCCTCATCTCTCCTGCCCGCCGGGTCGAGGATGTCGATGCCGCGCTGCGCCCGAAATCGCTCGACGAGTTTATCGGTCAGGAAGCCGCCCGCGGTAATCTGCGCGTATTCATCGAGGCAGCGAAACGGCGCGGCGAAGCGCTCGACCATGTCCTCTTCTTCGGCCCGCCCGGCCTTGGGAAGACCACGCTGGCGCAGATCGTCGCCAAGGAAATGGGCGTGGGCTTTCGCGCCACATCCGGCCCGGTCATCGCCAAGTCGGGCGATCTCGCTGCGCTGCTTACCAATCTGGATGAAGGCGACGTCCTGTTCGTGGACGAAATCCATCGCCTGAACCCGGCGGTCGAGGAAGTCCTCTATCCCGCGATGGAGGACCGCGCGCTCGACCTGATGATCGGCGAAGGCCCGTCCGCCCGCTCGGTCCGCATCGACCTGCCCCCCTTCACGCTGGTCGGCGCGACCACGCGGCAGGGGTTGCTCACCACGCCGCTGCGCGACCGCTTCGGCATCCCGGTACGGCTGCAATTCTATACGGTGGACGAACTGGAACTGGTGGTACGCCGCGCCGCGCGCCTGCTCGACCTGACCATCACGCCCGATGGCGCCGTCGAGATCGCTCGCCGCTCGCGCGGCACGCCCCGAATCGCCGGACGGCTGCTGCGCCGGGTGCGCGACTTCGCCAATGTCGCGGGCGCGGCTGCCGTCGACGCCAAGGTTGCCGACGCCTCGCTCCGGCGGCTGGAGGTTGACGAATTGGGCCTAGACCTGATGGATCGGCGCTATCTGATGATGATCGCGGACATTTATCGTGGCGGACCTGTGGGCGTGGAAACGCTCGCCGCCGGCCTGTCCGAAGCGCGCGATACGATCGAGGAAGTGATCGAACCCTATCTGATCCAGCTAGGCCTCATCGCTCGCACCGCGCGCGGCCGTTGCCTCAATGGGCCGGGCTGGAAGCATCTGGGCCTCAATCCCCCACAGGACACCCAGAACGGGCTGTTTGATTAAGCCGCAACCATCGGAAACCCATGGCCGTTACGGCAAGGCGCGGCTATAGCTTCTCCCCACGAGCAGGCGCGCGCCAGATGCGCCGACACCACAGGAGTTGCGCCTTGAGGGCCATCGAGTCATTTCCCAACCTCGTCACCATGTTCTTCGCCCGGGCAAAGGAGCGGGGCGACGCCCCCTTCCTCTGGCGCAAGGTCGACGGCACATGGCAGTCGCTCAGCTGGAATGCAGTCGCCGCGCAGGTCGCATCGCTCGCCGCCGCGCTGAAGGCGCGCGGCCTGCGACCCGGCGATCCGGTCATGCTGGTCAGCGAAAATCGCCCCGAATTCTGCATCGCCGACCTCGCCATCATGGCGGCGGGCTGCATCACCGTGCCGACCTACACCACCAACACCACGCGCGATCACCAGCATATCCTGACCGACAGCGGAGCGCGCGCCGTCATAGTCTCGACCGCGAAACTCGCCGCGACGCTGATGCCCGCCGTCGTCCGATCACAGGCTGGCTTCGTCATCGGTATGGAACAGTTGCGCGGCGCGCAGGGCCAGTGCGACTGCGTCCTCTGGAGCGACCTGCTCGCCCAATATCCGGCCGACGTCGATGCCTGTGCGCTGGCGCAAACCGCCACCCGCACCGATCAGGCCTGCATCATCTACACCAGCGGCACTGGCGGCGCCCCGCGCGGCGTGATGCAGCATCATGGCGCGATCCTCGCCAATGTGGAGGGCGCGGGCACGGTCGTGGCGGAGGATTTCGGTTGGGACGAAGAGGTTTTCCTGTCCTTCCTCCCGCTTTCTCACGCCTATGAACATAGCGGTGGCCAGTTCCTGCCGATGCTGCTGGGCGGACAGATTTATTATGCCGAAGGCCTCGAAAAGCTCGCCAGCAATATCGAGGAAACCCGCCCGACGATCATGGTCGTGGTTCCTCGCCTGTTCGAAGTGCTGCGCGCCCGCATCATGAAATCGATCGAAAAGCAGGGCAAGTTCCCCACCTATCTGATGGGGCAGGCGCTGCGCATCGCGGCGAAGGAACAGCAGGGCCGGAAATCCCTGTTAGACCGCCCCATGAAGGCGCTGCTTGCCCGCACGCTCATCCCCAAGATCCGCGCGCGCTTTGGCGGCCGGATGAAGGCGCTGGTGTCGGGCGGCGCACCGCTCAACCCGGATGTCGGCATCTTCTTCGACGCCATGGGACTGACGCTGCTACAGGGCTATGGCCAGACCGAGGCGGGGCCGATCATCAGCTGCAACCGTCCCTCGGCAGGCATTGCCATGGACACGGTCGGCCCCCCGCTCGACGGGGTGGAGGTGCGCATCGCCGACGATGGCGAAATCCTGGTGCGCGGCGAACTGGTCATGCACGGCTATTGGCGCAATCCCACGGAAACCGAAAAAGTGCTGCGCGGCGGCTGGCTCCACACCGGCGACATCGGCGAATTCGATGCAAAGGGTCGCATCCGCATCACCGACCGCAAGAAAGACCTGATCGTCAATGACAAGGGCGACAATGTCTCGCCCCAGAAGGTGGAGGGGATGCTGACGCTCCAGTCCGAAATCGGTCAGGCCATGGTCTATGGCGACCGGCGGCCCTATCTGGTCGGGCTGATCGTTCCCGATGCGGAATGGACCCGCGAATGGGCGCAGGCGCAGGGTTTGACCGCCGAAGCCGCATCCACCAGCCCCGCTTATCAGGCGGCCCTGCGTGCAGCGGTGGACCGGGTGAACGCTGATCTCTCGGTGATCGAACGGGTCCGCCGCTTCATCCTCGCCGATGAGGCATTCACGATCGAAAATGAGGAAATGACCCCCTCAATGAAGATCCGCCGCCACATCATCCGCAAACGCTATGCCGACCGGCTCGACGCACTCTACAAGGCTTGATGGATCAATGGCGCTATCCCTGATGTCGGCCATGCGGCTACTTGCCCTGTCGATGCTCGCCGCCACCGGCGCGCAGGCCGGAAGACCGAAGCCCGGTCCGGCCAGCATGGCCGAACATCAGCGCCAATGCGCGGGCAAGGACGGCTGGAGCGATCCCGCCCCGCCAATCCGCATCTTCGCCAATGTCTATGATGTCGGCACCTGCGGCATCACCGTGTTGCTGATCGCTGGCCCCAAAGGTCACATCCTGATCGACGCGGCGACGGCGAAGGCCGTACCCTCCATCATGGCCAATATAGGCCGTCTCGGTTTTCGTCCGGGCGACATCAAATATCTGCTCTCCAGCCATGAACATGTCGATCATGTCGGCGGCCTTGACGACATGCAACGCCTGACCGGGGCCACGCCCGTCGCCTCTGCCGCCGCCCGGCCGATGCTGGAAAGCGGCAAGCTCGCCGCCGACGATCCCCAACGCGGCCTTATCCCCGACTATACCGGCGTGCGGGTCGGGCGCATCGTGCGGGATGGAGACGTCGTCGCGGTCGGACCGCTGCGGCTGACTGCGCATCTGACGCCGGGCCATTCGGCTGGCGGTACGAGCTGGTCATGGACATCCTGCGCGGGCAAGGCTTGCCACGGCATCGCCTATATCGACAGCCTCAATGCCGTGTCGGCCGACGACTATCGCTTTTCCGCTCACCCTGCCCAGGTTGCTCGACTGCGCGCCACCATCGCCAGGGTGAAGCGCATGCGCTGCGACATCCTCGTCACGCCCCACCCTTCCGGCAGCAATCTCTACGCACGCCTCGCCGGACAGGCACCCCTCAGCGACAGCAAAGCCTGCGCCGCTTATGCCACCGCCGCCGCCACGCGACTGAACCAAAGGCTCGCCAGCGAAGCGGCCGCCGCCAAGGCGGCCGGCTCGACCCGGCAATAGGACGGCTTACTTTTCGGGCGAACGATAGGGCGTAAAATCACCCAGCGCGCAGCTTCCCGTGGTGATCCCGCTCATCAGATTCGCGCTGGTGGTGATGTCCCCGCGGCACATTTGTGATCCGAAACTTCGCACGATCATCGTGTCGCCATAGTTTAGGCCATTGCAACTGCCGATCAGGTCATTCTTGTAGATGAGCCGCTTGCTGACCCTATACAGCAGCACATTGCCGCTGATGACGGTCAGGTTCGTCTGCTGCGATCGGTTGATGCAGCTTATCTTCTCGCCCGCAACCTTGCCTTCCAGCGCCTTGTCCAGCTTTGCCGTCTGCTTCGGTGTCAGTGGCTCGGGCGTGTAGCTGCCGGCGCAGGCGGCCAGCAACAGGGGCGATAGGCAGAACCAGGCACGCATCGCAACTCTCCAGTTTTTCCTGCTCCAAGGACGAAATCATAGCGCAAAAACCGTCAGCCTACAGCCTTGGCGAAGCTATCTTCCAGCCGCTTACCAGACGCCGACATTGGGCATCGACACCCACGGTTCAGCCGGTTCCAGATGCCCGTCCTGCAACAGTTCGACCGAAATCAGGTCGGGCGAGCGTACGAACGCCATATGTCCGTCGCGCGGCGGCCGATTGATCGTCACGCCCGCGTCCATCAGCCGCTGGCACGTCTCATAGATATTCTCGACCTGATAGGCCAGATGCCCGAAATTGCGCCCGCCATCATAATATTCCGCAGGGCTGCCATCTTCCGATGGCCAATTATAGGTCAGTTCCACCTGCGCGCCCTCATCCCCCGGCGCAGCGAGAAATATCAGGGTGAAGCGGCCCTGTTCGCTATCGAACCGCTTGACCTCTTTCAGGCCGAGCAGGTCGAAAAAAGCAACCGTCTTGTCGACGTCCGTAACGCGGATCATGCTATGCAGGAATTTAGGCAAGTCGTTCTCCGTTCATCGCCATAAAGCAACGGTTCATCTCAGGAGTGGCAATCAGTCCTATAGATAAGGACGCGCGGCACCGGAAGGAAGAGGGAAGACGATGGCTGACATGCGGGACAAGATTTTGCTGGGCAGCGCGGCGCTGCTGGCGCTTGGCGTCATGACCGGCGGCTATCTGCTGGGCGACGGGTTGACGCGCGCCAAGGCGGCCGATCGCTCGGTCACTGTGCGCGGTCTGGCGGAAAAGGACGTCACCGCAGATTTGGCCACCTGGTCGATCAGCTATTCGGCGACGGGCTTCGACCTGCCCACCGTGCGCACGGAAATCGACAATAATACCAAGGAACTGCGCGCCTACTTCACCAGCCTGGGCTTCAAAGCGGACGATCTGCGACCCACAGGGGCAGGCGTGAACCAATATCTCAACAATGGCGTCAATAACATCACCATCACCCAGCGGATGCTGTTGCGCACGACCGATATCGCCCGCGCCCAGCGCGCCGTGGCGCAACAATTCGATCTCGTCCGGCGCGGCGTCACGCTGCAGGAAGGGTCAGGGATGCGCTACAGCTTCACCAAACTGAACGACGTGAAGCCCCAGATGGTCGCCGCCGCGACGCGCGATGCGCGCGCCGCCGCCGAACAGTTCGCCAAGGATTCGGGCTCCGGCGTGGGCGGCATCAAGAGCGCGACCCAAGGCTATTTCTCGATCGACGCCCGCGACGGCGAAGGTGGCGATGGGTCGGCCGACACCCCCTACAAAAAGGTGCGCGTCGTTACGACGGTCGATTTCTACTTGAAATAGAGGGATAATTCGGGACTTTTCCCGGCGGCGGGTGCAGACGTAGGTTCCGTAACGAAGGCTTGCGAGACGACCGTTATCCCGCCGGCTTGCCCGCTACGGCCAGCCGAGAAAGATTGTCTGCGGCCGCCTTCCCAGCCGCCGCTTCCGGTGCGAGCCGCACGGCTCGTCCCCAAGCCGATCGCGCAACATCCTCATGATTGGTGAGGATGGCGATGTTGCCTTCTTCCAGCGCCACCGAGGCGTCGTCCGGAGACAATTGCACCGCGCGAGCGATATGCGCCTGCGCCAGCGGCAACTCGCCCGACCGCCGCGCCAGTGTCGCCGACAAAAGCCAGCCCAGCGGATCGCGCGGCGCCTGTTCCAGCGCGACGTCCAGCGAATCCCGCGCCGCCGCAACATCGCCCAGCGCCACCAGCGCCCGCGCGCGATCCAGATGGACCTCGCCCTTCTCCAGCCCATCGGGCAATCCGCGCGCCAGCGCCGCATCGAAATCATTGCGCGCCTTGGCCGCGTCCCCGCTCGCCAGGGCGGCGTTGCCCGCCTGCGCCCATAGCCTGGCGCTCTGCGCCATTTCGCCGCCCCGTTCAGCCTCCTCCGCTGCCTGTTCGAACGCGATGATCGCAGGCGACCAGCGCTCCGCCCGTGCATAGGCAAAGCCCATGCAATGCCGCGCATAGAAGCTGCCCCCGTCGATCCGCCATTTCTGCGCAAAGGCCACTCCGGCGTCCGGCGATTCCATCGCCTGATCGAGGCAGGCCTGAAAGGGCGCGGCAAATTTGGCGGGAACGGGAATTTTCCCATCCTCCCGCGGCACGCTTCCCATCGACGAGGCAGCCGAGGCAGCCGCAACCGCCTCCTTCTTCTCCTTGCGGCTGCGGTTCATCACGGCCTCGATCTCGGGATCATAGGCCTGGGCCATCAACAGGAGCGGCAGGATAATAGGCATCAGAGGCTGTCCAGCAGGCTGGCGACGGTGCGGATCAGCAAAGCGATATCGCCGTCGCGGGAAAGGCGATGATCGCCGTCCTTAACCAGCGCCATCTGCACATCGGATGAACGTACCCGTTCGGCGATGCGCACCGCTATGTCCCACGGCACATCGGCATCCTGCTGGCCATGCAGCAACCGCACCGGACAGTCGATCGCGATCTCGTCATCCAGCAACCGCGACGCCTGACCCGATTCCCAGAACGCCAATGTCGTGACATAGGGCTGGTCGTCATAGGGCGTCGGCTCCTCGATCCGCCCTTCCGTCGCCAGCAGGGCCTTGTCCGCATCGGTAAAACCCCATTCGGTAAAATCGGGCGCCGCCGCAACGCCGACCAACCCCACGACACGGTCCGGACGCGCCAGCGCCACCAGCAGCGCCAGCCATCCCCCCATGGACGATCCCACCAGCACCACCGGCCCCTGTGTCAGCGCGTCCATCAACAACAGCACATCGTCCCGCCAGTTCACCAGCGTGCCGTCCACAAAGCGTCCATCGCTCGCGCCATTGCCCGCATAGTCCAGACGCAGCATCGCCCTTCCGCTCGCCCCGGCCCAGTCATCGAGCGCGACCGCCTTGCCGCCCTCCATGTCCGACATATAGCCCGGCAAAAAGATTAAGGTCGGCCCCGTTCCTGGCCGATATCTATAAGCGAGCCGCAGCCCGTCGGGCCGGGCAAAAAACGATGGGAGCGCGATATCGGGGTCGACCATGAACGGGGGATCCTTTTGCAGCGATGCTCCTAGCGCCCTTAGTGCGGCTTTTCGCCAAGGCCATAAAATAATGCGGAACATCCGTTGACAGCCCCCAGGTCAGCGGCTAGTTGCGCGCTCCTACCCCGTGCCCAGATGGCGGAATTGGTAGACGCACCAGCTTCAGGTGCTGGCGATCGCAAG
>JAECRT010000057.1 GCA_016000085.1 Sphingomonadaceae bacterium
AGGTCGCAGCCTTCGAAGAACCCGCCCTCGAGGCGGGTTTTTTGCGTTCCACCGCGATCGCGAGGATGCCCGCCAGATCGCCGCGCACATCGATCTTCAGTTCGCTGCCTTCAGGCACCAATAGGATCGCCTCGATGAGCGAACGAATGACCTCAGCCGCCTCGAAGCGCTTGTTCTCGTCGTCATGCTCCAACGCTCGATAGAGATTGTCGAGTTGAGACCGATAATGGTGGGCCATGTTGGGATGGAGCAGGGGAGGGGGCTCCTGGGCCTGGGCGAGGTCGCGCTCCAGTTCCTTCTTTCGCGCTTCGAGCCCAACCATTTTGGCGTTGATCTTGTCAGCAGCGCCGCCGCGCAGGATCAGGTTCACAAGCATATCCAGATCCCGGTCGATCTTTTTGATCTCTGCGTGAGCGCCGGCTATGGCTGCGCCTGCATCGCCCCTTAGCCGATTGGTCTCGCGCGTGAACTCGTCGCAAAACTCGGCAAACAGGGCAGGATCCATCAGATGATGGCGAAGGGCGTGAAGCACGCGCCCTTCCAGACGATCGCGTCGGATATTGAGGCGATTGTCACAGGTCCCTTTGTTCCGGGCTGCCGAGCAGCCCAGCATCATCGCTGAAATCATCGAATATCCGCCGCCGCAGCAACCGCATTGCAACAGGCCGGACAGGAGATATTTCTGGCGGCGGCGATCGCGGAAGTTTGCGGAGCCCACTGCGGCATTTAATTGATCCACCTGGCAGGATTTTTGCCGCTCCTTGGCATGCTGCCAAAGAGCATCATCGATGATGCGCAGTTCGGGCACGTCCTGAATGATCCATTCTGATTCCGGGTTGGGCCGGGCTTGCCGTTTGCCAGTATCGGGATCCTTGATGAAGCGTTGCCGATTCCAGACCAGCTTGCCGACATAAAGCTCATTGTTGAGGATGCCGGTGCCGCGCTTGGGATTGCCATTGATGGTGCTAAAGCCCCAGGTGCCGCCGGTCGGTGCCTCGATCCCCTCTTTGTTCAGCTCGGTTGCTATCCGTTTGGCCGATTTGCCAGCGACATAGTCGCGAAAGATGCGCTGGATGACGCTTGCCTGTGCGTCATTGATGGAGCGGTCGCCGCGGATCAGTTCGCCGTTGGCATCGAGCCGTTTGACGACGTCATAACCATAGCTGTTACCACCGCCCGACTTGCCTTGCTCGACACGGCCGCGCTGGCCACGCCGCGTCTTGTCGGCGAGATCTTTCAGAAACAGGGCGTTCATCGTACCTTTAAGGCCGATATGCAGATGGGTGATCTCGCCTTCTGACAGGGTGACCATCTTCACGTCGCCATAGGCCATGCGCTTGAACAGCCCGGCAATATCCTCCTGGTCGCGCGACAGGCGATCCATGGCCTCGGCCAGCACGAAGTTGAAGCGGCCGCGATTGGCGTCTGCGATCAGCGCCTGAATGCCAGACGCAGCAGCGAAGCGCCTGAAATGGCATGATCGGTATATTCCTCGACAATCTGCCAGCCCTGCTTTTCGGCATGCAGGCGACAGATGCGCAACTGGTCGGCAATGGAGGCGTCACGCTGATTGTCGGAAGAATAACGGGCGTATAAAGCAACCTTCACGGAACGGAACTCCTCGTCTCAGGAGCGGGTCGTGCGGCGCTCCTCCAGCATCTCCAGATACGCCTTCCGCGCGGCACGACGGGCAAGCAGGCGAACCAGCTTGACCAGACGCGGATCGGGGCCGCTGCCAGAAAATGCAAGATTGAGCACCGGCTCATCAGGCCGGGATGACTTCTTTCGCTGCTGACGGCTACCGGTTGCCATCGTGAATCCGATTCCAGCAGATTGCAAGATAGTTTGGGCTCAGTTCGACGCGGCTCGACGAGTTTTTACCTCGCAGATCGACATCTGCCGAACTCGTAATTAAAACAGACAAGGGCCGTCGGTGTTCGACGGGAAAAGGCACTTGGTTCACTTGGCACACCCACAACAGGGCCTGCCCGCCACAAATCCTATCATGCTGCGGAATGCTCAGCTTTGCAACGGTCCCAGTCTTGCAAAATGTTGCTGGCACCGATGTTACTGAAATTATAGCTAAACCAAGAATCGTGACAGAAATGGGCAACTGCCGACCCTTCTCGGGCATTCAACGATCCCACCTCCACATTCCAAAGGCGGACACTAGTTTGACGAAAACGTGCTGCTGCCAGGCGTTGCATCAACCGGATTTGCGCTTGGTCCTGACCTTGGGAGCAGGCAATTCCTGAGGTGTGATACGAACGATCTCGGCAAGCCACTCACGGTCATCCCACTTTTCCGCGTCGATCGGGAGACAAGGCTTAGCACCGGGATATGAAGGGGCTTCTTCCGAACCGGCAGCGAAGGCCCGCCCTCCAACCGTGGGCTTTACGAATAGGTGGTCGTCGCAGACCAATGCGACCATTTTCCCATCGCAATAAATGCCGAATTCGCCAAACATCGCCTTGGCTGAAACGGTGCCACGGCCTGCCATCTGCTCAACAAGGAATTCAACGGTTCTACGATCGGACGCCATAAGGCGATATCGCCGGTCCTGATGAAAAGGTCGAGGGTCAATCGACCCATTATTGCCGTTTAGACTGCAAATTCGGATGCCCAGATCCGGCCCGTCCGCTTTTTCGGCAGCTTCCGCCAGAACCAGCCATTCGTTCAACACGAAGCCTTCTGGTAGCAATGTTCTCATTTTCGCCGTTGCCGAGTTCGTCGGCGCTTATTCACGGCAGTCCGTCGGCTTCATTTCTGCCGAAGCAGTTCGGCCCCTGTCGTCTGCGGTTGAGCCCCCCCAATCAGGGCTCGACGCAGGCCGTCAGACGGTCATAAGGAACGGGCACTGAACATATGGGCGACCCAAATGATTGAGCAATTTCGAGAAGTTAAACTCGGCGCTAGGCGCGAAGACTTCCTGGCCTTACGAGAGGCGATGATCGCCGTCGACACCGCGAGCTGGCCATATTTGAAGGACCGAGATCTCGATTTCTCGCCGGGTGGGACATCAGTGTTATTTGCCCATCGCGAAGGGGTCCTGCCGAACGCTGACCTCTCAGTGGCCTGGTATAGCGGTCAGGTGACCATCGGGAACATCGTGCCCGAGAATTTCGGGCAGCTTTCGATGGCCGAATATAATGATCTGCTCGTGGACTTCTATCGGGCTCGCTTCGCGCCGGCGGCTGCCAAGCTCGGATTGCAGCCCGAATTGACGGAGGCTCGTCGCGACCTGAGCGAATGGATCAACGTCGGTGCGGTTCGTCAGCTAGTAGCCTTCTCTAACCTCGCGAACAAAGGGACCGGCGCGTCCCACCCAAACGATCGGCAGCGCTGGCTCGATTTCATCATTCGCGTTCATGACGAGGGCAGGCACTTGCCGCCAGAGATCCTCGAGAAGTGGTTGATCGACGAACTTCATTGGCCCGAAAGCGTTGCCTCCGACCTCGCGATTGAATTCGACGGCGCCGCGGAGCTTCTGAAGCGCTACGACGAAACCCGATGAGCGCGGTCGCCGACGTCGCGGCTTCCATCGTTGCTGCAGGCGCACCACTCCTTTTCATCGACACATGCTCGCTCCTCGATATCGTCCGGGGACAGCGGGATGCCTTCACGCGTGACCAGGCAACGGCAGCGGTGACGATCATCGATCTCATTGAAGCGGGGAAGCTATCGCTCGTGCTTCCCGAACAGATCACCAACGAGATGGCGGACAATCTCCAAGGCGTGCAGAAGGATGGCACTAAGTCTATCCGGGCGCTCAATGACCGGGTGCGCCAGATGCACGAGATCATGATGGCGTTCGGCGGAACCGGGCCGGCGATCGTCCTCCCGGCGCCTACTGACTATGAAAATCTTGCCGATGCGATCGTGGCACGATACCTCGCCAAATCGAGCATCACGGAGACAACCAAATCGGCAACCCATAAGGCTGCCCAGCGCGTCATCACGGCGAAGGCGCCTGCAGCAAGCGGCAAACAGTCGTACAAGGACTGCCTGGTACTTGAATCGTGCCTCGAAGTCCTTTCCGCTGCGCGGTCGCTCGGCTTTAGCGCGGGCGCGTATTTCTTGTCGTCGAACATCGCGGAATATGGTGACGCTGCGAAGAAATCTCTTCATCCGCAATTGGTGACTGAATTTGCGGCACATCGGCTCGATTTCGCCAAGAGCTTCCTAGAGCTTCGCTACACGATTGCGATCGCGGCTCTATAGACGCGATCAGACTACAACGCACATGGAGAAGGTGCGGAGACATCAATGCCGCAATTTGTACGAAACGGGCCTATCATACCGGATAAGTTGGTCCAGGAACTAGAGGATGATCGTGTCGTCATCTTTTGCGGCGCAGGAGTTTCGATGGGTGCTGGGTTGCCGAGCTATAACGGTCTCGTCGCTCACTGCTACAAAACCCTGACCCATCCAACCCCGACCGACGATAAAGAATGGCTCTGGCCCGATCGTATGCTCGGGGCTTTGGAGAGCCGATATACGCCCGCGAATGTTCGCCAGATTGTCGCCACGCGCCTAAATCGACGTCCGACGAGCTTAGCGCTGCATCGTGCCATTCTTCGCCTCTCGCGGCTTCGGCGCAGCGAGGGCATGCGTCTGGTCACCACGAATTTCGACACCTTCTTCGAGAAGGCACGCCGGGGCTTGGACTTCGGTCGCGACTTCCAGTACCATGCAGGGCCGATCCTACCCATCCCGCGCGACGATCGCGCAGCCAGTTGGCGCAGCCTGATCTATCTCCACGGGCGCCTTGGAGGATCAGATCAACACCTCGTATTGACCAGTTCCGACTTCGGGCGAGCTTATCTAACCGAGGGCTGGGCCGCGCGATTTATCGTCCGGCTCTTTGCAGATTTCACCGTGCTTTTTCTGGGATACAGCCTGAACGATCCGGTGCTGCGCTACATGACCGACGCGTTCGCTGCGGAAAATCTCGAGATGCGATCTGGTCAACCGCGAGGGCCGGCGTACATCTTCTCGCCTTATGAGGGCGCCGAGCCGCCGGAAAGCCAGCCGTACCGCGATCGCAACCTCGAGCCGATTTTCTATTCGGACGCAACGGATCATGCGGCGCTGCGTGAGACGATTGTCCAGTGGGCCGATTGGCGTGAGGACTATCTCTCGAGCGTCGGCCGAGTCATCAGCGATATCGCGCCCCGCCGTCCAGACGCGATCGACCCGACCGACACCGCGAATCTGATCTGGGCCGTCGCTGGGCGGGCGGACGATCAGGGGTACGGAGCACGAACCTTCGCCGCGGTGGAGCCACGCCCGCCAATCGAATGGCTGTCGCTCTTCGAAGCGACCGATCTTGCGCGCTCGGAGGCTCATCAGGAAACGGTGAGGCAAGCTGCAATGGCCGCAAGGATCGCCCCGCCGGAGCCAGAGCTCGATTTCATACCGCTATTTCCGCTGCAGTCTAACAGTCGGCACATGGCGCTGACATCGACCGGCTACGGGCTGCTGGCGTGGTTTTGCCGGCACCTAGGGACCGAGAGTTTCGTAGATCACGTCATCGAAAAGCTCGGGCAAGGGCGGATGCTTCATCCGCGTTTGCGCCAGGCGATCCGGCGACAGCTCCCGCAAGAACTGGGGTTGCGCGAAGGCTTCAAGCGCTTCTGGTGGATCGTCTCGTCCGAAGGGGGCTGGGTTAGCGCGCGTCGGCGAGACGATCCCGGTTCGCTTTGGACTGCGCAGGGTGGCTATACGTCAGGCGCTGATCGTGAGTGGGTACGTCAAGAAGTTCTGGCAGGCCTGCGACCGCTGCTCGATTTCTCTGCGTCCAGCTATCGCAGCTATCGCGACGCTACCCATCCAGAGCAAGCGGCGGATCCTGTCGGGGACCGGATTTCGGAGATTGCCGATGCGGAGGTAGAACTTGCGGATCGCAACCACGTCAAGGGATTCATCGATACCGTTAACGGCAGCCCGGGTGCCGCGGAATTTTGGGCATGGCTGAACGACGATCTGACCGGCCTCCTGGCCCAAGCCTTGCACCTGTTTGCGGCGGCAGATGAGGCGAATGCCGATAATGATCCGAGCGCCCTGCAGCGCCCTTCAGTTGAGCCGCACCAGCAGAATTATCAGCACCGCCAATGGACCCTGCTTTTCGATCTGATCTGGACGGGTTGGGAGCATATCGACGGCCATGATGCCGCAGCGAGCCGTGCGATCGTGGCACGATGGCGTACGCTGCCGTACCTGTCCTTCCGACGGCTCGTCGCCGCCGCAGTGACCCACAGTGGTCATTTCAGCGACACCGAGAAAGTGGAGATACTGTTAAATGGCTAAGACACCGATGATCTGGGCGTCGGGTGCCAGGAAGGAGGCTATGGCCTTGCTCGGCTCGCTATGGGCAAATGGGTCGGCGGTCTCACGGGAGCGGATTGTCGAAACCCTGCTCGCCGGACCCTCACCAGATGTTCTCTCGCGCGTCTCCGAGGAGGACCGCGAACGGTCACGCGATCGGCGGATCTTCGACCGTCTGATCGTGGTCGCCCGGGTCGGCAATCCGCCTTTGGATCCGCGTCTTCGATCGGAACTGGATCGCATCGAAGCGGCCTATCCTGGGTGGGCGGCCCCTGAGGGCGAACGCGCTATGTTTTCAACTTGGTCCGAATTCAGACTTGGCTCCGCCACCGATTACGGCGTCGATGATCTGGCCAATCTGCCCCAGGAGGAACTCGTCTCGACGCTACAAGGGACGACGGACCTTCGTGAAGGCCTTCTCGACGCTTGGAAACAGTTCGCCGATACGGACCCCGAGGGCGCGATCGCTGTCCTCGAACTGACCGCGCACAGTGCTAATCCTGGACCTGGGGATATTTGGGAATATGGTTTGTGGGGCTTGCGGGAGAGCGCGAAGCGGCCGGAGCGCCGATCAAGAATCCTGGCCGCGCTCGAGAGTGTTCCCGACGCACTAATCAATGAGCCGGATTTAGCGCGAGCCTGCGCCGATTTTCTGGAAGCAGTTGCCGGAAGTCGTCCGTCGCCGACCGGCGAGGATGCGGTGTGGCGGCTGTTCGATCGCACCCTAGTCGCCGTTGCGGACGATCCCGACAATGTCCAGGCAACCGACGAGCACGATGCCGTTAGTCATGCAATCAACAACGCACTTGGACGCCTGTCACAGGCTTTTTTCGCCCTTCTCTTCGCCCGTTCGCTCAAGGTTTCATCCCGCATTCCTGACGACCTCCGGCAGCGGGCGGATGCTCTCGTGTTACCCGGCATGCCATCGCATCGACCGGCGCGCGTCATTGCAGCGTCGCGACTGTCCTACCTCTTCGCGGTAGATCCTGATTGGACGCAGGCGTCGCTGATCCCGAGCTTCGATTGGGCCCAGGATGAAGCCGAAGCAGCTGCCGTCTGGCAGGGCTATGCCTGGCAGCCAAGGGTCGACGAGAAGTTGTGGCCTGCTCTGAAGCCCTTCTTCCTCGCTACCTTCGAGCCTGACCGCCTCGCCCGAATTGGGGAGATGGCGAAAACGCTGGTGCAGTTGCTGATGCTCGTTGGCATCGACTTAGATCGCGACCAGCTTCCGGCGGTTGCGGTGCGGAACGCTCTTCGGTCCATGACCGATCACCTGCGGACATCAGCCCTGTCGTGGATCGAGACCTTCCTTGCGCAGCCCGACGAACCGGAAGATGAATTACCCGGCAAGCCGCCGTCGCGGTCAGCAGATTCGCTCTGGGACAGACGGGTCGGGCCTTGGTTGCAACAGGTTTGGCCAGTCGAAGTTGAGCTCCGCTCAACATCCACGTCTGAGCAGTTTGCGCGGATCGCGATCGCAACGAACGCGCGCTTTTCCGACGCGGTCGATCGCCTCACACCGTTCATGGTTCGCACGAACGCTTTTTATGAACTGCATCTCCTGGCAGGGTCTGCGCACCCGGATTTGCATCCGCGCGCGACTTTGCGACTGATCGATGCCCTCGCCGACCGCCAATCGCTCCAGATGGGCACTGGCGATCTCGGCCCGATCCTAGAGCGTGCTCGTGCTGCCGATGCCGGTATCGTCAACCTGGCGGCCTTCAACGAACTCCGAAACTTGGTGCAGGCAAATCCGCAATGACCAATGACACAGAATCTCCTCTGACTTCCGGCGTCGTGACCGATGAGGCTTGCAAGCCCACCATCGAGATCGAGGCGGGCCCGCGCTGGTCGATCTGGATCGATATCGAGGGATTCAGTGTTCTGTGGGGGAAAGGCGACCTCGCAATCACCGGACTTCGCGCCTTGATGAGCGGGATCTTCGCGATCGGGACCCGCGCCTATGCCGGCGACGGAGAGCGCCTGTTTGCCCACCAGTTTGGAGACGGGTTTGTCATCGTCGGCGACTTCCATGAGGCGGCGCTTGATCGTTGTGCTGCGATCGCCGTCGCGCTGATGCGGCACGTCACGACCGCCGGCTGTCTGGCGCGCGCTGCGATCGCAGAAGGCGAATTCTCCGACTATTCCGGCTGCTGGCCGAAGGAAATCCGGCAGAAGATCGAGTGGGATCAGTCCGATGATGTCGTCGGACTTGGCAGCGGCCTGATGACCCTCCTGCCGGTTATGGGCACAGCGCTGATCAACGCGAACAAGCTCGATAGCGGCAACAAGATCAAGGGCGCCGTGTTAACAATTCGCACTGCCGACGCACTGCGTGTCTCTCCGTCATTCCCACGGCAGGAAGCGCGCGACGCCGCCCGTCTGACGATGATCGATTGGGTTCACGCAACTTCTCCCTATATCGACGAGATCGTCGAACGCGCGAGGATCGCGACAATGAGCCCAGATCAGCTGCGGGCCTCGGTTCGCGCCTATATCGCGGGCCAGCCCGAGCTATCTCCTGCATGGCTTGCCGGCACGACCCAATATGGCAGTCTCACCGAGACGGACGACGCTGCGGGCGCATAATCATGGCGCGGAAGAAAGACCTTGTAGGCGATCCGGAAGGGTCGATCGACTTTTCGGTCGCGGAGGTACTCTCTGCTGCCGGTCAGGTCGGGCGAAGCGGCGGGGCCGGAAAAGCGTCTTATTGGCAGGCCTTCGGTGTCCTGGAAGCCAAGCTCGAACGCGGTCGATTTTCTAGGTGTCGCCGGCTAGCTCGACCGTGGAATGGCGTAAAGTGCAGTCAATTCCGCTAACTTGCTACCCAGGCTTCCGATTGACGGCAAATCGCCGTAAATCGCTGAAAGCGCAATGGCGATGTGGGAACGATCACAGTGTCTAAATCTTCGTCGCCCACCGGTGGTCAAATCAATCTTTCCGGCATTCTCTACCAGTTGCTGGCGAGCCTCTCCGATGGCCTCGACGCGGTCGTGACCACGCTCGCAGTCGGTGCCGACGCGGCGACGATCGAGCTGCAGGTCGAGCCATTCGAGGGTGGCGACTATACTGTGATGGGGCCCCACCGGACCGTCGTGCAGGTCAAGCGTCGCGCGGCGCACCGCCACTGGACGCTCGGCACAATCATCGCCGACGTGCTTCCCGATCTCTTTAAGGCGGTCCGGCCAGGCACGGACGACGCTTATCAGTTCCTGACCGACAATGATGCCGGTTGCGAGGACTTTCGTCGCTTCTTGGTATGGTGTCGGGAGCGGGCGGCGGGTGAGCCGACCGATGACGAGCCATTCCGTCTAGGGCGGGGCGGCCGCAAGGTCGGAGGGGACGCAGTGCTCGACGCGGTGCGCAACGCGCTAGATATATCCAGCCAAGACGACCCGCGGCTAGCGGCGTTGCTCTATGCGCTGACGATCATGCAGCGTAGCGAAGCCGATCTCGACGAGGCGATTGCGCGGCCGTTGCGGATCATGGTCGAAAATGTCGAAGACGTCGCCGCCAAGCGGGCGCAGTTGGTCGGCGAGCTGGTGCGGCTTGGGGGCCGCGGCGCAACGCTACGTACGTCCGAGTTCCTTCGGGCAGCCCAGCTCGACCCGCGCCGGCTGGTTCATGCCGGACGACTAGCGGCGACCCTGCGCGACGAGCTGATAGGCGCGTTCCCGCGGTTCCGCTACGACCCTGCACGGGACGTGCGCGGCCCGCTTACCCCGCCGACGCGGTCGGTGACGGTACTGCGCGGAGAGTCCGGTTTGGGTAAGAGCTGGCGCCTTTGCGCTACCGCGCTGCGGATGGCCAAGGCGGGCCATCCCGTTGTGCTGCTGCGCGCGACTGCCGAGGTCGATCGTTTGCGCGAGGCGATTGCATCGCTGGTGTGGAACCCGGTCTATACTGCAGCGGCGCCATTGCGCTCAATCGCCGACCGGCTACGGTCGGCGCTCGGAAACGAGCGCGGCGTCTGGCTCACCGTTTTCCTCGACGATCTCAACGATCCTGCGCTCGCCGGCCGGGTCATCGAGGACGGCTGGGATCGGCTCGGGATTGACCTAGTTATTTCCGCGCAGCCCAGCACCGCCGAATGGCTGCGCACCTCATTTGCGGCGCCGTACATTATAGATGTGCCCGAGTTCACCACGCCCGAGCTGATCAGCTATCTCGAAGAGCATCATGTCGATCACTCGCACGTCCCCGAAGATGTCTTCGCGCTCCTGCACAAACCGGTGCTGGCGAGCTTGTATCGTCAGATCCCGCATGGCCTCGTGCTTAAAGAGGAAACCGAGTATCAATTGATGCAGGGCTTCTGGAGCCACGTCGGAAGCGAGCGGCCGGCATCCTTGGCCCAGACGTTCGACCTTGACCGGCTCCAGCTCCTGGTCGGCGATATGCTCGCCGCGTCGCCAACCTATCCCTGGCCGCCCTCGGCGTTCGTGCGCACGCTCGATTTCGACGCGGTCGAGCGGCTGGTTTTGCGCGGGCTGGTCGAACTCGACGGCGAACGGCGGCTATCGATGACTCACGACCGGCTGCTCAACTGGACGATGGCGCGCCACCTCGCCGATACCGCACGCGACCGCCAGCTCGATCCCGCCCAGCTGCTCGACCTACTGCGCCAGGTCCACAACATGGTGACGGTTGCCGGGGTCAAGATCGGCGCGCGCTTCGGTTATGTGCTGATGGACCTTCTGTGGCTGTTGCTCGAACCGGCGCGATGGCCGGCGGCACGCGTCGCCGAATTGCTGCTCGGCTACATGCGTGACCCCGAATTCGAGACGCACGACCATCGCTTCTTCAGCCGAACCCTGCCGACGCTCGGCGAACGTGCGGTGCCTTTGCTCCGCGCACTTGCAGAAAGCGCTATGGGCGGCGATCGCGAGGCGTCGTGGCCGGCTTGGATCGCGCTGGGCTTATGCAAGGCGGCGGACGTCGCCTGGGACGATGTGCGTGCCACCGCCATCGAGATGTTTCAAAGCAACGATCCCGTGATCGCTGAGATCGCCTTGCGGGTGCTCGGCAAAGTCTCCGCGCCCGCGCTGCTCGATCCGCTTCACACGCTGAACATCGCTCGTGCAGCGGCGCTCGCCGAGGCGGATCCTGACGTCCGCATGGACCGCACCCACGACAAAGAGCGCTCATCTTTGGCGTTCGCACGCGCAGCGGCGGCCGATCCTGCCTGGCTCGACTGGAAGATCGCTTCGGCCACCGAAACGCTTGAGGCCGAGCAATTGCTGTGGACGCTGCGCAAGCTCGACCGTTCAGTGGCCTTTCCGATCTGGCAGGCGCGGCGCGCGCATCTGTTCGCCACCATCCGAGCAACCGCGCGTGTCCTGCCGCAGGCAGTGCGGACCTTCGCCGACCCGGTCGATCTGTCGCGCCTCACCCTGCCCGCACCTGAAGGTGCCGACCTGCTGTTCGGGGCAGCGACCTTCGATGCAATCGCCCGGCTCGATCCTGAGCGCGCTCTTGCTTTGCTCCACGCCGACCGTGGCGACGAGAGCGCGTTCGACGAGATCGGCGCGGATGGCTGGTGGGTGCCCGGGCTGCACTATCGCACGCGTGAGCGTCTTGGCGCGGCGCTGCGCGAGCGCGCCAGCCGCGGTGACCCGGCCGAGAGCATCAACGCGCTGGCCTCAATCTACCAGCGCCACCCTGAGCTGACCGACGAGGAGACTGTCGACCTGCTGCTTGACGCGCTCGCCGCGCGGCTTGCCGCGCCCGCAACCGACGCCGACGATCCGCTGCGCGGCAGCTGGCGTTTGTTGTCGACGCTCTCATCGCTGCGCACCGCCGCCGCGCTCGAGCGGGTCGCGGCACGGCGCGGCACGGCGTTGGAATCGGGGCTGGCCGAGCTCGCCGCTGGGCGGCCGCCAAATAGCTCGCGGATGGTCGATCGGGACGCGGAAATGGTCGTGCGGCTGCTGGCGATCATGGCGGGCGAAGGGTTCGACCGGCTGACCGTCGCCCAAATCGACAGTTCTGGCCAGACGACGCGCGACTACGGGCTCGAGCACGCCCTTTGGACGACCTCGCCAGCGGTAGGCGCGGCGCTCGACCGGCTGTCGAGTGCTACCGATCTTGACGACGATCGGCCTTATCGGCTCATGCAGGCGCTGGCGGCGCATCGCGGTGACAATGGCATCGCCCGCCTTATCGGCGCGAGCAGTCCTGTATACACCCACGCCGTCGACATCCGGCAGGGCAATGCCGGCGACTACGAACAGCTTGAAGCGGCGATCCGCGCGCGGGTAGCGACGTCGGACGGCCAAGCCCATGTCGAAGCTGTTGACCTATCGCATTTCCTGCCGCCGCATGCAGCACTCGACCTGACCGCGCCGCTGATCGCGGTGGCGGCACCGGGCGACGCGCTTGCGCACCGGCTAATGATGCTCCATTTTCACCACGGCCATTACGAGCCGGCGTTGAGCGCCAAGCTCGCGCCGCTCGTCGACGGAGACAACGAGGGCGGCGAAATCGCGGCACTTCACCACGCGCTGCATGGCGACGCGGCTGGGCGCACACTCGCGATGCGCTGGCTCGAAGGACGGGGCATTGATAGTTGGCGTAGCGTGCAAGTTGCGATGACGCTGCTCGACCATGACGACAGCCGTGCGGCGGCGATTGCCTTTTTCGACCGTCATCGGGACCGTCGGTTCCACATGGGCCGGCTGGATGCCGAGGTGCTCGACGCACTCGCCCGCCATGGCGACACGGTCGCTTCGGAGGAACTGATCCAGCTTGCGTTCGGGACTGGCGCGCGCGATCTCGACGCGGTCGCTGGCGCGGTTCAGCTGGTAGCGCGACAGCGGACGCCGGGGATATTCCATGCTGCGCGCCGGCTATTCGCGAAATCGGGTCAGCAGGAAGCCGCACGGTTGCTGATCGAGACCGATGCGCGCCAAGGTTTGACCGAACTGGTCACAACTTATGTCGGTGCGCCCATGCCGCGGCGCCTCGCAATCGCACGGACTTTGCGCTGGAACGTCTCGCGCGCGCAGCTTGCCCCAGCGCTCGTGGCGATGAGCCGCGCGGAAGACGACGCGACGCGGCAGAGGGCAGCGGAGATCGCCGGCTGGCTGCCGCACCGTTGGCAGTTGCCGTGGCTTGCGGATCTCGCTGCGGACCCGGTCCGCGAGGTCGAAGAGGCCGCGCTCGCTGCGTTTCACCGCCGCGCCGCCGGGGTCACTGCCGCCGAGTTGATGGCTGTCATCCCGGGGCTCGCCAAGCCCGCGCAATGGGCGTGCCTTAGCGCGTTAATCGAGCTGGTCGATCCGCATCTCCTGATCAAGACTGGCGATCCGCTCGACATCCGGCCGTTACTCGAGCGCCTACCGCCCGAATTCGGGATCGAGGCGAAGCGCATGCTCGAACGACGGCGCGACGACATCGATCGCAAGGTCGCGCGCGAGGCCAAGGACTAGCTTGAGATCAGGCCGAGCCGTCGATTAGGCCCATCCGCACCGCATGTCCTCGACTGCGCGCGCCAACCAACGCCGCTTGCCGGCCATCGGCTGGCGTAGTCCGGCGTGGTTCGTCGGAGACGAACGCGGCGACGCTTTGTCGCGGACCAGCCGCCTATGCGCTGAATGCCCCGATCCGGCCCAGTTCCTGCCGGCCTGTAGCGTGGCTGTGTGTGGGCTGAACGTATTCTTCTCACCGAAGCGACCGTTCGTCATGTCGCGTGCACATGACCGCTTTGTCCAGAGTCCACCGATCGCGACCCTTCGTTTCCCTTCAGCGGTTACCACTCGCCCACTAGGTGCAGACGGTCGACAAGAAGATCAATCAACGGTGAATTCCTTCCGTGAGGATCGGTGGGCTGGGCATTGTTTACTTAGAACGAATGGCTCGTTGCAAAAATTTGAACTGCAATACATTATGAAAATACGATAATTCGTAAAATTAAGGTTTCGGTGGACAGTTATTCGGTTAAGCCATCCATCTACGCAGGGGGGCAGATGACATACCGCCGAGAATGGAAGGGCGTTGAATGGCAAGAATTTGCGCTGCAACTTGTTCAGCGCCGCCACGGCGCCGAGAACGTCCAGATGGTGCCGGACAAGGTCAAAGGTGATGCAGGCCTCGAATTCTTCACGACCTGCGGTTGTCTCTACCAGTGCTATGCCCCTGAAGAAGCTTCTGACGTAGCCAAGGCAGCGAGTGCGATGAAGGCCAAAGCCAGTCGCGATCTGAAGAAGCTCAGCAAGAATAAGGACACGATCGAGAAAATTCTCGCCGGAACGAAGGTTAAACGATGGATCCTCCTTTGCCCGTTCCTGGACAACAAAGACGTCGTTGTCTCCGTGCGCGAGCATGGCGTGACTGAAAAAGCCAAGGGCCTTGTATTCATGGACCCCGGTTTCGAAGCGCTATGCCACTCGCAGCAGGATTTTCAGGCAGAAATCGAAATTCTGAAGAGCCTGTCGTTGGGGCCGTCCATCAAGGTGCCCGCCCCAACCGATGAGCAAGTCAAGGATGCCGCGGCAGATACGGAAATTGGTGCTCGGATCGACGGAAAGATTGGGCGAGCGCTAGGTCCTGCCGTTCCCCAGGCACAAATTGCTGCAAGGCGCGACCAGTATGTGAAGGCTCATCTGCATCGCGAAAACGCGCTCGAACAGCTGCGTGAAAACCACGCGGTCTTGTGGGAGCGCGCCTTCGAGACGATCGATGCCGAGGAAGCCAGGCTGATCGCCGTCGGCGCTTCCTCGACGATTCCCGTCCAGCAGCTGCAGGAAAGCATGGCCCGGATCGAGGCTTCCTTGGCCGCCGCTCTGCCAACTTTGGGCAAGGGGCTTCTTACCCACATTGCGCTCGGCACTATCAGCGACTGGCTGATCCGGTGCCCGCTCGATTTCCTAGAAAGCGACCAGGCGTGAGCACACCAGATTTTGCCAGTAGGCTTTTCTCGTTCAATAGGCGGCCTACGCCAGTGCCGGGCGACATGCGGATCGCCTGGCGCGTGTCACTAATCCTTCTCATGCTGGCGGCGTCGAGGTCTAGCAAGGCGTCTCTCGCCAAGCTCCACATCCTTAACGATGCGATCAGGTCCAACCAGATTGACCGTCTGAAGGATGCCACCACCGCCGGGGCCAAGATTCTGCCTTGGAATTTGCGGGTTGAGCCAGCCTTTGCGCGCGCAATCGACTTCGTGGTTGGTGAACGGCTAGCGACATGGACGAAGGCTGGCGGACGGGCTTCGCTTCAGCTTACCATTAGTGGAACTGCAGCGGCGACTGAACTGGAAGGCATCGAGAACGCCCTCGAGTTGGAACGCATCATCATCACCGAACACGCGAAAAAACTCACAGAAACCCGCGTGTCGGAACTTCTCGGCGAGAGATCTGCTGCATGATTAAACTTCGCCATTTGCGGCTCCGCTCCTTTACGGCAGAGCGAACTTACAAGGCTGATATCGCGTTCAAGGACGGACTCAATATCATTCAGGCGGGCAATACCTCGGGCAAGTCGACATGCCTCCAGGCGATCATCTACGCGCTGGGCCTCGAGCGTGCACTTGGGCCGCAGCTCGCCATTCCGCTGCCCTATGCCATGCGCGAACGAATTCACGCGGCCGAGAAGGCCGAATACGAAAGCGTGCTGCAGTCCTTCGTCGAGCTCGAAATCGAGAATGAGGCCGGACAAATCGCCGTCGTCCACCGCGATGTGGTCGGGGGCAAGGACACCAAGTTGATCCGGGTCGCTTTCGGCTCAACGTTGAGCACCGGCTTGGCCCCCATGGAGCAACGCGATTTCTATGTCCTCGACGGCGGGGCCGCGGTCCAAGAGGACGGGTTCCACTACTTCCTCACTTCGTTTCTTGGTTGGGACCTGCCAATCGTCTCCCGGTTCGACGGAAACGAATGCCCGCTCTACCTCGAAACCATCTTCCCGATGCTGTTTGTCGAGCAGAAGCGGGGTTGGTCCACCATCCAGGGGCCGTTTCCTACGTACTTCCGTATCCAAGACGTAGCCCGACGAGTGATGGAATTTCTGCTCGATCTCGACGTTGCGCAATATCGGCGTCAGCGTGCGGAACTGCGAAATGCCATCGCGGAGTTCAACAACTACTGGTCTCTGGAACGCATCAAGCTTCAGGATGCAGCCGCTAAGATCGGAAGAATGCGGGGGCTGCCGGAGAAGCCGACGGCTGAGTTCGCGCAAGAGCCGGAGATCGATCTTCAGCTGTTCCATGATGGCGAGTGGATCAGACTGACCGAGCTCGTCACCGAGATCGAAGAGGATGTGGCTGTACTCGAGACCGCGCAAACGCCGATGATCGATACGATCGCGCCGGAGATCGAGGCACGAATTGCATTTCTGAGATTTCAGGTTGACGCGGAGACGGCGGTTCTGGAAGCTGTTCGCAACGAACACGCTTCCGAGGTTCAGGATAGTCAGGCTTTGACCACCCGGGTTCAAGCGCTTGAAATCGACCTGCGCCGGAACAAGGATGCGCAGAAGCTGCAACGCTTAGGTTCGGATCTCGGCAAGGCCGCGTACGAGCATATCTGTCCGACCTGCCATCAAGATGTGACCAACGAGCTGCTCCCCACCGTTGATTCTGTCGGCATGGCGCTCGAGGAGAACATTTCCTTTGTTAAATCACAGCTAGAACTCTATCGCTCCGCCCTCGGCGCATCCAAGGAGCGGTTGCAGGAAATCGCCGGCCGTTTCCGCGGCGTCGACCGCAGTCTTCAGGACAAGCAACAGGAATTACGCAGTCTGCGGCAGGAACTGCTGCGTCCGGGCACATCACCATCGCGCACGGCAATTGAAAACCTGGTGCGGCAGCAGAACTTCCTCGCGCAGCTGCGAAGCATTGACGATCTGGCTCTGTCGCTGATCGACGATCTGCAGCACATCGCAAAGGGTTGGGCAGAGGCTACCTCGACGTTGCGCAACCTGCCCGAAGACAACCTCACTGCAGACGACAGGAAAAAGGTCGAGCTGCTGACCAGCAAGATAATCGAGCAGTTGGCTGCCTATGGATTCCGGTCGTTCGAGGCTGATGAAATCGCGCTCTCCCTAGACAACTTCAGGCCATTGGTTCGCGCACGCAAAGATGACGAGGTGATCGAGAAGGAGATCAATTTCGAGGTTTCGGCGAGCGATGCCATCCGGCTTAAATGGGCCTACCTCTTGGCCACATTCGAACTGAAGCGCGCGAAGTCGACGAACCATCCCGGCCTCGTCGTGTTTGACGAACCCGGGCAACAGGAAATCCGCTCTGGCGATCTTTTTGCATTCCTGAAACGCGCCTCCTTAGCGAGCCGGGAAAGCGGTCAGGTCATCGTGTCTACATCGGAGGAACTGGAACTCGTAGTTGGCGAGATGCAGGGACGTGCGCACATTATCGACTTCCCAGGCTTCATTCTGCAGCCCGATCCGGACGTCCCGCCCCAAGACGACTTTGAAGTGCAGTTGGGCTAGCTACGGCACGGAGAACCGCAATACGCTCCAGGCCATTCGCTTCTGGAGACCGCATGGACTTTCTAGGAGGTCGTGAGCGGCCGCAATGAAGCGGCTAAGGGTGGCACGTCCGGTACCACGTGGCGTCCGGAATCGATGCTGCGGCGTTCCGAAGCCGACGGTCGCAAAGGTCGAAGGGTTTCGGGCGCCGGCAGGCGTACGAAAGTCT
>JAECRT010000058.1:0-2977 GCA_016000085.1 Sphingomonadaceae bacterium
TTCGAGGATCAGCCCGGTGCGGTCGATGACCTTGGCCTCGCAGGCTTTTTCGAGATTGCTCTGCTGGACGGGCGACAGGCTGTTATCGACGATGATGAGTTCGGCCTCTTCCTGCCGGGCCAATGTGGCGATTTGGTCCACCTGTCCGCTGCCGAACAAAGTGGCGGGCTTGCGGTCGCGAACGCGGAAGCTCTGGGCCGCACGCACATCAATGCCGATAGCGAAGGCAAGCCCCTTCGCCTCTTCCAGCCGGGCGTCGCTGTCGCGGCGGTCCAGCCCATGGGTTTCGGCATGGACGACGACAGCGCGCGCGCCGCGCGCCACTTCGTCATCGGAGTCGCGGTTGAATATGGCCATGGCGGGTTAAAGCATCTCATAGCGTTCCGGTCCACCAGCGTAGCGGACCGAACGTTGACGCGGTTGATCCGACTGGGCCAGATCAACCGCTTAAATCAATTGGTTTAACGCGATTTCCAAGGCATCAAACGGTGTCGCTTAAGCAAAACCCGATGCGGACAATCAGTCGTCCTGTTCATTCTCGC
Source organism: Sphingomonadaceae bacterium (assembly GCA_016000085.1). Lineage (GTDB taxonomy): Bacteria > Pseudomonadota > Alphaproteobacteria > Sphingomonadales > Sphingomonadaceae > Sphingobium. The sequence continues at coordinate 543 of JAECRT010000058.1, forward strand.
CGGTCAAATCAACCGCGTGGAGCGGCTGAACCGTCGAAATGGCGTGCTTGTAAACCAGCTGCACCATGCCGTCGCGTTCGAGCAACATACAGAACAGGTCGAAAGCGGCGATTTCGCCCTGAAGCATCACACCGTTCACAAGGAACATCGTCACCGGGCTACCCGATTTACGAACGGCACTGAGGAAGATTTCCTGAAGCAGGCGGGGTTTGCCGTTGCCGTCGCTCGCCTTGCGCAGGTCTGTCAGGTCCATCGGCTGAGCGGGCATGACCGTGGAAATGGCATGCTTGTACACAAGCTGCGATTGGCCATCGCGGCGCAACAGCACGGAAAAATTATCGAACCAGGTGATGATGCCTTGCAGCTTCACGCCCTTGACCAGAAACATGGTCACCGGGGTTTTGCTCTTGCGCAGGCTGTTCAGGAAGATGTCCTGAAGATTATTCACTTTTTCGGCCATGGTCGTCGCCAGTCCTTTTTTCTTGGCGGGACGTTGCCCGCTCTTGCACCCCTGGTGAGGGCATCTTGCTGCTCCCGCCTGCCGGGAACGAACCAGTTCTACCGCAATTGCGAAGGGGCGTCCATGGTCGAGATCAGGTTGCCTTAATTTCGACCATCAACCTGCCAAGCGCGGTTCCGGATCAATCTTTCCCATCGGTAATGCCCAGCAGCTTGAGCTTACGATGCAGGGCCGACCGCTCCATGCCGATGAAGGTCGCCGTGCGCGAAATATTGCCCGAAAAGCGGCGGATCTGGATGCGCAGATATTCGCGCTCGAAACTCTCACGCGCCTCGCGCAAGGGCGCGCCCATAATGGCGGACTGGCCCATCCCCTCCCCGCCACCGCCGCTGGTCAACTCGGACGGCAGCATGTCCAGTTCGATCCGGCCAATGCGGTCGCCGGGCGCCAGGATCATCGTGCGTTCGATGACGTTGCGCAGTTGGCGGACGTTGCCAGGCCATTCATTGGCCTGCAATGCGGCCATCGCGTCGCTGGCAATGTCGGGTGGCGGCACCCGACGGTCGGCGGCGAAGCGAGCGAGATAATGTTCGACCAGCGGCGGAATATCGTCGCGTCGTTCCGAAAGTGGCGGAATGGCCAGCGGTACGACGTTGAGGCGGTAAAAGAGATCCTCGCGGAAGCGCCGTTCCTCGATTTCGGCAGACAGGTCGCGCGCGGTAGAGGAAATGACGCGTACATCGACCTTGACCTGGCGCTGGCCGCTGACGCGGGTGAAGCTCTGGTCGGTCAGGACACGCAAGATCTTGCCTTGGGTGGTGATGGGCATGTCGGCGATTTCGTCGATATAGAGCGTGCCGCCATGGGCCTGTTCCAGATAGCCGGGACGCACCAGGCCGCTGGGGTCTTCAAGACCGAACAGTTCCTCCTCCACCCTGTCGGGGTCCATGCGCGCGGCGGTGACGACGATGAAGGGGGAATCGGCGCGGCCGCTCCAGCTATGCAGCATGCGCGCGGCGATTTCCTTGCCGACGCCAGCCGGGCCGGAAATCAGCACGCGACTGCCGGTGCCTGCCACCTTCTTGATCGTGGCGCGCACGCCGTTGATCGAGGCCGAGGTGCCAGTGAGTTCATCGTCCTGGCCGAAGCGGGCGCGCAGTACCTGATTTTCGCGGCGCAGCCGTTCCGTCTCGGTCGCGCGGGACACGAGGTGAAGCAGGCGGTCAGCCTCGAACGGCTTTTCGATGAAATCGGCCGCGCCTTTGCGGATCGCGGCGACGGCGGTGTCGATATTGCCGTGGCCCGAAATCATCAGAACGGGGATGGTCGGATCGCGCCGCTTGATCTCATCAAGAAGTTCCAGGCCGTCCATGCGGGAGCCCTGCAACCAAACATCGAGCAAAACGAGCGAAGGGCGGCGCGAATCCACCGCCTCGATCGCGCTGTCGCTATTGGCGGCGGTGCGGGTTGTGAAACCTTCATCCTCCAGCACACCCGCGACCAGATCGCGAATGTCCTCTTCGTCATCGACTATCAGAATATCAAGCGCCATTGGCTGTTACTTTTCCTTTGGGCAAGGCAATTACCTGCCCCTCTTCCAGTTTTTCGAGTGCGCTGGCGGCAAAGCGCAACGTCACACACGCACCGCCGCCCTGCGCATCGTCGAAGCGAATGTCGCCCAGATGTTCCTCGACAATCTTCTTGACGATGGCGAGGCCCAAACCCGTCCCTTTGGTGCGGGTGGTCATATAGGGTTCCAATATCCGTTCGCGCTCTGGCGGCAGGCCGATGCCGTCGTCGCGCACGGTGATGGTGAGGTCGCTCCCCTCCTGCGCCAGCGTCATGCGCACATGCCCGCGTGGGCCGCCATCTTCCGGCGCTGGCTTGGGTTCGATGGCTTCCACACCATTCTTGACGATATTGGTGAGGGCCTGCCCCAGTTGCCGCCGGTCGCAGACCAATTCCAGATCCGGGT
>JAECRT010000058.1:3077-17165 GCA_016000085.1 Sphingomonadaceae bacterium
CTGGATCGGAGTCAGCGGGTTTTTGATTTCGTGCGCGATGCGACGGGCAACATCGGACCAGGCGGCGCGACGCTGATCGGACAGTTGCTGGGTGATGTCGTCAAAGGTCAGAATATGCCCCGACGCATCCTGCGACAGCTTGACCGCCAACGTGCGCAGGTCGCCATGGGCGCGGACCTGCACGATGCCTGCGCCATCCTCCGCCGTGATAAATTCAGCCAGTTCAGGCGACAGTTCGAGCAGCGGCCGACCGACCGGATCGTCCCCCTCATCGACCAGGATCGCGGCAGCGGAACTGTTGAGCAACTGGACCATGCCTTCGGCGTCGACCGACAGGACGCCCGCGCTGACGCCCGACAAGATCGCCTCGATGAAGGCACGACGCTCGTCCAACTGGCTGTTGGCGGCGACCAACGCGCCGGTCTGGGCCTCCAGTCGCTGGGTCATGCGGTTGAAGGCGGATGCCAGCGTGCCGATCTCGTCGCGGCTCTGGGGACTGGTAACGCGCGCCGACAGGTCGCCTGCCGTGATCCGCCGGGCCGCCGTCACCAGTTCGTTGACCGGCCGCACCATCCAATCGGCCACCGCCAGCGCGATATAGACGGCGATGCCGACCAGCAACAGCGATCCCACGAACAGGGCGATGTTGAAGCGCAACTGCAAGGCCCGTGATTGCGCCGCGAACAGATCATAATCGGCGATCACCTTCTGCGCGCGCGCTACGTTGCTGAAGGACGAACTGTCGGCGCTGCGCGTGGCGTAGAGGTAGATTTTGGTGTGGGGATAGAGCAGCGTCACCGCCTCGATCTGATCCGCGCGCACTTCGACGACGATATTTTCGCCTGCTGCCAGCCGCTTGACGACTTCAGGCGTGAGCCGTTCGGAAGCGAGGCGGTTTTCCGGGTCGACCATGGCGGCGGTGCGGGCAATGCCGTCCTTACCGACTTCGATGATCGCCGAGCGGTTCAGTTTCCGGGTGACGACCTGATAGAGATAGCCCTCGGCAAAGCGCGGGCTGGAGACGGGCGACTGGTTGAGATAGTCGCGCAAATCGCTCGCCATGGCGATGGTTTCGTCACTCACTTCGCGCAAATTCTGGCTGTAATAGCCGCGCGCCAAATCACTGGCGTTCTGAAGCATGCTGCGCGCATTGTCCGAAAACCAGAATTGCACGCCATATTGGAACAGCAACGAGGCAAAGATCACGACCAGTAGCATTGGCACGCTGGCGACGATGGAGAATAAGGCTACTAGCCGGACGTGCAACTGCCCGTCGCTGCCGATCGCCGACAGCGCGGCCCGGCGCTTGGCCACGCGCCGCCCCAGCAACATCAGCAGCGCGATGGCGGGCACCAGATTGGCGACCAGCAGTAGCGCCACGATAGGCGGCGTCAGCAGCGTGTAGGATTGGCCGTTGCCCGACAGAAGATGGTAGGTCAGCCCCGCCATCACCACGAACAGGGCGAGCGTCACCGCCTCCACCAACGCGGCCAGGCGTCCCTTCCGCAAAAAGGACGGCAAGCGCTTTCGCCACGCCGAAGTCCGCCAGGAAAATGTGGTCGCGCCGGTCATAGTGGCTTTGTTACAACAACCCCGTGCCCGATCAAACACAGTATTTGGTATAAGCCATGTCGCTGGTCGACGCGGACCGTCGGTTCATCCTGAGCGGCGGTCAATCCGCGATACGCAGCGCGAGCGGGTCCAGCCCATAGTCGGTCAGCTTCTTGCGCAGAGTGTTGCGATTAATACCGAGAAGACCTGCTGCCCGGATCTGGTTGCCATCTACGCTGGCCAGAACCTCCTGCAACAATATGGGTTCGATGACCGCGAGCAAATCATCGTGCAGGTTGCGATTGGGCTGGATAATGCCGATCCCCAACTGGCGCTTGGCCCAGTCGCGCACCGCATGGGCCAGTTGATCGGCAGGCGCGGCATAGTCAGCGGGGACCGCCTCCATCGGCAGCATATTGCGCAAAATGTCGCCGGTGATGACATTTTCCCGGCTCAGAACGCTGAGTCGCTGCATCAGGTTCTGCAATTCGCGGACATTGCCGGGCCAATGCCACGCCATCAACAACTGGGCCGCGTCATCGGCCAATGTCTTGCGCGGCAATCCCTCCTGCGCCGCGCGTTCCAGAAAATGGCGAGCGAGCAGGATGACGTCCTCGCGCCGTTCTCGCAGCGCTGGCAGCGCGATCGGCACGACATTGAGGCGATAATACAGATCCTGCCGGAAGCGGTTCTCTTCAATCAGTTGGGGCAGATGTTTGTTGGTTGCCGCGATGATGCGGACATTGACGCGGACCGGCTTCGACCCGCCGACAGTGGTCACCTCGCCTGATTGCAGTACCCGCAACAGCCGGGTCTGCGCTTCCATCGGCATGTCCCCGATTTCATCGAGAAACAGCGTGCCGCCCTGCGCCTGTTCGAACTTGCCTGCCGTGCGGGCATGGGCGCCGGTAAAGGCTCCCTTTTCATAACCAAAAAGTTCTGCTTCGATCAACTCGCGCGGAATCGCGGCCATATTGATGGCAACGAAAGGTTTGGTGCGGCGTTGGCCCAGGCTGTGGATCGCCTCCGCCACCAATTCCTTGCCGGTGCCCGATTCGCCCAGCACCAGAATAGAAAGGTCGTTGGAGAGCACACGAGCGATGGTGCGATAGACTTCCTGCATCGCAGGCGATCGCCCGACCAGCGGCAAGCCGTCATGGGGCAGCCCTACCTCCCCCGCTTCATCCTCCGCCTCGTGCCGCAGGCCCAGCGCGTCGGCCACGGCGCGGGTCAATTCGTTGAGGTCAAAAGGCTTGGGCAGATATTCGAACGCGCCCTTCTCTGTCGCGCGGATCGCCGTGTTCAGCGTGTTTTGCGCCGACATGATGATGACGCTCAGGTCCGGCCTGCCCGCGATAATGTCGGCTACGCCCTCCAGCCCGTCGCCATCGGGCAGCATGACGTCGGTAATCAGCACGTCAGGCGCGAAACTTTCCATCAACGCGGTTCGTTCGCGGATAGAGGCAGCGGTCTTGACCTTATGACCCTGTCGCCGCAGCGCTTCGCCCACCACCACACAGATGGCGGGATCGTCATCGACGACCAGAATGGCACCGCTCATGGCCATCACCCGATCACCATCGGCAGGAGGATGCGGAAAGTGGATTCGCCCGCTTCGACATCGCGGGCATATTGGACGAAACCGTTCATATCGCGGACCAGCTTGTCGACCAGCGCGAGGCCCAACCCCTGGCCGTCGCGCTTGTTCGTGATGAAGGGGTTAAACAGATGGTCGAGAATATGTTCGGGCACGCCCGGCCCATTGTCCACCACGACGATCTCGATCGGCAGTACAGCACTACCCTTGCCGCCGCCGACCAGCACGGACACTCCATGACGAAAGGCAGTTTCGACGCGGATGCGCGGTTTTTCGACATGCTCCAAAGCTTCGGCAGCATTTTTCAGCAGGTTAATCATCACCTGCACCAACGCATCGTCATTGATGTTGGCATATGGCAATGACGGATCGTAACGCTTTATGATTTTTATATGTTTTGCAAATCCAGCGGCCGCGATATTGGCCGCGCGATCGATCAGCGGGTAAATGTTGCCGCCATGACATTCCAGCGTTCGGTCAGTGGTGAAATCCTGCATCCGATCGATCAATGCGGCGATGCGATCGACCTCGTTACAGATGAGCTGGGTCAGCGCGGAATCGCGCCCGCCATTGCCCGATTCGAGCAACTGCGCTGCACCCCGTATGCCCGATAGCGGGTTCTTGATCTCATGTGCCAGAATGGCGGCGGCACCCATCGCCGACCGCGCACCGCCCGGCGTACCACGATGGCCAATCGGACTGGCCTGACTTTGGGTATGAAGCGACACGATGCGCCAGCCGTCATGATCGACGATCGGCGCGATCATCAGATCGACTTCCATTTCGGCAGTGCGCCCAGCATGTACCTTTATGTCATAGGCGGCCAGTGGCTTGTTGCTGTGCCAGATGTCGAAACGCGCGCCCGCCTGCGCGATGCGGATGGTACGCGCGACATCGCTACCCACGATGGCGGAGCGTGCCATGTTGAGCAGGGTTTCGGCGCGGACATTGGCATCCGCAATGCTATTGTCAGGTCGCACCACCAGCGTCGCTACTGGCAAGGCGGTCATCTGTTCGCCCAGCGTAGGCCCATCCTGTTGCATCCGGTGCGACGATACGGACGGGAGGATGCCGTTCATGCGGCCTTGCGGGCTTTCACAGGATCGACGCCGCTGGCGATCAGAGGTTCGTAGAAACGGGCGAGCATGGCCAGCACGGTGTCAGCGTCCGGCTCCTGATTGACCGCGTTGCGGAACTCGGCCGATCCGGTCAGTCCCTTGGTGTACCAGCCGATATGCTTGCGGGCCATGTTAACGCCGGTGTGCTGGTCATAATGGTCGAGCATCGCGTTATAATGCTCTACGATCACGTGATATTGTTCTTCAAGCGATGGGTCCGGCAAGCGCTCGCCCCGCTCCAGCCAGGCCATGACCTGTGCGATCAGCCAGGGACGACCATAGGCCCCGCGACCGATCATTACGCCGTCTGCGCCACTCTGATCCAGCGCCATGTCGGCGTCCTCGATCGAGCAGATGTCGCCATTGGCGATGACCGGCAGCTTGACCGCATCCTTGACCGACCGGATGAAACCCCAGTCGGCCGATCCCTTGTACATCTGGCAGCGGGTGCGGCCGTGGACGGTAATCAGCTGCGCGCCCAGATCCTCGGCGATGTGGGCGAGCTCGGGGGCGTTGAGGCTGCTATGGTCCCAGCCCATGCGCATCTTGACGGTGACGGGTACGTCGACCGCCTCCACCGTCGCCTTGATGAGCGCAGCCGCCAGCGGCAGGTCGCGCATCAGGGCGCTGCCCGCGTCGCCATTAACGACCTTCTTGACCGGGCAGCCCATGTTGATGTCGATGATCGCCGCGCCGCGATCGGCATTGAGCTTGGCCGCTTCGGCCATTTCTGTCGGCGAGCAGCCTGCCAGCTGCATTGACACAGGCTCTTCCAGCGGATGCCAGGCGGCTTTTTGCAACGACTGGCGCGTTTCGCGGATCATGGCGGCAGTCGCGATCATCTCCGTCACGTTGAGGCCACAGCCATAGCGGCGCACCAACGTGCGGAACGGCATGTCGGTGACGCCCGTCATCGGCGCGAGCACGACTGGCATGGGGATGGCCACCGGGCCGATGGAAATGGGAGAAAGCCTGGACATGAAACTCGAACGATGCTGCCTAAAAAACAGGCAGCCCATAGCGTGAATCGGCACGGGCGGCAAGCGAAGGGTCTGGCGGCCCTCCCCGCCCTAGTCTATGCGCCGGGCCATGACATCGCACAGCAGAACCGTCGCCCTGCTCGTCGCCGCGGGGCAAGGCAGCCGCGCGGGCGGCGAGGCACCAAAGCAGTTTCGGATCGTGGGCGGCAAGGCGGTGATCGCTCACACCGTTGATGCGCTGGCGGCCCATGGCGGTATCGATGCGCTCTATCTGGTCATCGGCGCTGGACAGGAAGCGAAGGTGCGTGGCCTGCTGGGCGATCGCTCGATCGCCGCCATGATTGAAGGCGCGGACAGCCGGCGCGGATCGGTGCGCGCGGGGCTGGAAGCGATTGCGCGGGACGGCGGCGCGGACCGCGTGTTGATCCATGATGCTGCGCGCCCCTTCCTGCCGGGCGCAGTGATCGACCGGCTGCTCGCGGCGCTCGATAGCCAGGCGGGCGCGATACCCGTACTGCCGGTGGCCGACACGCTGGTGCGCGGCGAAACCGGCGTGATGGGCGATGGCGTAGCGCGCGACGCGTTATTCCGGGTACAGACGCCGCAGGCCTTTGCATTTGACACGATCCTGACGGCGCATCGCGGCTGGGATGAAGCACGCGAAGCGACGGACGATGCGGGAATATTACGCGCCGGGGGCCATGACGTCATGTTGGTCGCGGGCGATGAAAGGCTGGAAAAATTGACTTATCCGCAGGATTTCGCCCGCGCCGAAGCACAGTTGGCGTCGACGCGCACGGTGCGCGTGGGCATGGGCTATGATGTGCATCGGCTCGCTCCGGACGAGGAATTGTGGCTTGCGGGCGTCAGGGTGCCGCACGATCGCGGGCTGGCGGGGCATAGCGACGCGGACGTGGCGCTCCATGCCATCGTCGACGCCCTGCTGGGCGCTCTGGCCGAGGGCGACATCGGCAGTCATTTCCCGCCGTCCGATCCGCAATGGCGTGGCGCTGCGTCGGACCAATTTCTGGCCTATGCGCGGGATCGGGTGGTGACGCGGGGCGGATCAATCGATCATGTCGACCTGACCATCATCTGCGAAGCGCCCAAGATCGGCCCATATCGCGACGCCATGCGCACGCGCATCGCACAGATACTTGCGGTTCCCCTCGAGCGGATCAGCGTGAAGGCGACGACGACCGAGCGGCTGGGCTTTGCCGGGCGGCGCGAAGGCATTGCTGCACAAGCGGTTGCCACCCTCTCCCTTCCCGCGCTATCTTGAGCATCATGCAAGACAGCATTCTTCCCGCGCAACTCGTCGAACTGGCCGAGCGCGTCATCATCGCCAACCGCCGCGCGGGTCGCACCGTTGCCGTGGCGGAAAGCTGCACCGGCGGCCTCGTGTCCGCCGCACTGACCGAGATCGTGGGATCATCGGATGTGTTTGAGGCCGGGTTTATCACCTATTCCAATGACATGAAGGCGCAACTTCTGAAAGTTTCGCACGACGTCATCGACACATTTGGCGCGGTGTCGATCGCCACGGCATGGGCCATGGCACAGGGCGCGCTCAAGCAAAGCCACGCCCATGTGGCCGTGGCCATCACCGGCATTGCCGGGCCGGGCGGCGGCAGCGAGCAGAAGCCGGTAGGCACCGTCGTCTTCGCGCGCGCCGAACGCGGCGCGACCGCCGACAAAGTCGTGGCCGACATGCGTCATTTCGAGAATAATGGCCGGGGCGGCGTCCGGCTTCAAGCGGCGCTTTGCGCGCTGGAACTGCTGCTGCCCGAATCGCCCGTTCCGTAAAGCACGGCAGCGCGTTCCTCGAACGCACCGATCATCTTGCGCAGCGCCTTGTCGAACATTTGCCCGGCCAGCATTTCGAACAGCCGGTTCTTGAATTCGAATTCGACCTCGAAATCGACCAGCACGCCACCCTTGCCATCGTCACGAAATCCCCATTGGTTGTGGAGATGCTTGAGCGGTCCGTCGAGATAATCGACGGTCACGCTGTCGGACCGATGCTTGACGACACGAGAAGTGAAGCTTTCTCGCAATCCCTTGAAGCCCACGATCATGTCGGCGACCATCTCCGTCTCCGAACTGGATCGGACCCGGATCGCGCTGACCCACGGCAGGAAAATCGGATAAGAGGGCACGTCCGCGACCAGATCGAACATCTGGTCCGGCGTGTAAGGCAGGTAACGCGTTTCGTTATGCCTGGGCATGGTCAGGCCTTTGCGAGTGCGGCCTTGGCCAATTTGGCCTCACGCGCGGCACGCATTTCCGCGAAATCCTTGCCGGCATGATAGCTGGAGCGGGTCAGCGGGCTGGAGGCGACCTGAAGGAAGCCCTTGGCCCGTGCGATCCCGGCATAGCTGTTGAATGCCGCCGGGGTCACAAACTCCATCACCTTGGTATGTTTGGGCGTGGGTTGCAGATACTGGCCCATCGTCAGAAAATCGATGTCGGCCGATCGCATATCGTCCATCACCTGATGCACTTCCAGCCGTTCCTCACCCAGACCCAGCATGATGCCGGACTTGGTGAAAATCGACGGGTCGAGTCGCTTGACCGATTCCAGCAGGCGCAGCGACGCATAATAGCGCGCGCCGGGGCGAATGGTCGGGTAAAGGCGGGGCACCGTTTCCAAATTGTGATTATAGACATCCGGACGCGCCGCGACGATCATCTCGACCGCGCGCTCATGCTTGTTGCGGAAGTCTGGCGTCAGGATTTCGATCGTCGTGTCCGGCGTCGTGCGGCGCAGCGCCTCGATCACCTTGACGAATTGCGATGCACCACCGTCGGGCAGGTCGTCACGGTCGACCGACGTAATGACGATATGTTCAAGGCCCATTTGCGCGCAGGCATCGGCCAAATTCTGTGGTTCGTTCACATCGACCTTGCGCGGCATGCCGGTCTTGACGTTGCAGAAGGCGCAGGCGCGGGTGCAGACATCGCCCAGGATCATGACGGTCGCATGCTTCTTGGTCCAGCATTCGCCGATATTCGGGCAGGCCGCTTCCTCGCAGACCGTGTTCAGCCCCTTCTCTCGCATCAGCTTGCGCGTTTCGTGATAAGCGGGGCTGGTCGGCGCCTTGACGCGAATCCAGTCGGGCTTGCGCACGCGCTCTGGCTGGCCGGGTACGGGGATCGGAGCAATATCGTTCATGCCCCCCAGATAGCGATGCGCGCGCGCTCTTGCCAGCCCTCTATTTGTGCTGCACATCGCCATCCCATGACTGATTTCGCTGACATGCTTGATGGCTATCGCCGTTTCCGTGGCACCGGCTGGGCGCAGCAGCGCGGGCGATGGGACGAATTGAACGAAGGGCAAAGCCCGCGCGTCATGATCATCGCCTGCTCCGACAGCCGTGTGGACCCCGCGCAGATATTCGACACCAGCCCTGGCGAGGTTTTCGTCGTGCGCAATGTCGCCGCGCTGGTTCCGCCGTTCGAAACGACGCCGGGTCATCATGGCGTATCAGCCGCGCTGGAATTTGCGGTGCAGGTGCTCAAGGTCGGCGAAATTGTCGTCATGGGCCATGGCAAATGCGGGGGTTGCAAGGCTGCGCTCAGTCAGGATCTGAAAGATGCGCCGCCGGGCGAAGGCGGCTTCATCCACAACTGGATCGAATTGCTGGATAGCGCCCGGGACACTGTGATCGCGGCGCATGGCGATGACCGCGGCCGCGATGTCGAACGGGCGATGGAACAGGAAGCGGTGAAGGTGAGCCTGGCGAACCTGCGCACTTTCCCTTGCGTCCGGTCCAAGGAACGCCATGGCGAACTGAAACTGGTCGGCGCTTTCTTTGCGATTGCCGATGGGCAGTTGCATATTTTGAACGAGGACAGCGGCGCTTTCTCGCCCGCCTAAAGGGAGAAACATCATGGCGGCACCACGCGACGGCAGCGGCAATATCGCGCTGCTGATCGACGCCGATAATGCGTCGGCCGCCCATTTCGATCCGGTCATGACCGTTCTGGCGGAACTGGGTACGGTCAATATCCGCCGCGCTTATGGCAATTGGAGCAAGACCACGCTCAAGACCTGGGCGGCGCTGTCGGTTGCGCAGGCGATCGAGCCGCAGCAACAGTTCGACCTGACCAAGGGCAAGAACGCCACCGACATGAAGATGACGATCGACGCCATGGACCTGATGGCGAGCGGTCGAATCGATGGCTTTGGCCTGATGTCGAGCGACAGCGATTTCACGCCGCTGGTCACGCGCATCCGGCAACAGGGCATCCCGGTCTATGGTTTCGGATCGGCCAACACGCCCGAAGGGTTTCGCCGGGCCTGCACGCGCTTCATCGATGTAGCGGCGCTGGCGGCGGCCCATGCGCCTGCCATAGCCAAGGTCGCGAGCAAAGCTCCCGCGCCCAAGGCTGCGCCGGTCAAGCCGGCTGCAGAAGCGCCCGCCGCGCCGCCCCCTCCTCCGCCGGTCGTGGCCGATGGTCAGGCGGTGGACGAAGAAGTCGTGCGCCTGCTGATCGACGCCTATGACGCGGCCAAGCGAGATGAGCGCGGTTTTGTGGCGTTGGGGCCAGTGGGACAGCGAGTTGGCAATCGGTCGAGCTTCGACGTGCGCAACTATGGCTATAAGCGGCTGTCCGATCTGGTGCAGGCGATCCCCAATTTCATCACCGAAATCCGCGAAGGCGGCCAGACCTGGATTAAGCGGGTGCGCTGATGCCGGTGGTTGCACGGCACCTGACGATCCATGGCAAAGTGCAGGGCGTGTGGTATCGCAACTGGACGGTCGATGCCGCGCGCGGCCTTGGCCTGAACGGTTGGGTGCGGAACCGCGCGGACGGGTGCGTTGAAGCGCTCGTGGAAGGAGCGGAAGAGGCCGTTACGCGCTTTATCACGCTGGCGTATGTCGGTCCGCCAGCCGCGCGCGTAGCGCGAGTCGACATACAAGATGTCATGGTTGAAGGACTGTCAGGCTTCGAGAAGCGGGCCACGCTGTAGCCGCGGAACGGCCGCCGTCTACCTGCCTTGCCACCAGAGATACGGACAAAAAAAGGGCCGATCCATGAAGGACCGGCCTTAAAAGTTTTAGGAGAGGATGCCTGAAAGGCCCGTCCCCTATGTCGTGATAGCGTTATCAGGGCAAATGCGAATAGCGGAACCACGATTGCAAGATATGCAATCGTGGTTCCTTACGTATCAGCGCGTCAGCTTTTTATAGGCCAGCGCGGTCGGGCGATCGGCCGCATCGCCCAAGCGGCGACGCTTGTCTTCCTCATAGGCTTCGAAATTGCCCTCGAACCATTCGACATGGCTGTTGCCTTCGAACGCCAGGATATGGGTGGCAAGGCGATCGAGGAAGAAGCGGTCATGGCTGATGACCACGGCGCAACCGGCGAAATTTTCGATCGCTTCTTCGAGCGCGCCCAGCGTTTCGACGTCGAGATCGTTGGTCGGTTCATCGAGCAGCAGAACGTTGCCGCCCTTTTTCAGCATCTTGGCGATGTGGACGCGGTTACGCTCACCGCCCGACAGCTTGCCAACATTCTTCTGCTGGTCCTGCCCCTTGAAGTTGAAGGCGCCGACATAGGCGCGCGTCGACATGTCGTGGCCGTTGACCTTCACATAATCGAGGCCATCGGACACTTCTTCCCAGACATTCTTCGATCCATCGAGATGATCGCGGCTCTGGTCGACAAAGCCCAGACGCACGGTCGAGCCAATGTCGATCTCACCCGAATCAGGGGTTTCCTGGCCGGTGATGAGCTTGAATAGGGTCGACTTGCCCGCGCCGTTCGGGCCGATCACGCCGACGATGCCGCCCGGTGGCAGCAAGAAGGAGAGATCCTCGAACAGCAGCTTGTCGCCGAACGCCTTGGAAATACCCTTGAACTCGATCACCTTGCCACCAAGACGCTCAGGCACCTGGATAACGATCTGGGCCTTGCCGGGCGTGCGGTTATTCTGACCGGCGACCAGTTCCTCGAATTTCTTGATACGCGCCTTGGACTTGGTCTGACGGCCCTTGGTGCCGGCCCTGATCCATTCCAGTTCGTCGTTGATCGCCTTCTGGCGGCCGGTGGCCTCGCGGTCTTCCTGCTCCAGACGCTTCGACTTCTTCTCCAGATAGGTGGAGTAGTTGCCTTCGTAAGGGAAATATTTTCCGCGATCGAGTTCCAGAATCCAGCCCACGACATTGTCGAGGAAGTAGCGGTCATGGGTGATCATCAGCACCGAACCGGCATATTCCTTGAGGTGGTTTTCCAGCCAGGTCACGCTTTCGGCGTCGAGATGGTTGGTCGGTTCGTCGAGCAGCAGGATGTCCGGCTTCTGGATCAGCAAGCGGGTGAGCGCGATACGGCGCTTTTCACCGCCCGACAGGCTTTCCACCGACCAGTCGGACGGCGGGCAGCGCAGCGCTTCCATGGCGATTTCAAGCTGATTGTCGAGCGTCCAGCCATCGACTGCGTCGATCTGTTCCTGCAACGTGCCCATCTCTTCCATCAGCGCGTCGAAATCGACGTCCTCCGGCGGATCGGCCATGATGTTGCTGATCTCGTTGAAGCGATCCATCTTATCAGCGGTTTCGCGCGCGCCGTCCTTGACGTTTTCCAGCACGGTCTTGTTCGGGTCGAGCTGAGGCTCCTGCGGCAGATAGCCGACGGTGATATTTTCGCCCGGCCACGCTTCGCCGCTGAAATCGGTGTCGATACCGGCCATGATCTTGATGAGGGTCGATTTACCCGCACCGTTGGGGCCGACGATCCCGATCTTCGAACCGCGATAAAATTGCAGGTTGATGTCGCTCAGCACCGGTTTCGGGGCGCCGGGGAAAGTCTTGGTCATGCTCTTCATGACATAGGCATATTGTGAGGAGGCGGACATGTTCGGGCAGCTCCGAAGGTAAGGCAGGGAATTTGGGGCGGAGTTAGCGGAGGCGGGGCATATTGGCAAATCGCGGTTGCACGGTTACGCCGTCATATATGCAGAAAATCCGATCGATCCCCCTTTTCGCCGCTAGCCTTGCCGGCTTGCTCCTCCCCCTTGGTGCCATCGCGGCGCCGACCGACAGCGCCGCGATTCGCGACGCGGCGCTCAAGGATGATGTCGCCTGGGCCTTTACCGAAGGGCTCACCACCGAAGTCGGGCCACGTCCGGCGGGCACGCCACAGGAAGCACGAGCGCGCGACTGGGCGGTGGCAAGGCTGAACGCGCTGGGATTCAGCAATGTCCGGGCCGAGCCTTACAAGATGCCGGTATGGGTGCGCGGTCGGGACGAGGCGAAGATCCTATCTCCCTTCCCCCAGAACCTGGTGCTGGCGGCGCTGGGCAATAGTGGTTCCACGTCGGACAAGGGCATCGAGGGGGAAGTCGTCTATTTCCCGACCATAGCCGATCTGGAAGTTGCGCCCGACGCCAGCATCCGTGGCAAGATAGTGTTCGTCAGCCACGGCATGACGGCGACACAGGATGGTTCGTCTTATGGCTATTACGGCGCAGCCCGCCGACAGGGGCCGAGCATCGCGGCGAAAAAGGGCGCGATCGCCATCCTGATCCGCTCGATCGGCACCGATCATCATCGGGTCCCCCATACGGGCGTGCAGATGTGGGCGGACGGCGTGACGCCGATTCCCGCAGCCGCGCTTTCCGTGCCGGATGCCGAACAGCTTGCGCGTGTGATGGGCCGTGGCCAGCCAGTAAAGCTGCACCTGACGCTGACCTCGAAAATGCTGAAGGATCAGCCGTCGGGCAATGTGATCGCTGAAATTCCGGGTAGCGATCCGGCGGCTGGCGTCGTCGTGGCGGCCTGTCATCTCGACAGCTGGGATCAGGGCACTGGCGCGATCGACGACGCCACGGGTTGCGGCATCGCAGCGGCGGCGGCGCTTCAGGTGGCCAAGGGCGGCACCCCGCGCCGAACGATCCGCGTGCTGATGGCTGGCGCAGAAGAAGTCGGCGGCGATGGCGCACGCGCCTATTATAAGGCGCACGGAACAGAGAAGCATGCGCTTGCCATGGAATCGGATTTTGGTGCGGACCGCGTGTGGCGCGTGGATTTCAAACTGCCCCAGGGGCATGAGGCGCTGACCAAGCGGATCGCCGATGCCCTCGCGCCGCTAGGCGTGGGCGCTGGTACGCAGGAAGCTGGCGGCGGCGCGGACATCGCTCCTCTGGTCAAGGCAGGTGTTCCGGTGATCGACCTGCAACAGGACGGCACGCGCTATTTCGACCTGCACCATACGCCTGACGATACGCTGGACAAGGTCGATCCCATTCAACTGCGCCAGAATGTCGCGGCATGGGCCGTGACCCTGAACCTGGTCGCAAACACTGAAGATTCCATGGGCATTAACTGAACTTTTATAGTAGACAACGCCCCGTCGCGTGATTCTGTCGCTTCACCGACGCAGAAAAGCATTGATTTGTGCAGCGCACACGTTAATGCGGGTCGCTCGCGTAGGGTCATTTTTAAAAGGGCCTGACGCGGCATAATGCTATGGGAGCCGTACACAATGAAGAAGATCGCTGTTGTTTTCGCTTCGGCCAGCCTGATGGCCCTCGCTGCTTGCGGTGAGAAGCCGGCCAACGAGACCGCGAACGCTTCGAACGCTGTCGTCGAAAACGTCGTCGAAAACGCCGTGAACGCTGCTGAAAATGCTTCGAACTCGGCCGACAACGCCGCGAACGCTGCTAACAACGCTGCGAACGCGATGTAATCTTCGCATTAGCGAGATTTTCGAAGGGCGGGCCTTTATGGTCCGCCCTTTTTATTTGCGTGCAAGCCAGGCGGAACCTCCGCCACGCTCCACCGGTTTATCCCTTGTCGAACAAGGAGAAAGACCGTGGGAAAAGGCATATTATTGT
>JAECRT010000059.1:0-11094 GCA_016000085.1 Sphingomonadaceae bacterium
GATCAACCCGCTCGTCCTGGCCGCCGCCAGCATCGCGGGGATCGAGGAGATCTGGCGTGTCGGGGGCGCGCAGGCCGTCGCCGCGCTCGCCTATGGCACCGATCGCATCCGCGCCGTCGATGTCATCACCGGCCCCGGCAATGCCTGGGTCGCCGAAGCCAAGCGCCAGCTTTATGGTGTCGTCGGCATCGACATGGTCGCTGGCCCCTCGGAAATCGTCGTCGTCGCCGATGGGCAGAACGATCCCGAATGGACTGCCGCCGACCTCTTGAGCCAATCGGAACATGACCCGACCAGCCAGTCGATCCTGTTCACCGACGACGCGGCCTTTGCCGATGCCGTCGCCGCCGCCGTCGAACGCCAGATTCCCCTGTTATCGACCAGCGCGGTCGCCGCGACCAGTTGGGCCGCCAATGGCGCCATCATCCTGGTCCGCGATTTCGACGAAGCGATGCCGCTGGTGAACCGGCTCGCGGCCGAACATCTCGAACTGGCGGTGGACGATCCCGACGCCCTGTTCGCGCAGGTCCGCCACGCCGGATCGGTCTTTCTGGGCCGCATGACCCCCGAAGCGGTCGGCGATTATGTCGCTGGTCCCAATCATGTGCTGCCCACCGGCCGCCGCGCGCGCTTTTCGTCCGGGCTATCCGTGCTCGATTTCATGAAGCGCACCAGCTTTCTCAGCCTCGATCGCGCCGCGATCGGCGCGATTGGCCCGGCGGCGGTGGCGCTGGCGGAGGCCGAAGGCTTGCCCGCCCACGCCGCGTCGGTGGCGTTGCGCCTGCAATAATCTTCCTTCGGGACAGGCCGTGCCCGAACGTCTATGGAAAGACCTATGAACGAACGCTCCAAATCCCGCTCCGCCGCGCGCCTTGCCGCGGTCCAGGCGCTCTACCAGCTCGAAATGGAAGGCACGCCCGTCCATATCCTGCTGCATGAATTTCATCAGCACCGCCTTGGCGCGACGATCGAGGATGTGACCTACGCCCCGGCGGAAGAGTCCTTCTTCGACGATGTCGTAACGGGCGTCGACCAGCGTCGGGACGAGATTGACGGCCTCATCGCCGCGCGCCTGTCCAGCGGCTGGAGCCTCGACCGGCTCGACAAGCCGATGCGCCAGATCCTGCGCGCAGGCACCTATGAACTGCTCGCCCGGCTGGACGTCGGCACCGGCACGGTCATCAGCGAATATGTCGATGTCGCCCACGCCTTTTACGACAAGCGCGAATCGGGCTTCGTCAATGGCCTGCTCGACGCGGTGGCCAAGGACGCGCGGAAGTAACCACCAAACTTCGTTCGCCCTGAGCCTGTCGAAGGGCTATCCTGCCATTTTGAAAAGCGCAGGGCTTCGACAAGCTCAGCCCGAACGGGTCCAGTCCATGTCCGCCGAATCCCGCTTCCTCCCCCTGCTGCGCCTGCTGGCGCATGATCCCGCGGCACAGGGGCTGATGGACGATGTCGCGGTGTTGCCGGTCGGCGGCACGCGCCTCATCCTGACCAGCGATACCATGGTGGAGGGTGTCCATTACCTCCCCACCGATCCGCCCGCCGACATCGGCTGGAAGCTGGCTGCGGTGAACCTGTCCGACCTCGCCGCCAAGGGCGCGCGCCCGGTCGGCTGCCTGCTCAACTATGCGCTGTCGGGCGACGAGGACTGGGACGCGGCCTTCATCGCGGGCCTGGGGGAAGCGCTCGACCGCCATGCCATGCCGTTGCTGGGCGGCGACACGGTCAAGATGCCGCAGGGCGCGCCGCGCAGCTACAGCCTGACCGCGATCGGTGAAGCCACCGGCCCCGTGCCGACCCGCACCGGCGCGCAGCCGGGCGACCGGCTCTACATCACCGGCCCGGTCGGCGACGCGGGCATCGGCCTGATCCTGGCCAGCGCCGATCGCCATGCGGCAGGACCGCTGGTCGACGCCTATCGCCGCCCGCGCCCGCGCCTGGCCGAAGGCGCGCTGCTCGCCCCGCTCGCCACCGCGATGATGGATGTGTCGGACGGCCTGTTGATCGACGCCCAGCGTATGGCCATCGCCAGCGGCGTCGCGATCACCATCGATCATATCCCGCTTTCCTCCGCGCTGGAACAGGTGCGCGGCGGCAGCACCGCCGTCCAGCTGGCGGCGGCCCGTGCGGGCGACGATTATGAACTGCTGTTTGCCCTGCCGTCCGTCATCCGCCCGCCGGTCCGCGCGATCCCGGTCGGCCATGTCGCCACAGGATCGGGCCTTGTCCTGATGATCGACGGAGCGGTCATGCCCTTGCCGGACAGCCTGGGCTGGGAACACGGCTAGGGCGGATCATCCTTCCAACCTGCTTGACGCGCGCCGTCGGGTCTGTAGCTTCGCTCCACCCTATTCTCAGCCCGGTTGGACCGCTTATGCGTGATGTCCTGATGCTGATTGACGCGGTGCCCGACGCCGGACCCAGCCCGTCCGGCCGCCCGCCCATGCGCCCTTCGTCTATCCGTCATTCCCTGCGGAGCGGCCGATGATAGTCATAACAGGGGGAGAGGAAACTTCATGCAGATTGTCTATATCGCCATAGGGTGCGGCCTGCTGGCCATATTCTATGGCCTGTTCACCAGCCGACAGGTGCTTGGGGCGCCTGCAGGCAATGACACCATGCAGGCTATTGCGGGGGCGATTCAGGAGGGGGCGAAGGCCTATCTGGGCCGCCAATACACCACCATCGCCATCGTCGGTGTCGTCGTGGCCGCGCTGGTCCTCTATTTTCTGGGCATCACATCGGCCATCGGCTTCCTGATCGGCGCGATCCTGTCGGGCGCGGCGGGTTTCATCGGCATGAACATCTCGGTGCGCGCCAATGTCCGCACTGCAGAGGCCTGCCGCGGCACGCTGCAAAGCGGCCTGACCGTCGCCTTTCGCGCGGGCGCGATCACCGGCATGCTGGTGGCGGGGCTTGCGCTGCTCGCGATCAGCGTCTTCTTCTGGTATCTGACCGGCCCGGCCGGCCATGCGCCCGACGATCGGCTGGTGATCGACAGCCTCGTCGCGCTGGCGTTTGGTGCCTCGCTCATCTCCATTTTCGCGCGCCTGGGCGGCGGCATCTTCACCAAGGCGGCCGATGTCGGCGCGGACCTGGTGGGCAAGGTCGAAGCCGGCATTCCGGAGGATGACCCCCGCAACCCCGCCGTCATCGCCGACAATGTGGGCGATAATGTCGGCGACTGCGCGGGCATGGCGGCCGACCTGTTCGAAACCTATGTCGTCACCGTCGGCGCGACCATGGTGCTGATCGCGCTGCTGGTCACCGGCGTCGACAATGCGTTCAAGATGCAGCTCATGGCCCTGCCGCTCATCGTGGGCGGCGTGTGCATCATCACGTCGATCATCGGCACCTATTTCGTGCGGCTGGGGTCCAGCCAGTCGATCATGGGGGCGCTCTACAAGGGATTCTGGGTGACGGCGATCCTGTCGATCCCGGCGATCTATTTCGCCAGCCAATATACGCTGGGCGATCTTAACACCGTGTTCGGCGCGGACCTTGACGGGGTCGGCGGCTATACCGGCATGGCGCTGTTCTGGTCGATGCTCGTGGGCCTTGCGGTCACCGGGTTGCTGGTGGTCATCACCGAATATTATACCGGCACCAACTATCGCCCGGTCCGCTCCATCGCCAAGGCGTCCGAAACCGGCCATGGCACCAACGTCATTCAGGGGCTGGCGATCAGCCTGGAATCGACCGCGCTGCCGACGCTGGTCATCGTTATCGGCATCATCGTCGCCTTCAAGCTGGCGGGCCTGATGGGCATCGCCTTTGCGGCGACGTCCATGCTGGCGCTGGCGGGCATGGTCGTGGCGCTCGACGCTTATGGCCCTGTCACCGACAATGCGGGTGGCATCGCCGAAATGGCGCATCTCGACGATAGCGTCCGGGTCAAGACCGACGCGCTCGACGCGGTGGGCAACACGACCAAGGCCGTGACGAAGGGCTATGCCATCGGCTCGGCGGGCCTTGCCGCGCTGGTGCTGTTTGGCACCTTCACACAGGATCTCGACTATTATGGTGCAGCCCTTGGCCTGACTGCGCCGGTCGATTTCAGCCTGAAAAACCCCTATGTCATCGTCGGCCTGCTGCTGGGCGCATTGCTGCCCTATCTGTTCGGCGCGATGGGCATGACCGCCGTGGGCCGCGCGGCGGGCGACGTGGTGAAGGATGTGCGCGACCAGTTCCGCAACAACCCCGGCATCATGGATGGGACATCGCGCCCCGACTATGCCCGGACCGTCGATCTCGTCACCCGCGCCGCCATCAAGGAGATGATTGTCCCATCGCTCCTGCCGGTGCTGGCGCCGATCGCCGTCTATTTCATCATCGCGGCGGTGGCGGGCGTGTCCGATGGCTTTGCGGCGCTCGGCGCGTTGCTGCTGGGTGTCATCGTCTCCGGCCTGTTCGTCGCCTTGTCGATGACCAGCGGCGGCGGCGCATGGGACAATGCCAAAAAATATATCGAGGACGGCCATCATGGCGGCAAAGGATCGGAAGCCCATAAGGCCGCCGTCACCGGCGATACGGTGGGTGATCCCTACAAGGATACTGCCGGTCCCGCCGTCAATCCGATGATCAAGATCACCAACATCGTCGCGCTGCTGTTGCTGGCCGCGCTCGCGCATGGAGCATGATCGCGTAACGGGCTGAATAGCCAACCGAAAAAAGCAGATGACGATTGATCGGCCTCGCTCTATTTCCAGGGCGGGGCCGATATTTTTGGGGGGAATCCATGAAGCTCGTTTTCGCGTTGCTGCTGGGCACGGCGCTGTCGCTTGCGCCAGTGGCATCAGCCCAGTCCAGCGCGCCACCGGCGGCCGCCAAAGCCGAATGGACGGTCGGAGATTTCGCCACCCTGCCGATGATGGAAGCGCCGGCCCTTTCTCCCGATGGCCTGCATATCGCCAGCCGCGCGGCCATCAATGGTGTTCAGATGCTGGTGATCGCCGATATTCATGAAGGCCCCAATCGGGTCCGTTCGCTGGCACTCGGCGAAAATGACCTCAACTGGTGGAAATGGGTCAATGACGACTGGCTGATCGCGGGCATCGGCAATGAAACCACGGTGGAAGGCATGCCCTGGTATCTCAGCCGCGTCGTCAGCGTGAAGCGTGACGGCAGCGAGATCAATTCGCTGGCCAAGAATGTCGCCGCGCAAAATGCCGACGATGTCATCTGGACCGCGCGCGACGGCAGCCCGCGCATCCTGCTCTCCTACCAGACATCGATCTATTACAACCAACCCGGATTCTGGCCCAAGGTTGATGAAATCGACATTGCCACCGGCAAGATGCGCGGCGTCGTCCCGCCGCGTCAGCATGTCCGAAGTTGGTATGCCGATGCGAGCGGTATCGTGCGGATGGGTGTGGGCTACAATGATGCGGCCCGCATGGCCAAGCTCCTCTACCGGCCGGATGCGAAGTCCGCCTTCCGCACTGTCGACCGGGCCGACCGCCGTCGCAATGAATCGCTGGTCGTGCCGTGGCTCTTCACCGCCGATCCGGCAAAAGCCATCGCCAGTGATGACCGGGACGGGGCGGACGCGCTCTACGAACTCGATCTCGCCACGCTGGAACTGGGCAACAAGATCTTCTCCGCGCCCGGTTTCGACGTTGGCGGGATAGAGGAGGATGCAGCCGGAACCGCCCTTGCCGGTGTGCGCTATACGGCCGATGCGCCCATGGTGCACTGGTTCGATGCCAATCTGGCGAAGATACAGGCCGACATCGACAAGGCGGTAGGCGATCGGCGCGCGCGCATCGTATCCACCAGCCGCAACGGGCAACGCATGATCGTGCATGTCGGCACGCCCGACCAGCCCGGCGCTTATTATTATTACGACACGGATGCGGGCGCGATGAGCCTGCTATCGAAGATCAGCGAGCGTTTCGGCGCCAAGACCCGCCTCTCCCCGGTCAGGACCATCCGCTACAAGGCGCGCGACGGGCTGGACATCGCCGCCGTGCTGACCGTGCCGGTGGGGAAGGAGGCGAAAAACCTGCCTCTCATCCTGATGCCCCATGGCGGCCCCTTCGCCCGTGACAGCGAGGAATGGGATTGGTGGGTGCAGTTTCTCGCCTGGCGTGGCTATGCCGTGCTGCAACCCAATTATCGCGGATCGTCGGGCTATGGCACCGCCTTTGCCGAAAAGGGAGAGGGGCAATGGGGTCTCGCCATGCAGGACGACCTTAACGACGCGGTCGACTGGGCGGTGAAGCAGGGCATTGCGGACGGCAAGCGCGTGTGCATCGTGGGCGCCTCTTATGGCGGCTATGCCGCGATGCGCGCGGCCCAGCGCGACGGCGCGAAATATCGCTGCGCCGTCTCCTATGCCGGTGTGTCGGACCTGTCGGCGATGACCCGCTACAATAGCCGTTTCCTCAACCATGGCACGCGCAAGGACTGGATGAAGGAGCAGGCGCCCGATTTCGCGGCCGTCTCGCCGATCAACTTCGCCGGGCAATTCTCCACGCCGATCCTTTTGATGCACGGCAAGAAGGATCGCCGCGTGCCGGTCGGCCAGTCGCGTGAAATCGCGGAAAAGCTCAAGGCGGCGGGCAAGGCGCTGGGCAGCGACTATCTATATGTCGAACAGCCGCTGGCCGATCATTTCTTTTCGCGCGAAGCGGATCGCGTGGAATTTCTCGAAAAGCTGGACGCCTTTCTCAAGGCGCATAACCCGGCCTGACCTTCTCTGTCCTACGGGTCGCGGGGTTGATAGTCTCCTGCCGCGATCCGGCTCTTTCCCATCGTTCGTCCTGCGCCCGCTGGCCTCATAATATTTCCAACATTTGTCCGAATATGTCGCATTTACCGGGAAATGTGCGAAGTTAAGCCCCCGCTTGCCGCTCCTGCCGCGCGCGCCTATAGCCCGCACCATGACTGCCGAACCCTTCGCCAAGCAGCTCGCCGCCCTTGAGGCGCGGGGGCGACTGCGCCGCCTGATACCGCGGGCCGGGCGTGATTTTGCCTCCAATGATTATCTTGGCCTGTCGGGCGATCCGATCATCGCGCAGGCGGTGGCCGATGCCATCGCGCGCGGCGTGCCGGTCGGGTCGGGCGGCTCGCGGCTGCTGCGCGGCAATGCGCCGGAACATGAAGGGCTGGAGGCGAAGGCCGCCGACTTTTTCCGCACCCAGGCGGCGTTGTTCGTGGCCAACGGCTTTGTCGCCAATCTCGCCCTCTTCGCCACCCTGCCGCAGCGGGGCGACCTGATCGTCGCAGACGAACTGATCCACGCCAGCGCCCATGACGGCATCCGCATGTCCAAGGCGAGCGCGGTATTCGCCCGCCACAATGACGTGCAGAGCTTTGCCGACCTCATCGCCGCCTTCCGCGCCGAAGGCGGCACGGGCCGCATCTGGATCGCGGTCGAAACGCTCTATTCGATGGATGGCGATATGGCGCCACTCACCGACCTGGCCCGGCTGGCGGCGTCCAGCGGCGCCATGCTGCTGCTCGACGAAGCCCATGGCACCGGCGTATTCGGTCCCGCCGGTCGCGGGCTTTCCGCGGGACTGGACGGGCTGCACAATGTCATCACGCTGCACACCTGCGGCAAGGCGATGGGGGTGGAAGGCGCGCTGATCTGCGGACCGCGCATCCATATCGACTATCTCATCAACCGCGCCCGACCCTTCATCTTCTCCACCGCGCCCTCGCCGTTGATGGCGGTGGCGGTGGCCGCCGCGCTCGACCGGATCGAGGAGGCGAGCGACCTGCGCGAACGATTGAAGATCCTGCGGCAGGATGCGGCCGAAGCCATTTGCGCGCCGCTCGGCCTGCCGTCCCCCCGCAGCCAGATCGTGCCCATCATATTGGGCGAGGACAGCCGGGCCATGGCGGCGGCGGCGACCTTGCAGGAGGCGGGTTTCGACGTGCGCGGTATCCGTCCGCCCACCGTCCCGGCCGGGACCAGCCGACTGCGCATTTCCCTGACGCTCAATATCGGCCGCGTCGATGTCGCCGCGCTGGGCCGCGAGTTGCAGCGGATCGTGGGGTGAGCATCCTCGTCGTCACCGGTACGGACACGGGCATCGGCAAGACCGTCTTTGCCGCTGGACTCGCCGGGGCGCTGGGCGCGCATTACTGGAAGCCGATTCAGGCCGGGGTCGATCCCGATGGGGACAAGGAAGTCGTGGCCCGTTTGTCCGGCCTGCCCGCCGACCGCATTCTGCCCGAAGTCTTCCGGCTGACCACTCCCGCCTCGCCGCATCTCGCCGCCCGGATCGATGGGGTGGCGATCGACCTGGACGACCTCGCCTTGCCTCAGGTCGACGGGCCGCTGGTCGTCGAAGGGGCAGGGGGCGTCCTCGTTCCCATTTCCGAAACGCTGTTGATGGCCGACCTGTTCGCGCATTGGGGCCAGCCAGTCATCCTGTGCGCCCGCACTGGCCTCGGCACGATCAACCACAGCCTGCTCAGCATCGAGGCGCTGCGATCCCGCAACGTGCCGATCGCGGGGATCGTCTTCATCGGCGAAGCGCATGCCGAAAATGAACGCATCATCCCGCAATTGGGTGGCGTTGCATCACTCGGTCGCCTGCCACTCATCGACCCGCTGGATCCCGTCAGCCTCGCCGCAGCCTTCATGGACCACATCAGGCTTTCCGATACTTTCAAGCGTTGATAATTTTCGACCAACGACATGGACATCAATGTCGCTCGCGCGTTCAAGTCCGTGGCATGACGGGCGCCCTGCCGCGCCCACTGAAGCAAGGGATGCTTGATGAAGAACCTCCTCCTCGGCGCGGCCGCCACTGCACTGGCGCTCGCCGCCACGGTCGCGCAGGCCGACCAGCCCGCCACCCCGACCTCCGCTGCCCCAACGCCGGCCAACCCGACCTATGGCAGCTACGGTTTCGATGCCGCTGGCATGGACCTGTCGGTCAAGCCGGGCGATGACTTCTACGATTACGCCAACGGCACTTGGGCGAAGAACACACCGATCCCGGCGGACAAGTCCAACTATGGCGCGTTCAACACGCTCGACGACCTGTCGCGCACCCGCACTCGCGAAATTCTCGAAGCCGCCAAGGGTGACCCGAACAGCAAGATCGGCGCGGCCTATGCCAGCTATATGGATGCCGCCGCGGTCGAGGCGAAGGGCCTTGCCCCGATCAAGCCCTGGCTCGCCGAAATCGCGGCAGTAAAGGACAAGGCGGCCTATGCGAAACTCGCAGCCAAGGTTGCCCGAGCCGGGATCAGCGGCCCGTTCCGCTTCTATGTGGGACAGGACGACAAAGACCCCGAAACCTATATCCTTTCGATGAGCCAGGGCGGGCTGGGCCTGCCCGACCGCGACTATTATCTGGATCAGGACGCCAAGATGGCGACGATCCGCACCGCCTATATCGGCTATCTCGAAAAGATGCTGACGCTGGCGGGCGAAAAGGATGCCAAGACCCGCGCCGCGGCGCTCATGGCGTTCGAGACGGAAATCGCCAAGGTCCACTGGACTCAGATCGACAGTCGCGACGCCGACAAGACCTATAACAAGATGACGCTGGCCGACCTGCAAAAGGCCGCGCCCGGTTTCGACTTCGCAGGCTATTTCGCGGCCGACGGCCTTAAACCCACCGACCTGCTCGTCGCCCAGCCTACGGCCATCACCGGCGAGGCTGCTTTGATCGCCAAGGCGCCGATCGGCGTGCTCAAGGATGCGTTGTTGCTGCGCAGCCTGCACGGTTTCGCCGATTATCTGCCCGACAGCATCGCCAATGCCGACTTCGCTTTCTATGGCACCACCCTGTCGGGTACGCCGGAGCGCGAGGAACGGTGGAAGCGCGCCGTCACCTTCCTCAAGGGATCGCTCGGCGAAGAAGTCGGCAAGGTTTACGTCGCCAAATATTTCCCGCCCGAAACCAAGGCGGCGATGGACGTCCTTGTCAAAAATGTGCTGTCCGCCATGGGCCGCCGCATCGATGGCCTGCCCTGGATGAGCGACACGGCCAAGGCACGCGCCCACAAGAAGTTGGCCGCCTTCACCCCCAAGATCGGCTATCCCGACAAGTGGCGCGACTATACCGGTCTGACCGTCAAGGGCGATGACCTGCTGGGCAATGCGATGCGCTCCAGCCAGTTCGAATTCGACTATAATGTCGGCAAGCTGGGTAAGCCCATCTATCGCTGGGAATGGGGCATGACCCCGATGGAAATCAATGCCTATGCCAATTTCGGCATGGTGGAGATCGTGTTCCCCGCCGCCATTTTGCAACCGCCCTTCTTTGATCCCCATGCCGACCCGGCGGTCAACTATGGCGGTATCGGCGCGGTGATCGGCCATGAACTGAGCCATCATTTCGACGATCAGGGCGCGAAATATGACGAGACCGGCAAGCTCAACCAGTGGTGGACCGATGCCGACGTCGCCAATTTCAAAGGACTGACCGACAAGCTGGTCAAGCAATATGACGGCTATGAACCGTTCCCCGGCGCGCATGTGAAGGGCGCCTTCACGCTGGGCGAGAATATCGGCGACCTTGGCGGCCTTGCGGTTGCGCTCGGCGCCTATCACGCATCGCTTGGCGGCAAGCCGGCCCCGGTGATCGATGGCATGACCGGCGACCAGCGCTTTTTCCTGGGCTGGGCGCAGGTATGGCGCCGCAACTATCGTGAAGCCAACCTGCGCCAGCGGCTGGTCACCGATCCCCATGCGCCGTCGCAATATCGTGCCGACATCGTGCGGAATTTCGACAGCTGGTATAAGGCGTTCCAGCCCGCGCCGGGCGGGAAAATCTTTCTTGGCCCCCAGGACCGGGTGAAAATCTGGTAAGAAGGATCGACGAGCCGACTCTCTTCGCGAGGGTCGGCCCTCGTCGTTGAGGTGGTGTAATGATTCGCCGGGATGACGGTCCGTTGCGGAAAAACGGCGAGCCGTCGGGAACCCGGCTATCGTCCCTGTAATGCCACGGTTCGCCGGATTGCCTCTTTTCCTCGCGCGTCATTCTCCACAGTTTTGGCGGGTGTCAGCCAAAGGAGAAGTATTTTGTCGGGTCTTAAAGCATCGCATTTTCTGAAAACCGGTATGGCCACGGCCGCCTTGTTCGCCGTCGCGCCGCTCGCTGCGCAGACCGCACCGGC
>JAECRT010000059.1:11194-17068 GCA_016000085.1 Sphingomonadaceae bacterium
CATGCAGGAACAGGCACTATCCATAGCGTTGATCGGCATATTGGGGATCGGCGCGCAATGGATCGCCTGGCGCACCGGCTGGCCCGCCATCGCGCTGATGCTGGCGGCGGGGGTCATCGGCGGCCCGGTGCTGGGCCTCATCCATCCGGAACATGTCTTTGGCGACCTGCTCGAACCGATGGTATCGGTCGCCGTCGCGTTGATCCTGTTCGAAGGCGGCCTCAGCCTCAATTTCCGAGAATTGCGCAAGACCGATGGCGCCGTCACGCGGCTGGTGCTGTTGGGATCACCCATTGGCTGGGTGCTGGGATCCCTCGCCTGCTACTATGTCGCGGGGCTGGTCTGGCCGGTCGCGATCCTGTTCGCGGGCATATTGGTCGTCACCGGACCGACCGTAGTGCTGCCCTTGCTGCGTCAGAGCAATGTTGCGGCCCGACCCCGCGCCATCCTGAAATGGGAAGCGATCGTCAACGATCCGGTCGGCGCGCTGCTGGGCGTCGTCACCTATGAATATCTGCGCCGCGCGGGCGAAGGCGGCACGCTGGCGTCGGTCATCCTGTCCCTGCTGGCGGCGGCGGTCATTGCGGGATTGATCGGCTGGCTCGCGGCGCGCGCGATCGGCTGGGCCTTTCCGCGTGGCCATGTGCCCGAATATCTCAAGGCGCCGGTGCTGCTGGTCGCGGTGATCGGCGTGTTCGTGGTGTCGAACATGATCCAGCAGGAAACCGGGCTACTGGCCGTTACGGTGATGGGCATCGCGCTGGCGAACATGCGGCTGGATTCCTTGCGCGACATTCAGCCCTTCAAGGAAAATGTCACGGTCCTGCTAATTTCCGGCGTGTTCGTGATTCTGTCGGCCTCGCTCAACCTCGATGTGCTGCGCCAGTTCGAATGGCGTTTCCTGGCCTTCCTGCTCGCACTGCTGTTCGTGGTGCGCCCTGTCACTGTGTTGCTCAGCCTCGCCTTCTCGCCAGTGCCCTGGAACGAGCGTCTGCTGGTCGCGTGGATCGCCCCGCGTGGTATCGTTGCGGTTGCGATTTCCGGCCTGTTCGCGCTGCGGCTCGATCGGCTGGGCTATGGCGATGGCGCGATTCTGGTCACCCTGTCCTTCGCGGTGGTGGTGGCGACGATCCTGTTCCACGGCTTTTCGATCAAGCCGGTCGCCCGCCTGCTTAAAGTGACCGGGGCATCGGAGCGCGGCCTGCTGATCGTGGGGGCCACGCCTTTCAGCCTCGGCCTTGCCGAACAACTGCGCCAACTCGACGTGCCGGTGACGATCGCCGACACCAGTTGGCAACGGCTCGCCCCGGCCCGGCATCAGGGCATCCCCACCTATCATGGTGAGATATTGTCGGAAGCGACCGAGGAGCGGCTGGACCTCACCCAGTTTCAGGTGCTGGCCGCCGCGACCGACAACGAAGCCTATAATGCGCTGGTCTGCAACGAATTCGCGCCGGAAATCGGGCGCGACAATGTGCATCAACTGGGTGACGCCAGCGATGATGAAGATCCCCGCGCTTTACCGGAATCGCTGCGTGGTCGGGCGCTGTTCGCCTCCGGCCTCGGTGTCGAGGACATCATGCAGCGTGAGGAGCAGGGCTGGGGCTTTCGCAAGACGAAGATTAGCGACCAGTATGACTATGACGCCGCGCGCGCTGCCCTGCCACCCGAAGGGGACATGCTGCTGCTGCTGCGCAAGACTGGTGCGCTGCGCTTCTTCACGCATGCCTCGCGTCCCACCCCCCAGTCAGGCGACACCATATTGTCCTTCGTGCCGCCCGCTCATCCCAGGCCGAAAGGAGAGGAATGATGACAAGAATTGCCCCGGCCGCGCTCGTTGTGTGCGTGGCCCTCGCCGCCTGTCAGGCTCCCCCTGAACAGGTGGTCGCCGCCAATAATGAGATGGCGACCAATATAGCGGATAATATGGCGGAAGCGCCCCGCTCGATCCTGCGGCCCGAAGTGGTGGAGGCGGTGGCGGAGAAGATCGAACCGCAGAAGGTCGTCATCGGTTTTGGCGCGTCGCCGACGGCGCTGGACGGTGCGGCGAAGGGGGCGCTCGATGCCTTGATCGCCAACCCCGCGATGAAGGCGGGCGGCCCCATCACCCTGCGTGGCCACAGCGATTCGCGCGGCAGCGATGGTGATAACAAGGTCGCGTCCCGCCTGCGTGCCGAGAAGGTTCGCGACTATCTGGTGGAAAAGGGCGTGGCGAAGGACCGGATTACGCTCGTGCCGCTTGGCGAAGCGCGGCCCGTCGCCCCCAATGCGCAGGATGATGGCAGCGATGATCCCGAGGGCAGGGCGAAGAACCGCCGAGTGGAGGTCATCGTGGCGCTGCCACTCGTGCACGTGCCGCCGCCGGTCGTGTTGGACAAGACTGAGAAGGAATAGCCTTAACGATCATGCTGGCCTAAAGCGCCTGCGATGACCTCTCCTGTCTGGCACCCCTTCACCCAGCACGGCCTGAACGAGCCGATTCCCCATGTCGTGCGGGCGGAAGGTGCGTTGCTGCATCTCGCCGATGGCGGCACGCTGATCGACTGCATTTCCAGTTGGTGGGTGACGACCCACGGCCATTGTCATCCGCGCATCGCCGCCGCTATTGCCGATCAGGCGGGCCGGCTCGACCAGTTGATCTTCGCGGGCTACACCCACGAACCGGCCGAGCATGTGGCGCGCGAGTTGATCGCCATGGCGCCCCACGCGCCGGACCAACCGGAACTGACGCATGTCTTCTACTCCGACAGCGGCTCCACCGCCGTCGAAGTCGCGCTGAAAATGGCGCTGGGTTACTGGCATAATCGCGCGCTCGACGGGCTGGGGGAGGCGCGCAGCCGTATCCTGGTGCTGGAGCATGGCTATCATGGCGACACGATCGGCGCGATGTCGATTGGCGAGCGGGGCGTTTATAATGCCGCCTGGACGCCTTTGCTGTTCGATGTCGGCACCATTCCGTTTCCTGCGCCAGGGAACGAGCGGGTCTGCCTCGACGCGCTGGACGCCGCCTGCGCGCAAAAGCCTGCAGCCTTCATCGTCGAGCCGCTGATCCTGGGGGCGGGGGGCATGCTTCTCTATTCGCCGGACGTCCTGGCAGAGATGGCCGCTATTTGTCGCCGCCACGATGTGCTGTTCATTGCCGATGAAGTCATGACCGGCTGGGGGCGCACCGGCACGCTTTTCGCCTGCGAGCAGGCCGGCGTGGTGCCCGACATCATGGCCGTGGCAAAGGGGATTACCGGCGGCGCGATCCCGCTGGCGGCTACGCTGGCGACCGCGCCGGTCTTCGACGCGCATCGTTCGACGGACCGGGCGCGCCTATTCTACCATTCGTCCAGTTACACGGCCAATGCCATCGCCTGCGCCGCCGCGGTGGCCAATCTCGCCATATGGCGGGACGAAGATGTCCGCGGTCGAATCGCGCTATTGGCCGATGGCATCGCCCAGCGACTCGGAAAACTGGCGCAGCATCCTGCCTTCGCCAATGCGCGCCAGTTGGGGACCATCGCCGCCATCGACCTCATCGCGCCGGATACGGGCTATCTGTCCGATCTCGCCCCTCGGCTGCGCGCCTTCTTTCTGGAGCGCGGCCTGCTACTGCGGCCATTAGGCAATACAATCTACCTGTTGCCTCCCTATTGCGTTGATGCAGATCAGCTTGATTCGATCTTCGCCGCATTGGTCGCGGCGGGGAGTCAATTCGGCGTAAAACCCTGACTTTCATTTTCTGCAATTTGGCGCTATGGCGGCGCGATTTTGTGAATTCGGGATATTATGGCGAAAGAAGAACTGCTTGAAATGCGCGGACAGGTTGTGGAGCTTCTCCCCAACGCCATGTTCCGCGTCCGGCTGGAAAATGACCACGAAATTCTTGGCCACACCGCAGGAAAGATGCGTAAAAACCGCATCCGCGTGCTGGTGGGCGATGAAGTGCTTGTCGAGCTGACACCCTACGACCTGACCAAGGGTCGGATCACTTACCGTTTCAAATAAGCCGTATAAGATGCGGCTCATATTGGCTTCGGCATCCCCCCGGCGGCTCGCGTTGCTGGGGCAGATCGGCGTTGCGCCCGATGCGGTGGACCCGGCAGACTGCGACGAAACTCCGCGCAAGGCGGAGTTGCCCAGCCTCTACGCCGCGCGAGTTGCAGCGGATAAAGCGCATATCGTCGCGGCGCGCCATCCCGGTGCGCTGGTCCTGTCAGGCGATACGGTCGTCGCCGCAGGCCGCCGCATATTGCCCAAGGCCGAAAGCGAGGCGGAGGCGCGCAAATGCCTGACCCTGCTATCGGGGCGTCGGCATCGGGTGCTCAGCGCCATCACGCTGGTCGATGCTCAGGGCGTTGCCCGGCATCGGCTGTCGACCAATATCGTCACGTTCAAGCGGCTGGATGGGTCGGAGATCGATCGCTATATTGCCAGCGATGAATGGCGCGGCAAGGCGGGCGGCTATGCCATACAGGGCCGGGCTGCCGGCTTGATCCGCGCGATCCAGGGCAGCCATAGTGCGATCATGGGCCTGCCGCTTTACGAAACCCGCGCGCTGCTCAAGGCAGCGGGCTATCCACTCGATTAGGAACCGACATGGCCGAATGGCTTTATGAAGAAGGCATTGGCGAGGCGCGCGCTGCGCTGATCGAAAAGGGCAAGTTGGTCGAAGCGCTGATCGAGCGGGAAGGCGACGTGGTGCGCGCGGGCGCAGTGGCCCAGGGACGCTTGATCGCGACGATCATTCCCAAGAAGCGCGGCATCGTACGCCTGATCTCCGGTGAGGAAGTGCTGCTCGAACCGATTCCGCCCCGCCTGTCGGAAGGCGCGAACCTATTGGTGGAGATATTGCGCGAGGCCATCCCGGAAGAGGGGCGGCCCAAGCGCGCCAAGGGCCGCAGCGCCGCGCCCGGTTCCAAAGTCCATCCTGGCCCCAGCCTGCTTCAGCGCATCCGGACCACAGGTGTGCCCGTGGTCCCTTGCCCCGCGCATGAGGAGGACCGGCTGGAGGCGCATGGCTGGAGCGAGTTGATGGAGGAAGCCATGACGGGCGAGGTCGGCACCGAAGCGGCCGCCCTGCGCCTCTATGTCACGCCTGCCATGTTGTTGATCGACGTGGACGGATCGCTCCCTCCCGCTCAGCTTGGCCCCAAGGGCGCGAAGCTCGCTGCGCAGGCGGTGCGCCGCATGGGCCTGACCGGCTCGGTCGGCATCGACCTGCCGACGATGAATAACAAGGATGAGCGGATGATCGCCGCCGCCCAGATCGACAAATATCTGCCGCTGCCCTTCGAGCGCACGGCGGTCAACGGCTTCGGTTTCCTTCAGATCATCCGCCGCCGCGAGCGCACGAACCTGATGGAATTGCTGCGTGAAGATCCGATCGCGACGGCCGGTCTGGCGCTGCTGCGCCGCGCGGAACGCCATGGTCAGGGTGGCGCGGCGACGCTCACCGCTGCGCCTGCTGTCATCGATTATCTCTACAAGCGGGCTGACTGGATCGAGCAACTGGCACGCCGTCGTGGCGGCACGGTAGCCTTGAAGGCGGACGCATCATTGGCCATATCGGCTGGGCATGTCGCCTAAACCCTTATCCTGCCCGTTATGCGGCCAGCCTGCGCTTCCAGACGTGCGGCCTTTTTGCAGTACGGCGTGCCGCGATCGCGATCTGTTGCAATGGCTGGGGGAGGGCTATCGCGTGCCCGACTCGACGGAGGATGATGCGGGGGAAAAAAGCAGCAATTATAGGCTGGACAGCGAAGCGGATTGACGCTTATAGGCACGCCTCCATCAGGCGGACCACGCTCCGCTCAAGGCCCGTGCCCGGATAGCTCAGTTGGTAGAGCATGCGATTGAAAATCGCAGTGTCGGCGGTTCGAATCCGTC
>JAECRT010000006.1:0-12538 GCA_016000085.1 Sphingomonadaceae bacterium
ATTTCGGCGCGAGGACCATGAGCATCTGGCGGCCTTCCATGCGTGGATAGGCTTCGACCTTGGCGATTTCCTGCACATTTTCGGCCACCCGCTGAAGCAGGGCCATGCCTAACTGCTGGTGGCTGAGTTCGCGGCCACGGAAGCGCAGGGTGATCTTCACCTTGTCGCCGTCGCCGATGAAATCATGGACCTTCTTCATCTTCGTATCATAATCATGATCGTCGATGTTCGGACGCATTTTGATCTCTTTGAGTTCCTGCGTCTTCTGGGTCTTGCGGGCGATATTCGCCTTTTTCTGGGCTTCGTACTTATATTTGCCGATGTCCAGAAACTTGCAGACCGGCGGATCAGCCGTCGGAGAAACCTCGACCAGGTCCAGGCCGACATCGGCCGCCTGCTCGATCGCTTCCTGCGTAAACATCACGCCGAGATTCTCGCCTTCCCCGTCAATCACGCGCACCTTGGGCACGGTGATGAATTCGTTATAGCGAGGGCCGGATTTCGGCGGCGGCGCCAGCGGGCGGCGCATCATCGGGGGACGTATAGCAGACTCTCCTGTGGTCGTTGAAAACGAAAGGCTCTTAGCGGCTTTTTGGGAAAGCCGAAAGGGGTCGGTGGTTCCGTGGTTACGGAATCACCGACCCTGTGGCATTGCTGCCTCAGCGCATATCGGGTGCGAGCGCTTCATTTGCAAGGCGTGAAATGACCTCGTCGACCGAAAGGAAGGTCTGACCCTCGCTGCCCAGCACGCGCAGCGCGACCTTGCCTTCTTCCGCTTCACGCCGTCCGACGACCAGCAGATTGGGCACCTTGGCGAGCGAATGTTCGCGCACTTTATAGTTGATCTTTTCATTGCGCACATCGGCTTCGGCCCGGATTCCCGCGGCCTTCAGCTTTTCCAGCACGTCCATCGCATAGTCGTCGGCATCCGACACGATGGTCGCGACCACGGCCTGCACCGGCGCCAGCCACAGCGGGAAACGGCCCGCATGATGTTCGATCAATATCCCCAGGAAACGCTCGAACGTACCCAGAATTGCGCGGTGGAGCATGATCGGCCGATGCCGTCCGCCATCTTCGCCCACATAGGAAGCGTCGAGTCGTTCGGGCAGGACGGTGTCGGTCTGCAACGTCCCGCACTGCCAGGTCCGCCCGATCGCGTCGGTCAGGTGGAACTCCAGCTTGGGCGCATAGAAAGCGCCTTCGCCCTCCAGTTCTTCCCAGCCATAGGCTTCGGTCGCGCGACCGGCCTGCGCCACGGCATCGCGCAGCGACTGTTCGGACCAGTCCCACATCTCGTCGGTGCCGAAGCGCTTTTCGGGTCGCAACGCCAGCTTGATGGCATATTTCTCGAAACCCAGATCCTTGTAGATCACGTCGAGCAGATCGCAGAAAGCTTTCACTTCCTCCACAAGCTGGTCCGCCCGGACGAAGATATGCGCGTCATCCTGCGTGAACTGACGCACGCGCATGATGCCGTGCAGCGCGCCATGCGCTTCGTTGCGGTGGCAGCAGCCGAACTCGGCCAGGCGCAGCGGCAGGTCGCGATAGGATTTGATGCCCTGACGGAAGATCAGGACATGCGCCGGACAGTTCATGGGCTTGAGCGCCATCATGTCCGCTTCGCCCGACAGCACCGGACCTTCATCGTCGACGTTGGGTACTTCGTCGGGCACCACGAACATATTCTCGCGATATTTGCCCCAGTGGCCTGACTGCTCCCACTGCCTGGAGTCCATCAACTGCGGCGTCTTGACCTCCTCATAGCCCGCCGCATCCAGGCGACGGCGCATATAGGCTTCCAACTGGCGCCAGATCATATAGCCCTTGGGATGCCAGAAGACCGAACCCTGCGCTTCGGACTGGAGATGGAACAGATCCATTTCCTGCCCGATCTTGCGATGGTCGCGCTTGCCCGCTTCTTCCAGTCGCGTCAGATGCGCTTCAAGCTGCTTCTTGTTCAACCAGCCGGTGCCGTAGATGCGGCTGAGCATCGCGTTTTTCTGGTCGCCGCGCCAATAGGCGCCTGAAACGCGCGTCAGCTTGAACGCCTGCGGATCGAGCCGCCCGGTGGACGCCAGATGCGGGCCACGGCACATGTCGTACCAGCCGTCACCCGAATGATAGACGGTCAACGGCTCGTCGCCGGGCAATTCGGCGGCCCATTCCGCCTTGAACGTCTCGCCCTGCGCACGCCATTGCACGATCAGCGTTTCGCGGTCGATCACCTTGCGGATCAGCGGCTTGTTCGCGGCGATGATCTTGCGCATCTCCGCCTCGATCGCGGGCAGGTCTTCGTCGGTGAACGGGCCACGGTCCGGGTTGGGCGCGAAATCATAGTAAAAGCCATCATCGGTCGACGGCCCAAAGGTGATCTGCGTACCGGGGAACAGCGCCTGTACAGCTTCCGCCAGCACATGGGCAAAGTCATGCCGCGCCAGTTCCAGCGCGTCCGCCTCATCCTTCGTCGTCACCAGCGCAAGGGTCGAATCCTGTTCCAGCGGGCGCATGATGTCGCGCAGTTCGCCATCCACCCTTGCGGCGATCGCCGCCTTGGCCAGGCCCGGCCCGATCGCCGCTGCAATGTCCGCCGGGGTAGTGCCGGGCGCGACTTCACGCACGGAACCATCGGGCAGGGTGATCTTGAGCATGGCGGACACGGAGGGATTTTCCTTTTGAGAAGGGCTTTGGCGCGGGCAAAATTCCGCGCCTTCCCCTTAAATGGGCGGTCCGCGCTGTCAATAGAAGGCCGCTTGCCGACAGGCGGTAAAAGGTGCATGTTCAATGAACTGATATATCATATTATTCAGGAGGGGTTATGGCATTGCATTTGGCACGTCCCGCTAACGATCCGCAGGAAGAACGGCCGATGGGCGAGATGAACACCACGCCGCTGATCGACGTCATGCTGGTCCTGTTGATCATGTTCATCATCACCATCCCGATGCAGACGCACAGCGTGGGGATCAACCTGCCCGGCAACGCGACCGAAACGCCGGCGCCTCAAGTCGATCTGGTCAAGAACCGCCTGACCGTGGATGGCGCTGGCCTGATGGGCTGGAATGGCGTGCCGATCGATCGATTGACGCTGCGGCGCTATCTTGCGCGCTCGCTTGCGCTGCCGACCGAACCGGAACTGCAGTTTCAACCCACGCCCGACGCGCGCTATGTGATGGTGGACGAACTGCTCGCCGATATTCGCCGGGCCGGAGTGACCCGGTTGGGGTTTGTCGGGAATGAGCGCTACGCGGAATTTTGAGCGTCGGCGTTTAATAGGGTGTTTGCTGGGTTCAGGTCATCAGCAGCCGCGCGTCGTTATCCACTTGTTGGAGAAAGCCGATCGGCCCACCTATGTCGATGGGGCCGGGCAAGTCCGCCACTGACATGCCATGCAGGGCCAGTCCGCTCTGGCAGGCGATCAGTCTGACGTCCAGCTCCAGCGCGTCGTCGATCAGCGCGGCGAGTGAGGGCAGGCCTGCTGCCTGATGCGCGGCGTCGCGCGGTCCGCCGACGGGCGCGCGCAGCAGCGCCACGGCGTCCAGTTGCAGGAAGATCGCGACATCGCCACCAAGCGCCGCCTGCGCCGCCGCCAGCACCAGCGCGCCGCGCAGTCGTTCCGCATCCGCCGTAGTGGCTATGATCCTTAAGGGGCGCACAATTCTGCAACGCAGCCGGGACAGGCCGGGTCTTTGGGCACGTCCAGCGTGCGGAACCGCATCGACAGCAGGTCCGCGATCAGCAGTCTTCCCGCCATATCCGTGCCGAAAGGCACGAGCGCGCGGATGACTTCGAGTGCGGCAAGGCTGCCCATCGCACCTGTCAGCGCGCCGATCACCCCGGTTTCGGCACAATTGCGTTCCGGCGCATCGTCGGGCGCCCCCACGAGGCAGCGATAGCAGGGCTTGTCCGTTTCCCAGCCGCGATAGGTGGCAAGCTGACCCTCGAACGGCCCCACCGCCGCCGATATCAATGGAATGCGCAGCCGCAACGCTGCATCCGCCACGGCCAGCCGCGTCGCGAAACTGTCGCAGCCATCCAGGATGGCGTC
Organism: Sphingomonadaceae bacterium; assembly: GCA_016000085.1. Classification (GTDB taxonomy): domain Bacteria; phylum Pseudomonadota; class Alphaproteobacteria; order Sphingomonadales; family Sphingomonadaceae; genus Sphingobium. Next base: position 4,049 of record JAECRT010000006.1, read on the forward strand.
TGCATCGCGCAGCATGAGCGCCGCATTGTCAGGGTCGATTCGGGCGTTGATCGGGATCAGCTTGACGTCGGGATTGATCCGCGCGACCGCCGCCATCGCCGCTTCTGCCTTGGGCACATCAATATCGGCCGATCCAAACAGGATTTGCCGTTGCAGATTGGACAGGGCCACATTGTCGTCATCGATGACCCGGATGGTGCCGACGCCCGCCGCCGCCAGATAGAGTATCGCCGGACTGCCTATGCCTCCCGCGCCCACGACCGCGACATCGGCCGCCAGCAACCTGGCCTGACCCGCCCCACCGATTTCCTTTAGGACGATATGCCGGGCGTAGCGCTCCAGTTGCGCGTCATCCAGTGTCACGGGGCATCGGACCAGAGGAAGCGGACCTGCGAACGCATCCAATATGGCTCGGTCGCGCCGTTCTTGGGGAAGGAGTTGCGCAGGGATGAGAGGATGCGCGCGCTCACGAATTTTTCGACGCCTGGGCAGCGCGCATTGACTGGCGCAACTTTCAACGGCTTGCCGTCACCCGACAACAGGAACAGCATGTCGATTTCCAGTAGCCGCGATCCTTCGTGATTGACCGTGCCGCCACATTCACCGCGCCGATAGAGCCGGGCCACATCCTCCGACCAGCGAGGCGAAATCTTGCGGCCGATCCAGCCGTCGATCACCGGCACTTCGGACAGATCCTGTGGCATGGGCGGCAGTGCGCCATGCGCCACCGGACTGGCCGCCAGCATGAGGGAAAGCAGGATCGTCATCGCCATCACACTCCCGTCGAACCAAAGCCGCCCTGTCCTCGGACGGTGTCGTCCAGCATATCGACCTCTGCGAAGCTGGCAAGCTGCACCGGCGCGACCACCAGTTGCGCGATGCGATCGCCGCGTTTGATGGGAAAGGCGTCGGCACCCAGATTGATGAGGATGACCTTGAGTTCGCCGCGATAGTCCGCGTCGATCGTGCCGGGCGTGTTGGGCAGGCTGATGCCATGTTTGAGCGCCAGACCAGAGCGCGGGCGGACCTGCACCTCATAGCCTTCGGGAATCGCCATGGCGAAACCGGTGGCGACCGCATGGCGACCGCCCGGCGCCAGCACCAGTTCTTCAGCCGATACGACATCCATGCCCGCCGCATGTGCCGTGGCGTAGGCCGGGACCGGCAATCCCTCTCCATGCGGCAGGCGCTTGAGGCGGATTTCAATCGGCGGGAAGGGAGAGGGCATGGGCGACCTTTTCGATGAGTTTTGTAGCGACGTCGGCCTTGGGCATCGCGGCCCAGCTTTCGATGCCGGTAGCGGTGACGATCTGCACCTGATTGGCGTTGCCGCCCATCACGTCACCGGACACGTCATTGGCGACGATCCAGTCCGCGCCCTTGCGCGCCAGTTTGGCTTGCGCATGTTCGGCGATCTTCTGTGTTTCGGCGGCAAAGCCGATCAGCAAGGTCGGGCGCTGCGGGTGATGGCCCAGCGTCGCGAGAATGTCAGGATTCTCGACCAGCGCCAGTGGCGCGGGCTGGCCCGAACCATCCTTCTTCAGTTTTTGATCGGCGGCGTCGGCGGTGCGCCAGTCGGCGACGGCGGCGACCATGATCGCGATATCGGCGGGCAGGGCGCTCTCGACCGCAGCGAGCATTTCGCGCGCGGTCTGCACGTCGATGCGGGTGACGCCTGCGGGCGTGGGCAGTTGCACTGGCCCGGCGACCAGCGTTACCCGCGCTCCAGCCTGCGCGGCGGCGGTGGCTATCGCGAAGCCTTGCTTTCCCGACGACCGGTTGGCGATGTAGCGCACCGGATCGATCGGCTCGTGCGTCGGACCAGCGGTGATGAGGATGTGCTTGCCGTGCAGGCTCGCGCGCGGTTGCGACCGATCCATGCCCGCAAAATCGGGTTGATCGGCCAGCGGATCGGCGCCTCTGGGCAGGGCCAGCAGGCGCGCGATTTCCGCCGCGATCGCCTCCGGCTCCGGCAGGCGGCCCTTGCCATATTCGCCACACGCCATTTCGCCATCGTCCGGCGTCATGATGTGGACGCCATCGGCGTGCAGCCGCTCCAGATTGCGCTGCGTCGCTTTGTGATGCCACATGCGCACATTCATCGCCGGAACCGCCAGCACCGGCTTGTCGGTCGCCAGCAGCAGCGTGGTGGCCAGGTCGTCGGCGATGCCGTTTGCCATCTTGGCCAGGATATTAGCGGTGGCGGGGGCGACCACGACCAGATCAGCCTGACGGGACAGTTGAATATGCCCGATCTCACGCTCGGCCTTCAGGTCGAACAGATCGTCATAGACATGATCCTCGGTCAGCACGCCCACACTGAGCGGCGTTACGAACTGCTTGGCGGATTCGGTCAGGACTGCCCGCACCGCGATGCCGCGCTTGCGCAACAACCGCACCAGTTCGAGCGCCTTGTAAGCCGCGATGCCGCCGGCGATGATGAGAAGGATGCGCTGGGTCATGTGGCCATATGTAACAGCGCCATCGCCCCGGCTCCAGCCGCTGCCGCCAGCACTGCAACCAGCATATAGCGCCAGCCGCCGCCCACGCGCATCAGCTTCACCTCGTTTAGCGGGGGCGGGGGCGGGGCGCCGCCCTTTTCGGGAAAGGCGTCCTCGATCCGCTTCACCAGGCCTGGCAGGCGCTGCAACGTCCGCCAATTTTCGATCAGCGCATCGGCGACCTTCGCTTCCGGCCCCAATTCGTCGCGCAGCCAGCCTTTTACATAGGGGCCGCTCGTCTCCCACAGGTTGATGTCCGGGTCGAGCGCAGTCGCCACGCCCTCCACCATCACCATGGTCTTTTGCAGCAGCAGCAGATGCGGCTGGGTTTGCATGTCGAAGTCCCGGGTGATGGCGAACAGGCCGTCCAGCATCCCGCCGACCGACAGTTCGCGCACGGGCTTGCCGCGCATCGGTTCGCCCACGGCGCGCAGGGCAGTGGCGAACTCGTCGACATTATGATGGCCCGGCACATATTGCGCTTCGAAATGGATTTCGGCCACGCGCTTATAATTGCCGGTGATCAGGCCGTAGAGAATTTCCGCCAGCCACATGCGCGCGCGCCGGTCGATCCGCCCCATGATGCCGAAATCGATCGCGACGATGTCGCCCGCCGCCGTCACGAACAGGTTGCCCTGATGCATGTCGGCGTGGAAAAATCCTTCCGCGATCGCCTGCCGCAGGAAGGCGTTGACGAGGCGGGCGGCCAGATCCTTGATATCGTGCCCAGCCGCGATCAGCGCGGCGCGGTCCGATATCTTGATGCCGTCGACCCAGGCCATCGTCATGACCTTGCCGGTCGTGCGGTCCCAGTCGATGACGGGAATGCGATAGCCCGGCATCGCTTCCATGGCTTCGGCCAGTTCGGACGCGGATGCCGCTTCGCGCCGCAGGTCCAGTTCGCGCGCGGTCCATCGCTTCATATTGGCGATGACGAGGCGGGGACGCAGCCGCGCAATTTCGCCACCCAGCAGTTCGACATGGGCTGCCGCCCATTCATAGGTCTGGATGTCGCGATTGAACTGCTCGATCACGCCGGGGCGAATGATCTTGACCGCCACGTCGCGACCATCGGTGGTGACGGCGCGATGCACCTGCGCGATCGACGCGGCGCCGACCGGCACTTCGTCGAAGCGGCTGTAGAGCGCGTCGAGCGGTCGCCCGAAACTCTTTTCTATCTCTGCGCGGATCGTTTCGAACGGGATGGGGGGCAAGGCATCCTGCAAACGCAGCAGGTCGTTGGCCGCATGGTCGCCGACCAGATCGGGCCGGGTGGCCAGCGTCTGGCCCAGCTTGATGGCGGCAGGCCCGATCGCCTGAAACGCATCGGCATAGCGCGGCTGCTTGGGGACGCGCGCGCCGAAGCGAGCGATGCGGACGAGACGCCGCACCGGCGCGGGCGTCAGCGGATCGCGTTCGATCCCCGTCAGCGCGCCATGGCGTGCGAGCGTGCGGCCCCATTTGAGGAGGCGCCAGATATGCGTGATATGTGCGGTCATGCGGGGATCAGATCTTCCAACCGCTATGGATCGCCACCAGCCCGCCCAGGATCGGTTCGACCTTCGTGTTCACGAAGCCCGCGTCGCGGATCATGCCCTCAAACTTGGGCATGGGCGGGAAACGGCGGATCGATTCGATCAGGTAGCGATAGCTGTCGGCGTCATTAGCGAACAGCTTGCCCAGTTGCGGCACCAGCTTGTGGGAATAGACGTCATAGACATCGGAAAATCCCGGCCAGGTGGTGCTCGAAAATTCCAGGCAGAAAAAGCGTCCGCCAAATTTGAGCGCCCGGTGCGCTTCACTGAGCGCCCGGTCGATATGGGTGACGTTGCGAATGCCGAAAGCGATCGTGTAGGCGTCGAAGCTGCGGTCGTCGAATGTCAGTTCCTCCGCATTCTGTTCCGACCAGAGCAGGCCTTCCAGCCCTTTTTTATGCGCCCGTTCCATACCCACGCCCAGCATTTCGGGGTTGATGTCCGACACGGTCACATGCGCGCCATGGCGATGCATGCGAAAGGCGATGTCGCCGGTGCCGCCCGCCATGTCGAGGATCGCTTCGCCTGTGCGGGGTTTCACCCGGCGGACGAACTGATCCTTCCACAGCCGGTGTGCCCCGCCCGACATGGCGTCGTTCATAAGGTCATATTTGGCCGCAACATTGGAAAAGACCGTGCGGACCATGGCCTGCTTGTCGGAGGCATCGACGTCCCGATAGCCGAAGGATGCTGTTTCGCTCATGGGATGATCCTCTAGTGTCTGTTTTCGCCCAACTCCAGCCAAGAAGCTGGGAATCGCATGCGGCCGTGCCTAGATAGCAGACCATGCCAGAACTTCCTGAAGTCGAAACCACCGTTGCGGGCCTGCGATCCGTGCTGGATGGCGCGGTTCTCACCCGTGTCGAGCCGCGCCGGGCGGACCTGCGCTTTCCCATTCCGGTGGATCTGCGCCAGCGCCTGACGGGCGCGACGGTCACGGGCCTGTCGCGCCGCGCCAAATATGGATTGGTGGAAACCAGTCGCGGTGACATGCTGATCTTTCACCTGGGCATGTCGGGCCGCTGGCGAATCGACCCGACGGAGATCGGCACACACGATCATCTCGTCGTGGAGACGGGGGCGGGGCGCGTACTCGCCCTTAATGATCCGCGGCGCTTCGGCTCACTCGATCTGGTGCGCAGCGATGCGTGGCAAAATTACGCGCCGTTCACGCGCATGGGGCCAGAGCCGCTGGGGCCGGATTTCGACGTCGCCTATCTGGCGCGCGTGCTGGAAGGCAAGGCGACGTCGATCAAGGCGGCGCTGTTGGATCAGCGCATCGTGGCGGGGCTGGGCAATATATATGTCTGTGAAGCGCTGAACATGGCCCGGATCGCGCCGACGCGGGCGGCGGGGCGCATCAGTCGGCCGCGCCTCGCCCTGCTGGTCGATGCGATTCGCGGAGTTCTGTCCGCCGCGATCATTGCGGGCGGCTCGACCCTGCGCGACTATGCCCGGCCCGATGGAGAACTGGGATATTTTTCCAAGCAGTGGCGGGTCTATGGGTGCGAGGGGCAGGCCTGTCCTTGCGGGGGTACGGTGAAACGGCGAGTCGATGGCGGAAGGTCGACCTTTTTCTGTCCAACCTGTCAGAAATAGCCCGGCCCATCTCTCGTTGATGTCCAGTTGACGCCCTGTGCGATCCCCTGTAAGGGCCGCACCTTCATGAGACAGATCGGTGTTCCGGTCCATCTCTTCCCAAGATTTGACGAGAACCGAGGACTGTAAATGGCCAATACGCCGCAAGCCAAGAAGCGCATCCGCCGCAACGAGCGTCGCGCCGAAATCAATGGTGCCCGCATCAGCCGGATTCGCACCCTGGTGAAGAAGGTGGAAGCCGCCCTCGCCGCCGGTGACAAGTCGGCTGCAGCGGTTGCGCTCCAGACTGTTCAGCCTGAACTGGCCCGTGGCGTTGCCCGCGGCGTGCTGCACAAGAATACTGCATCGCGCAAGTTCGGCCGTCTGACGAAGGCTGTCAGCGCTCTGGCCTGACCCTTTTCGGGTTTTACGATCTGAATGAGCCCGTCCCGGTCCCCGGGGCGGGCTTTTCATCGTTCCTTCATGAGCCTGTCATTTACCAGACTGGCGGAAAACCCGCGATTCGACTTGGTCGGATGGGTTGGACTGTAAATAAACAATTGAATTATAACAGAAAAATGACTTTGCCGCCTTTTCCGTGGGTTTACTGAGTCAACGGCTTTATTTCATTTTTTTGAACGTCGCCGCCCTTGATCCGGGCCTGCGCCCCTGTCTATTTCTGAACTCCGGCAGCCATCGAATCACCTTTTGGCAGCCGTCATTGAGATGAGTTGATAGAAACTACTCGGCAAGGCGGGGGCTTTTCCGAACGGGTAGCTTATTGTCACTTTTTCCTGCCCGATACGGGGGGCGCAGTTGGTAGGATCGCAAAATATAATGAAGGATGTTGTGGGCGTGGTGGATTGGCAGGACGGGCATCTTCGTCTGGCAGATTCCGGTTTGGAATCTGCCTGGACCGCGATACGCGCCGGTCTGCGCCGTGACATCGGCGCGCGCATGTTCGATCAGTGGCTCAAGCCTGTACGGCTGGGCGACTATTGCCCCGAATCGCAGACGCTGGACCTGTGCGTGGCGAGCGACTTCAGCGCGAATTTCGTATCCGGCCAGTTTGGCGACCGTCTGCGCATGGCCTGGCGTAGTGCCGGGGTGGGCGTGCGGGAAGTCCGTCTGTGCCGTGCCGCCGATGCCGACGGTCCGCGCCTGCTCGAAATCGTGCATATCGAACCGACCGTTGCGCCCGCGCCGCAGCCGGTCGTGATCGCATCCAATTTTCAGCCGCGCCATGGCTTTGGCGATTTCGTCACGGGCGAAAGCAACCAGCTCGCCTGCTCTGCCGCGCAGGCGATGGCTGGCGAGGCCCAGCCGCGCTTTAGTCCATTGTTCATCCACGGCAGCACGGGGCAGGGCAAGACGCATCTGCTGCACGCGATCGCCGCCGCCTTTTCGGGACATTCGCCTGCGGCGCCGGTGCTCTACATGTCGGCCGAACGCTTCATGATGGAATTTGTGAACGCGATGCGCGCCAATGAAACGATGGCGTTCAAGGCGCGTCTGCGCGCCGCGCGGCTGCTGCTGATCGACGATATCCAGTTCATTGCAGGCAAGGGATCGACGCAGGAGGAGTTTCTCCACACGATCAACGACCTGATCGATGCGGGTGCACGCATTGTCGTTACCGCAGATCGGGCGCCGCAAATGCTAGAGTCGATCGATCCGCGTATCCTGTCGCGGCTGGCCGGTGGGCTTGTCGCGGACATTTCGCCTGCCGGACTCGACCTGCGGCTCGCGATATTGGAAGCCAAGCGCGCCGTCGCGGGTGATCCGCCCGTGCCCGATGCCGTGATCGACTTCCTTGCTCGCTCGATCCGTTCGAACGTGCGCGAACTGGAAGGGGCGTTCAACAAGCTGGTCGCCTATGGCCAGTTGACCGGTCGCTCGATTGATCTGGACTTTGCGCAGGGCATGCTGGCTGACGCCGTGCGCGCCAATGCCCGGCGCATCACAGTGGACGAAATCCAGAAGGCCTGCGCGGCCCACTACAAGATCGATGCGTCGGAAATGCGCTCGAAGCGCCGCGCCCGCGCCGTCGCCCGCCCGCGTCAGGTGGCGATGTATCTGGCCAAGAAGATGACGCCGCGCTCATTGCCGGAAATCGGCCGCATCTTTGGCGGTCGTGACCACAGCACGGTGATCCATGCGGTTCGCACCATCGAACAGCTGCGCGAAAGCAACCCGGACATAGACGCCGACGTCCGCGCCTTGCAGCGTTTGCTGGAAGGCTGACAGCGCGGCGCTGGCGTCCTGCGCGCGAGCGGTTAGGCTAGGGCGATGATTCGCTCTCTCCTCATCCTGCTCGCCGCCTTAGCCACGCTCGCGTCTGCCAAGGCCCAGACGCCCGTTACGGGCGATGTCCGCGTCGCGATCGAAACGGCCGCGGGTCGGATTGTTGTGGCGGTCCATCGCGACAAGGCACCCGTCACCGCGGCCAATTTCCTGGCCTATGTCGATCAGAAACGGTTCGACGGAACGCAATTTTATCGTGGCGTGGGCGCGGCCGATTATGGTTTCGTGCAGGGCGGAACGCAAAATGACCTCAAGCGCACCTTGCCGCCGATCCGCCATGAACCCACCAGCCAGACCGGGCTGACCCATGATGATGGCGCGCTGTCGATGGCGCGCTACGCGCCAGGTAGCGCAGCGGGCGATTTTTTCATCGTACTGGGCGCGATGCCAGCCATGGATGCTCAGCCACAGGCGGCGGGCGACAATCAGGGCTTTGCCGTGTTCGCCCATGTGGTCGAGGGGATGGATGTGGTGAAGGCCATTCTGGCCGCGCCCAAGTCACCCACGGCGGGCGATGGGGTGATGAAGGGACAGATGCTCGACGCACCGGTGAAGATCCTTACGGTGCGTCG
>JAECRT010000006.1:12638-42588 GCA_016000085.1 Sphingomonadaceae bacterium
CCGTGCATTGCCGCGACATAGAGGGCGACGCCCAAATTGGCGGGCGGGCTGGTGATGCGGAACAGGGAAATGGCGAGCGGCAGCACGATGCTGCGGGTGGTTTCCCGCACCGCCAGCGGTCCGTCGCAGGCTCCGATCATCGCGGGTAGCGAAGCGATGGAGCTTTGCGTCGAAAAGGCGATCGCCTGCGCCGGAAAGACCGCGCGCACGAATCGCCCCGCCGGGATGCGACTGATGATGATGGCGATCGGATAGACGAACAGCGTCACGATGACACAGATCAGCACGATGAAGCCGATATAGTGGAGCAAGGCGCCCGCCGTGGCGAGGCCCGACCGGGCGCCCGCGACCAGCGCCAGCGCGAATACGCCGAACGGCGCCAGCCACAACACCCATCCCACCACGACCAGCAGCACATCGGCCAGCGCTTCGAACAATCCGGTCATCTGTGCCCGGCGTGCGTCGGCGACGCGCGTAACCGCAAAGCCAAAGATCAGGGCGAACAGCACCACCGCCACAACCTGACCATCGGCGGCGGACTTGATGGGATTGGCCGGAATGAAGCCCAGCAGCCATTCGGCAGACGGCTTGACCCCCGGCACATCCGCAGCGCTGCCCACCCCGGCCAATGCGCCGGTCGCGCCCGCCGGAACGGGCCAGAGATGCAACATGAGCGGTCCGACGATCGCCGCGACGGTTGCCGACGCCAACAGCCCGATGGCGAACAGCAGGATCGTGCGACCTGCCATGCCGCTTGTCCGTGCCGTGGTCGCCGCCTGCGCAATGCCCGTCACCAACAGCGCGAAGATCAGCGGGATCAGCGGCATCTGAAGGCTGTTGAGCCATGCCTTGCCCAGGGGTTGGGCGACTGCGACCACATCCCCGTCCCAGCCGCCGCCCCATTCCGAAAGGATGATGCCACAGGTCAGCCCCAGCAGCAGCGCAATCAGGATGCGGACGGTCAAAGACATAGGTGGCGTTCCCCTTTGGCCCGCAGGCAAGTGGGCCGGGGCAGGCTATCCGTTCTGCGTGACGTTCGCACAGGGAAAATGGCGGCACGCCAGCGCCGCCATCGGTCGGCTTACTCGGTGAAGCTGCGCGGCGCCGGGGCCAGCACCGTCACATTGCCAGCGCCCACTTCCGAGACTTCCAATGCGCGTTCGGCCACGCCCGACCGCGTGAAGCGGAATGCGCCGTCGATGCCGGAAAAGCCGCCCGCATCGCGCAACCGCGCGGCGGGGAAAGCGCTGCCCGGCTTCCAATCTTGCGCGATTCGCACCGTCAGCAGCACGGCGTCATAGCCCAGCGAGGACAGGCGGAACGGCGCGCTGCCGTACCGCGCGCGATATTTCGCCGCCAGCTGGCTGTAGAGGGCATCCGACACGCTGGCGAACCAGGCGCCGCGCAGGACCGGACTGGCCGCCAGCGCCCCTTCGGTATTCCACAATTCGGTGCCGAGCAGTCGTGCCGTCGCGCCGCCATTTTTCCGCACGATCGGCGCAACCTGCAACGCCACCCGGCCGCTGTCGGCGATCAAGAGCGCATCATAGCTGGACGAAGCCTGCAATTTTTTCACCGCTGCCGTGATCGATGCGGGTGTGCGATCGAAGCTCTGCATCGATACGACCGTACCGCCGGCCTGCTCCACCGCGCGCAAAAGGGCATTGCCCGCCCGCTCGCCATAGGTGCCGCGCGGCACCAGCGCGGCGAAGTTGCTCATTCCCTTTTCGCGGGCGAAGCTGACGACCCGTTCGATCGACTGGTTGGGGTTGTACCCCATTATATAGACGCCGCCGCCGGCCACGCCATTATCATTGGAAAAGCTGATGACGGGCACATTTGCGCGCGCGGCAATCGGCCCGATGATACGGGCGTCGTCGGCCAACAGAGGGCCAAGGATCAGGCGATTACCGTCGGCCAGCGCTTTGTTCACGGCCGCCGCCGCGCCCAGCGCCGTGTCATAGGTGGTGATGCGGACCTTGTCGGTTTTCGTGTCCATCCAGGCCAGCGTGGTGGCGTTGGCGATCGACTGGCCGACCCCGGCATTGGTCCCGCTCATCGGCACGAGCAGGGCGACGCGGTGGCGCGCCGTATCTGTCGGCAGGCCTTCGGTAACGTCAGGGCGGGTGGGCGCAACGGGGCCGGACGGCGCGGTCGGGGGCGCGCCCTTGGGCACGATGGACTGACAGGCGGCGAGCATCAGCGCGCTGGCCATGAAGGCGATGCGCGCGCCGCGCTTCATGGAAGCGAACAAGTTCGCTTGCCGGGGGGCATCCGTCTCTGTCATCTGGCGTCCTTATGGAAACTCAACATTCGGGGCTTGAGCCTGGGCTTTATATCGTTGCGGGGCCGATCGGCAACCTTGGAGACCTTACACCGCGTGCGGCGGAGGTGCTGCGGCTGGCCGACCTGATCGCCGTGGAAGACACGCGAGTCAGCGCACGTCTGCTGCGCCACGCGGGGTCGGACCGGCCGATGATCCCCTATCACGACCATAGTGCGGAAAATGTTCGCGCGCGGTTGGTCGATCGGATGGCGGGCGAATCGGTGGCGCTGCTGTCCGATGCAGGGACGCCGCTCATCTCCGATCCAGGCTACAAGCTGGTGCGCGACGCGCGGGCGGCGGGGCGCACGATCACGACGCTGCCCGGCCCTAGTGCGGCAATTGCGGCGCTGACGCTGTCAGGACTGCCGACCGACCGTTTTCTCTTCATGGGTTTCCTGCCCAGCAAGGCCAAGGCGCGGGGCGATGCGCTGGATGAAGTGGCGGGGCTGCGCGCGACGCTGGTTTTCTATGAGAGCGGGCCGCGCCTGTCGGAAAGCCTGTCGGCGATGGCAGCGCATCTGGGCGACCGGGAAGCGGCGGTCAGTCGCGAGATCAGCAAGACCTTCGAGGAAACGGCGACCGGCACCTTGACCGAACTGTCCGTCCGCTATGCCGATGCGCCGCCCAGAGGGGAGATCGTCGTGACCGTCGGCCCGCCCGGCGAAGCGGCGCCGGCCAGCGCGGAAGACGCCGACGCCGCGCTGCTGGAGGCGCTGACCCGCCTGCCGGTGTCGAAGGCGGCGGGCGAAGTGTCGAAAAAGCTGGGGCTGGATCGGCGCACGCTTTACGATCGGGCCATGGAATTGAAGGGGTGAAGCGGGCAGCGGCCGAACAGCGCGGGCGTCAGGCGGAGCGGATCGCCGGCTGGTGGCTCCGCCTGAAGGGCTGGCGAATCGTGGGGCGGCGGATGCGCACGCGGGCGGGCGAGGTCGATCTGGTCGCGCGCAAGGGCGCTATGCTGGCTTTTGTCGAGGTGAAGGCGCGGGGGAACGCGGCGGATCTGGACCTGGCCATCGACGAAAGGCGGCTGGCGCGGGTGGCGGCGGCCGCGGAAATATTGTGGCATGAGTTGGCCGAACCGGGCGACGATATGCGAATCGACGTCATCCTCCTTGCGCCGGGCCGCGCGCCACGCCATCTGGCGAACGTCTGGCATGGGGGGTGACGCGCCCTGTGTCCCGTGAAGCAAGAAGGACGCACATGACCGATTTGAATCCGCTGACCGTCGCCGTGCAGATGGACCCGATGGAGGGAATCAAGATCGGTGGCGATTCGACCTTTCACATCATGTTGGCGGGACAGGCACGGGGACACCGGCTCTATCACTATCTCGCGCCCGACCTGACCTATCGCGACGGCCGCGTGCTGGCCAAGGCGCGGCCGGTCAAGGTCCAGAAGGTGCAGGGCGACCATTTCGCCTTTGGCCCGGCCGAAATGCTGGATCTGGGCCGCGACGTCGATGTCGTGTGGATGCGGCAGGATCCGCCCTTCGACCTCAGCTACATCACCGCCACCCATTTGCTGGAGCGGGTGCAGGCCGAGACGCTGGTGGTCAACGACCCGGCCAGCGTCCGCAACGCGCCCGAAAAGCTGTTCGTGCTCGACTATGCGCGGTTCATGCCACCCACGATGATCACCCGTGAACTGGACGAGGTGCGGTCTTTCCTGAAGCAGCATGGCGAAATCGTGGTGAAGCCGCTCTATGGCAATGGCGGCGTGGCGGTGTTCCATGTCGGTAAGAACGGCGCAAACCTGTCGTCGCTGGTGGAACTGTTCAAGGCGTCGTGGGTCGAACCCTTCATGGTGCAGGCTTTCATCCCCGGCGTTGCGGAAGGCGACAAGCGCATCGTGCTGATCGATGGCGAAGTCGCGGGCGCAGTGAACCGGATTCCGGGGGCAGGCGAAATCCGGTCGAACCTTGCCGTTGGCGGTTCTGCGGCCAAGACACAGCTAACCGACAAGGAGCGCGAAATCTGTGCCGCCATGGGGCCGGAGCTCAAGCGCCGGGGCCTGTTGTTCGTGGGGATCGACGTGATCGGCGGCGAGTGGCTAACCGAAATCAACGTGACCTCGCCGACCGGGATCGTGTCGATCGATGCGTTCGACGGCACCGATACCGGAGGCATGATCTGGGACGCGATCGACGCCCGGTTGGCGACGCGGGCGGTGGATTGATCGATCGGCAAACTTCATGACCGACTGGGTTCTCCGCCTGATCGACGCGGGCGGCTATTGGGGCATTTTCCTGCTGATGGTGCTGGAAAATGTCTTTCCGCCTATCCCGTCCGAACTCATCATGGGCATTGGCGGCATCCGCGTGGGTCAGGGCCGGATGGCGATGGAATGGCTGTTGCTGGCAGGCACGATCGGCACGACCGTCGGCAATTATTTCTGGTATCTGGTCGGGCATGTACTGGGCTTTGAACGGCTCAAGCCCCTGGTCGACCGCTATGGCCGCTGGGCGACGTTGGAGTGGCGGGATGTCGAGGCGCTGGACAGATTGTTCGGTAAATATGGCCAGATCGTCGTGTTCGTCTTTCGCTTCATGCCCGCGTTGCGCACCATGATCTCGCTGCCGGCCGGGCTGTTCCGCATGGGGCATGTGCGGTTTCTGCTGTGGACTGCGGCGGGGGCGTTTATCTGGAACGTGATCCTGGCCTATGCCGGTTTTGTGCTGGGCAAGAATTTCAGTGAGATCGATAAATATATCGGGCCAGCCGCGACGGTGTGTGTGGTTGGGGCGGTGCTGATCTATCTTTGGCGGCTGGCGACCTGGCGGCCCAAGGGCTGAAGCGTCAGGCGCGCGGATGGGCGTTGCGGTAGATGTCGAGAAGATGAGCGGCGTCGACCTGGGTATAGACCTGGGTCGAGGACAGGCTGGCATGGCCCAGCAGTTCCTGAAGGCTGCGCAGATCCGCGCCGCGCCCCAGCAGGTGAGTGGCGAAGCTGTGCCGCAACGCATGGGGCGTAGTGCGGTCTGACAGGCCGAGGCGACCGCGCGCGCCCTGCACCGCGCGGCGGATCAGCGCGGGGGAGAGTGGTCCGCCGCGTGCGCCGCGAAACAGGGCTTCATCACGGGTCATCGGGTGCGGGCATAGCGCGACATAGGCCTCGATCGCCTGTCGGACCTGCGGCAAAAGCGGCACCTGGCGCATCTTGTTGCGCTTGCCGGTGACGCGCAGCGTGTCGCCAAGCGGGAGCGTCGCGCCGGTCAGGCCCATCGCCTCGCCAATGCGCAGACCCGCGCCGTAGAGGAGCAGCAGCACCGCCCAGTCGCGTGCGCCGATCCAGCCTTCGCGGGCGGTTTCGGCGATGTCGGCGGCCAGCGCCACGGCTTCGTCCGGGGAGATGGGGCGGGGCAGGCCGCGCTTGACCCGTGGGCCTTTCATGGCGGGAATACGGGCGTCTTCGCCGCCTGCGAACTTGAGGAAACCGCGTATCGCCGAGAGTTCGCGGGCGGCGGACAGGTTGCCGATGCCGTCCGCCCGGCGCACCGTCAGGAAGGCGCGCAGGTCCGCCTGTTCCAGCCGGGCGAGCATCGGCGCGGTTACGGCCTGGCCATGATGCCCCTCCAGAAAGGCGACCAGCCGTTCCGCCGTGGCGACATAGGCGCGGACCGTATGGATCGAGCGGCGCCGGTCGAGCGCGAGATGTTTGCGCCATTGTTCGGGAAGGTCGGAAGCCATGGGGCGAGCCTAGGGGAGAATGGTCATGTTGGATATGGCGGGCTTAACTTCGCACATTTCCCGGTAATTCTGAAATATGATAACGAAATCGTGTAATAATATTACAAGAGCCCTGCGCCAACCCGTGACGCTTGTCCGGCATAGCAGGCGCGCATGGCGTAGGACAGGCGAGGGCGGTCCCTCTTGAAATCCGCCCGGAAATAGGCACATGGGAGAAATGGCTACCCCCTATGATCCGGCCGATTTGCCGACCGGTGTGCTGATGCCGCTTTCGCCCCTGGTGGCGCGGGTGCTGGCGCCCAATCCGTCGGCCTTCACCTATACCGGCACGCAGACCTATGTGGTGGGCGCGAAGGATGTCGCGGTTATCGATCCCGGTCCCGACGAGGCCGAGCATCTGGCCGCGCTGACCGCCGCCATCGCCGGTCGGCCGGTCGTGGCGATCCTGTGTACCCATACCCATCGCGATCATAGCCCGGCGGCGCGTCCGTTGAGCGAGATGACCGGCGCGCCGGTCATCGGCTGTGCGGCGCTGACGTTGGACGATGACGGCCCGCGATCCGACGCGGCGTTCGATGCGGCCTATCGCCCCGACCGGGTGCTGGCCGATGGCGAGCAGGTAGCCGGTGACGGCTGGACGCTAGAGGCGGTGGCGACGCCGGGCCATACCTCCAATCATATCTGCTTCGCGCTGGCGCAGGAAAAGGCGCTGTTCACCGGCGATCATGTCATGGGCTGGTCGACCAGCGTGATTTCGCCGCCCGATGGCGACATGAGCGCCTATATGCGGTCGATGCAGCGGCTGCTGGAGCGGGACGATAGCGTGTATTATCCTGCCCATGGCGAGCCGGTGGAAAATCCGCAGCGGCTGGTGCGCGGCATGATGGGCCATCGCAAGCAGCGCGAGGGGCAGATATTGCGCTTTCTGGCGCGCAACGGCGACAGCGCCATCCCCGACATGGTGGCGGAGATGTATAAGGGCGTCGATCCGCGCCTCTATGGTGCGGCCGGACGATCGGTGCTGGCACACCTGATCGACCTGGACCGGCGGGGCATGGCTGCACCGCTGGGGGACGGGCGATGGAGCGCGGCCTGAAACGCTATGCGGGGCCGATCGGGCTGGCGCTGCTGATCCTGTTTGTGGGCGTCGCGATGTTGGTCGGCTGGCAGCGCTATAATCGCGACTATGTGGTCGCGGTCGAGGATGACGGGTCGGCGGTGACGAAGATCATCGCCGAAAAAATTGCCGGCACCAGCAGCCTGAAAGTGTCCGATTTGAGCGGCACAATTCAGAGTACGGCGCAGGATGTGCGCGGTTTTGGCATGCTGAAGTCCGATCAGGTGGTGAAAATGCCCTTTTCGGTCGATTATTTCATCGACCTGCGCGCATTGGGACCGGACGATCTGGAATGGAATCCGACCACGCGCACGCTGATCGTCAATGCGCCTGACGTGGCGCCGGGCAAGGCCAATGTCGACGAGAGCCAGCGCACGCTGGTGCGCACCAACGGCCTGTTCGTGACGCGGCAGGCGGGCGAGGAATTGAGCCGCCGCGTGTCCGCCCATGCGCAGGCACGCGCGACGAGCGCAGCGCGGTCGCCCGAACGCATGGCGCAGGCGCGCGATTTCGGCCGCGCCGCGCTGGGCAGGCTGATGGCCGCACCGCTGGGCGCGATGGGCTATGGCGACGCGCGGGTGATCGTGACCTTTCCGCCGGAGCGGTCCGCCCGCAACAAGGAACAATGGGACGTGACCACGCCGATCAACGAGGTGCTGGCGAATCGCCGCTGACGGATCGGCATGCATTGGCGGCCATGAATTGACGCCCCTACGCACATGATGATATTCCTGCCCTTCCAAGGAAAATCCTGGGGGCAACATGGCGACGCAGGCATCGGCGGCGACGGCCGTCTTCGAACGGGAACATCGTTTCTTCTTCATCATTGCCTGTGTGATGGCCTTCATTCTGGTCGCCGGATTTTCGACCAGCATCATCTTTGGCCGTTCCAGTTTCGCTTCGCCTATCATCTTCCATATTCACGCTTTTGTCTTTTTCGGCTGGGTGACGCTGTATCTGGTGCAGACCGGACTGGTCGCCACGGGATCGACCGTGCTGCACAAGCGGCTGGGCTGGTTGGCGCTGGGCTGGGTGCCGATGATGGTGGGCATGGGCCTGGCGATGACGCGCCATTCGGTGCGCACCACCGGCGCGCCCTTTTTCTTCGACAAGAATGAATTTCTGATCGGCAATTCGATCGGCATAGTCTGTTTTGCCGGGCTGGTCGGATGGGCGATCACGAAGCGGCGGCGGACCGACTGGCACCGGCGTTTGATGCTGTGCGCGATGGCATCGATCACCGGGCCGGGCTTTGGCCGGTTGCTGCCGATGCCCTTCATCATTCCCTGGGCCTGGTGGATTTCCGCCGTTCTGTTTCCCGCTTTCTTCGTCATGGCCGGGATGATCGCGGATCGTTGCCGCATCGGCCATGTCCATCCGGCCTATCTGTGGGGGCTGGCGCTGATGGTCGGATCGCAAGTGCTGGCCGATGCGATCGCCTATAGTCCCGTGGGCTATGCTATCACGCAGGCCGTGACGGCCGGAGCGCCCGGCGCCGCGCGCCCGATGCGTGCGCAGTTTCCTTGAACCCCCGCGCGTTCCCGCCTATCTGCCCCCATGGGACAATAGGAGATTGACGGCGTGGACGCACGAGGAGGCATAGGCGGTTCCTTGCAGGGTATCGACCTGCGGGCGGAGATCGAACGGCTGCGCAAGGAGCGCAACGCCGTTATCCTGGGCCATTATTACCAGTCGCCCGAGATTCAGGACTTGTCCGATTTCGTCGGTGACAGCCTGGAACTCTCGCGCAAGGCGGCGGAGACGGACGCGGACGTCATCGCTTTTTGCGGCGTGCGTTTCATGGCGGAAACGGCCAAGATCCTGTCGCCCGACAAGATCGTCATCCTGCCGGACATGGACGCGGGCTGTTCATTGGAGGACAGTTGCCCGCCCGCCCAGTTCAAGGCGTTTCGCGAGGCGCATCCCGACCATATTGCGCTGAGCTACATCAACTGTTCGGCCGAGGTGAAGGCGCTGTCCGACATCATCGTGACGTCGTCGTCGGCCGAGAAGATCCTCGCGCAGATTCCCAAGGATCAGAAGATCATCTTCGGTCCCGACAAGCATCTGGGCGGCTATCTCAAGCGCAAGCTGGGCCGCGACATGCTGTTGTGGCCGGGCGTGTGCATCGTGCATGAGGCGTTCAGCGAAACGGAATTGCTCAAGTTGAAGGTGCTGCATCCCGACGCGCCGATCGCCGCGCATCCCGAATGTCCGCCCTATATCGTCGATCATGCCGATTATGTCGGATCGACCAGCGGCATCCTCGATTTTGCCAAGACCATGCCGGGCGACACGCTGATCGTGGCGACCGAACCGCATATCATCCACCAGATGCAGAAGTCCGTGCCGGACAAGACGTTCATCGGTGCGCCGGGCGCGGACGGCAACTGCAACTGCAACATCTGTCCCTATATGGCGCTCAACACGATGGAGAAGCTGTATCTGGCGCTGCGCGATTTGCAGCCGCGCATCGAAATGGACGAAACGCTGCGGCTGGGCGCGAAAAAGAGCCTCGACCGGATGCTGGAAATGGCGAGCGGCACGGTGGGGCAGGGGGATCTGGGCGCGCGTGGCTGATAGCATGAGCTTTACCCTTCCCGGCTTCGACCTCGACGCCTTCGTTGCTTCCACGCTGGCCGAGGATCTGGGCGCGCAGGGCCGTGACGTGACCAGCGAGGCGGTGATACCCGCCGATGCGATGTTCGACGGCGTGATGGATACGCGCGACGCCGTGACGCTGGCCGGATTGCCGATCGCGGTCGCATTCTTTCGTGCGCTCGACCCGGATGTCGAGATTACGCTGCTGAAGCAGGATGGCGATGCTGTGGCGGCGGGGACCGATGTCATGCGCATCCGGGGCCGGGCACGGGCGATGCTGACGGCGGAGCGGTCGGCGCTCAACACGGTGCAGCATCTGACTGGCATCGCGACCATGGCGCGGGCCTATGTCGATGCGATTGCGGGGACGGGCGCGACGCTGCTGGATACGCGCAAGACCATTCCGGGGCTGCGCGTGCTGGAGAAATATGCCACGCGGATGGGCGGGGCGACCAATCATCGCATGGGGTTGTGGGACGCCGCGATGATTAAGGATAATCA
Organism: Sphingomonadaceae bacterium; assembly: GCA_016000085.1. GTDB lineage: Bacteria > Pseudomonadota > Alphaproteobacteria > Sphingomonadales > Sphingomonadaceae > Sphingobium. The sequence goes on from JAECRT010000006.1 coordinate 22,870, forward strand.
TGTCGCGGTTGCCGGATCGGTGGAGGAAGCGGTGCGCCGCGCCGCCGTCGCCGGGATCGCGCAGATCATCGTGGAGGTCGACCGGATCGACCAGATCGAACCGGCGCTGAGCGCGGGCGCGACCCATCTGCTGCTCGACAATATGGATGCGGCCATGCTGCGCGGCGCGGTGAGCCTGGTGAACGGGCGGGTGCCGACCGAAGCGTCGGGCGGCGTGACGCTGGAAACGATCCGGGCGAAGGCAGAGACGGGCGTGACCTATATCAGCGTCGGGCGGCTGACCCAGTCGGCCCCGGCGGCAGATATCGGGCTGGATTTCGACTATGCTTAAGGTCGTAGCCGCACTCGTCCTGATCGCGGCTCCCGCCAGTGCGCTGGCGCAGGCGGCGCAATGCAGCCTGCCCGCCGGGATTGCGCGGCCCAAGCCGGACGGGCCGAGCGAGAAGGAGCCGAGGCGCGTCCTGCCCATCGGCAGCTATACGCTGGCGATCAGTTGGTCGCCGCAATTTTGCAAAACGGCGCGCGGGGCGGACAGTCGGTTCCAATGCGCGGGCAAGGGGCGGTTCGGGTTCGTGCTGCATGGCCTGTGGCCCGATGGCCATGGCAAGGATTGGCCGCAATATTGCCGTCCCGCCGATCTGGTGCCGCGTCAGGTGCTGCGCGACAATCTGTGCACCACGCCTTCGGTGCAGCTGATCCAGCATGAATGGGCCAAGCATGGCACCTGCATGACGACCAAGCCGACGCTATATTTCAACCAGTCCCGCGCGTTCTATCAGGCGCTGCGCTACCCGGACATGGCGGCGCTGGGGCGGCGCGAGACGCTGACCGTCGGGCAGTTTGCCGATGCTTTTGCGCGCGCGAACAAGGGGTTGCGCGCGGACATGTTGCGCGTGACCACGACGCGCGGCGGATGGCTGAACGAAGTTTGGCTGTGCATGGACAAGGCGATGCAGTTCACCCGATGCCCCGGTCATCAGGGTGGCGCGCCCACGAGCGCGGCGCTGCGGATCGCGCGTGGGCCGGATAGCGCGACCCCGGCCCGCAGGTCGCGTTAGGGCTGGCCCTCGATCGTGACGGTCGAGGGGTGGTGCCGGTCGAGATGCTTGCGGATGATCCGCAGGTTCTTGGTGTTCGATTTGTAGAGGAAATCGAAAATATCCCCGGCGAAGGGGATGGCGCCGATCAACGTGTCGACGCCCACATTGGCGGCCATGCGCGTGATCTGCCATTTCGACATGCCCAGATTGCGGGCTTCCCACACGATCCACGCGCCCATGGCCGCGGTGGCGAGATCGCCCACGACAGGGACCAGCCCGACAAGGCTGTCCAGCCCGACGCGGCGGTTGGTGCCGGGGATGACGAACAGCCCCTCCAGCACGGCTTCCATCGCCTCTATCCGGCGGCGTATCGATGCCGGATCGCGGCCAAAGCCGGGCATGTCCCGCATCACGCGATCGAATTGATCCTGGGAAATCGCCATCCTCATTGTCTCCTTATCCCCTAATTGGGGCGGCGGAACAGGTGGTTCAATGGGTGGCGCGCACGATGCGACGGTTGGAAGCCGCTGAGACGCCTGGACACGAGCGACCAGCGCACCGGCGTACCCAGCGCGATATAGCCATTATGGGCCTGCATCAGCGCTTCGGCCTCGCCGATGCGGGCGGCGCGTTCTTCCGGCGTGCTGGCGAGCGTGGCGGCCTGCAATTCCGCGTCGGCCGCATCGCTGCACAGGATCTTGCGCGCGCAGCCGATGCGACCCAGATACCAGAGCACGCTGTCATAGGGCGCCACTTCGTCGATCATTCGCAGGTCGGTGGGGGCGTCCAACGCCACGCGCCGGGCGGTCAGGCCGATCGCGGCCAGATCCCGCCGCAGCATGCCGAACAGCAAGGTTGCGCCCGGTCCCGATGGCAGGGCGATGCGCAAGGCGGGCGGTTCGTCCTGTCCGGCGCGCCATTGGGCGATGGTGGCGCGCGCCTGTGCGCGGCGATCGTCCATCGACTGACCGGCCCAGGCGGGTGGCGTTGGCGCGCGGCCCAGATCGAGCTGGGATGGCAGTATCTGTTCGCTGGTGGCCCAGCCGCCCAACGGGAACAGGGGAGGCAGGGCGCTGCGGTCGATCGCCATGTTGATCGCGGCGCGCACGCCGTCGTCCGCCAGCATCTTGCCTTCGCCCACGACCGCCAGCCCCAGCAATCCCTGCACCGGATCGGCGCGCACGGCGTCGCGATCGATCCCGGCAGGGACCAGCAGCGGCAGGTCGGCGAAGCGCCCACCCAGCACCAGCGCCGCCTTTTCCTGGCGAAAGCGGATGATCGCCAGCGCGGCGCGTTCGGCGCGCAACACGCGCAATTGTGCGGGCGGCATGGGTTCTTCCGCCGTTTCATCGTCGCCGGTGGAGCGGTCGACGGGCGTCAGGAACAGCGCATTGCCCCGCACCGCGCGGCGATAGGGACCGGTGCCGCCATCGCGCGACAGCACCGCCATTTGCGGCTGGGCGAGCATTTGAAGCACGAAGGGGCGGGCGGCGGCGAGCTTGATCTCGATCACTTCGCCGGTCATCGGCACGACCGATTGCACGGCATCGAGCGGGCCGTCCGGGTCGAGTTGCCGCAAGGCGATGATTCGCGACATGAGCATGCGCGCCACATCCGGCGCGGCGACGCGCGCGCCATTCGCCCAGAAAGCGCGGCGCAGGCGAAAGATATAGCTGCGCCCGTCATCTTCCACGATCCAGCGCTGGGCGAGCGCGGGCAGGATTTCGCCACTGGCGTCGAACGCCACCAAACCCTGTGCCGTGGCCTCCAAAATCAGTTTGGCCCCCGGATCAGGCAGATGTTGCAGCGGTTTCGCAAAATCGTCGCGATCGCCCACTATACTGACCACAACCGGCCCGCTGCCTTCGTTCGAACACGCGCCCAGTGCCCCAGAAGCGAAGGCGAGAGCGGCGGCGACCCTCAGGCGACGGAAGGTGGGAGCGATGAACATCGTGACGACAGGGAGTAGCCCGCTATCGCGCCGCCGCCAACCATCAAGGCGCGTGATCGGGCGATCCGGCGCATGTCACATAAATGACATTTCATCGACGCTGAAACGTAACAAAAAATTCATATTGGCACCCGGGACATGAGAGGGAAATATATGACGCCGAGGACCGCCTTGTTCGCTGGAGTTGCCATGTTCGCGATGCTCGCGCCCGCGCCGCTCGCCGCACAGGCGATCAGCGCCAGTGAAGCCGACGCCCTGCGGGCGCAGATCGCAGCGCTCAAGGCGCAGGTCGACCGGCTGGAGGCGCGGCTGGACAAAGCGCCTGCTGCGGTCGCGGCGTCGGGCAGCACTGCGCCAGCCGTCGCGCCGCCAGCAGCCCCTACGCAGGTGGCCCAGGCCGCCCCGGCCAAGGCGCCCGACAATACGATCATCGGCTGGAAGGGCGGGCCAGTCTTTACCAGGGGCGCGGCCAGCTTCCACGTCAAGGGTCGCATCCAATATGATGCGGGCCTGCTGATGACGCCGCAAAGCGTGACCGACAGGAGCAAGGGCTATTCCAATGAATTGCGCCGCTTGCGTCTGGGTGGCGAAGGGCAACTGGGCGGCGGGTTCGGTTACAAGCTGGAAGTGGAGCTGTCCGACAACAGCGTCGATTTGGTCGACACCTATATCACCTATGAAAAGGGCAAATGGCTTCTCACGCTGGGCAACCAGAACGGGTTCCAGTCGCTCGACGAACTGATCAGCGATACCGCCGGGTCGGTGATGGAGCGCGCCGCCTTTACCGACGCTTTCGGCTTCGAGCGGCGGCTGGGCCTGTCGGCGCAATATCGGTCGGGAATATTGTTGGCGCAGGCGGGCATATTCTCCGACAGCGCCGATTCGCTGACCAATGCGTCGGACGGGGCCAATGGCGGGGACGAGAATAACAGCTATGGCGTCGATAGCCGCCTCGTGCTGGCGCCCAAGCTGGGCAAGACGCAACTGCATTTCGGCGTTTCGGGACACTGGCGCGATTTCCAGCGGCTGAGCGAAAATCCGCAACGCTATCGTCAGCGGCCCTATCTCCATTCATCCAACAGCCGGTTCCTGGCGACGCCCAACATCCCCGCCGACGGCGAAAGTCATTATGGCGTCGAGTTTGGCGGCGAACGCGGACCATTGTGGTGGGCGGGCGAAGCGCACTGGCTGCGCGTGTCGCGGCCGGGTCTGTCCGATCCTACCTTCTTCGGCGGCTATGGCGAAGTCGGCTATGTGCTGACCGGCGAAAGCCGCGGATACAAGAACGGCATATTCGGCATCGTGAAGCCCGACCGCCCGGTCGGCAGCGGCGGATGGGGGGCGTTGCAGGCGACGGTCCGCTACGACTATCTGGACATGAACGACAAGGATATCGTCGGTGGCACGCAAAATGGGGTGATCGCGGCGCTGGTCTGGACGCCGGTCGAGTTTTTGCGCTTCAACGTCAATTACGCCCATCTGGCCTATACCGACGCTGCGATCCTGGCGGGCGGGCGTAGCAACTATGGCGTGGATGTAGTGGCGTGGCGCGCGGAACTGGATTTCTGATCCGCGCTATAGCGTGAGCCGCCAGGTTTCGCCCTCGACCGGCTCGCCAAATTCCTGGTGCGTTTCGCGGGCGGTGATGACGAAGCCGTGGCGGGCATAGATGCGGCGGGCGCTTTCCAGCACGCTGTGGGTCCACAGCATCATCGTGCGATAGCCGCAGGCGCGCGCGAAGCCGATACATTCACTGACCAGCGCATCGCCGATGCCGCGCCGCCGGGCGAAAGGTTCGACATGGAGCAGGCGCAGCCGGGACAGGCCATCGCCTTCGTCCGTTAGGAAGATGGCCCCGGCCATCACCCCGTCCATCTCCGCAATCCAGCATTGTTCGCGACCTGGCTTGAAATTGCGCAGGAAAGCCGCGACCGTCTCGGCCTCGACCTGTTCGAGGCCGCGCCCCCAGCTATGGCTGGCGTCGTAAAGGATGGATTGGCGCGCGGCGACATAAGCGGCGTCGCCGACGCGGAAGGGGCGGATGGTGAACGGCCCGGCGGAGCCAGGGTCGAGCAGCAGCCGCGCCCTGGTAAGGGACTGAACCAGATCGTCGCGCTCGACGGCATCCATCCGGGCCAGATTGGTCGCGACGATCGCGCGTTGGCGGGTGTCGATGATGTCGAAAGCGTCGCGGCCCTGTGGCGTCAGGCGAATGGGACGGGCGCGGCCTTCCTTGTCCCGCATGATCCAGCCGCGCTTTTCGAAGCGGGCGATCATGCGGCTGAGATAGCCCCGGTCGAGGTCGAGCGCATCCTGAAGGACGCTGGCGACCACGGGTTCGCGCGTCGCGATTTCAAACAACAGCCGCGCTTCGGGCAGATTGGCGTCGCTGTCGAGGAAGCGCGCATCGATCGCGCCGACATGCCGGGTGTAGAAGCGGTTGAAGTGGCGCACGGCCGCGATTGCTTGGTCCATGCCGCCGTGATGACATGGAATAGTTGACTGAGTCAACATGCGGGCGTGCGCGGGGCGCTGAACAGAAAAAGGGGCGCCGTCCGCAGGCGCCGCCCCTCTATCTTCCGGTTTGCCCCGCCTTGCAGCGAGGCAGTCCGATTACTTGAGTTCGACGGTCGCGCCGGCTTCTTCAAGCTGCTTCTTGACCTTCTCGGCCTCTTCCTTGTTCACGCCTTCCTTGATCGCCTTAGGAGCCGACTCAACCAGGGTCTTGGCTTCGGTCAGGCCCAGGCCGGTGATGGCGCGGACTTCCTTGATGACGTTGATCTTCTTGCCACCGTCGCCGGTCAGGATCACGTCGAATTCGGTCTGCTCTTCAGCAGCCGGGGCAGCGGCAGCGGCCGGGCCGGCAACGGCGACGGCAGCAGCGGCGCTAACGCCCCACTTTTCTTCCAGAGCCTTCGACAGGTCGGCGGCTTCGAGGACGGTGAGGGCCGAAAGCTGTTCGACCAGAGCGTTGATGTCTGCCATGTGAAATATTCCTTATTTGGGGCGGGTAGCCCCGTCAGATGAGAGTCTAATAAACGTGTCAGGGGCGGCGTTATGCCGCGTCCTTCTCCGCATAGGCGTTGAAGACCCGCGCGAGCTGCGAAGCCGGCGTCTGGATGACGGTTGCAAGCTTGGTCGCCGGCGCCTGAATGAGGCCGATGATCTTTGCACGCAGTTCGTCCAGCGACGGCATCGATGCCAGGGCCTTGATGCCCTCTGCATCGAGCAGCACTTCGCCCATCGCGCCGCCAACGATTTCAATCTTGTCGTTGGTCTTTGCGAATTCGACTGCAACCTTGGCGGCTGCAACCGGATCGGCCGAGGTGGCGAGGCCAATGGGACCCGTCAGCAGGTCGCTGATCGAGCCATAAGCGGTGCCATCAAGGGCGATACGAGCGAGGCGGTTCTTCGTAACCTTGTAGGTAGCGCCGGCTTCGCGCATCTTCTGGCGCAGGACAGTCGACTGTGCGACGGTCATGCCGAGGTTACGGGTCACAACGACCACGCCAACTTCTGCCAGCTCTGCGTTCAGCGCGGAAACGACCTCAGCTTTCTGATTACGATCCATGCCATTCTCCACTTCATATCCGTCGACGGTTGCCCGGCGAACGGCTAAAACCCGCAGCCAAAGCTACGGGGCACTAAGTCCGAAGGGGAGAGATCGACTGGCCCGCATCCCTCATCGAAAGGAACAGGGCAGACCCGGTGCGGCAAAAAGCCGTCCGGTAAAGAACTTTTCCCCGCCTAGGCTGGACATTAAGAAGGGCATATTCCCTTCACCAACTGTCTCGGACGGTGGACCCAACAGGGTCCGGTGCCGCGCCCCCTACAGATTTGGGGCGCGGATGTCACGCGAAATCTGTCGTCAGACCCGGTCCGCCTGCACCACCACGTCGATCGCGCGCAGGGCCGACAGGATGCGCATCAGATGCTGGGCGTCGGCGACTTCCAGGTCGATGATGTCGGTGTGGAACGGTCCTTCGCGGTTGACCAGTTGCAGGTTGAGGATGTTCGCCTTGGTCGCGCCGAACACGTTGGCGACCGCTGCCAGCGCGCCGGGCTGGTTCTTGACGATGACCTGAAGCCGGGCAGTGCCGCCCTTGGACTTGCTGTCCCAGCTCAGGTCGATCCAGTCGTCGTCCTGGCCCGCTTCGAGCGAGCGGCAATCGATGGTGTGGACTTCGATCGGTTCGCCGGTGCGGCGCACGCCCACGATGCGGTCGCCCGGCACCGGATGGCAGCAGTCGGACAGATGATAGGCGATGCCCGGCGTCAGGCCGCGAATCGACACCGGGGCATGTTGACGCGGATGGGCTTCCTCCATCCCCGCCACGCTGGTGGAGCCGGGGATCAGCGCCTCCATGACTTCGGAATCGAGCAGGCGATGCGTGGCGATGGCGACCATCAGCGATGCGCGATCCTCCAGCTTCAACCGCTTGAGCGCCGCGATCAGCGCCTTTTCGCCCAACTCGCTCGCCAGTTCGGGGGAGAAGCGGCCGATAATCTCTTCATAAAGCTTCTGGCCCAGCGCGACTTCCTCGCCGCGCTGTTTCTGGCGGATATAGCGGCGGATGGCGGCGCGGGCCTTGCCGGTGATGGCGAAGGTCAGCCAGCCGGGCTGTGGTTCCTGACCCGCGGATTTGAGGATTTCGACCTGGTCGCCATTTTCGATCTGGGTGCGCAAGGGCACGACCCGGCCATTGACCTTGGCCCCGACCGTCTGGTTGCCCAGCGAGGTGTGGACGGCATAGGCGAAATCGACCGGGGTCGACCCCTTGGGCAGCTGATGCAGTTCGCCCTTGGGAGAGAAGGCGAAGATGCGGTCCTGATACATCGCCATGCGCGTGTGTTCGAGCAGTTCGTCCGCATCCTGGCTCTGTTCCAGAATTTCGACCAGATCGCGCAGCCATGCGGCGTTCTGGTCGGTGGCGTCGCCCTTCTGCTTGTAGGCCCAGTGCGCCGCGAGGCCCAGTTCGGCGTCATTGTGCATGTCGCGGCTGCGGATCTGCACCTCGATCCGGGCATTGTCCTGATGGATGACGGTGGTGTGGACCGAACGATAGCCGTTGCGCTTGGGGGTGGAGATATAGTCCTTGAACCGGCCCGGCACCATTTTGTAGGTGCCGTGGATGACGCCCAGCGCGCGATAGCAATCATCGCTACTGTCGGTGATGACGCGGAAGGCCATCACGTCGGTCAGTTGCTCGAAGCTGATATGGCGTTCCTGCATCTTGCGCCAGATCGAATAGGGATGCTTTTCGCGCCCCGACACGGTGACGGGCAGGCCCTTGCTGCCCAGCAGCAATTGCAGTTCCGCGCCGATCCGGTCGACCTTGTCATGGCCGCCTTCCTTCAGTTGCTCCAGCCGCCGGGTGATGCTGGCATAGGCTTCCGGTTCCAGTTCGCGGAACGAGAGAAGCTGCATTTCGCGCATGAAATCATACATGCCGATCCGCTCTGCCAGCGGGGCGTATATGTCCATCGTCTCCTTGGCGATGCGGCGGCGCTTGGTTTCATTCTTGATGAAATGGAGCGTGCGCATATTGTGCAGCCGGTCGGCCAGCTTGACCAGCAGCACGCGAATATCATCCGACATGGCGAGCAGGAATTTGCGGAGATTTTCCGCCGCCCGCTCATTTTCGGACATGGCCTCGATCTTGGACAGCTTGGTCACGCCGTCGACCATGCGGGCCACATCCGGGCCGAACGCGCCCTCAATCTCTTCATAGGTGACCAGTGTATCTTCGATCGTGTCGTGCAGCAAAGCCGTTACGATGGTCTGGTCGTCCAGATAGAAATCGGTTAAAATGCCAGCAACTTCAATGGGATGGCTGAAATATGGATCGCCGCTTGCGCGTTTTTGGCTCCCATGTTTCTGGACCGAAAACACATAGGCGCGGTTCAGCATCGCTTCGTCCGCATCCGGATCGTAGCGTTTTACCCGTTCGACAAGTTCATATTGGCGTAGCATCTACCCGTGATTGTGTTGGAAGACCCTTGCGGTGCAACAAAAAAATCCCATTTGCATGAATAAGGCGGCAATTTTGCAACAGCCTTCGCTTTGCGCTATGCGTGACGGTCATGAAACATAACCTTGCCCAGGATCTGGAACAATGCGCGCTGCCGAGCGCGCTGGAGATGATGGGCGAACGCTGGTCTTTCCTCATCCTGCGTGGCGCCCTGTCGGGAATCCGCCATTTCGAGGAGTTTCAGTCGTCGCTGGGCATCGCCCGCAATATATTGGCGAGCCGGCTGGCCAAGCTGGTCGAAAATGGCATCATGGTGCGCCAGCCGATGCAGTGCGACCGGCGCAAGGTCGAGTATCGTTTGACCGAAAAGGGCGAAGGACTGGCCCCCGCGATGATCGCGCTGCGCCAGTGGGGCGAAAAATGGGGCTGTGGCACCGTGTCCTGCCAGGTGTTGGCGGACAAGCGCGACGGCCAGCCGATCCGCCCGATTGCCATCACGGGGCATGACGGGCGCACGCTGGCGCTGGCCGATCTGGTCTGGCTGTGCCCGGACGAAGTGACGCCGATGGCACAAGAACCGGCGGCCGCCGCCTGAACCCGGCTTCACCCCCGCGCGGAAATCGCCTAGGCTCCCGCGTAATGTCTGTGCCACGCATCCAGCCTCAGCCCTTTTTCGCTGACAAGAACCGCGCTTTTTGGAACCTGCAATCGCTGGGATGGGCAGGCGCCTTCCTGCTGCGCGGGTCTTCCACCATCGCCAATGGCCAGCCGCTGTCCAGCCTGGTGCCGGTGCTGATCTCCACCGTCACGGGCTATTCGGTGACGCTGTTGATCGCGGCGATGTTTCGTTTCCTGGTTAAACAGCGGCCGATCGTCACCTGGGGCGTGTCGATCGTCACGGTGGTGTTTGCGGCGGGGCTGGTCGCTTTCATCGACGCCTGGGTGTTTTCCACCCAGAACCGGGGGAGCGAGACGGCGGGGCTGCAACTGTTCCTGGGCGCATTCTATCTGTCGATGACGCTGATCGGGGCATGGTCGTCGCTTTATTATGCGATCAATTTCTACCTGACGGTCGAGGAGCAGGCGGATCAGCTGCTGCGGCTGGAGAATCAGGCGGCCAATGCGCAACTGGCGATGCTGCGCTATCAGCTTAATCCCCATTTCCTGTTCAACACGCTCAACTCCATCTCGACGCTGGTGCTGCTGAAGCAGACCGACCGCGCCAATGCGATGCTGTCACGCCTGTCGTCCTTCCTGCGCTACACGCTCATCAACGAGCCGACCGCACAGGTGACGATCGAGCAGGAGATCGAGACGCTCAAACTCTATCTGGAGATTGAGAAGATGCGGTTCGAGGATCGGCTGCGCCCGGCCTTCGCGATCGACCCGGCGGTGGCCCATGCGCGGCTTCCGTCGTTGCTGCTGCAACCGCTGGTCGAGAATGCGATCAAATATGCGGTCACGCCTAAGGAAGAAGGCGCCGAGATTTCGGTCAGCGCGCAGCCTGCCGGTGAAAATGTCCGCATCGTCGTATCGGACAGTGGGCCGGGATTGAATGAAGGCGGCATGAAGCCGCACATGCCGGTCAGCGAGGGAACGGGCGTAGGCCTGCCGAACATCCGGGACCGATTAATTCAGGCCTTCGGGGAACGACAGAGCTTCGAAACGCGTTCCACGCCAGGCGGATTTTCGGTCATCATCGAGATTCCGCTTAACATGGATGAAACATCGAAAGTGGCCGCATGACCATCAGAACAATCCTCGTCGACGACGAAAGCCTGGCTATTCAAGGCCTTGCCCTGCGTCTGCAACCGCATGAGGATGTCGAAATCATCGAAACCTGCAATAACGGCCGCGAAGCGATCCGCGCCATCAAGACGCACAAACCCGACCTCGTGTTCCTCGACATCCAGATGCCCGGTTTCGACGGCTTTTCCGTGGTGCAGGGGATGATGGAAGTGGAGCCGCCGCTGTTCATTTTCGTCACCGCCTATAGCGACCATGCCATTCGTGCGTTCGAAGCGCAGGCGGTCGATTATCTGATGAAGCCGGTGGAAGAAGGCCGTCTGGCCGATGCGCTCGACCGGGTGCGCTTGCGCCTGTCCGACAAGCGGCAGGTGCAGGAAGCGGAAAAGCTGCGCGGGGTGCTGGCCGAGGTCGCGCCACAGGCGATGAGCGACTTCGCCGCCGCCGATGAGGATGGCCCGGCGTCCAACCGGTTCGAAAAGCTCATCAACATCAAGGATCGCGGTCAGATTTTCCGCGTGGATGTGGATTCGATCGAGCGGATCGACGCGGCGGGCGATTATATGTGCATCTATACCGCCGACAACAGCCTGATCCTGCGCGAGACGATGAAGGATCTGGAAAAGCGGCTCGACCCGCGCAATTTCCAGCGCGTCCACCGCTCCACCATCGTCAATCTGAGCCAGGTCAAGCAGGTCAAGCCGCACACCAATGGCGAATGTTTCCTGGTGCTGGAATCGGGCGCTCAGGTGAAGGTCAGTCGCTCCTATCGTGATGTGGTGGCGCGCTTCGTGCATTAAGAAGGCACTGGGGAGGGGCGGGTTATGCTGGAATTTTTCGGACATCCCTTCTCCTCCTACTGCCAGAAGGCGCTGATCGCGCTGTATGAAAAGGCCGTGCCCTTCGATTTTCGCCTGCTCGCGCCGGATGAGCCGGACAATGGGGCGAGGCTGGCGGCGCTGTGGCCGCTGGGGAAATTCCCGGTCCTGCGCGATGGCGATCGGACCATTTTCGAAGCCAGCATCATCGTCGAGCATGTCGACATCCAGTATCCCGGCGCAACGCCGCTGATCCCTCGCGATCCGGCACAGGCGCTGGAGGTGCGGATGCTCGACCGCTTCTTCGACAATTATATCGCCACCCCGCAGCAGAAGCTGGTCTATGACGCGATCCGGCCGGAGGGGCAGAAAGACCCCGCCGGTGTCGCCGATGCGCGGGCGATGCTGGAAAGTGCCTATGGCTGGGCGGACGCACATATGTCCGGACGGACATGGGCGGCGGGCGAAGCGTTCAGCCTGGCCGACTGCGCCGCTGCGCCGCATCTCTTCTACGCCCATTGGTCACACGCGATCCCGGCGGAATATGGGCATTTGCTGGCCTATCGCGCGCGCTTGCTGGCGCGCCCGTCCTTTGCCCGTGCGGTGGAGGAAGCGCGGCCCTATCGGGAGTTTTTCCCTCTGGGTGTGCCGGAAGGCGAGGCGTAGAGGGTTTCACCGAGGAGGCGGACGATGCGCGTGATGGTGTTCGTAAAGGCGACCGGGGACAGCGAAAAGGGCCATGCGCCCGAACCGTGGACCAGCGAGATGATGGCGGCGATGGGCCGGTTCAACGACGAACTGCGCGCGGCGGGCCTGTTGGTGATGGCCGATGGCCTGAAGCCTACATCCGATGCGAAGCGCGTCGCGTTCGATGGTGCGGACCGCACCGTCATCGATGGGCCGTTTGGCCCGGCCAGCGAACAGGTCGCGGGCTTCTGGCTGTGGGAGGTCAGGGACATGGACGAGGCGATCGCCTGGGTGAAGCGCTGTCCCAACCCGATGCCGGGACCGAGCGAGATCGAAATCCGGCCCTTTTACGAATAGGCGCGTCAGGCGATCATGGCGAAATCCACCGCCGCCTGCGCGTGGATGACGGTGGAATCGAAGCCGGGCAGGGGCAGGGCGGCCGGATCGAGGATCAGGCCGATTTCGGTGCAGCCCAAGATGACGCTGTCGGCACCCTGCGCCTTGGCCGTCTCGATCAATCCGGTCAGGTGATCGCGCGAGGTGTCGAGGATTTTCCCCTGACAGAGTTCATCAAAGATGATGGCGTGGGTCGCGGCGCGGCCCGCTTCGTCCGGAACCATGACGTCGATGTCGTGACGGGCCATGCGCGCCTGATAAAAGCCCTGTTCCATGGTGTAGCGGGTCGCGACCAGCAGCGGTCTGCGGCATCGCGCGTCGCGCAGAACGCGCGCGGTTTCATCGATGATGTGGATGAAGGGCGCTTGGGTCGCGTTGTCGATGGCGTTTGCGACCAGGTGCATGGTGTTGGTGCAAAGGAGGATGCACTGCGCGCCTGCCCGTTCCAGCCCGATCGCTGCGTCCGCCAGATATTGGCCGGCATCGTCCCAGCGCCCTTCCGTCTGCATCCGGGCGATGATGTCGAAATTGACGGAGCGCAGGATGATGTCGGCAGAGTACAGCCCGCCGAGCCGCTGGCGGACGGCCTCGTTGATGAGGCGGTAATAGACGGCCGATGCTTCAAAGCTCATGCCGCCGAGCAGGCCGATGACGCGCAGAGGCTTATTCACGGGCGGTTGGCTGCGCGTTGCCTTCAGGCTCGCTTTGCATCCCGGCTGCGACCTTTTCCGCTGTCGCCATGACGCGCAGCACATTCTCGCCCGCCAGCTTGGCGATGTCGGCATCGGTCCAGCCGCGACGCATGAGTTCGGCGAGCAAGGCAGGGTAGGTCTGCACGCCGCCCAACCCCTGCGGCAGCGCGCCCACGCCGTCGAAATCGCTGCCGATGCCGACATGGTCGTGGCCCGCGATCTTCGCGATATGGTCGATATGGTCGGCGACCTGCGCAATGGTGGTGACGGGTTCGGGATGGGCCGCCTCCCATGCGGCCAGTGCCTTCGCCGCGCCTGTCGGATCGCCGATATGCAGGCCGCCGAAAGGCGGGGCGTTGTTGCGGGTGATTTCCGCGCTGCGATCCGCGCCCCAGATGCGGCGGGCTTCGGAGACATATTGCGCGGCGAAATTGACCATCACCACGCCGCCATTGGCCGCCACCTGGCGCAGCAAAGCGTCCGACACGTTGCGCGGCGTGTCGCACAGCGCGCGGGCGTTGGAGTGGGAGAAGATGACCGGCGCCTTTGTCACCCGCAGCGCGTCCAGCATCGTCGCTTCGCTGACATGGCTGAGGTCGACCAGCATGCCGAGCCGATTGAGTTCATGCACCACCGCTTCGCCGAACGGGGTCAGGCCGTCATGGGCGGGATTGTCGGTCGCGCTGTCGGCCCAGTCGATCGTGCGGCTGTGGGTCAGGGTCAGATAGGATGCGCCCAACTGGCGATAGGCGCGCAGCACCGCCATGCTGTCGTCGATCTGGCCGCCGCCCTCAACCCCGATCAGCGACGCGATCCGGCCCGCCTTGTGCGCGGCCCGCAGTTGCGCGGCGGTAGTGACCATGCGGAAATGCTGCGGATAACGGGCGGCGAGGCTGTGGACCATGCCGATCTGGTCGAGCGTATCCTTGACCTGTTGCAGTTGGGGCAGGTCGGCCGAGACCCAGACCGACCAGAATTGCCCGCCAACGCCACCCGCGCGCAGCCGGTCGATGTCGCTGTGATAGACGGTCGGGTCGAGCCGGGTCAGGTCCATCGTCCAGCGCTTGTCCTTCGCCTTCTCGCCAAGCGCTTCGGGCCAGTCATTATGGCCGTCGATCAGCGGGGTGGCCTTGAGGATCTTCGCGATCCGCGCCGCATAGGGATCGCTGGCGGCGTGAAGTGGCAGGGCGGCGAGCAGCAGCGGCAGCGCCGCGAAACGAAGGATGGTCATGGTGGGGCAGACTATCGGCGTGCCTGCGCCAGTCAATCGCCGCTATTCTTCGCCAGCACATAGGCGCCCCGACCGTCGGGTGGCACGAGGTTTGCGCCGTCGACGCGCAGGGTCAGCGTCTCGAAAGCGGGGCTGGGCACGGCCTCGCTCTTGTGGGCGGTCAGCAGGACGGTGTCGTCCGTGGCGGTCCAGTCGCCTTCGGCAAACAGGTCGAGCGCGCCCACGACGAGATACCATTGGAAGCGCCCGTCATCGCGCAGCAGCAGTTCCGAGCCGGTTTCCATCACCCCTTGCAGATAATAATGCCCGACAGGGGTGGGCGCGGCGGTGGCCGACATGCCTGTGCAGGCGAGCAGCAGTGCGGCAAGGCAGGCGATTCGGTTCATGGTGCGATGCTATCCCCGCCCTGATCCGCGCGAAAGCGGATTGCGGGGTGTGGCCGCGCATCCTAGGCTGGCGGCAATGATGATTGATCCGTTGATGTTGTTGCAGGCCTATTCCATCGGCGTATTCCCGATGGCCGACGATCGCGATGCAGCGGACGTCTATTGGGTGGAACCCAAGCATCGGGCGATCCTGCCGCTCGATGGCTTTCATTTGTCCGGCTCGCTGGCCAAGACGATCCGCCGCGAGCGGTTTCGCGTCACCGCCAATCGGGCGTTCCCGGCGATCCTGTCATTATGTGCCGAGGCCGCGCCGGACCGTCCATCCACCTGGATCAGCCGCGAGATCGAGCGGGCCTATCTCACCCTGCACGAACGCCGCTTTGCCCATTCGGTCGAGGTGTGGGACGGGGATGAGCTGGTCGGCGGGCTGTATGGCGTGGCGCTAGGCCGGGCCTTTTTTGGCGAATCCATGGTGTCGCGCCGCACCGATGCGTCGAAGGTCGCGCTGGCCTGGCTGGTGGCGCGGCTGCGCTTTGGCGGTTTCACACTACTGGATTGCCAGTTCATGACCGATCATCTGCGCAGCCTGGGCGCGATCGAAGTCAGGCAACGCGACTATGTTCAGTTATTGGGCGTGGCGACCGAGGGGGTGACGCTGGGCGCCTGGGACGGGGTGCTTTCGACCGGTTCGGGCGTTGCGGCGGAGCGCGCCTTCCGGCCATTGGCAGAAGGTTCGCCCGATTCGCTCTTGCCGCCCAGCTTGATCGTGTCGGGGCCGCTTTCGGGCCATTCCATCGCGCAGCTTCTGACCCAGACGTCATAGATGGGATGCTGCACGACATTGCGGTCGGGACGTTCGCGGAACAGCCAGCCGGAAAAGGCGCGGCGCCATTTATTGTCGGCGCTGCTGCGTACGTCGAGTTGAATGAACGCGCCGGTTTCCTGAACATTTTCCCAGGGCGCGCTGGTTTCACAGGCAGCCAGACGGACGATGGCGTCGCCCACGCGAACCGCTTCGCCCGGCTTGATCGTCAGGTCGCGGGTCAGGCCGTTGCGCTTGTTGAGCAAGCCGATGACGGCGCTACGCTCGGCCATGGGCGTGCCGGGCAGCGCGCCGCTGGCCGAAGACCGGATCGGCGCCCCTTCGACTTTTACCGGGCCGGTCTGATTGGCGACAGGCACCTCGGCCTTCCTGCACCCAGCCAGCGTCAGCGCTAGCAGCGGCATGGCAAGCAGGATCGGCGGGACTCGTCCCGCCGGATAGCGGATCATGATGCGTCGGGGCTCCATGCCTCGTAATCGCCAGTGGCCCTTTGGCGTTGGCCGCCCTTTTCCAGCGCGCCGGACGGGCGATAGGCGTGGGCGGTGCCGGTGGCGTTGGGGGTGGATTCCAGTTCCCAGATGCGCGGCGGCGGCAGGAAGCTTTCGGGCGCACCCTCGATCGAGTGATGCAGCCAGCCATGCCATTCGGCCGGCACGCGGCTGGCGTCGTTTACGCCATTATAGATCACCCAGCGGCGCGTGAGGCCATTGGGGTCGATGCCGCCCTGATAATAGATATTACCCTGATGGTCCTCGCCCACCTTCGTACCCTTGCGGGAGGTGAAGAGAGCGGTGCCGATGGTCGCGCCATCCCACCAGGTGAAGATCTTGCCGAGGATTCCCATGGGGCAAGCGCTTAGCCGCTGAGGCAGGGCATTGGCAAGGCGGATATGGGCTACTGCCCTGCGGCGGGGCAGAAATTCAGGTCGGTCGTGATTTTCCGTTCCGGGACCGCGCAACCACCCCATTGCACGCGGGCGCCCTGCGTTATGCCCAATTCCGCCGCGCGACCGCCCGCCAGTTCCAGCACGGCGGCGACCGGGATGCCCGCCGACACTGGATCGCGGGAATAGGGAATGGTCTTTGCGCCGATAAAGGCGATCGTCCCGTCCGTGCGAATGAAGATCATGTCGAGCGGAATCAGCGTGTCCTTCATCCAGAAACTCGCCGTGCGCGGCGGGTCCATGGGAAAGAGCATGCCGCTGTTTTCGGGCAGTTCCTTGCGGAACATCAGCCCCTTTTCCTGTTCCTGCGGGGTGCGGGCGACTTCAACGTCGAAACGCTGCACCCCCTTTGCGGTGCGGATGACGAGCGGCAGGGTGGCCGGTGTGGCGGCGGCATTGTTGGCAGGCGGCTGCGATGGTCCGGAGCAGGCCGTAATGAGCAGCACAAGCAGGGTGGCAAGACGTTTCATGCCGCCTGCTTACCGTGATTCGCGCAAGGAAAGGAGGGGATTAACCCTTATTCCTCCGCTTCGGGTGGTTCGCCGGGCGGTGCATCGACCCAGCGGCGGGCGATGTCATAGCCATGCCCGGCGCGCAGAAAGGCTGCGATCGCCTTGTCGCGCTGTTTCGGGTCGGCGCGTGCGAGCGCGAAGGGGCCGATCCGCTTGCGCTGGGCGAAGCGTTCCGCCGCTGCCCAGCCTTCATTCTGCATCTGCGCGTCGGCCTGCGTCCGGTCTTCCTCCGCAATGCCCGCCGCGCGCAGCGTTTCATCGACCCGGCGTGCGCCATAGCCGCGCCGGGCCAGCGCCGCGCTCTTCATCACGGCATAGCCCGCATCGTCGATATAACCCAGATCCACGAAGCGTTCGGCCAGCCCTTCGGGGTCGGCGGGCTGTTCGCCGCCCCAGCCGCGCTCCTTCAGCTTGCGCCGCAAATAGTCGAGCAGCTTGCCCCGGCTGGTCGCAAAGCGGGCGACATGACGCAGCGCCATGTCGCGCAAGGCGGCCTCATCAAGGGGTGGGGGAAGGCGTTTACCGGTCATTTCGACCATTCATGCGACATGCGCCATCTTTATGCCACAGTCGGGCCAGAATTTTACCGTGCCTTGGGGTCTAATAGTCGACACTGGAATGCAATATCCGGTGCATGTCGTAGTCAAAGATGATAGCGGCCGCGCCTTCACGATTTTTATGACATTGGGTGAAACCAATATGACGGGTTCGCAAAGCATGATGGCTCCAACGCCGACCACCGATGATCTTCCACGCCGCTTCTCGGATTTCGGGACGCTGGGCGAAGCGCTGGATTATGCGGCGCGCGGGCGGCGCGGGCTGAACTTTCATGACGCGCGCGGCAATCTGGCGCGGCCCTATCCGTTCAGCGAATTGCGGGAGGACGCCATCGCGTGCGCCCATCGCCTGATCGCGCATGGTGTGAAGCCGCAGGATCGCGTCGCGCTGGTCGCCGAAACCGGGCCGGATTTCGCGCAGCTCTTTTTCGGCATCATCTATGCGGGCGCCTGGCCGGTGCCGTTGCCGTTGCCGACCAGCTTCGGCGGCAAGGAAAGCTATATCGACCAGCTCAACGTCCAGTTGAGCAGCTGTGACCCGATGCTGTTCCTGTTCCCCCGCGAACTGATGGATATGGCGGGTGAATCCGGCCGGCAGAAATCGGTCGAGAGCATCGCGTTCGAGGATTTCATCGCGCGCGACATCGTGCCCGCCACCCTGCCGCAGGCGCAGACCGATGAAATCGCCTATCTGCAATATTCGAGCGGATCGACCCGCTTCCCCCATGGCGTCGCGGTCACGCACCACGCGCTGCTGAGCAACCTGTCGGCGCACAGCCATGGCATGGAAGTGCAGGACAGCGACCGCTGCATCAGCTGGCTGCCCTGGTATCATGACATGGGGCTGGTCGGCTGCTTCCTGTCGGTCGTCGCCAACCAGGTGTCGACCGATTATATGAAGACCGAGGATTTCGCGCGCCGTCCGCTGGCGTGGCTGGACCTTATCAGCCGCAATGAAGGCACGTCGATCAGCTATTCGCCGACCTTTGGCTATGACATTTGCGCGCGTCGCATTTCCAGCCAGACCAAGGCGGAGGATCGGTTCGACCTGTCGCGCTGGCGGCTGGCGGGCAATGGCGCGGACATGATCCGCCCCGACGTGATGCAGAGCTTCGTCGACGCCTTCGCCGACGCGGGGTTCAGCCCCAACGCCTTCCTGCCCAGCTATGGCCTGGCCGAAGCGACGCTGGCCGTGACCATCATGCCGCCGGGCGAGGGGATCATCGTCGAGCTGGTCGAGGAAACCGACCTGTCGGGCGGCGCGGCCACCGAAGGGCGTCCGCAGCGTTTCCGTTCGATCGTCAATTGCGGCAAGCCCGCCAAGGACATGGTCGTGGAAATTCGCGATGAGGATGGCGGCATCCTGCGGGAACGCCAGATCGGCAAGGTGTGGACGACCGGTCCCAGCCTGATGGTCGGCTATTTCCGTGATCCCGAAGCGACTGCGGCCTGCATGGCCGATGGCTGGCTGGATACCGGCGACATGGGCTATCTGAGCGATGGCTATCTCTACATCGTCGGCCGCGCCAAGGACATGATCATCATCAACGGCAAGAATCACTGGCCGCAGGACATCGAATGGGCGGTGGAGCAGCTGCCCGGTTTCAAGCAGGGCGACATCGCCGCTTTCGCCATCACCACGCCGGGCGGCGAGGAAGCGCCCGCCGTGCTCGTGCATTGCCGCACGTCCGACAATGAGGAGCGTTCGCGCCTGCGTGACCAGATCCGTGAGCGGGTCCGCGCCATTACCGGCATGAACTGTGTCGTCGAACTGGTGCCGCCGCGCACGTTGCCGCGCACCTCTTCGGGCAAGCTCAGCCGGTCGAAAGCGCGCAACCTGTATCTGACCGGCGAAATCCGGCCCTACGACATCGCGGCCTGACGGGGCGGGCTTTGCGGCCCCCATCCGGTTCAGTCCGCCTGAAGCGGGCGCTCCACCAGTCAGCCAGCGTTTAGCTGGCGCTC
>JAECRT010000006.1:42688-44006 GCA_016000085.1 Sphingomonadaceae bacterium
AAGGCGCCCAGCGGCTTACGACGCACCGTCATCTGTTCGATCATGCTGGCCATGGGGATGGCGGGCCAGTTGGCCTGCTCGTCCAGCGCCTTGCGGTGCAGGGCGCGGCGGCGATCGACCATCGAATAGACGGGTAGGATCGGCGCGTGCGATCCGCCGCGCTGCACCAGATAGCGCGCCACTTCGCCCATCGCCCTTTGTGACAAGGGGGAGGGGATGACCGGGATCACGATCAGGTCGGCGGCGCGCAGCACCTGTTCGCTGGTTTCAGTGAGGCCCGGCGGGCAATCGAGGATGACGCGGTCATAATCCTTGCCCAGCGTGTCGATCAGCTTCGACAGCCGCTTTTTCTTGTCCATTTCACGGAACAGATGATCGAGGCTGCGCAGCGACGTGTCGGCGGCGATCAGGTCCAGCCCCGGCACGGTGGACGGCTGGATCAGTTTCTTGACCTCGACATCCTTGCTGAAGATCGCCTGCGCCGCGTCGCGGCTCTTGCTGTCGGTGGAGATGAGCCAGCTCGATGCGGCCTGCGGGTCGAGATCCCACAGCAGGGTGCGCCGTTTCGAGATGCTGGCCGATGCCCAGGCGAGGTTGATCGCGAAAGTGGTTTTGCCCACGCCGCCTTTGAGACTGTAGACGGCGATGGTAGCCAATGCCGGTTCCTTTGTCATTGAAGGTGGCAGGCTAGTCGCGGCCGCCGGGTCAAGGCAAGCCCAAAGCAGACGCGTGTTGCGATCCTGTGACGGATGCGCGCTGGCTGGCTTTTACTGCTTGGCAAGAAACGGCCCTTATCCGATGGCCGAGGTCATCAGGGGATCATCATGTCGAAGCTGTCGTCGTTCGTCGCCCTTACGCTTGTCGCCATCGGCGGGATCAGTCCGGCGATGGCGAAGGATGAGGCCGATCCGGCCGTCTATCTTGCGGCGTTCAACGATACATGCCGGCGCGGCTTTCCCGATCTCGACAAGATTGCGGCCCATGCCCAGTCGATCGGTTGGGTGGTGAGTGAAGTGCGTCGGACGGATGGGGTGGCTGACATTTTTTCCGACGGGGCATCGCCCTTTCGCGTCTTTCACAAGGACGGCCTGATGTTGTTCCTGACGGCGATGCCGGGCGGCCCCTATAAGGCGGTGTGCCAGATCAGCGGCGGCGGCACGGGCACGAAGGCGCAGAGCGCGGACATTGCCGCGCTGATGACGCCCAGCCTGAAAGCGGGCGATCCGACCTTCAGCACCGAAGGCGGCAATGACATGGCGATCTGGCAGGTGGCCCCGGGCATTACGGTGGCGGGCGGGATCAACATCTATCGCAAGAA
>JAECRT010000006.1:44106-63788 GCA_016000085.1 Sphingomonadaceae bacterium
ATGTCGATGGGCTTCGGGGGAGCGTCGCCCAGCTATGCGGGCGGGGACATGACGCTGTGGGTGCGTGGCGCGCAGGATGCCGCCGCGTCGAGCCAGTGTCAGGCCAAGGATGCCGCGCTCTGTTTCACGGTGCCGGTCCGGCGCACGCTGGATCGGGTGCGGCCGTTCCTGACCTTTCCCGACGACGGCACCTGAATTTCAGAGGATTTCGAGTACCTTGTCCTGCGGGCGGCAGAAGCGCACGCCCTTTTCCGTTTCCACGAAGGGACGGTTCACATAGGCCGGGTTGGCCGCCATGGCATCGAGAATGGCATCAGCCGCCATATCCGGCAGGCCGATTTCCTCGGCATCGGTACCCATTTTGCGGATCGCTTCGGCCGGGGTCATCCCGGCGTCGGCGAGTAGCTGCACCAGCTTTTCGCGGGTGAAGGGGGTCTTGAGATATTCGACCACCTCCACCTCGACGCCCGGCGTTTCCTCAAGGATCGCCAGCGTCTTGCGCGAAGTGCCGCATTTGGGATTGTGCCAGATCGTCGCCTTCACGGCTTTTCCTCGCGTGCCAGCCATTCTTCCAACCACTTGATCGTATAGTCGCCGTTGAGGAAGTCGGGGTCTTCCAGCAGTGCCTGATGCAGCGGAATGGTGGTCTTCATCCCTTCGATCACATATTCCTGCAAGGCGCGCTTCAGGCGCATGATCGCGCCTTCGCGGGTGCGGCCATAGACGATCAGCTTGCCGATCATGCTGTCGTAATAGGGTGGCACCTTATAGCCCTGATACAGGCCGCTATCGACGCGGACGTGCATCCCGCCGGGGACATGGTAGCGGGTCACAGTGCCGGGCGAGGGCGCGAAAGTGCGCGGGTCTTCGGCGTTGATCCGGCATTCGATCGCATGACCGGAAAAGACCAGATCTTCCTGCGCGACCGAGAGCGGCTTGCCTTCGGCGATGCGGATCTGTTCACGGACCAGATCGAGGCCGGTAATCATCTCCGTCACGGGATGTTCCACCTGAAGCCGGGTGTTCATCTCGATGAAGTAGAATTCACCGTCTTCCCACAGAAACTCGATCGTCCCCGCGCCGCGATAGCCCATATCGGCCATCGCCCTGGCGCAGATGCCACCGATCCGGTTGCGTTCGGCGGTGGACAGGACGGGAGATGGGGCTTCTTCCAGCACCTTCTGGTGGCGGCGCTGGAGCGAGCAGTCGCGCTCGCCCAGATGAATGGCGTTGCCCTTGCCGTCGCCGAAAATCTGGATTTCGATGTGGCGCGGATTGCCGAGATATTTTTCGAGATAGACGGTGGCGTCGCCGAAGGCGGCCTTTGCCTCCGACCCGGCCTGCTGCATCAGCGTCTCCAACTCGTCGGGCGAGTTGCAGACCTTCATGCCGCGGCCGCCGCCGCCCGATGCCGCCTTGATGATGACCGGATAACCGGCCTTTTCGGCGATCGCCTTGGCTTCTTCCAGGTCGCTGATCGCGCCGTCGGAACCCGGCACGAGCGGCAGGCCGAGGGCGCCTGCGGTGCGCTTGGCCTCGATCTTGTCGCCCATGGTGCGGATATGTTCAGGCTTGGGACCGACAAAGGCGAGGCCATGGGCTTCGACGATATCGGCGAACTTGGCATTTTCCGACAGGAAGCCATAGCCAGGATGGATCGCGTCCGCGCCCGAGATTTCGGCGGCGGAAATGATCGCGGCGACGTTGAGATAGCTGTCCCTGGCGGCGGGCGGCCCGATGCAGATCGCTTCGTCGGCCAGCCGTACATGCATGGCGTCCGCGTCGGCGGTCGAATGGACCGCGACCGTCTGGATGCCCATTTCATGGCATGCGCGATGGATACGGAGCGCGATTTCGCCGCGATTGGCGATCAGCAGCTTTTCAATGGCCATGGGTATGCGGCCTTATTCGATCACGATGAGCGGCTGGTCATATTCGACCGGCTGGCCATTGTCGACCAGCACCGCCTTGACCGTGCCCGAAGACGGGGCGGGAATGGCGTTCATCACCTTCATGGCTTCCACGATCAGCACGGTTTCACCGGCGGACACCTGTGACCCGATGCGTGCGAAGGGCGCGGCGCCCGGTTCGGCGGACAGATAGGCGGTGCCCACGATCGGCGAGCGGACCAGCGTGCCGGCGGGCAGCGCCGGTTCAGCGGTCGCGGCGACGGGGGCCGCAGCCACGGGAGCAGCGGCAACAGGCGCGGGCGCGGCATAGACGGGGGCCATGCCACCAGCCTTGCGCGCGACGCGGATCTTGCGATCGCCGTCCTCGACTTCGATCTCGGTCAGATTGGTGTCGTCCAGCAGTGCGGCCAGTTCGCGCACCAGGGTAACGTCCACCTGCATTGCGCCCTTTTCCTGCTTGTCGTTCATGGGTTGACCCTTGTTTGCATATCAACTTGTTTCTGGCGGCCAGCGCCTATGCGGATTTGCGCCAAAGCGCAACTTTTGCGCGCCTTATAGTTCCAGCGCGGCTTCCATCGCCAGCATATAGGACATCGCGCCAAAGCCTGCGATCGTTCCCTTCGCCGCCATGCCGACATAGCTTTTATGGCGAAAAGGCTCGCGTGCATGGGGGTTGGAAAGATGGATTTCGATCACCGGCACGCTGATGCCCTTGATCGTGTCATGCAGGGCGATGGACGTGTGGGTAAGGCCGCCGGGGTTGAAGATGACCGCATGGGCGCCCTGTGCGTTGGCTTCCTGTAGCCAATCGATCAGCACCCCTTCATGATTGGACTGGCGGAAATCCACCTCCACATGGGCGCGAGCGGCAATATCTTCCATCCGCCCGGCAATGTCGTCCAGCGTGTCATAGCCGTAAATCTCCGGCTCGCGCGTGCCCAGCATGTTGAGATTGGGACCGTTGAGCACGAAGATCCTGCGTGTGTCGGCCATGGCAGTTCCCCCATTGATGGCTTATCGGTTGCGACCGGCGCATCAGCGCCCTTATATGCGGCCACGACCTTTAGCGCTTCGTGTCCCGCCAAGTCGAGACACGTTTCCTTTTTGCAAGAACGGGACGGCATTCAGTGAATATCGACGGCAATATCTCTATCCACATCAATGGCGAACATCGGCGCGTGCGTGAAGGGATGACGCTGGCGGCGCTGGCGAGCCTGCTGGGCTTCGTGCCGGAAAAGGTCGCGGTGGAGCGCAATATGGAAGTCGTGCCGCGCTCGACGCTGGGGCAGGTCATCGTCGAGGATGGCGACGAACTGGAAATCGTGCATTTTGTCGGTGGGGGCGATGTCGCGCCGGTGGACGAGGATAGCTGGGTGGTCGCGGGACAGACGTTCCGTTCGCGCCTGATCGTGGGCACAGGCAAATATAAGAGCTTCGAGCAAAATGCGGCGGCGGTCGCGGCGTCGGGCGCTGAAATCGTCACCGTTGCGGTGCGGCGCGTCAATGTGTCGGACCCCAATGCGCCGATGCTGACCGACTATATCGACCCGAAGAAGATCACCTATCTGCCCAACACGGCGGGTTGCTTCACGGGCGAGGAGGCGATCCGCACGCTGCGGCTGGCGCGCGAAGCGGGCGGCTGGGAACTGGTGAAGCTGGAAGTGCTGGGTGAGGCGCGCACGCTGTATCCCGACATGGTGGAAACGCTGCGCGCAACCGAAGTCCTGGCGAAGGAAGGCTTCAAGCCGATGGTCTATTGCGTGGACGATCCGATCGCTGCGAAGCGGCTGGAGGATGTCGGCGCGGTGGCGATCATGCCGCTGGGCGCGCCGATCGGGTCGGGGCTGGGCATCCAGAACCGGGTGACGATCCGCCTGATCGTAGAGGGTACGACGCTGCCGGTGCTGGTCGATGCGGGCGTGGGTACGGCATCGGAAGCGGCGCAGGCGATGGAGCTGGGCTGCACCGGCGTTCTGATGAACACCGCCATTGCCGAGGCGAAAGATCCGGTGCTGATGGCCGCCGCGATGAAGGCGGGAGTCGAGGCGGGGCGCATGGCCTATCGCGCCGGCCGGATGGGCAAGCGCATGTATGCCGATCCGTCCAGCCCATTGGCCGGGCTGATCTGATTCCGCCCCGGCATAAACGGGAGGTATTATTCGCCATCGCAGCAAATTGACCGGTCCTGATCCTGTGCCTATGGCGTGCAGATAGTCGGAAAAGGAGACATGCGATGGCGAACAAGCTTTATCCCGATGCGGCGAGTGCGCTCGATGGGCTGCTCTTCGACGGGATGCATCTGTGCGCGGGCGGTTTTGGCTTGTGCGGTATTCCCGAACGGCTGATCGACGCGATCCGTGACGCGGGCGTCAAGGATTTGACCATCGCATCGAACAATGCCGGGATCGACGGCGAAGGTCTGGGCAAGTTGCTGCGCACGCGCCAGGTGAAGAAGATGATCTCCTCCTATGTCGGCGAGAACAAGGAGTTCGAACGGCAATATCTGGCGGGTGAGCTGGAGGTCGAATTCTGTCCGCAGGGGACGCTGGCCGAACGCTGCCGCGCGGGCGGGGCGGGGATTCCCGGTTTCTATACCAAGACCGGCGTCGGCACGCAGGTCGCCGAGGGCAAGGAAGTCAAGAATTTCGACGGACAGGATTATATCCTGGAGCGCGGCATCTTTGCCGATGTCGCGATCATCAAGGGATGGAAAGCGGACGAGAGCGGCAACCTGATTTTCCGCAAGACCGCGCGCAATTTCAATCAGCCGATGGCGACTGCCGCGAAGATCTGCATCGCCGAAGTCGAGGAAGTGGTGCCGACCGGCAGCCTGGACGCCGATGCGATCCATCTGCCCGGCATCTATGTGAAGCGCATGATCGTCGGCGCGCCCTATGACAAGAAGATCGAGTTTCGGACCGTCCGTCAGAGGGAAGCGGCCTGATGCCAGCCCCCGCGCGGGGGATGGCGGCGGCGTGCGTGGCGATGCTGTTGTCGGCGTGCGCGAGCGTGCAGGACGGCCCGGCGCCGGCCGCATCCGTGCCGGTCGCGGCCGCGCCGACCAGTCCTCCCGCCGGGATGCAATATCTCTATGGATCGGGCGAGGCGGCGGCGCTGTCGACGCAGGCTTATCGTGCCCTGACCAGCTATGCCGCCGCGCAGGTGAAGGCGCGCCCGACCGATTCCGTGGTGCTGGCGGAGGGAACGGCGCTCGACATGCCTGCCTTCACGCCGTGCGGATACAAGCCTTTCGCCGCTGTGTTCGACGTGGACGAAACGGTGATGCTGAATACCGGCTTTGAATATTATGACGCCCGGTCAGGCAAAGGTTATGATGCTGCGGCATGGGATGCATGGGAAAAGACCGGCGAGGGCGCGGTCGAGGCTGTGCCGGGTGCGGCGCTGGCTTTGCGGGAATTGCGCGCGATGGGCGTAGCCGTGATCTTCAACACCAACCGTTCGACCGCCAATGCCGACGCGACCGTGCGGGCGATCCGCGCGGCGGGGCTGGGCGATGCGGTCCACGGCCAGACGCTGTTTCTGAACGGCGACGACGCCATGGGATCGGCCAAGGACGGTCGCCGGGCGACGATCGCGGCGAAATATTGCGTCATTGCCATGGGTGGCGACCAGCTGGGTGATTTTTCCGACCTGTTCAACCGCGATAAGCCCGCGCCCGCCACGCGTCGCGCCGCCACGATGCAGCCATTGATCGCGCGCCTGTGGGGGAATGGCTGGTTCGTTCTGCCCAACCCGGTTTATGGCAGCGGCCTCAAGGGCGGCTTTGACGATATTTTCCCATTGGATAAAAGGTGGGCGCTGCCCGCCAGCAAGGAGGCGAACTGATGCCGTGGACTCGTGACGAAATGGCGGCGCGCGCCGCAAAGGAACTCAAGGACGGTTTCTACGTCAATCTGGGCATCGGCATCCCGACGCTGGTGGCCAACCATATTCCCGCTGGCGTGGAAGTGACGCTTCAGTCGGAAAACGGCATGTTGGGCATTGGTCCTTTCCCTTATGAAGGCGACGAAGATGCCGACCTGATCAATGCGGGCAAGCAGACGATCAGCGAATTGCCGCAGACCGCCTATTTCTCGTCGGCGGACAGTTTCGCGATGATCCGGGGCGGGCATATCGACCTGACCGTGCTGGGCGCGATGGAGATCGCCGAAAATGGCGACATCGCCAACTGGATGATCCCCGGCAAGATGATCAAGGGCATGGGC
The DNA here is from genome assembly GCA_016000085.1 of Sphingomonadaceae bacterium. Classification (GTDB taxonomy): domain Bacteria; phylum Pseudomonadota; class Alphaproteobacteria; order Sphingomonadales; family Sphingomonadaceae; genus Sphingobium. The sequence goes on from JAECRT010000006.1 coordinate 50,243, forward strand.
GGCGCGATGGATCTGGTCGCAGGCGTCAAGAAGATCATCGTCGTCATGGAGCATACGTCCAAGAATGGCGACGCCAAGTTCATCCCCGCCTGCACCCTGCCGCTGACCGGCAAGAATGTGGTCGACATGATCATCACCGACCTGTGCGTATTCCAGCGGCCCGACCATGACAGCCCGTTCAAGCTGATCGAACTGGCCCCCGGCGTCACGGCGCAGGAAGTCGCCGACAAAACCACGGCCCACTACGAAAGCTGAAAGGCACGCCATGAGCCTGGACGGCACTTATGACGAGGGCAATCCCTTCGCCCTCATCATCGCGGGAAAAATCCCCTCGACCAAGCTGTATGAGGATGAGCATGTGCTCGCCTTCCTCGACATCCAGCCGCAGTCGAAGGGGCATAGCCTGGTCATTTCCAAATGGTCCAAGGCACGCAACATTTTGGAGATCGAGCCGGAGGCGCTGGGCCAGGTGATGGCGGTCGTGCAGAAGATCGCGGTCGCGACCTGCAAGGCGCTGAACCCCGACGGCCTGCATGTCGCGCAGTTCAACGGCGCGCCTGCCGGGCAGACGGTGTTCCATCTGCACGTCCATATCGTGCCGCGATGGGAAGGGCAGGCACCCGGCTTCGTCGCCCATGGGCAGGGCCACTTCGCCGACGCCGACGCGCTGCGCGCGCTGGCCGACGAGATTCGCGCCCAACTTTGATGCGATTGCGCTCCGTCATACACGCAATCGGCCTGCGCTGACATGGCGCTACGCCCCTTCAACGCGCCCGGCGCGCGGCTCGCGCTGCGGTCGAAGCGGGCGAGCCAGCTGTTTCAGGGACGGCAGGGCGAGAGCGAGATCATCCTCGACCTGTCGCGCCTGTTATCGCGCTCCTTCCATCCCACGCCGACCGGCATCGACCGGGTCGAATATGTCTATGCGCGCGAATTGCTGGACCGCATTCCGGATCGGCTGGCCTTTGCCGCAGTGCATCCGGCAGGGGGTTATTATGGCCGGTTGAGCAGTGCTGCCGTACGGCAATTCCTGGCCTTTACGGCAGCCAAATGGCGCAATGCGGAACAGCCTGACGCCAAGGAAGGCAAGGCGGCGGCCATTCGGCACATGTTCGCCACGCGCCCCCGTCCCGTGCCGCGCGCCACCGGGCCGCGCGTTTATCTTCAGGTGTCGCCCCATCATCTCGACGATCCGGCGCAGGTGGGCGCGATCCTGCGTGCCGAAGGCGCGAAGTTCGTGACGCTGGTGCATGACGTGATTCCGCTCAGCCACCCCGAATTTGCGCGGCCGCAGGGCGCGGCGGAACATTTGCGGCGGGTGGAGACGATCGATGCCTTTGCCGACGGCATCATCGGCAACAGTCAGGCGACGATCGACGCGCTGGAACCGCATATGCGGCGCGGACTGGACGGGCGCGCGATCTGCGTCGCCCATTTCGGCGCCGACGCGCCCGACATTTTCGGCGATACGCGCGAAGACGTGCCCGATCGCCCCTATTTCGTCTATATTTCCACCATCGAGCCGCGAAAAAACCATCTGCTGCTGCTCAACATCTGGCGGCGGATGATCGAGCAACTGGGCGACGCCGCGCCGGTGCTGGTGCTGATCGGGCGGCGCGGTTGGGAAAATGAGAATGTCATCGACATGCTGGAGCGCGGCGAATTGCTGCGTGGCCATGTGATCGAGGCAGGCGAAGTGTCCGACAACCGGATGCAGGCGCTGGTCGCCCATGCCCGTGCGATGTTGATGCCATCCTTCGCCGAAGGATTTGGCATGCCGGTGGTGGAGGCGCTGGCGGCAGGCGTGCCGGTGATATGCAGCGATATCGTCGCGCATCGCGAAGTCGGCGGCGACGCGCCCGACTATATCGATCCGCTCGACGGACTAGGGTGGATGCGCGCCATCGATGCCTATGCCATGCCGGGTTCGGCCGAACGCGCCGCGCAGGTCGCCCGCATCGCAGCCTGGCGTGCGCCGACATGGCCCGATTATTTCGACATCGTCACCCGGTTGTTGGAAGAAGTAACAGACTCTGTTTCTTGACGGCCACGCAGCCCGCGATCATGGAAGGCGGGAATTGGAGGACGGTGGCGATGACCCGTGGAGCGAACAATGCGGGTGTACAGCGGCGCGTGAGTTGAGATGAAGCCCGTGCTGCCTTTCCTGCGTTCTCCTCCCTTTCCCGGCATTGCGCCGGCGATCGCCGGAATCAGCGTGCCGTGGGACGAAGGCAAGCATGAGACGGGTGAACCGGTGTCCGATAGCCTGATCGATGCCGTCGCCGCGGCGCGGGTGGGGAGCCGTTTCTGGGGCGCGCGCCCCGCTGGTCTGCGGCTGGTGATTGGCGACGGCGTGCGGGTGGACCGGGCGGCGCTGGCGGACCTTTCCCCCGATACAATCGGCCTGATGCCCGGAGCGGACAGGGCCGATCAGCCGGTGGGGCGTCTGCTGCCCGTCGATTGCGATTTGTGGGCGCTGGTGGCGCAGGCGCAGGCCGTCCACGCCCATGCGAGTGATGAGCTGGCGCTGGTTGCGGGGCTTGCGGGTGTACCGGTGTTCGGTCCGGACGGCGCGCGGATCGATCCTGCGCAGTTGCGCGAAGGGGTAAGGGCGCGGATTACCGCAGCGCATTATCGCGACTGTTTCAGCGGCGCGCCGATCGATGCGGCGAGCGCGGTGGCCCTGCTCACCGACTGGCGGCGGCATCTGGACGGGAACCGCAGCATCGCAGCGTCTAGTGGCATGGCTTTTTGGAAAAGAGAGGCGATCAGCCATTTTCTGTGGGATGGCACGAGCACGCCTCCCTTTCTGTCGGCGCGGCGCGGGCTAGCGCGCGCCCGGCAGCGGGGGGAGGCCTTGGCCGTCTGGCCCTCTCGCGTGCCGCCCTCGACCGTTCAGGATGCAGCGGAGATGGGCGTGCCGCTGGCGCGGGTGGAGGACGGGTTCCTGCGCTCGCGCGGATTGGGGGCGGCGCTGCATCCGCCCGGATCGGTGGTCGTCGACCGGCGTGGGCTATATTATGATGCGGGCGCGGCCAGCGATCTGGAACATCTGTTGGCGACCGATGCTTTTACGCCTGTGCTGGTTGATCGCGCCCGCCGTCTACGCGGTCTTATATGCGCTGCGGGCGTCACCAAATATGGGCTGGCGGGAGGAAAGATGATCGGCTTGCCACAGGGGCGACGCACGGTGCTGGCGGTCGGGCAGGTGGATGATGACCTGTCGGTGCGGCTGGGCGGCGCGGGGGTCGCGGGCAATCTGGATTTTCTGACCAAGGTGCGCCGCGCCGAACCGGACGCCTGGATCGTCTATCGCCCGCATCCCGATGTGCAGGCGGGCCACCGCAAAGGGCATCTGAGCGACGCGACGGTGCTGGCCCATGCCGATGCCATCGACACCGGATCGCCGCTGATGGAATTGGTGCAGGCGGTGGACGAGGTGCATGTCCTCTCGTCCCTCACCGGTTTCGAGGCGCTGATGCGTGATCGGCCGGTGACCGTCCACGGCATGCCCTTTTACGCAGGCTGGGGTTTGACGCGCGATCTGGCGCGACCGATTGCCCGGCGGGGGCGGCAATTGACGGTGGATCAGCTTGTCGCGGCCGCCTTGATTCTCTATCCTCGCTATCTGGATCCGGTGACCCGGCTGCCCTGTGGTCCTGAAGTCATGGTGGACCGCATGGCGAATGGCTCGACGCCGCCGATGACATGGCTTATCAGGTTGCGGGCAGTGCAGGGGAAGTTACGACGATTTATCACCTTGTCCGCAGGATATCTTCATGGGTAATCAGCCGATGAAGACATTCCTCTTCTTACAGGGGCCGCACGGTCCCTATTTCGCCATGCTGGCCGATGCCTTGCGCGTGCGGGGCCACCGCGCGTTGCGGATCAACATCAATGGCGGGGACAAGGTCGACTGGCCCGGCGAGGCAACCGACTATCGCGGCACGTTTCGTAACTGGCCGTTGTTCTTCGACGATTTCGTCGTCAATCATGGCGTGACCGACCTCATCCTGTTTGGCGATTGCCGCCCCTATCATGCGTCGGCCCATGGCATGTCGCGGCTGCGGGGATTGCGCGTCCATGTCGTGGAGGAAGGCTATATCAGGCCCGATTTCCTGACGTTGCAGGACGATGGCGTGAACGGCAATTCCACCCTGCCGCTCGATCCGCAATGGTATCTGGATCAGGCGCGCAGCCTGCCCGAATATGACGTGAACCAGCCTGCGGTCCCGTCCACCTTCCGCGCGCGCGCGCACAACACGATGCGCAACGGCATAGCGTCTGCGCTGATGGCGCCCTATTTCCCCTTCTACCGGACCCATCGGCCGCACAGCTTCCTGATCGAATCCATCGCTTGGTGCCGCAAGCTGATGATGCGGCGAGGGGAAAAGCGCCGTTCACGCACCATATGGAACGCAGTGAAGGACCAGCGTTATTTCGTCCTGCCGCTGCAACTGAATTCCGACTATCAGATCCGCGTCCATTCGCCCTTCGGCAATATGCGTGCGGCGCTGCGCTTCGTTATCAAAAGCTTTGCGCAGCAAGCGCCCGATGACGTGACCCTGCTGGTGAAGCGTCATCCGCTCGATCCGGGGCTGATCGGCTGGAACCGCCTGACCCGGCAGCTCGCGGCGCATTATGGCGTTGCCGACCGGGTCATCTATCTGCCCGACTGGGATATTGCTCAGGTGGTCGACCGATCGCTGGGCGTGGTGACGGTCAACAGCACGGTGGGAACGCTCGCGCTGAACAGCGGTCAACCGGTCGTGGTGCTGGGCCACGCCGTGTACAAGGTGCCAGGCATCGTCCATTCGTCCAGTCTGGACGATTTCTGGCGCGCCCCACGCAAACCGAACATGGCGCTCTATTCGGCCTTTCGGCGCGTGCTGGTCGATCGCTGCCTGATCCGTGGCGGGTTGCTGAGCGAAGAGGGGCTGGCGTTGCTGGTCACCAACGCGGTGAAGCGGCTGGAGCGGGCACCGTCGGAAGTGCTGGCCATGTTGCCCAAGCACAAGCGCAGGGCGATGGATGTGCTGCACGGGGATGCGGCCTGACGCTGGGCTGGGTGGAGCATGACTGGCGCGGCGCTTGACCGAATCACAGTCATGACGGACCATCGTTCCATGACACCCATCGAACGCGCCGCGCGTGCGCTATGCAGCCTTCAGGGCGACCCGGACGATAATTGGCGGACCTATGTTCCGCACGTGGAAGTGGTGATGAATGCGCTCCACGAACCCAGCGAACATATGAAAGAGGCGGGGGGCGAGATTTTCCACAGCTATAATCCCGAACATTCGGAGATCGCGCATCAGAGTGACGCCGCCAATGTCTGGCGATTAATGGTCACTGCGATGCGGAACGGCGCGCAGAATTAATCGGATTGTCTTTAGGGAAAGTTTTGGATGCCCGACAAGGACTCGAACCTTGATTGACGGAGTCAGAGTCCGCTCTCTTACCATTAGAGGATCGGGCATCAGGAGCGGGTGAACCGCGTCCGGAGGTCGCCATTAAAGGCGGCGGCAAGGGTGGTCAAGAGATTTTCTGCTCTGTCGGCGCTGCGCATGGCGGCATGGCGGACAATTACCATTCTGCCTGGTCGACGGACATATCGATGATGCGGTCGGCCAGCCGCTCTGCTTCCCGAATGTCGTGGGTGACGTAGAGGATAGGCAGGGCCATCTCGTCGCGCAGTCGTTCGATCACGGGCAATATCTCGTCGCGACGCGCCCGGTCGAGGCCCGATAGCGGTTCGTCCATCAGCAGGAAGCGGGGGGCGGAAAGCAATGCCCGGCCGATTGCGACGCGTTGCGCCTCGCCGCCCGACAGGGTGGCGGGCAGGCGGTGGAGCAGGTGGCCGATGCCTAAAAACGATAGCACATCCGCCAGCGCCAGCGCACCGCCAGGGCGACGGCCATAGAGGAGATTCGCCTGCACCCGCATATGGGGAAAGAGGCGCAGATCCTGAAACAGATAGCCGGCATGGCGCTGCGCCGGGGGCAGGTTCACGCCCGATGCGCGGTCGAACAGGGTCTCTCCCTCGACCGCGATATGACCTTCGTCGGGGGTGAGCAGCCCGGCGACCATGTTGAGGATGCTGGTTTTGCCCACGCCGGACGGGCCGATCAGCGCGATCAGCCGGGCGTCGGATCGACAGGTGAGGGCGATTTCGCGTTCGCCCAGGCGATGACGGACGGCGATGTCAAAGGCCATGATGCGAAACCCGGCGGGCGAGCAATTCCGACACCAGCAGCGCGCCGAGCGAAAGCAGGATCGAGATAATGGCGAAGCGGCTGACCATCGCTTCGGCGCCGGGCCTTTGCAACGCGGCATAGATGGCGATGGGCAGAGTGCGGGTTTCGCCGGGAATGTCCGAGACGAACGTGATGGTCGCGCCAAATTCGCCGATCGACCGGGCAAAGCCCAGCATCGATCCCGCCAGAATGCCGGGCAGTGAGAGCGGGAGCGATACGGACAGGAAGATACGGGTTCGCGATGCGCCTAGGGTGGCGGCGGCCTGCTCCAGCCTGGCATCGATCGCTTCGATCGAAAGGCGCATGGCGCGCACCATCAAGGGCATCGCCATGATCGCGGCAGCCAGCGCCGCGCCCGTCCAGCGGAACAACAGAGTGATGCCGAACCAGCGTTCCAGCCAGCCGCCGATCGGGCCGTTCGCGCCGAACAGAATCAGCAGCAGCCAGCCGGTGACGACCGGCGGCACCACCAGCGGCAGATGCACGAAGGCGTCGAGCAGCAATTTCCCCGGAAAGCGCCAGCGCGCCAATATCCAGGCAAGCGCGAAGGCGAAGGGCAGCATCGCGGCCATGGCGACAAGGCTGACCTTGAGCGACAGGCCGATGACCGACCATTCCTCTGGCGAAAGGGACATGTCCATGGCCGCATCGGGTGGGCGATCCGCGTGCGCGCGTCAAGCGAGGGAGGGGCGACGCGCGTGGTTGCTGTCACGGCGCATCATGGTGTAGCGGCGCAGGCACGGGGTCGCAGCCGCTGCTTTGGCCGAATCTTTGACGATGGACTGATGTGCATGAAAGAGCTGATTGCGTTCGACCTCGATGGCACGCTCGCCGAGAGCAAGCAGCCTTTGGGCGATGAGATGGGCGAGGCGCTGGCCGATCTGCTGACGGTGGCGCATGTGGCGGTGATTTCGGGTGGCGACTGGCCCCAGTTTCAAAAGCAGGTGGCGAGCCGCCTGCCCGCGCGCGCCGACGTTGCGAGATTGTGGCTGATGCCGACCACCGGCACCAAGCTATATACCCACAAGGATGGCGACTGGTCGCCGGTCTATGCCGAACTGTTCGACGCGGACCAGAAAGCGGCGATCCTGACTGCGTTCGACGCGGCGCTGGAAGCGACCGGCTTCGTTCCCGAACAGACATGGGGTGAGCGGATCGAGGATCGGGGCAGCCAGATCACTTTTTCCGCGCTGGGCCAGCAGGCGCCGATCCACGCCAAGGAAGGCTGGGACCCCGATTTCGCCAAGCGCAAAATCATTCAGGCGGATTTGCGGACGCGGCTGCCCGGCCTGTCGATCAACATGGGCGGGGCGACGTCGATCGACATCACGCGGGAAGGCGTGGACAAAGGCTATGGCCTGAAGAAACTGCGCGACGCGAGCGGAATTGCGCTGGATGCGATCATGTTCATTGGCGACGCGATCTTCCCCGGCGGCAATGATTATCCCGCCAAGGAAATCGGCCTGGACACGGTGCGCGTGCGCGATCCGCAGGAAACGCTGGCGGTGATCGCGGCGATCGTCGCCTGCCAGAAATAAGCGTCAGGGCGCGCTGAAACCGTAGCGGGTGAGGATGGCCCGGCCCGCCGACGACAGCAGGAAACGGCGGAAGGGTTCGGCATCCTTGTGGCGGCTGGCGGTCAGGCGGGCGAGGGGGTAGCGGATCGGGACGTGGCTGGACGCGGGGAAGGTGCCGACCAATGCGACCCCTTTGGAGGCGCGGGCATCGGTGGCATAGACGATGCCGAGCGGCGCTTCGCCGCGCTCCACCAGCACCAGTGCGGCGCGGACATTGTCGCCGCGCGCGATCCTGTCCTGCACCTGTGGCCAGACGCCCAGCGCGGTCAAAGCAGCCTTGCCATATTTGCCTGCGGGGACGCTGTCGGGATCGGCCATGGCGAGACGCCCTGCGCCCAGCGCGCGCGCGATCGGCATGGCGCGGCCAATCCGCAGGCGCACGGGCCGGGCGGCGGGGGTGATCAGCACCAGCCGGTTGCCCGCCAGATTGGCGCGCGTACCCTTTGCCACGAAACCTGCGCGTTCGATGTCGGTCATCCATTCCTCGTCCGCGGACAGGAACAGGTCGGCCGGGGCGCCCGCCTTCACCTGTCGCGCCAGCGCCGAGGAGGCGGCGAAGGACAGCACGGGGCGGGGATGCCCGCGCGCTGCCCAGGCATCGGCGGCGGCGGTCATCGCTTCCTGCATGCTGGCGGCGGCGAGCAGCAATGGCCCGCGCGTATCGGGCGCGGCCTGGGCTGCCGGGGCGAGCAGCAGGGTGAGCAGGGCGAGGAGGCGCAGCAGCTTGGTCATCATCCATACTGTCTGCCGCGCGCGCAACGTGGTGGCAAGGTCGGCGCGCTTTTGTCCGGCGCGCCGATAGGATAGATGGCATGACATGAACGATCGCACCGGGATGTTGCGCTGAAATGGCGATTATCAGAAGCCAGTGTGGCCAGTGCGGCGTCGGGTGCGGCATTCGTGCGATCACAGGAGATGATCGCCGCGTCATCATCGAGGGTGACGGGATGCACCCGGCCAACGGTGGGCTGTTGTGCGGGCGAGGCCATGCGCTGGCGGACATGGTGGCGCTCGACGGGCGACTGTTGCATCCCATGGTCGAGGGGCGGCGGCAAAGCTGGGACCGAACGATCGCGCGGATCGCCAAGGGGTTGTCGGCGACCTTGGCGCGGCATGGCCCTGGCAGCATCGCGCTGCATGTCGGCGGCGGGTTGCTGACTGAGGATTATTATGTCGCCAACAAGCTGATGAAGGGCTTTTTCGGGTCTGCCCATATCCATGCGCCCTGGCGTGGCGGCATAGGCGAAGGGCAGCGGGCGGCCTTTGGCGAGGATGTGATGCCCGCCGCCTATGAAGATGTCGACCGGGCGGACACGATCCTGATGGTGGGCGCGCAGGTGGCGCAGACGAATCCGGTATTGATGACGCGGGTGCAGGCCGCGCGGGAGGAGCATGGCGCGCGGGTCATCCTGTTGGCGGGGCCGGGTGAGGGGGAGGCGATCGACGCCGACCTGCGCCTGACCATAGCGGGGGCGAGTGCGGCGCGGTTGATCGCGGGGCTGCTGCTTCATGTGCATGACAGCGGGGCGAGTGACGCTGGCTATCTGGCGCGTCATGTCATGGTGCCGGATGATTTCTGGGACAGGTTGCGGCCCGGCCATGACATCTGGTCGGTGGCGCGCGCCTGTGCCCGGCCAGCCGCCGAGATACGGGCCTTCTATGAGTGTGTGGCGGCGAGCGATCGGCTGGTGACGTTGTTCGATGATGATGCGCCGTCCGGCCTGATCGCTGCGATCCTCAATCTGCATCTGGCGACGGGACGGATCGGGCGGCCGGGCGCCACGCCCTTTGCCGTCAGCAGGACCGCCAACGCCATGGGCGCACGCGAAACCGGTTGCGTCGCGACCGATCTGGCGGCGCATAGGGGTTTCGACCCGCAGGCGCGCGGACGGATCGCCCGCTTGTGGGGGGCGGAAAGGCTAGCCGAAGAACCGGGGCTGGAGGGTGAAGGGCTGTTGCGGGCGATGGTTGCGGGCAAGGTCAAGGCGCTGTGGAGCATCGGCGCGGACCTGCCGGCTGGCCCATGGTTGCAGGCGGCGCGGCGCTGCGTGCCGCTGACGATCCGGTCGACGACCCGGTTGGCGGAGGAGGCCGATGGCTGGACGATGCTGCTGCCATCACCCAGCTGGGTCGAGAAGGATGGGACATTGACGGGCATGGACCGGCTGGTCAGTCGCCAGCGCCGGTTGCTGACCCTGCCCGACGAGGTGAAGCCGGATTGGTGGATGCTGACCAGGGTGGCGCAGGCGATGGGGTGGGGCGACGCCTTTTACTATGAGCGCGCGGCGGAGATCTATCGCGAGCATGGGCGTTTGACGGCCTATGGCAATGACGGCGCGCGATTGCTGAACCTCAAGCGCGATGCGCCGATTTCCAACCCCGCCTATGACGAACTGACGCCCTGGCGCTGGGGCGGAGTGCCGTTCGATGGCGGGCATTTCCCCACCGCCGATGGCAAGGCGCGGCTGGTGCCGATCGCCGTTCAGGCCGAGGCGGCGATGCCCTGAAGATGGGCGAGCAACGTGTCGCCATTGGCGGCCCAGGTGAAGCGCAGCGCGGATTCGCGCACGGCCTCCTGCGCAGGGGGATTATCGAGGATCGCGCGAACGGCCTTGGCGATGGCCAGGGGATCGCGATCAACGATCTGCCCGGCTTCGGGTCGGTCGAGCAGTTCGCGCGCGCCGCCCACGTCACTGATGACGATCGGCGTGCCGCAGGCGAGCGATTCGACCCAGGCATTGGCCAGCCCTTCTGACGAGGAGGGCAGCGCCATCACATCGGCGGCGGCGTAGATGCGCGGCAGTTTGTGATGGGGAATCGAGCCGAGAAAGCCGATGCGGCGTTCGACGCCCAGTTCCTGCGCCAGATTTTCCAGCGTACGGCGATATTGCCCCTGTCCGGCGAGCAGCAGGGTGACGTCGGGCAAGGCGGGCAGGGCGCGGACCAGCAGATCCTGTCCCTTGCGCGGGATCAGCGCACCCACGCACAGCACGACCGGCCCGGCAAAGCCCAGTGATTCCTTGGCGGCGACGCGATCGGCGACTTCGAACCGGTCGAGATCGACCCCGGTGTAATGGACGCGGATCTTGTCGGCATCCATGCCCATCCGGGCCATCGACCGGCGCATGGCGTCCGACACGGCGAGCAGGCCCGCTGCGTCATCTCCTGCGTTGCGGACGAGGGCGCGGGTGCCGCGCTGCGTGCCCCAATGGTGGATATCCGCGCCGCGCGCCTTGACCGAATAGGGGATGCCCAGCGCCTTCGACAGGCGTTGCGCGACCGGGCCGTCGGGGAAGAAGAAGCTGGCATCGATCACGTCGAACGGGCGGATCGCGTGCAAGCGCTTCACTATCGGCAGGATCGCGCGGGTCATGGTGATGACGTTGGTGCGGCCGCCGAATTTGGGGATGATCGGGAAAGTGGGGCGATACACCGTCAGTTCGCGCCACCGTTCCTTGCGCGGCAGGGCGCGCAGGGGGGCGTAGCGCGCGGCAAGCGACAGGGGCCATGGCGGCATGCCGATGGGAGCGATGACGGTGACTTCGGCGTCGGGGCGGCTGGCCAGTTCGCGCGCCTGTCTTTCCACGAACACGCCAAAATTGGGCCGGCTGATGTCGGGGAAGAGGGTCGATAGCATGAGGACGTTGAGCGTCATGGCCTCTTCTTTCACTACACAGCCTTAGCGGATGGTTAAGGCGCGCATAGAGTTTTGGCTATAGCCGTCGCACAAGCTGTTCCGCCACCGCCGCCCAGGGCGGGTCGGTCAGCACCAATTGCCGCGCGCCCGCACCCAACGGCAACAGTTGCAGCCGGTCGCCCTCTCGCCCGATCAGGCGCCCGAACAGGAAGCGCCCGCCCGGACGGGGGAAGAGGATGTCACGGTTGAGCGCGCCGCCAAATTCCTCCGGCGTGATGCGGCGGCACCAGATGGCGTCGCCATTGCGATAATCGCCGATGCTGGCGCTGACATGCACGCCGACCATGCCGCTGGTGGCGATCGGCGGTGGGAAAGCCAGCGCGCGGGTCGGCGCGCGCACCCCATCGGGGCCAAGCAGGGCGGCGACCGGCACGTCGCTTTGGCCTGGCATCGCCACCAGTTCCGCCGAGGTCGCGCCCAGCGCCAACGCGATGCGGTTGAGCCATTTGACCGACACGGTGCGAGTGCCTGTTTCCAGCCGCCCGATCGTCTGCGCCGTGGTGGGCGGATCGCACAGCGCGCCAACCTGTTCCAGCGTCAGCCCCTTGGCCTTGCGCACTTCGCGGATGCGGGTAATCATGACGGCCTCACTGAATAACCTATTTGGTTTTCTCTTTCCTACAAACTATCCCGCATGGCAAGGGTTGGCGCGTCTTTTCGATGCAGGAGAACCGCCATGCCCCCCGCCAGCCATGCCGCAACACATGTCGAACAACTGATCGAAGACCCCGATGGCAGGCCGCAGAAGGTGCTGGTCAATCTGGGCGAATCGCCCGTCGCCTGGCTCCATGCGCGCGGACATCTGAGCGATCGCCATCATGTGGCGGGCGAGCGGTTACGCGCCGACTGGGAGAAAGCGGGGTTGGGTGCGCGGGTCACGATGCTGTGGGATGCAGCACCGCGTCAGGGCGGGCAGGGCGGTCCGGCCCGGCTTCCCGATCCGACGATGGCGCAACTGTCCGCGCGGGAACGGTTCGATGGCGCGATGCGGGCGGCGGGGCCGGGGCTAGCCGACATATTGTGGCGCGTGGCGTGCGCGGGTGAGGGATTGGTCGCGGCGGAAAAGGCGCTGGGCTGGCCCAGCCGTGCGGGCAAGCTGGTGCTGACGCTCGCGCTGGACCGAGTGGCTGGCTGGTATCGGGTGGGGTGAGCGACCGGCGCCTGACGCGATAGCCAATATTCGCGTCAAGCGCCGACCGTCCAGACATTCGATCAAGAAGTGCCCGGCGATCAAGAAACGCCCGGTCTTGTCCCAAGGGCTTCCTTATCGTCGTTCAGTCGGTGGAAGAAGGCTCGTTAGTTCATGGCCGCTACCGTGCCGTCCTCCCTCAGCAGGCCCACGCCAAGGGCCAGTTTTTGACTTCCACCGTAGGCCCAGTGATTATTGGCGTCCTGTGCGCTTTCAAGTTTGCGGATCTGCCGAAAATAGCTGGGCTGATCCTTCGCAAACAGGATTGTCGCGACATATTTCTGGGAGGGTGCCAGTCCTACCGGCAGCGGATGGAGCGTACCGATCCTGGATACGCCCCTCATGGCCGCCCTGTCGAGCGCGCGTGATCCCGAGGATTTGAGCACATCGATGCCGGTCGGCGAACCGGTGTCGCTGCACGCGAATTTGACGTAAACGATGCCTTCCTGAGGCCCGGTCAAATGATCGGGATACGCTAGTTTGGCGGAAAGCTTCTGCCCTGTCCGCTCGGCCCATTTCTGCACGGTGAGGTGCTGAGCCGTCACATTGAGTTCGGTGTCATGGTCTTTGCCCGCTGCGCCCTGAAAGGGCATGATCGCCAGTATCGGCGACATGAGCACAAAAAATTTCAGTTTCATTTTCGATCTCCTGCCTGAGGTGATCGGCCGGTTACGTGAGGGCTGGCGCAGTTTTGCGGCTTCTAGTCGGCCCGCTCGCGGTCGAAGCGCATGGACGGCGACCCACCTCGTCCATGCGGAGGGCGTCCTAACAAAAGACATTTAATGTGACAAATTCTTAATATTTTGAAATGATAACCGCTTAAAAT
>JAECRT010000006.1:63888-103032 GCA_016000085.1 Sphingomonadaceae bacterium
AAAGACATTTAATGTGACAAATTCTTAATATTTTGAAATGATAACCGCTTAAAATGCCTCAAGTATAAAATATTATTTCACCCCCTTAATGATCGCTGGGTTCCCATTTGGCTGATTTTGGCGACGAATCGCCATCCGCTCTGTCCAGCAAGGCGGGATCGTTTGCCGCTTTCATCACGACATGGCGCCAGCATGGTTTGAAGGATCAGGGAAAGCGGTCGATGGGGCGGGCAGGCGAATTGTCGCCGTACACCGTCTGACGCCCATGTGACCGTCAGCTCATTCGCGGCGTTGTTTCGAGAGCCTTCCCGACCGCAGCCCGCGTCCTAACCCACCATCCCCGCACCCAGCAGCAACAGCAGTTTTACGTCGATGGCCAGTCCTTCGGCGCGCCAGGTCGCGACCTGATCGGCGAGGGTGGCGAGAGGCACGCGGTGAACGATGATGTCCTCGCCTTCGACGCCGCCGCCCGCGCCGGTGCGGGTCAGGTCGTGGGCGCGGAACAGGGTGAAACTTTCCGACACCATGCCGGGCGAACTGTAGAATTGGCCCAGCGATTCGAGGCGGGCGGGATGGTAGCCGGTTTCTTCCTCCAGCTCGCGCGCGGCGGCGATGGTCGCGTCCTCGCCTTCCTCATGATCGCCGACGAGACCCGCGGGGAGTTCAATGCAGCGGCGTCCCAGCGGCACGCGAAACTGGTCGACCAGCAGCACATGTCGCCCATCCGCCGCTTCGTCGATCGCCAGGATGACAGCGGCGTGAATACCGCGCGCGCGGCCGACATATTCCCACTTGCCGCGCCGCTTGGCGGTGATGAAACGGCCCGCCCACATCACTTCTTCGGGGACGTCGCGGTCCGGGTCGCTCATAATTCGATCAGCCTGTCGGGAAGTTCGTTGATGTCGTCATCGGCGCGCGGGAAATGCGGGGCGAGCAGCGCGCCAACCTGCTCCACGGCGGCGGCCAGCCCTTCGCCGGGGCGATTGTCGCGGATCGCGGCGATCAGGGCGGCCATGGCTTCGCCCCAGGCTTCGGGCGCGACCTTCTCGTTGATGGCGCGATCGGCGACGATTTCGGCACGATGTTCGTCGAGCGAGAGGTAAATGAGGACGCCGGTCCGCCCGACCGTTCGCGCTTCGGCGGCGGTGCGGAACAGCAGGATGGCGCGGCGGCGCACCCGCCGGGCCTTCGTCGCGCGCGGCGTCATCAGCATCCGTAGCGGTGTGATGGCGAGCAGATAGCGCACCACCAGGAATTTGAGCAGCAGCAGGCCGAGCAACCCGGTCAGCAGCTTCCAGTCGGCCAGTTCATGATCCCAGTCGCGCAACAGCATCGACAGGAAGGCGCGCAGATGCGCCGGGAAGGCGGCCATCAGCGACAGGGCGATGAACACTGCGGCCGCCGCCCAGCTGAGGCCGACATCATGATAGGTGTCGGACCGGCGCGCGACGATGGTGACGATCTCGCCCGATGTATGCGCTTCGGCCTGTGTCACGGCGGTCGAGACGAGGTCATGATCGGCTTGCGTGAGGTGCAGTTGCATCACCAGTCCCCCGATGCGCCGCCGCCGCCGAAGCCGCCGCCACCCGAAAAGTCGCCGCCGCTGCTGCCGCCCCAGCCGCCACCACCGCCGCCCGATCCCCAGCCGCCACCGCCGCTGCCCATGCCCGGTCCCCAGATAATGACGGGCGGGATGCCACCGCCTCGTCCATAGCGCTTGCCGCCGCGTGCGCGCGACAGGAGGGGCAGGATGAAGAAGAAGACCACGAACAGCACGATCCAGAACAGCATGATGCCGCCGCCGCCATCCCCCTGCTTGGCGAGGGCGGCCTGCGCCGCTGCCGCGCGGGCCGTCGCCTCTTCGGGAGGAAGGGCCAATATGGACGTGATCTGGTCGACGCCCGCATCGATGCCGCCCACCATGTCGCCTGCCTTGAAGCGGGGCGTGATGGCGTTGCGGATGATCTGGGACGAGAGCGCGTCGGTCAGATAGCCTTCCAAACCATAGCCGACCTCTATCCGTATCTTGCGATCATTGGGCGCGACTATCAGCAGCGCACCATTGTTGTCCTTGTCGCCAATCCCCCAGGCGCGGCCCAGCCGATAGCCATAATCGGAGATGTCATAGCCCTGAAGGTCGGGAATGGTCGCGACCACCAGCGATCGGCCGCTCGCCTGTTTCTGGGCGATCAGTTTCGCGCTGAGGGCCTGTTCCTGTGCGGGATCGAGCAGGTTTGCGGCGTCCACGACGCCCGTGTCGCTGAACGTGGGGAATGTCTGCGCCCACGCCGCCGGCGCGAACGCCAGCAAAACCGCCAAAAGGACGACCCACCACAACCGCCGTTCGGGCTGAGCCTGTCGCAGCCCCGCACTTTCCTTTCTACCGGGGTGAAAGACAGTGCAGCCCTTCGACAAGCTCAGGGCGAACGGAGATTTTTGAAAAGAGCCGAACGTTGGCATTGCCCTCAATTACCGAAATCGACCTTTGGCGCTTCTTCCGCGCCGGGCGTGGTTGCCTGGAACGGAGTCATGGGCTTGGCGCCATGGATCAGCTTGGCGCCGATCGCGTCGGGGAAGGTGCGGATGCGGGTGTTATAGTCCTGCACCGCCGCGTTATAATCGCGAATGGCGACGGCGATGCGGTTTTCCGTCCCCTCAAGCTGCGATTGCAGATCGAGGAAATTCTGGTTGGTCTTGAGGTCGGGATAGGCCTCGACCGACGCGAGCAGGCGGCCCAGACCCTGGCTGAGCTGGGCCTGTGCGGCCTGGAACTGGGCGACCTTGGCCGGATCGCTCAGGTCGGCGGCATTGACCTGCACCGACGTTGCCTTGGCGCGCGCCTCGGTCACTTTGACCAGCGTATCCTGTTCCTGCTTGCCCGCCGCCTTCACGGTGGCGACCAGATTGCCGACCAGATTGGAGCGGCGCTGATATTGCGCCTGAACGTCGGCCCATTTGGCCTTCGCCGCTTCCTCGGCGGTCGGCACGCTGTTGATGCCACAGGCGGACAGGGCGAATGCGCCCATCAACGGCAGGAGAAGGGCGGAGAAACGGCGCAGGAGCGTCATGGAACATCCTCGGCTATGGTGTACGCTCGGAAATAGGACGTTGCCCTGACCCGCGCAACGGCCCATGCAATATTATCGCAGATGGTGGAAAGGGCTTAAACCATGGGACTGATTTCCGAATTCAAGACATTCATCAATCGCGGCAATGTGATGGACCTGGCGGTCGGCGTCATCATCGGCGGCGCATTCGCCACCATCACCAAGTCGCTGACCGATGATCTGATCATGCCGGTCGTCGGCTATCTTTTCGGTGGCGCGGATTTTTCAGGCTATTTTATCCGGCTGGGCGACATTCCGGCGGACTTCAAGGGCAACGCGGCCAGCTATGCCGATTTGAAGGGCGCGGGCGTCGCGATGCTGGGATGGGGCGAGTTCCTGACCGTGCTGGTCAACTTCCTGATCCTGGCTTTCATCATCTTCCTGCTGGTCAAGGTCATGAACAAGATGACGGCCAAGCCCGAACCGGACGCCGCGCCTGCCGCAACCCCGGAGGACATCGTGCTGCTGCGCGAAATTCGCGATTCGCTCAGAAAATAACGTCTTATGCGACAAAATGCGCCCATGGCGGGAACCAACCGATCGGTGACCGGTTGATCGGCGTCAGGGTTTCATGGGGCATCGCGCCACAGTGACCCTTGCCGAACGACGTCTGCCCAAGGGGGCGCAACAGGAGAAAACGCCGTGAAGACTTTCGTCAAGATCCTTGGCCTCGCCAGCCTTGTCGCACTCGCAGCCTGCGATTCCGCCAAGGAAAACAAGGTCGAGAATGCGTACGAAAATAAGGCGGACGCGATTGATAACCAGGCCGACAATATGGAAGCGCTGGCCGACAACCTGACCGGCAACGCCGAGAACGCTGCCGAGAACGCTGCCGACGTGCTGGAAAACAAGGCTGACGCCACGCGCGAAGCAGGCGAAAAGGCGGCTGACGCCGTTGAAAAGCACAAATAAGCGAGACGCGCTCCCATAGCGCCGGAAAGGGCGTCGCAAGGATACTTGCGGCGCCCTTTTCACGTCCTTGTGCGCCATTCGCCGCGCCTTTAACTCGCCTTTAACCACGTCCCGCCATGGTGCCCGCTGCGCGCAGACACAGGGCCATGGGCATGGACGATCTACTTCAGGAATTCATATCCGAAACCCAGGAAACGCTGGAAGCGCTCGCGGGGGAGGTCGTCGCCTGGGAAGCTGATCCTTCCGACAGCGACCGGCTGGATGCGATTTTCCGTTTTTTCCATACCGTTAAAGGCAGCTGCGGCTTCCTCAACCTGCCGCGTTTCGAGCGGCTGAGCCACGCCGCCGAAGATGTGCTGGCAGAGATTCGCGCGGGCAATCGCCTGGCCGATCCCGCCACCGTCAGCGCGGTGCTGGGCCTGATGGACCGGATCGGGGAACTGGCCGAGGCGGTTGCCGTCGGCGCGGCGCTGCCCAGCGAGAATGACGATTATCTGATCGCGGCGCTCGTCGCCCGGCCGGAGGCCAATGCCATCCATCCCGAAACGGCCGCCGCGCCAGTGGCTGCGCGGCAAGCCGCCCAAGCCGGCCCGCGCACCATCCGCCTGCCGTTGAGCCTGATCGACCAGTTGATGAACGGCGTGTCGGACATGGTGCTGGCGCGCAACGAATTGTCGCGCAAGCTGCGTGAACGGACAGCCGACCCCGAACTGGACAATGTGTTCGAGCGGCTGTCGACCTGCGTCGCCGATATGCGCGACGTGATTTCCAAGACGCGGATGCAGCGCGTCGACCGGCTGTTTGCCGCGATCCCGCGCATGGTGCGCGACCTGGGGCGTGAACTTGGCAAGCAGATCGACCTGAACCTTGAGGGCGGGGACGTCGAGATGGATCGCGAAATGGTGGAGATGGTCGTCGACCCGCTCACCCATATCGTGCGCAACAGCATCGATCATGGCATCGAGACGCCAGAGCAGCGCCGGGCGGCGGGTAAGCCGGAATCCGGCAAGCTGCGGCTGGAGGCGCGTCAGTCGGGCAACCAGATCGTGATCGCGATCAGCGACGATGGCGCGGGCATCGACACGGCGCGGCTGGTGGACAAGGCAGTGGCCGCCGGGCGGCTGACACCCGATGCGGCGGCGCGCATGTCCGAAGAGGACAGGTTGAACCTGATCTTCCATCCCGGCCTGTCGACCGCAGCGCAGGTGACGGCGATTTCCGGGCGCGGCGTGGGCATGGACGTGGTGCGCGCCAATGTGGAGCGGATCGGCGGCGTCATCGCACTCGACAATCATCCGGGGCAGGGGCTGTGCATCACGTTGCGCGTGCCGCTGACGCTGACCATCATTCCGGGCCTGATCGTCCGCGCGGGCGGGCTGCATTTCGCGATTCCCCGGTCGGCGGTGGTCGAAATCCTGCACGACAATAATGACACGCTCCAGATCAGCGAAGTGGGCGGGGCCAAGATCGCCACCATCCGGCAGGTGCGCCATTCGATGGTGGACCTGGAAGATGTGCTGGGCATGACCCGGCCCGCACAATCCACGCCGCGCGCCATCATGGTGGTGCGATCGGCCACCGGCGTACCATTCGCCATGGGCGTGTCGGCGGTCGACAATCATGAGGAACTGGTGATCCGCCCCGCGTCGCCGTTGGTGATGGCGTCGGGCGTCTATGCCGGCATGACCCTGCCCGACAATGGCAAGCCGATGCTGCTGCTGGATGCGGCGGGCCTGGCCAACGCGGCGAAACTGCCCAACATATTGGACGATCGGGCGGCGCGGCAGGCGGAAGAACAGGCCGGTGCGCAAACGGGCGTGGAAATGGTCGCGGCGCTGCGGTTCGAGGAGCTGTCGGGCGAAAAGCGGCTGCTGATCCTCTCGCTGATCGAGCGGGTAGAAGATATTGACGCGAGCCTGTTCGGCCGATCGGGCGGACGCGCTTTCGTGCGGCTGGACGGGCGGCTGGTGCCGGTCGTCAACGGCTTGTCGGATTTTGACCGGGATAAGGTGTCGGCGCTGCGCCTGCGCGACGATGTGCGCGAAGCCTGCTATCCAGTCGCCGCCGTGCTGGACATCGTCCAGATGCCGATGGTCCCCGACATGGTGGCGATGCACGGGCTGTTGAGTGGTGTCGCGGTGATCGACGGCGAGCATCTGGAAGTCATCAATCCCTTTGCCCTGTTCGCGGCGCTTCCCCAGGATGATCTGGTTGAAAGTGCGCGCGGGCGTTGCCTGCTCGCCGATGCGCAGGATGGCTGGACGCGCGAGATATTGGCGCCGTTGCTGCGTCAGGCGGGACATGAAGTCGTGCTGGGCCTGCCCGCCGATGCGCTGCTCGATCCGCGGGACGTGCTGCTGTGCACCGGCGTGGACACGATGCAGGCGGCGGGCATGGTGGCCGACCTGACCGGATGCCGGGTGGTGCAACTGCGCGCGTCGCCCCGTGCGGCGGGACCATCTGACATGAGCATCTATCGCTATGACCAGGATGCGCTGATGGCGGCGATCGCCGGTGGACAGGGATAAGGCCATGGAGAAACTCTATCTACTCGCCACTTTGGCAGGCACGCGCATTGCGGTGGAGGCCGGCGAAGTCGAGGCTGTCGTCAAGCTGACCGAAATTTCGCCGGTGCCCGGCATGGGCGCACATGTCGCGGGCCTTTCCGCGCTGCGCAGCCGGGTGCTGACGGTGATCGACGTCGCGGCTCTGGTGCGGGGCGTTGCATCGCCGCAGGAACAGCGCGGGCTGGCCATCATCGCCAATATTAGTGGTCACAGCTATGGCCTGATGGTCGACACGGTGTCGGATATCTGCCGCGTGCCCGAAGGCGAACTGCCGCTGCGTGGCCAGATCGACGCGGCCTGGGCGCCCTATGCCCGCGCCCTCATCGAACATGAAGGCCAGCCCTGGCTGCTGGTGTCGCTCGCGGGCTTCATCGAGGGTGGCGCGCTGGCGCAGGCAGCCTGAAATAACCACGCCTGAAATCATGCCGGGGCCGTTTACCAAATACTTGCCTTTGTCCGCTAGGTCCGTGTGCAAGAGCCGTAAAAATCAAAGGGACGCTTCATGAAAAACTGCCTGGTCGTCGATGACTCCAAGGTCATCCGCAAAGTGGCCCGTCATATCCTTGAATCGCTGGACTTGACCGTCAGCGAAGCGGTGGATGGACGCGACGCCTTGACGCAGTGCGAGGCGTCAGCGCCCGATGTGGTCCTGCTCGACTGGAACATGCCGGTGATGAGCGGGATGGAATTTCTACAGGCCCTGTCGTCCGCCAAGATGACGGCCCGGCCCAAGATCATCTTCTGCACTACCGAAAACGGCCTTAGCCACATCAAGGCGGCGGTCGAAGCCGGGGCAGACGAATATGTGATGAAGCCATTCGACCGGGAAACGCTGGAAAGCAAGCTGGTGATAGTCGGGGTAATCTGAACGCATTCCACCGTCTTTCAAACCTTTGCGCAGAAAGCCCCGTGATGACCGCCTTCGTGTCGATGATGACCAGCAACCAGAGTGAGCCGCAGCCGGTGCGCACGATGGTCGTCGATGATTCGGTGGTCGTGCGCACCGTCATCGAACGGATATTGAACGCGGACCCGGCCTTCACCGTCGTTCACAAGACCAACAGCGCCGAACAGGCTCTGCACTATCTGGCCGACCATGACGTCGATCTGGTGCTGCTCGACATCGAACTGCCAGGGCAGAGCGGCCTTGCGGCATTGCCCGCGATTCTGCGCGCCAGCAGCCGGGTCAAAGTGGCGATCCTGTCGGGTAAGTGCGAGGAAGGCAGCGCAGCGGCGGTCGAGGCGCTGATGCTGGGCGCGAGCGATATCGTGTCGAAACCGGGCAGTGGCAGCTTTGGCGAACAGTTTCCCCAGGCTCTGATCGAACGGTTGGGGCGTCTGTTCGCGCAGCAGACGGGTGCGCCGACACAGCCACGCTCCCCGGTCCAGCCGGTGGCGGTTCCCGCCGCCCAGCCGCTGGCCTGTATCGGCATCGGCGCGTCGACCGGCGGCATCCACGCGCTGGGCCAATTATTTCACGGGATGGGCGCGCCGATGGGTGTGCCGTTGCTGCTGACCCAGCATCTTCCGGCCAGCTTCACCGTCTATTTCGCCCAGCAGCTTGCGCGCATGACCAGCCTGCGCGTCAAGGTTGCCGAAACCGGCGACCTGTTGATGCCCGACACAGTCTATGTCGCGCCGGGCGACGCCAATTTGCAGGTGCGCCGGGGATTGCACGGGCGCGTCATCATCAACCTTGACCCGGAACGCACGCCTGCTGGCAACCTGCCCGGCGTCGATCCGATGTTTTCCAGCATGGCCGACGTTTATGGCGCAGGCGCGGCGGGGATTGTGCTGACCGGCATGGGCCGCGACGGCACGGTCGGCGCGCGCGATATCGTTGCGGCGGGCGGCTGGATCGTCGCACAGGACGAAGCGAGCAGCGTGGTTTGGGGTATGCCCGGATCGGTCGCCAGCGCCGGACTGGCCAGCGCCCAGATGGAGCCGCTGGCGATCATGGACTTCGTGGCCCGGCGCGGCGGGGTACAGGGTTGATGCCACCGATTCCGCCTGTCCCGGCTTATGCAAATGACGGCGCGTCGCGCATCCTGTCGGGTTTGCTGGAAGCGCGCACGGGGCAGATCCTGTCGGAAGGCCGCGCCTGGCGGATGGAAACCGCGTTGCGCCCGGTGCTGCGCAAACATGGTTTGCACGATAGCGATGAACTGGCCGCGCGCGTGGTGGGTAAAGGTGATCCCCGGCTGGAGGAGGATGTCGTCAACGCGCTCCTCAATAATGAAAGCAGTTTTTTTCGCGACTTGCAGGTGTTCGACCTGATCCATCGGCAGATATTGCCCCGCATTCAGGCCGAGCGGGAGGACCGCACGCTGCGCATCTGGAGCGCGGGCTGCTCGACCGGGCAGGAGGCCTATTCGCTGGCGATCCGCCTGCGCAACGAGGGCGCGCGCTGGGCCGGGTGGCGCATCGAGATATTGGCGAGCGACATTTCTACCGCCGCGATCGAACAGGCGCGATCGGGCGCCTTTTCCCAGATGGACGTGCAGCGCGGGCTGGCGATCGGCGACCTCATCAAATGGTTCGAGCCCGATGGCGAGAATTGGCGCGCCAGCGCCGAACTGCGCGGCATGATCGATTTCAGACATGACAATCTGTTCGATGCGCGGGCGCCGTCGGGCGAATATGACCTGCTCTTGTGCCGCAACGTCCTGCTTTACTTCACGCCCGTGCGGCGGCAGGCGGTGCTGCGACTGCTGGCGGCGCACAGCCATGCACAGTCTGTCCTGCTGTTGGGGGCGGGGGAAACCGTGATCGGTCATGGCGATGATTTTATCGCCCATTCCGAATTTCGCGGCAGCTATGCACGGCAAGCCGCGATGCCGGGCAGTGCGATAGGCCGGGTGCGGCGTCAGGGCTGATCGCCCCATCGGCACGTCTGCCCTTAACCATGCTTGATTGCCGGGCCGCTCTCGGCCATTGTCGTGCAAACGCCGCTTCGGGTGAAGCAGGCTGTGAAGGGCGCGATGATCGAAACGCAGTGGTGAGTAGCCTTTCCCGATGACCGACATTCCGATGATCGACACGCCGTCGGGCAATTTCGACGAGCGCAGCCTGCCCGTCACCATGCTGGTGCTGCACTATACCGGCATGCCGGACGCGGCGAGCGCGATCAACTGGCTGGCCAGCCCCGAATCGAAAGTCTCGGCTCACTATGTCGTGACCGAGGATGGGCAGATCATCCGCATGGTCGACGAGAGCAAGCGGGCCTGGCATGCCGGGATGTCGCACTGGCGCGGCGTGGACGACATCAATTCGGCCAGCATCGGCATCGAGATCGTCAATCCGGGCCATGAATGGGGCTATCGGCCCTTTCCCGACACCCAGATGAGCGCGCTGATCCCGCTGATCCACGATATCGTTCAGCGCCACCGGATCACCCGCGGCAATATTGTGGGCCACAGCGATATCGCGCCTGCCCGCAAGCAAGATCCGGGCGAACTGTTCCCCTGGGGCCAGTTGGCGCGGCTGCGTCTGGCTTTGCCGCGTCCGACCAAGAACCTGATGGACCCGCACTGGACCGATAGCGGCTTCATGCTGGCGCTCCAGCGGTTCGGCTATGACATTGCCGATCCCAAGGCGGCGGTGATCGCGTTCCAGCGGCGGTTCCGCCCCGAGTTGATCGACGGGCAGATCTGCGGCGAATGTCGGGCCATCCTGCTCGCCCTGCTGCTGCCCAAGCCCAGGGGTGATGAATAGGCGGTGACGAATAAGCCGCGTGACTCCCGCGCCGCAAGCCGATAGAGGCGCGCCTGCCAGAGGGCCAGGCGACCGCGGCGTGGCGGGTAACTTCCACGGCGAGGAAAGTCCGGGCTCCACGAAATGACGGTGCCGGTTAACGACCGGCTGGAGTGATCCAAGGGACAGTGCAACAGAAAGCAGGTCGCCCAGTCTTTCAGACTAAGCCTTCGGGCGGGTGAAATTGAAAGGGTGCGGTAAGAGCGCACCGCGTCTGCGGCAACGCAAGGCGGCACGGTAAACCCCACCGGGAGCAAGACCGAATAGGGACGGCGCGCGACGTCAAACTCGCTAGGCCAGTTTCGGCTGAGATCGTCCGGGTTGGTTGCTGGAGGGGCGGAGTAATCCGTCCCCTAGAGGAATGGTCGCCCATCCCCCGAAACGGGGAGGACAAAACCCGGCTTACAGGCCCTCTGGCATTTTTCATGACGTTTTTGCAGTTTGGCGGGGTGGCTTTCCGCCCGCGCTTTCCCTAATTGGGGGGATGGCACGAAACAGCCGATCCAATGACTGGGGCTTTCCCCGCTGGCGTGCTTATGGCTCGACCCGCGAAGCACAGGCCGTGCGCATGTGCGACCGCTATGGTTGCGACCAGCCCGGCAACTGTCCCGCCCCCAAATCGCCCAACAGCCCCGAACGCTGGTATTTCTGCGCCGAACATGCGGGCGAATATAACCGGAACTGGGATTATTTTCAGGGCCTGCACAAGGAAGAACGCGAGGAGCGCGAACGGGCCGAGCGGCGCGACGCGGGCGGTTTTCAGTCCAGCGCCTATCATAGCTGGGGCGGGCCGGGCGATGGCAGCCGGTCGAGGGACGAAATGCACGCGCTGGCGGCGCTCGAGTTGGAGGATGACGCCGATTTCGAGGCGGTGAAGAAAAGCTGGCGGCGGCTGGCCAAGGAATATCACCCCGATGTGAAGCCGGGCGACGCGCAGGCGGCGGTGCGGTTTCAGGCTATCCAGGCCGCCTATGAAGTGCTGCGCGCGGGCGAGGAACGGCGGACGTGGAAGCCACGGGGCGCCGTTGACTAAAGGATCCGGGGATTGAAGGATCTGGTCCGCTCCAACTGGCATCATGCGGTGCTGGTGTGCCGCAAATGCACGAAGAAGCTGGACGGTGGTTTCGGCCCGGACGGGAAGGAACGGCTGGGCAAGGCGCTGCGCAAGCATCTGGCGCTGGCCAAGGGACGCAAGGCGGCGGCAGGCATTATCGAGGTGAATTGCCTGGGCATATGCCCCAAGGGTGCCGTGACGGTGGTGAATGGCGCGGACAGCCGCGAATGGTTGCTGGTGCGGCCGGGCGCTGATCTGGACGCGCTGGCCGATACGTTGGGCCTCGATGTGAAAGAACATCGTTAAAGCAATCCTTACTATTCCTGACGTAAACGGATGCAATGAACATCCTTGCGTCTCTGCGACTGAGCCAATCACCCGTCGGTCTTCCCGTCATTGCCCAATGCGCGCTGATCCTGATCGGCCTGGCGGCGTTGCATGCCATGCCGCCCGTCAGCGGGCGGATGTTGCTGGTGCCGGTGACGGAAGAAGCGCGTGCGACACTCGCGCCCGTCGCGATCGCGCATGGCGCGCGGCTGGTGGCGGCAGGGCCATGGGCCGGATCGCTGGTGGTTGATGGCCAGCGTGATTTGCTGACGCGGCCGCTGTTGGACAGCGGAGTCGTCACCTTGTCGGCGCACGACGGCGGATGCGGAGAGCGCGTCTGATGTCGGCCATTTCCAGCCTCGATCGTCTGCGCCTGCAAGGATTGCGGATTTTGCTGTTCGCCAACTGGCTATGGACGGTGGCGCTGGGGCTGATGTCTCTGGCGATGGGCGTCGATCATGGCGCACAGGCGCTGTTCCTGTCGGTGGCGGTCAATATCCTGCCCACGATCATGGTCCTGCGTGGCCGCGCGGACACGCAGACCCGACTGGTCGTGGGGACGCTGGCGGCGGTGCAGCCCGCGATCGGCCTGTTCCTGCTGACCGGCGACGCGTGGCAGATGGACGGCCATATGTTCTTCTTCGTGGCGCTCGCAGGGCTGGCGCTGCTGTACGACTGGCGGCCGATCGTGCTGGGTGCGGGGCTGATCGCGCTGCACCATCTGGCGTTCAACGCGTTGCAGCCGGGGTGGGTCTTCCCCGGCGGCAGCGACATGGAAAGGGTCGGCATCCATGCCGTTGCGGTGATCTTGCAGGGCGCGGTGCTTTGTTTTCTCACGGTGCGGCTGCGCGCCATGCTGCTGGCGCTCGACGGCCATGCCGCGGCGTCCGCGCA
Source organism: Sphingomonadaceae bacterium (assembly GCA_016000085.1). Lineage (GTDB taxonomy): Bacteria > Pseudomonadota > Alphaproteobacteria > Sphingomonadales > Sphingomonadaceae > Sphingobium. The sequence goes on from JAECRT010000006.1 coordinate 76,503, forward strand.
ATTGGTCGAGCAGGCGGAACAGGGACGCGCGGCGGCGGAAGCGGCGATGGCGCTCAGTCGCGATGCCGATGCCCGCGCAATGGCGGCGCGGGACGAGCGTGAACGGGAAAAAGCCCGGATGAGCTCGGATCGGCGCAACGAAACGCTGGCCCTGGTACAGGCGTTCCGCCGATCGATCGCGCAGGTTGTCGGCGGGGTCAGCGCGGCCACCGGCGAACTGGAGGAATCGGCGCGGCTGCTCAATGACCTTGCGCGCCGGGCGAGCATCGGCACGGGCGAGACGATGGCGGCGGCGGAACAATCGTCGGCCAGAGCCGCGATGCTGGCCGGGCAGATCGATCAATTGTCCCAGTCCATCACTGCCATCGCATCGGCCGCGCACCAGCAGGCGACGCTGGGCAGCGAGGCGCAGCGCGTATCGGGCGCGGGCCATGACGCGATGCAGGACATGGAAGGCCGCACGGCGTCGATCACACGCTTTGCGGATTCGATCTCGGAAATTGCCGCGCGCACCAATTTGCTGGCGCTCAACGCGACGATCGAAGCCGCGCGAGCGGGCGAAGTGGGGCGCGGCTTTGCGGTCGTGGCCGGTGAGGTGAAGCAATTGGCCGGGCAGGCGGCGAGCGCGACGGGGGAAATCCAGTTGCTCGCCGGGTCGGCGCGCCAGGGTGCGGGCGTGGCGCAAGAGGCATTGTCCGATGTCGCTGGTGCGGTCGCGCAGCTCGCCGGGGCGGCCGATGCGATCCAGCGGGCCGTCGCCGACCAGCGCGACGCCACGGCCGCCATCGGCGAATCGGCGCGAGACACGGCGCGCGACGCCACGATGATGGCGGAACGGATGGAGCGGGTGGCCGATGTCGCCCGCAACACCGAATCCCTGTCGGATCGCGTGTCGGGCGCGGCGTCCGGCCTGTCGCGCACGGCGCAGGATCTTCAGCGGGCAACGGATCTTTTCGTCGCCCAGCTCGAAGCGGGCTGATCGCGCGCTTCGGGCGAAAAGGCTTAGATCAAAACAACATCGGCCCCGCAGCGTTGTAGCTGCGGGGCCGATGTCCTTACGATTTATAGCGGATTATCAGCCCGGCTGATCGGCGCGGCTGGCGCCTTCGCCGTCCAGGTTCAGCGCGACGAAATCCCAGTCGATCGCTTCCTTGAGCAGCTTTTCGGCATAGGCCGGGCGCAGGTTGCGATAGTCGATATAATAGGCATGTTCCCACACATCGAGGATCAGCAGCGGCGTGTCGCCATGCGCGACCGGGCAGTCGGCGTCATGATAGGACGTGACCGCCAGCTTGCCGTCCTTGAGGATCAGCGCGGCCCAGCCGCTGGCGAAATGGCCGACGGCTTCTGCCTTGAGCTTTTCCACCAGCGCATCCACCGATCCGAAGGCTTCGTTGATGAGGTCGAGCAGCTTGCCCGACGGCGCCTTCTTTTCCGGCGACAGGCACAGCCAGTAGAAGCTGTGGTTCCAGATCTGACCGACCTGGTTGAACAGACCGCCCTTGGCGACCTTGATCAGTTCGACCAGCGACTTGCCCTGCAAGGCGGCGTCGGCGGCGACCAGTTCATTGGCCTTCACGACATAGGCGTTGTGATGCTTGCCGTGGTGGAAATCGAAGGTTTCGACCGACAGAATGTCGCCAAATGCGTCCTTGGCATAGGGCAGGTCGGGAAGAACAAAGGCCATGGCGGAACTCCTCGGGTTCGTTATGAGACGGTCGCACAACGGCTGGCGCGGCCGGTTGGTTCAATGGTCCTGGCGGGCTTTTTGCGCCCACGGACTCGTCCCATATGCGCTGCCATGGCCGATGGAAACTACAATGTGCCTATTGCGAAACGATCGCAGAAACAGGCGGTTATCCGCCGTTTCCGGTCCGCCTTCCCTCATCCTTGCGGCGGGGTGGTTTCGCCGATGTCGTCACTCTTCGGCTCGTCGCCCAGGGTCAGCCCATGGCGCATCAGCATCGGCACATTGGCCGCGGCGAAGACCACCGAAACGATCGTCACGCCCCATACTTTGACCGCCAGCCAGGTGTCGAAACTCATCGCATTGCGCATCACTTCATTGGCGATGGCCATGCCGACGAAGAACAGCGCCCAATTGCGCGACAGCTTCATCCAGCCTTCATGGGTCAGCCCGTCATAGGCCGCCTGCAACAGATATTTGAGCAGCGGCTTGCCGCGCAGCAGTCCGGCAAACAGCATCAGCGCAAAGAAGGCGTAGATGATCGTGGGCTTCAACTGAATGAAGCGCTGGTCGTGGAAATAGATGGTCAGGCCGCCGAAAAACAGGATCAGCATCGCCGACAGCCACAGCATCGGCGACACCCGGCCCAGCTTCACCTTCGATATGATGACGGCGATAACGATCGCGGCCATGAAGGCGGCGGTGCTGAATGTCATGGCGGTGACCGGATTACCCGCACCCCAGATCCAGCCTGCGCCCTTGTAAGTCAGGAAGAAAATCATCAGCGGCCCGAAATCGAGCGCAAGGCTGAGCGTGCCGCCATGCTTGGGGGCAGGGGTAGGAAGGGTGTCAGCGGGCATAGGCTGTTCCTGCAATGGCGCGAGCCATGTCGCCTGCGTCGAAGGGACGCAGATCCTCGATCTTCTCACCCACGCCGATGGCATGGATGGGCAGGCGGAATTTCTCCGCCGCCGCGACCAGCACACCGCCGCGCGCCGTGCCGTCCAGCTTGGTCATGACCAGCCCCGTCACCTGCGCGGTTTCCTTGAAAACCTCGATCTGGTTCAATCCATTCTGTCCCGTCGTGGCGTCCAGCACCAGTACAACGTCGTGCGGGGCGGCGGGGTTCAATCGACCCAGCACGCGGCGCACCTTGGCCAGTTCTTCCATCAGTTCGGTCTTGTTCTGCAAGCGCCCGGCCGTGTCGACGATCAGGACGTCGATGCCCTTTTCGGTCGCCTGCTTGACCGCGTCGAATACGATGCCAGCCGCGTCGCCGCCTTCCTTGCCCGCAACGATCGGTACGCCCAGCCGCTCGGCCCACACTTTGAGCTGGCCGATTGCCGCGGCGCGAAATGTATCGCCCGCTGCCAGCATCACGCCATAATCCTGTTCCAGGAAATTATGCGCCAGCTTGGCGATGGTGGTGGTCTTGCCCGAACCGTTGACGCCGATCACCAATATCACCTGTGGCCGGGGAAACGCCTCGATCTCCAGCGGGCGCGCGACCGGGGCCAGCACCTTCTCAATCTCTTCCGCGATGATCTCGCGCAGATAGTCCTCGGTCAGTTCCTTGTTGAACCGTCCTTCGGCCAGCCGCGCCCGCACCCGACCCGCCATGGCGGGGCCAAGGTCGGTCATGATGAGCGCTTCCTCGATCTCGTCGAGAGTCTGGTCGTCGAGCGCGGCCTTGTTGAAAAGGCCGGTAAGATTCTCGCCGAGCTTGTCGGATGTGCGCTTGAGGCCGCCGAACAGGCGGTCGCGCCAGCTTGTGCCGGGTTCAGTCATCGATGGGCCTCTTGCGCGATCAGCGCGCCATTCTCAAGCGCCGTTATCGTGGCGGGGGTGATGGCGCAGGCTGTCTGCGGCATGGTGAAGCGGATGGGGGCGAAATTTTCGGCGTGGCCAGTCAGGCCGCTGCGTTCGACCAGCACGCTTTGGGTGGTGCCGATCAGGCTGCGCAACCAGTCGGTCCGCTGGCTTTCGCAGGCCGCGCGCAGCCGGGCGGCGCGGGCTTTGATGACGGCGCGATCGACCTGCGGCATCCGCGCGGCGGGGGTGCCGGTGCGCGGCGAATAGGGAAAGATATGGCCGTGGACGATGGCGCATTCTTCGACCAGCGCCATGCTGTTTTCGAACATCGCTTCATCTTCGGTCGGGAAACCGGCAATGATGTCCGCGCCGATGCTGATGTCCGGGCGGGCGCTTTTGAGCCGTTCGACAATGGCAATGGCGTCGGCGCGGTTGTGGCGGCGCTTCATCCGCTTGAGGATCATGTCGTCGCCCGCCTGCAACGACAGATGCAGATGCGGCATCATGCGCGGTTCATGCGCGATCAGATCGAACAGGCGATCGTCTATCTCCACGCTGTCGAGCGAGGACAGGCGCAGCCGGGGCAGGTCTGGCACGCCCCTGAGGATGCGCTCGATCAGCAGGCCGAGCGACGGGCTGCCTGGCAAGTCGGGACCATAGCTGGTGACATCCACGCCGGTCAGCACGATCTCCCGATAGCCCGCATCGACCAGTTCGCGCGCCTTCTCCACCACGGCGCCAGCGGGGACGGATCGGCTGTTCCCCCGGCCAAAGGGAATGATGCAGAAGGTGCAGCGATGGTCGCAGCCATTTTGCACCTCCAGAAAGGCGCGGGCATGGTCGGCAAAGGCGGATGCCATATGCGGCGCGGTGTCGCGCACGGCCATGATGTCGGCCACCTTCACCCGTTCCATCACCGGGGCATAGGTCGTCGCTTCCATCTTCTCCCGGTTGCCAACCACCATGTCGACCTCGGCCATCGCGGCGAAGGTCTGCGGCTCCGTCTGCGCGGCGCAGCCCGTCACCATGATGCGCGCATCCGGGCGCTCGCGCCGGGCGCGGCGGATCGCCTGCCGGGTCTGGCGCACGGCTTCGGCCGTCACGGCGCAACTGTTGATGACGATCAGGTCATCCTGTCCCTGCGTCATGTCGCGGATCGCCTCGCTCTCCGCGATGTTGAGGCGACAACCCATGGTGATGATGTCGGGGCCGCTCATCAAAAGTGCGACCAGTCAGCCTCGCCGTCGAACACATGGGTGGCCGGGCCGGTCATGCGAATGGTGCCGCCCGGCGCCCAGTCGATGACCAGATCGCCGCCCGGCAGGCTGACTGTCACCGGCCCGCTCGTCAGTTTCCGCCGCACCGCCGCGACCGCCGTGGCGCAGGCGCCGGTGCCGCAGGCGCGGGTCAGTCCCGCGCCGCGCTCCCACACGATCAGACGGATATGATTGTCGCCGACCATCTGCGCGAAATTGACGTTCACGCGGGCGGGAAACAGCGGGTCCGTCTCGATCGCCGGGCCGAGGCGGGCGGTATCCACCGCGTCCAGATCGTCCACGAAAAAGATGACATGCGGATTGCCGACATTGACGGCAGCGGGGGCGGGCAGGTCTTCCCAACTCGCGCTCATGGTCAGCGTGTCCATTGGCAGGCCAAGCGGGATTGCGTCCCACTCAAAACGCGGCGCGCCCATGTCGACGCTAGCCCCGCCATCGACGGCCTTGGCGTCCAGCAGCCCCGCTTTGGTGCGGATCAGCACGTCGCGCCCCACGAACAAAGGCACGCAGCGCGTGGCATTGCCGCACGCTTCCACTTCGCTGCCGTCGGCGTTGAAGATCTGCATCGATACATCGGCATCGGGTGCGTCGCCGATCAGGATCAATTGGTCACAGCCGATCCCGGCATGACGGTCGGCAATGGCGCGGGCGCGGCTTTCCGTCATCTCGATCGGCTGCGCACGCGCATCGATCACGACGAAATCATTGCCCAGGCCATGCATTTTGGAGAAGCGTCCCATGGGCGCGCATGTAAGGGGAGTGGGGGCAAAAGACCAGTGGTGTCGCTTGCCCCGTTCCGACCTGACGGTCAGGACTTCCCCGCTGCCGCCCGCCGCTGCCCATAGAGGAAATACACTGCCAGCCCGATCGCGTTCCACATCAGGCACGCCATGATGGTCTTGGCGGGCAGGCTCACGAACAGATAGGCGCAGCCGCCGATCGCACCTAGCCCCACGAACCATGCCGCGGGCGTGCGGAAGGGTCGTTTCAGATCGGGCGAACGACGGCGCAGCACCAACAGGCACCAGCCAACGGCGGTAAAGGCGATCAACGTGCCTGCGTTGGCCAGCGCGGCGATTTCGTCGATGGGTAGCAGCCCGGCAATGATCGCGACCAGCACCGCCGTCACGATCGTGATCCGCACGGGCGTCCCGCGCTTCGAAATCTTCGCCAGGCTTTGCGGCAGGAAACCGTCGCGCGCCATGACGAGGAAGATGCGGCTCTGGCCATAGAGGAAGCCCAGCAGCACCGTGGGCAGGGCGATGATGGCGGCGATGGCGACGATGCGCGCCACCTGACCCTGTCCCATTTCGCGCAGGATCAGCGCGAGCGGTTCCGGGCTGTCGGCAAAGCGGGTGAAGGGCATCGCGCCCACGGCTGCTGCTGCCACCAGAACATAGATGATCGTGCAGACGATCAGCGACCCGACAATGCCGATGGCCAGATCGCGGTCGGGGTTCTTGGCTTCCTCCGCCGCCGTGGAAATCGCGTCGAAACCGTAAAAGGCGAAGAAGATGATCGCCGCTGCCGCCATCACGCCGCGCTCCACACCGTCCGGCCCCATATGCTTGGCGAAGCCAAAGGGCATGAACGGTTCCAGATTCTGCGCGTCGAAGGCGGGCAGGGCTACCCACACGAACAGGCTGAGCGTCGCGATCTTGATAAGGACCAGCACGCTGTTCAGGCGCGCGCTTTCCTGTGTGCCTAGCATCAGCAGCCCTGCGACCACCGCGATGATGAAGATGGCGGGCAGGTTGATGATGCCGCCCAGTTCCGGTCCCTGCGTCAGCGCCTGTGGAAAGCCGATCGACGTCAGCAGCGGCGCGGCATAGCCCGACCAGCCGACCGCCACGGTCGATACTACCAGCGAATATTCCAGGATCAGGCTCCATCCCACGACCCAGGCGATGCCTTCGCCCAGCGCGACATAAGAATAGGAATAGGCGCTGCCCGCCGCGGGCATCATCGTCGCCAGTTCGGCATAGGCGAGCGCCGCGCAGGCGCAGATCGCACCGGCAATGGCAAAGGACAGCAGCACCGCAGGCCCAGCCCGGTCCGCACCGACGCCGATCAGCGTCAATATGCCCGTCCCCACGATGGCGCCGACGCCCAACGCCAGCAGGTGCGGCCAGGACAGGGTGCGGGCTAGCCTTTGCCCTTCATGGGCGGGCGTCATCGCCTCGATCGGCTTGCGGCGTGTCCAGCTCATGTCTCGGCCCCTCTTTTTCTCTCTATGGGTCGATTGCTGACCCAAAGAAGCGGCCCGCGCAAGGGGAGTCGCGGCGTCGAGCGGCTTCTTACAAGACGGGCCTGTGTGACAGGCGTAAAATTGCTCGAACGGGGACGTTGGGGTAATGGAGGGGTTGGTAGCAGATAGGCCGCCTTTCGCGGTAGTCCATGCGGCGCAACGATGGCGCCCCTGTTGTTGCATCGCGGGGCAGCATAGGCTAAGGGCCGCCTTGCAATCGGGCGGTTCGCCGTTCGATCCCTGACAGATCCATGACGCCCAAGAGGGGCATCGGATGGACGCTGGTCGGCGATGTTTCGCCCACCGGCGATTTTGTCGTTTGGCAGGGTTGCACGGTTTTCTGGGCTTTTTGGCCCAAATGAGGTGATGATGTTCGATTCGCTAAGCGATCGTCTCGGTGGGGTATTCGACAAGCTGCGTGGGCGTGGTGCGCTCACGGAGGACGATGTCCGTGCCGCGATGCGCGAAGTGCGAATCGCCCTGCTGGAGGCCGACGTGGCCCTGCCGGTGGTGCGTCAGTTCGTCGATCAGGCCACCGAACGCGCCGTGGGCAGCGATGTGCTGCGTTCCGTCACCCCCGGCCAGATGGTCGTCAAGATCGTCTCGGACGCGCTGACCGAAACGCTGGGTTCGGAAGCGTCCGAACTGCTGATCGACGTCACCCCGCCCGCCGTCATCATGATGGTCGGTCTTCAGGGGTCGGGCAAGACCACCACGACCGCCAAGATCGCCAAGCGCCTCAAGGAGCGTGAGCGCAAGAAGGTGCTGATGGCGTCTCTCGACGTTCAGCGCCCCGCCGCGCAGGAACAGCTGGCGGTGCTGGGCACGCAGACCGATGTCGCGACCCTGCCGATCATCGCCGGGCAGCAGCCGGTCGACATTGCCCGCCGCGCGCTCCAGTCCGCCAAGTTGCAGGGCTTCGACGTGGTGCTGCTCGACACCGCCGGTCGTCTCCATGTCGATCAGGCGCTGATGGACGAGATGAAGGCGGTGGCCGATGTCGCCGACCCTGCTGAAATCCTGCTCGTCGTCGACTCGCTCACGGGTCAGGACGCGGTCAATGTCGCGACCAGCTTTACTCAACAGGTGCCGCTGACCGGCGTGGTGCTGACCCGCATGGACGGCGACGCCCGTGGCGGCGCGGCGCTGTCGATGCGCGCGGTCACTGGCCGTCCGATCAAATTTGCCGGCACCGGCGAAAAGCTCGATGCGCTCGAAGTCTTCCACCCGCAGCGCGTTGCCCAGCGCATATTGGGCATGGGCGATGTGGTGTCGCTGGTGGAACGCGCGGCCGAGAGCATCGACGCCGAGGAAGCCGACAAGCTCGCCAAGAAAATGGCCAAGGGTCAGTTCGACATGAACGACCTGCGTGCGCAGCTCAGTCAGATGCGTCGCATGGGCGGCCTTGGCGCGCTGGCGGGGATGATCCCCGGCATGAAAAAGGCGCAAGCCGCGATGGCCAATAGCGGCGCGAACGACAAGACGCTCATCCATCTCGACGCGATGATCGGCTCGATGACGCCCAAGGAGCGGGAAAAGCCCGCCCTCATCAACGCCAAGCGCAAGATCCGCATCGCCAAGGGCGCTGGCCGGACGGTGCAGGACGTCAACCGTCTCCTGAAAATGCATCAGGAGATGGAAGGCGCGATGAAGAAGATCCGCAAGATGGGCGGCCTCAAGGGGCTGGCCAAGATGTTCACCGGTGGCGGCATGGGTGGCCTTGGCGGACTGGGCGGCGGCGGCGAAGGCGGGCCGGACCTTTCGGGTCTGGGCGGCCTTGGCGGATTGGGCGGCAACATGCCCAAACTGCCGCCGGGATTTCAGAATTTCCTGAAGAAATAAGCAATTTTTCGTATTTTAGATTAGTGTAGAAAGGCAAGTTCCATGGCAACCTCCATCCGTCTGTCGCGCGGCGGCTCCAAGAAGCGCCCTTATTATCGCATCGTCGTGGCCGACAGCCGCGCACCGCGTGATGGCAAGTTCATCGAGCGTATCGGCAGCTACAACCCGGTCCTGCCCAAGGGCGACGAAAAGCGCGTCATCCTCGACACCGAGCGTGCAAAGCACTGGGTTGCCGCTGGTGCCCAGCCGACCGACCGCGTTGCCCGCTTCCTCGACGCCGCAGGCGTGAAGGAGCGCGCCGTGCGCAACAACCCGAACAAGGCTGTGCCGGGTCAGAAGGCCAAGGATCGCGCTGAAGATCGCGCGGCCAAGATCGCCGAAGCGCAGGAAGCTGCTGACGCCGCACGCGCTGCTGCTGAAGAAGCCGCCAAGGCGCCTGTCGAAGCCCCTGCTGAAGAAGCCGTTGCAGAAGCACCTGCTGAAGAAGCAGCTGCCGAACAGGCTGAGGGCTGAACCTCTTGACCGACAAGCCCGTCACTCTCGCCGCGATCGTCGGCGCCCATGGAGTGGCGGGCGAAGTCCGTCTCAAGCTCTTTGGCGAAGGGGCCGAAAGCCTCAAAAGCTACAAGAGCTTCGATGCGGCCGGGCGCACATTGACGTTGAAGTCGGTGCGCCCCGGTCCCAACGGCGCGGTGGCCCGCTTTGCCGAAATCGGTGATCGCGGCGCGGCCGAAGCCTTGCGCGGTACGGCCTTGACCGTGGCCCGATCCGCCTTGCCGCCTCTGGGCGAGGGCGAATATTATCATGCCGATGTGATCGGCCTTCGCTGTATCTCCACCACTGGGGAAGCCTTGGGCGAGATCGTCGCGATCGAGAATTTCGGTGCGGGCGATGTCATCGAAGTTCAGCGTCCGTCAGTGGACGAAAAGCCGGGCAAGCGCTTCATGGTGCCGATGCACGCCGTCACGCTGAGCGATGAGCAAGCCGTTATCGAGGCGGTCTTTACCGAATAAAATGCGCTGCCGCTCTTGCGGTGGTGATGCAACTGGTCATGCTGGCTTTTCCCGCGGGGGAGATGTCGATGCGCGTTGCCGTTTACCTGTTACTGCTGATGATGTCCCTGCGTCCGGCCTGGGCCGCCGACGCCACGAAGATCGAACAGGCCATCCCTGCCATCAACCGCCTGTTCGCCGAGTTCCAGGTGGACAGTCATGCCCCCGGCCTGATTTATGGCATCGTCGCCGATGGCCGCCTTGTCCATGTAAAGGGCTTTGGCGTGCAGGATCTGGTCCACAAACGACCCGTCACCCCCGACAGCCTGTTCCGCATCGCGTCGATGACCAAGGCGTTCACCGCGCTTTCGATCCTGAAATTGCGCGAGGACGGGAAGCTCTCGCTCGATGATCTGGCGGAGAAATATGTGCCCGAAATGCAGGGCTGGACCTATCCGACCAAGGATGCGCCGCGCATCCGCATCCGCGACCTGTTGACCCACAGCGCCGGTTTCGTCGATGACAATCCCTGGGGCGACCGGCAGACGCCGCTGCCACAGGGGGATTTCACCGCGATGGTGCAGGCAGGCGTGCCGTTCAGCACCGCGCCCGCCACCCGCTATGAATATAGCAATTTCGGTTATGCGTTGCTGGGCCGGATTATCGCCAATGTCTCCGGCGGACCCTATCGCGCCTATGTCGAACGCACGCTGCTGACCCCCCTTGGCATGGCGTCGAGCGGCTATGCGGTGGGCGAATGGCCGCTCGACCGGCGCGCCATCGGCTATCGCTGGCAGGATGGCCATTGGCGTGAGGAGCCGACCATGGCCGACGGCGCGTTTGGCGCGATGGGCGGCTTACAGACCAGCGCGACCGATTATGCCCGCTGGCTCGCTTTCCTGTTGTCCGCATGGCCTGCGCGCGATGATGCCGACACCGGCCCCGTTTCCCGCGCGTCGGTGCGGATGTTGTCGGAAGGCAGCAACTTCCTTGCCATCGCCGAGCGCAATGGCAAGAGCGGGCCGACCGCCTGTCGTCAGGCGTCGGCCTATGGCTTTGCGGTTCGCGTGGCGCAGGATTGCGACCTTGGCCTCACGCTGGCCCATGGCGGCGGCTATCCCGGCTATGGCAGCCATATGCTATTGATGCCAGACCATGGCGTGGGCATCTTCGTGTTCACCAACCGCACCTATAATGGCGGGGCCGCGCCCGTCTGGGACGCGGCGATGCTGTTGCACAAGGCTGGTGCGCTGACGGATCGGGGCGTGCCGGTGTCCGCGCTGCTGGCGCAAGGCTATGGTGCGGCGAAGCGCATCTATGGTGAGGGCGATGTTCTGGCGGCGAAGGACAGTCTCGCCATGAATTTCCTGATGGACCATGAAGCGCCGTGGTGGGCCAAAAAGCTCGCGGCGCTCAGGGGTGAGGTGGGCGCCTGCGCCACCGATGCGCCGGTGATAGCGACCGGCAATTTGTCGGGCAAATTTACCTGGACCTGTGACCGGGGCAGAGTGGCGGGCGTGCTGCTGCTGGCGCCGACCCCGACTGCGCAATTGCAGGAGCTCACCCTGACGGTGAAAGCGCCCTGATCGGGCCACCAACCGCCCGTAAACTGGACGTCCTGCCACGCTTCGCCTAAGCGCAGCCCATGTCACAGATTCTCGTCGCCTTCTATCTGCTACTGATGCTGGGCGCGGGCTGGCGCCTGTTCGGCATGAGCTGGTCGCGCGTGGCCAAAGCGGGGGCGGGCATATTGCTCGTCTGTCCGTTGCCCATGCTGTTCCTGCTGCCCGCGCTGATCCACCCGGAACGGCCCCTTGCCGACATATTGCGTGGCCTGGGCCTCGCCATTCTCGCCTGCGGGACGTTGTGCCTGCTGGGTGGCATGGCCGTCGCCTGGGTCCGGGCGCGCCGGGTATGAGCTTCACCGCGCAGATATTGACACTCTACCCGGAGATGTTTCCCGGCCCGCTGGGCGTATCGCTGGCCGGGCGCGCGCTGGCCGAGGGGAAATGGGCGTGCGATCCCATCCATATCCGTGATTTCGCGACCGACAAGCATCGCACCGTGGACGATACGCCTGCGGGCGGGGGCGCGGGCATGGTGCTGCGCGCCGACATATTGGCGCAGGCGGTCGATCATGCGCTGGAACGCCGCCCGGACCTGCCCGTCCTGGCCATGACGCCGCGTGGCGCGCCCATCACCCAGAGCCGCGTGCGTGCGCTGGCGCAGGGGCCGGGGGCAACCATCCTGTGCGGCCGGTTTGAAGGGTTTGACGAGCGCATCTTCGACGCCCGGCCGATCGAGCAAATCTCGATGGGCGACATCATCCTGTCGGGCGGGGAAATGGCCGCCCTGCTGCTGCTCGATGCTTGCGTCCGGTTGCTTCCCGGTGTAATGGGCGCGGCTTCGAGCGGAGTCGAGGAGTCCTTTGAAACGGGGCTGCTCGAATATCCGCACTATACCCGACCGGTAGAATGGGAGGGGCGCACGATCCCGCAGGTGTTGCGATCGGGGGATCATGCGAAGATCGCCGCCTGGCGGAAACAACAGGCGGATGATGATACACGGCTAAGGCGGCCGGACCTTTGGGAACGTCACATCGGCGTTCGGGACCAGTCGCCCTCTGGTGCGCAACGCAAGACTTGAGGACTGACGTTAATGAACATCATCCAGCAGATCGAGGCCGAGAACATCGCCGCCCTCGCCAAGGATATTCCCGAATTTCGCGCCGGTGACACCCTGCGCGTCGGCGTGAAGGTTATCGAAGGCGAACGCAGCCGCGTTCAGAACTATGAAGGCGTGTGCATCGCCCGTTCGAACAAGGGCATGGGTTCCAACTTCACCGTGCGCAAGATTTCGTTCGGCGAAGGCGTGGAGCGCGTATTCCCGCTCTATTCGCCCAACATCGATTCGATCACTGTCGTCCGCCGTGGCGTCGTGCGTCGTGCGAAGCTCTATTATCTGCGTGGCCGCACCGGCAAGCGCGCTCGTATCGCCGAGCGCCGCGACCCGCGCGCCGAGGGTTGATCGCCTGACGCTATTCCGGTTGCCCCTGGCGGGCACCGGAACAGGCTCTGCATTCAATCTTTGACGACTATGCAAAAAGAAACAGGCGGTAACCCCATGGGTTGCCGCCTGTTTCTTGTCGGTACGATGTCCGGGTCATCAGATGATTCCATCTGATGAGAGAGCGCTCTAGCGTCGGCTGGTGAACCACAATCCCATTAGGCTGATTGCCGCCGCCGCCGACATATATAGGCCGACCAGCCCGACGCCCTGCACCGCGATCAGCCATGTCGCCACGATCGGCGCGAGCGCGCCGCCGATGATCCCGCCCAGGTTAAACGCGAAGGACGCCCCGGTATAGCGCAACTGGGTCGGGAACAGCGCGGGCAGATAAGCGCCCAGCGGTCCATAGACGAACCCCATCAGGAACAGCGCGAGGGAGAGGATCACGAAGATCGGTACGACCGCGCCCGTGCCGATCATCGGCCCGAAGATGAGGCCCATGCCAACAGTGCCGACGCAGCCCCATGCCAGCACGCGGGTCGGGCTGGACTTGTCCGCCCACCATCCCGCGATGAGGATGCCGACCGCCATGAACATGATCGCGCCCAGCTGGATCGTCAGGAAGCTGCCGCGCGGTATCTTGAGCGTCGTGGTGCCATAGCCCAGCGCAAAGGCGGTCGCGATATAATAGACTGCAAAGCAGGCGACGACAGCGAACGTGCCTGCAATCGCGGCATCCAGATGATCCTTGAACAAGGTTGCGAGTGGCATGGCGGGCGGCGGGGCTTCGGCCTGCGCCGCCGTGAATTCCGGCGTCTCGGTGAGTTTGAGCCGCACCCACAGGCCCAGAAACACCAGCACCGCGCTGCCCAGGAACGGCAGGCGCCAGCCCCAGGCGAAGAAATCCTCGTCGCTCAGCATTGTGCCCAAAATCAGGAACAGGCCGTTTGCGGCGATGAAGCCGACCGGCGCGCCCAGTTGCGGGAACATGCCGAACCGTGCGCGCCATCCCGGTGGGGCGTTCTCCACCGCCAACAGCGCCGCGCCGCCCCATTCGCCGCCCAGTCCCAGCCCTTGACCAAAGCGCAACAGGCACAGGATCAGCGGCGCCCACCAGCCAATCTGGGCATGGGTCGGCAGGAAGCCGATCGCCAGCGTGCATCCGCCCATCAGCATGAGCGAGGCCACCAGTGTCGCCTTGCGCCCGACCCGGTCGCCATAATGGCCGAAGACCGCTGCCCCCACCGGCCGCGCGAAGAATGCGAGCGCCAAGCTGCCATAGGAAGCGAGCAACTGCGCCGACGGGCTGGAGGATGGGAAGAAGAGAGACGGAAAGATCAGGCTGGCGGCGGTGGCATAGATATAGAAATCATAAAATTCGACCGCCGTGCCGATCAGGCTGGCGGACAAGACCCGCTTGTGCCGCCACATTTCCCCGATGCCGCTCATTTCGCCCCCCGACATGCCTTCACGCCTTTCTTTTCTGGTTCAGCAATTCATAGGCCATCACGGCCGTGGCTACCGCTGCGTTCAGGCTGTCGGCCTTGCCCAGCATCGGCATCTTCACCAGTAGATCACATTCTGCCTCATAGGCTTCAGGCAACCCCTGCGCCTCGTTCCCGACCAGCAGGAAGGACGGGCTGGCGTAGCGCGGTTCCTGATAGTCGTGGCTGGCCTTCAGGCTGGTGCCGATCAATTCGCCCGGCCCGGCCCGCAGCCAGGTCATGAATTCAGGCCAGCGCGCCTGCGTGATCGACTGGGTGAACAGCGCGCCCATGCTGGCGCGCACCGATTCGACGGAAAATGGATCGACGCAATCGTCGATCAGGATCAGGCCGCCAGCGCCGACGGCGTCGCCGGTGCGCAGGATCGTGCCCAGATTGCCGGGGTCGCGCAGGGATTGCGCCACGATCCAGATGTCGGCCTTGGTCCGATCGAGCTGGGGCAGGGGAGCTAGCCTGTCGCGATAAACGCCTACGACCGCCTGCGCATTATCCTTGCCGCTGATCTTGGACAGGATGTCGGGGGTGGTTTCGATGACGTCATAGCCCGCCGCTTCGCCGCCCGCCGCCTCCATCGCGGCGATCAGTTCGACCGCCAGCGGATGCGTCGATCCGGCATGAAACAGCATTTCGGGCAACACGCCCTCTTCGCGGGCTTCGGTCAGGATGCGCAGCCCTTCGGCCAGGAACAACCCTTCCATCTTGCGAAACTTTTTTTCGCGCAACGATCGAACGCGCTTCACCAGCGGGTTGGAAAATCCGGTGATTTCGCGTGCCACTATGCCTGCTTCCCAAAAGAATGAAGCGGTCTCTCTATCGATGGACGGGACAAAAGGACAGGGGGCAGGATGGGGCTGCGTTCGACGATGGATTTAGCCCGTATTTTTTGCCAAGGAACGGCATGGACCCCAAGTCACCCCTACCTGTCATGCATGTGTCCCCCCGGATCGAGGACGGATTTTTCCTGGGGGTGGTGCTGGTCGTGTCGATCGCCTTCGCGATGGTCGTCGAGCCTTTTTTCGCGGCGATCCTGTGGGGCGTGATCGCGGCGATCCTGTTCGCGCCGATCAATCGACAGATATTGGCGGCCATGCCGGGGCATCGCAATGGCGCGGCGCTGGTGACGCTGTTCCTGATTCTGGCGATCGTGATCGTACCGGCGTTCGTCCTGGGGGCCGCGCTGTTGCAGGAGGGCGCTTTCTTCTACGGCAAGATCCAGTCGGGGGAGATTAATTTCGCGCGCATTTTCGCGCAGGTGATCGCCAGCCTGCCCGATTGGGCGACGCCCTATCTGCGCCGCATGGGCCTGGGCAATTTCCATGCTGCGCAGGATATGGTGACGCGCGGTTTCACCAGCAGTTTCCGCACGCTTGCCGCCCAGGCTTTCCAGATCGGCCAGAGCACCTTCAGCTTCATGGTCGCGTTGGGTGTGATGCTCTATCTCACCTATTTCCTGTTGCGCGACGGCGAGGTGCTGGCGCAGCGCGTGGCGGACGCGGCGCCGTTGCGCAAGGGCCAGCGCGAGGCCCTGTTCAGCCAGTTCGTTATCGTCATTCGCGCCACGATCAAGGGCAGCATCATCGTCGCCATCGTGCAGGGGCTGATTGGCGGGATCGTGTTCTGGGCGCTGGGCATTCAGGGCGCTTTGTTATGGGGCGTGCTGATGGGGGCATTTTCGCTGCTGCCCGCAATCGGGACGGCGATCATCTGGGCGCCGGTGGCGATCTATTTGTTTGCGACCGGCGCGATCTGGCAGGGTGTGGTGCTGGTCGTGTGCGGTGCGCTGGTGATCGGATCGGTCGACAATGTGCTGCGTCCCATCCTGGTCGGACGAGAAACCCGCATTCCCGACTATATCGTGCTGATCTCCACGCTGGGCGGGTTGGAGATGTTCGGTTTCAACGGCATCGTCATTGGCCCGGTCATCGCGGCGCTGTTCATTGCGACATGGAATATTTTCACGCAGATGCGGGGCGCGGGCGATACGGCGAACTGACGCGCGGTAGCCCGCTATTCCTCGCCGAACTTATCCTCGACCAATGTGACCAGCTTGCCCAGCGAATCGACCGCTTCGGGGCCGGTCGCCTTGATCGTGATGCTGTCGCCCATCGCCGCGCCCAGCATCATCAGCCCCATGATCGACGTGCCGGTAACATGGCTGCCATCCTTGCTGACGATGATGTCGGCAGGCAAGCCACTGGCCAGGGTCACGAATTTGGCGCTTGCGCGGGCGTGAAGGCCGCGTTTGTTGCTGATCCGGACTTCCTGGCTGATTTCATTCATGTGGTACTACCCAACAGTTCCGACGCAACGCTGATATATTTCTGCCCTGCTTCGCGCGCCGCGGCAACTGCCGCACGCACATCCATGACCTTGCGGGCGCTTTCCAGGCGAATGAGCATGGGCAGGTTGATGCCTGCAATCACCTCGATCTCGCCGGCCTTGAGCAGCGAGATGGCCAGATTGGACGGTGTGCCGCCGAACAGGTCGGAGAGCAGGATCACCCCTGCGCCGTCATTGACGCGCGCGACGGCGGCCGCGATGTCCGCGCGGCGCAGTTCCATATCATCCTCCGGCCCAATGCAGATCGTTTCGATCTGCTGTTGGGGGCCGACGACATGTTCCATAGCGACGACAAATTCGGTCGCCAGCGACCCATGGGTGACGAGTACGAGTCCGATCATGTTATTTTGCGGCCCACCTGCTTCATGATTATGCTTTCGGGCCCCTCGCTCGGCGCTTCTCCAGACTATCCTGGGGCGCTGATTCCATATTGCGGTGCGAGATGGTGGGCGAAAAGCCCGCGTCTTGCAAGTATCTCGCGACGCGACTGGCGACGTGGACGGACCGATGCCGCCCGCCGGTGCAACCGAAGGCCACGGTAATATAGGCTTTGCCGCTTTCGGCATAGCGCGGCAGCAGCATCGCCAGCAAATCCTCGATCTTGCCCACTGCCTCGTCATAGGCCGGATCGGCCATGATATAGGCGGCGACTTCGGGGTCCAGCCCGGTCTTGGGACGCAATTGGTCGTCCCAGTGCGGATTGCGCAGGAAGCGCATGTCGAACATCAGGTCGGCATTGCGTGGCACGCCGCGCGAAAAGCCGAAGGACAGGATCGTCAGCACCGGATCGGACAGGCGCTCGCGCGAGAAGCGGCTGCGGATCTCCTGCTGCAACGAGCTGCTGTTGAAGCTGGTGGTGTCGATCACCTGCGCGGCCCACCGGCGCAGCGGTTCGGTCAGTTCGCGTTCGCGCGCGATGCCATCGCTGGCCGGGCGATCGAGCGCGAGTGGATGGCGGCGGCGCGTCTCGGCATAGCGACGCTCCAGTTCGGTACCCGAACAGTCGAGAAACAGCGTCTCGACATCATGGCCATGACGTTCGCGCAGCGCCTTGATACGCTGGACGATGGCATTGGCGTCGAACCCGCGCGTGCGCGCGTCGATCCCCAGCGCCAACGGTCGTTCATCGATGCTGGCATGGCCAGCGGGCAGGGGCGTGTCGAGCAGTCGGTCGAGCAGGACCAGCGGCAGATTGTCCACCACTTCCCAGCCCATATCCTCCAGCGTCTTGAGCGCCGTGGTCTTGCCCGCGCCCGACAGGCCGGACACCAGCAGGATCGTCTTGGGAGAGATAGCGGTCATGACAGGCCCAGGGCGCGCAACGCCAGTTCGACCTTGACCGGTGCGGACGCTTCGAGCGGCACCAGCTTCGCTACGGGCACGTCCATGCCCGCCACCGTCCGCAGCGACGGGTCAAGCGGCATGCGCTCCACCTTTTCAAACAGGTCGATCAGCAGCGCGACGGGCGCTTCGGCGACATGCGGCATGGGCACAACGCCGATCCCGCGTACTTCCATCTTGCCCACGATGTTGGCTGGCGCCGTGGCGATGAGGCGTCCGTCGATCCGCTTGACCAGCGTATAGTCGTCACTGACCAGCATGGCGCCCCGGTCGATCAGTCGCAACGCCAGGTCGGATTTGCCGCTACCGCTCGGGCCGCACAGCAATATGGCGCGGCCGTCGATGGCCACGCTTGTCGCATGCAGCGTCTCGGATGAAATTGCGCGCGCCATATCCCCTCGATCATCCTAGCGTTTATTGACGGCCAGGGAAGCGGTGTTGGCGACGCGCTGCCCTATTCTGATACGATACCCGGATCGCGCTCCACCGCCATGGGCAGGTGCAGAATGAAACAGGCGCCGCTCTGCGCATCCTCCCGGTCGGCGATGCTGATGCGACCCTGATGTCCTTCGACGATTGATCGTGAGATGGCAAGGCCAAGTCCCGAATGTTTGCCGAAACTCTCACCTTCCGGGCGCACGCTGTGAAAGCGACGGAAAACATGCTCGCGTTCGGACTCCGGCACGCCGGGGCCTTCATCCTCGACGCTGACCAGCACCTGATCGTCCGCGACCGTGGCCACGACCTGGACCAACCCGCCGTCGGGGGAGAAGGAAATGGCGTTGTCGATCAGATTTTCGAGCACGCGCGCGAGCCTTTGTTCCTCGCCCAGAACCACCGCGACATCCTTGCGGGGGCGGGCGAAGGCCAGCCGCACGCCGCGCGGCACGCCCCGCGCTTCGTGCGCGCCCACCAGCTTCTCGATCAGCAGGCCCAGGTCGATCGGCTCGAACCGCGTGCGGGACAGTTCTGCGTCCACGCGCGATGCTTCGGCGATATCCGTGACCAACCGGTCCAGCCGCCGCACATCGTCCTGCGCAATGTCCATGAGCTGCGCGCGCAGGTCCGGCCTGTCCACCCGGACGAGCGCATCGAGGGCGGAGCGCAGCGAGGCGATCGGATTCTTGAGTTCATGGCTCACATCGGCGGCGAAGGCGTCGGTCGCGTCGATCCGCTGGCGCAGCGCATGGCTCATGTCGGATAAGGCGCGCGCCAGCATGCCGATTTCGTCCCGCCGTTCCGGCAGGCGCGGCACCGTGACTTCGCGCGCACGCCCCAGCCGCACGCGCACGGCGGCGCGAGCCAGTCGTTGCAAAGGCTGGACGATGGTGCGGGCCAGGAATAGCGAGAGCAGCACAGATGCGAGCACAGCGGCGGCCAGCACGATGCCAAGGCGCAGCCGTTCCGCGCGCACGATCCGCGTGATGTCGCGGGCGTTTTCGGTCGCGAGCAGCGCCGTGCCGTCGCGCACCCGCACCGCCGCCGAAATCATGAAGGTGCGGTCGGGGGCGTAGCGGTTCATCGCTTGGGGCCGGCCGGTCTTGCGGGCGAGCATCAGTTCGGGCCAGCCCTGCGCGCGGTCGATCGCGGGTTCGATAAAATCGGGCGGTCGATCGGCTGATACGATCCGGTCGACCGCCTTGTCGAGGAAGCGGGCGACATGGCGCTGCCATTCCTCCTCCGACGGCATGCGCAGGCGATAGCGTGGCGCATTCATCTTAAAGCTGTCGGCGGTCAGGGCGCCACTTTGCGCATAGCGACGTACCCGGTCGCCGGTCTGGCGCGCATAAGCGGCGATCAGCGCATCATGCCGGTCGGCCGGCGCATTTTCCAGACCGATGGCAAGCAGCTTTAATTCGCGCGCCGACTGGTCCAGCCGATCATCGACGATCCGCGTGCGATAGCTGTCGAGATAGAAGAATCCCCCCGCCAGCAGCGCCAGCGCGAAGACGTTCACGGCCAGGATGCGTGGCGTCAGGCTCAATCGCCCTGACCAGCGCATGGAAGCCGTGGCGGCGCTATTCTTCGGAGAATCGGTAGCCGGCGCCATAGAGCGTGTCGATTGCATTGAAATCGGAATCCACCTCACGGAATTTGCGGCGCAGCCGCTTGATATGGCTGTCGATGGTGCGATCGTCGACATAGACGTCGTCCTGATAGGCCGCGTCCATCAACTGATTGCGATTCTTGACCACGCCGGGCCGGTTGGCCAGCGTTTCCAAAATCAGGAATTCGGTGACGGTCAGCGTCACATCCTCACCCTGCCATTTTACCCGGTGGCGGGCGGGGTCCATTTCCAGCCGCCCGCGCACGATCGATTCGGCGACGGGCTCGTCGGTCGTTTCGGGTGCCTGGCTGACTTCGGCACGGCGCAAGATGGCGCGGATGCGCGCGATCAGCAGCCGTTGCGAGAAGGGTTTGGAAATATAGTCGTCCGCGCCCATCGCCAGGCCCAGCGCTTCATCCAGCTCATCCACCTTCGACGTCAGGAAAATGACCGGCATCCGGCTTTTCTCGCGCAGGCGGCGCAACAGTTCCAGCCCATCCATGCGCGGCATCTTGATGTCGAACACGGCAAGGTCGGCGGGGTTTTCGAGCAACGCTTTCAAAGCGCTGTCGGGATCGGAATAGACCCGCGTCATGAAGCCTTCGGTCTGGAGGGCAATCGACACGGATGTCAGGATATTCTTGTCGTCATCCACCAGGGCGATGGTTGCTGTCATGCGGCATCCCAGAAGAAGGTGAAAGGCGGGGAGGGCAAGAGCGTTAGACGATGCCGGGCATCGCTGCAAGAAAGCTGCTCATTCGGCGGTGCTGTTCAACAGAGGTAAGCCGATCATGCGGTGTAGACGTAGTTATTCGGGACAAACGGCGCATCAGAGGGATTTGACGGCCCATCAGCAAAGCCTTATGCGCAGTTTTATCTGCAGTAAAAGACGCTGCGCGACGAAGAAGCGGCGCTTAGGGGCGGATCGGTCGTTAACTGAAACATGTCGGCGACCCGACAACATTACATCAGGAGCAAAGGCGTGCAGGCCAAATCCTCAATTACCCTGGCGGACCAGGGCATTTCCACCAATGCCACCCAATTCTGGAATATGGGCGCCGCGCCGCTGGTCGAGGCGGCCATCCGCAACGGTGAGGGCATTTTGTCTAAGGACGGCCCGCTGGTCGTCAAGACCGGCAAGCATACCGGCCGTTCGGCGAGCGACAAGTTCATCGTCCGCGACGCCGAAACCGAATCCACCGTGTGGTGGGGCAAAACCAACGTCGCCATGACGCCGGCGCATTTCGCCGCGCTCAAGGAAGATTTCTTCAAGGCGCTGGGCCAGAAGGACACGCTCTATGTCGCCGACCTGTTCGGCGGATCGCAGCCTGAACATCGCGTCAATGTGCGCGTCATCAACGAGCGGGCCTGGCACAACCTGTTCATCCGCACGCTGCTGGTGCGTCCCACGGCGGAAGAACTGACGGGCTTCGCGCCCGAATATACGATCATCGACCTGCCCACGTTCAAGGCCGACCCGGCACGCCATGGTTGCCGCAGCGAAACCGTAATCGCGGTCAATTTCACCGAGAAGCTGATCCTGATCGGCGGCACATCCTATGCCGGCGAAATGAAGAAGTCGGTGTTCGGCATCCTCAACTATCTGCTGCCCACCCATGGCGTAATGCCGATGCACTGTTCGGCCAATATCGGCCCGAACGGCGACACCGCCGTCTTCTTCGGCCTCTCGGGCACCGGCAAGACGACCCTGTCGGCCGACGCCAGCCGCACGCTGATCGGTGATGACGAACATGGCTGGTCGGATACCGCCGTCTTCAATTTCGAAGGTGGCTGCTATGCCAAGATGATCAACCTGTCGGCCGAAGCCGAGCCGGAGATTTTCGCCACCACCAAGCGTTTCGGCACGGTGCTGGAAAATGTCGTGATCGACGAGGAAACCCGCACGATCGACCTGGACGACAACAGCCTGGCGGAAAACAGCCGCGGTTCCTACCCGATCGATTTCATTCCGAACACGTCGGAAAAGAATCTGGGTCCGGTCCCGAAGAACATCATCTTCCTGACCGCCGATGCCTATGGCGTGCTGCCGCCGATCGCGCGGCTGACCCCGGAACAGGCGATGTATCACTTCCTGTCGGGCTATACCGCGCGCGTGGCGGGCACCGAAATCGGCGTGACCGAACCGACCGCCACCTTCTCGACCTGCTTCGGTGCGCCGTTCATGCCGCGTCACCCGTCGGTCTATGGCAACCTGCTCAAGGAGCGGATCAACAAGGGCGGCGTGACCTGCTGGCTGGTTAACACCGGCTGGGCGGGCGGCAAGGCGACGATGCCGGGCATCAAGCGCATGCCGATCAAGGTGACGCGGGCGCTGCTCAACGCCGCGCTCGACGGCAGCCTGAACAACGCCACGTTCCGCACCGATCCCAATTTCGGGTTCGAAGTGCCGGTGGCGGTGGCGGGCGTCGAGGACAAGATCCTCGATCCGCGCGCGATGTGGACGGATGCGAACGCCTATGACGAAACGGCGGCCCATCTGGTCAAGCAGTTCGTCGACAATTTCGCCGAGTTCGAGGCGCATGTCGATGACGGTGTGCGCAGCGCGGCGCTGACCGCCGCCTGACGCGACACGGATCGCAAAAGCAAAAGAGCCGGAAAGGATGGCCTTTCCGGCTCTTTTGCTTTTTGCGACCGCGTAACAATGCTATTCTGACCACCATTTTGATATGGGAGTCATTTCATGGGCATGTTCGACGATCTGATGGGCAATATGGGTGGTCTGGAAGCGATTGCGGCCAAGATCGGCCTGTCGCCTGAACAGATGCAGGGGCTGATGACCGAAATCAGCGCCAGGATCGGGTCGGGTGACACGAGCGTGTCGGCGCTGGCTGAAACCGCCGCTGAACATGGCGTGTCGGCGGACAAGCTTCAGGAATTGATGAGCCAGTTCGGCGGGCCGGAAGCGATCATGGGCAAGTTGGGCGGCATGTTCGACCGCGACGGCGACGGCAGCCCGTTGAACGATCTGAGCGGCTTGGCCAAGGGGTTGTTCGGCTGAAAAACTGGCGGGGCGCCCCGCAACCGGCGCCCCCTCCCAATGCCCTGCCTTTGCCGCCCCCAAGTTTTTTTGGCCTTGCCTTCGCGCGGTGGAGAGGCCATTCGCACAATCCTTATTTGTTGCGAACGATACGCAACAAGTGGCGCCCGACCAAGGGCGCCCGACCTAGTGCAAGGAAAAGGTCTTGACCGACGTGACGATCGAAAAGGCGGTTTTGGAACCCACTGGCGCGCTCAGCGTGGAAACGGTGTTGTCGGTACGGCACTGGAACGAACATCTGTTCAGCTTCCGCATTTCCCGGCCCGCCAGTTTCCGGTTCCGGTCGGGCGAGTTCGTGATGATTGGCCTCAAGGGCGATAATGGCAAGCCGCTGCTGCGCGCCTATTCGATCGCCAGCCCATCGTGGGACGAGGAAATCGAGTTTCTGTCCATCAAGGTGCAGGACGGCCCGCTGACCAGCAAGCTCCAGCTGATTGAGCCGGGCGACCAGATCTACCTCGGTCGCAAGCCGACCGGCACGCTGGTGACCGATGCGCTGTTGCCGGGCAAGCGGCTGTTCATGCTGTCGACCGGCACCGGCCTCGCGCCCTTCCTCAGCCTGTCGCGCGATCCCGACGTCTATGAATTTTACGAGCAGGTCGCCGCCATCCATTCGGTGCGCAGGGTCAGCGATCTGGCCTTCCGCGACGAGATGGAAGGCAAATGGTCGGAAGACCCGCTGGTGTCCGAACAGGCGCCCGGCCAATTCCATTATGTGCCGACTGTGACGCGCGAACCGTTTGACGGCAATAGTGTCCGCATCGACGCGCTGGTCGAAAGCGGCGCGCTGTTCGAAGGTATCCCCGGCGCGGCGAAGTTCGACCCGGAAACCGACCGGATCATGATGTGCGGCAGCATGGAGATGATCAAGCAGTTCGCCGCCTATTTCGAGGAGCAGGGCTTTACCGAAGGCTCCAACGCTGCGCCGGGCCAGTTCGTGATCGAACGCGCTTTCGTCGGCTGAACGATCCGCCAAACACGATGCAAAAGGGCCGGGGAGCGATCCTCCGGCCCTTTTTCTTTCAGCCCCGCCGCTCCGCGACCCAGGCGTCGACATTCTTCGCCAGCACGGTCATCGGCACGCCGCCGCTCTTGACGACGGCGTCGTTGAACAGGCGGAAGTCGAACCGGTCGCCCAGCGCTTTCTGCGCCGCACCGCGCAGGCGGACGATCTCGCCATGGCCGACCTTGTAGCCACAAGCTTGCCCCGGCCAGGCGCAATAGCGATCGACCTCGCCCTGTACATCCTCGACGGTGGAGCCGTTGGTGGTGGCGAACCAGTGGATCGCTTTTTCGCGGGGCCAGCGCTTGGCGTGCAGCCCGGTATCCACCACCAGCCGGCAGCAGCGATAGGCGATCGACTGGAGATAACCCAGTCGCCCGGCGACATCGCCGTCATAGACGCCCAATTCGTCGCCCAGCTGTTCGGCATAAAGCGCCCAGCCTTCGCTATAGGCGTTGAAGGCGAGCAGCGAGCGGATCAGCGGCAGCTTGTAGCTATATTCGCCCTGCCAGATATGGCCCGGAATCCCTTCATGATAGCAGAGCGTGGGCAGCGCATAGCGGGGCCAGATGCTCGTATCGCGCAGGTTGATATAATAGTTGCCCGGCACGCTGCCGTCGATCGATCCCGCGCCTGCATAGGCGCCCGGCGCGCCGGCTTCGATCTCCACCGGCACGCGCTTGACGATCAGCTTGGCGGGAACCAGCGTCGCGAAGGCGCGGGGCAGGCGGGTGCGGATGTCGGCCAGCCGCCCGTCAATATAGGACAGGATCTGCTGACGACCATTATCGTCATTGGGGAAGAGATAGCGCGGGTCTTTCCCCATCGCGGTCATCCGCTCGCCAACGGTGCCCTTGGTCAGCCCAAGGCTTTTGAGTAGCCGGTCCATTTCCGATTGGAGCGCGGCCAGTTGCGCCAGCCCCAGCTTGTGCACTTCGTCCGGGGACATGCGCGTCGTGGTTCCGGCCTGGAGCGCCCAGTCATAATAAGCCTCGCCATCGGGTAGCTTCCATACGCCCGCGTCCATCGTGGCGGTGGCGCGCTGGCGGCGTAGTTCGCTGGCTTGGGCGGTGAGGGCGGGGGCGACCTTGTCCCTGACGATCGCCTGCGCCTTGGCGGCATAGTCGCCGGGCATGTCCTTCGTCCGGCGGGCGATCGAGGCGACCGGCACCCACTGGTCGAGGGGCTGGGCCAGCACCGCATCCATCTGGCGCAGGGTCTTGTCGAGCAGGAAGGCGGGGGCGACGACGCCGATGCCTGCATCATGTTTCAGCCGATCCGTTTCGCCCGCCAGATTGGCGGCATAGGCGGAGAGGCGCGCGATATAGGCGTCGGCGTCGGCGCTGTCCTTGATGCCATGGTTGCTGTCGAGGAAGTCGGGGGTTTCCACGAAGCTGCCGGTGTTCTGGGCGACGGCATAGGGGGAATTGCGGTAGGACCAGTTGCTGTTCATCATCGCCATGTCGCCAAAGGGAAAGGCGAAGCCCTTGGCGGCGAGTTCGTGGGCGGCCAGCACCACTTCGACATTGGTGCGGGTGGCGGGGGACAGGGGGGCTAGGGCGATGGCGCGCAGCTTGCCCAGACGGTCGGTCACATGGGCGGCGATCTGAGCCTGGCCCGCGGGGGACTTGTTGCCGAGGCGGCTTTTGAGCGCGGCGCGGGGTCCGGTGTCGATGCCAAGGCCGCTGGCGCTTTCGGGCGCGTCGGCCAGCATCGCTTCGGCCATGTCGGCCAGCGTCGCTTCGGCGCGGGCGTCGGCTGTATCCGTTGCGGCGCGGGCGGGCAGGGCGGCCAGCGTCAGGGCGGAGGAGCCAGCGACCAGCAGATCGCGGCGGGTGATGCTCATGCGGGACGTCTCCGGGGGAAGGGGCTGGTGGCCCTTAACTTCGCATATTTCCCGGTAAATGCGACAGAATATTTCCTACTTTTGACAGATCATAACAGGCGGGCGCGGGGATGAACGCGGTGCGGCGGAGCGTGCGGCGGCGCGTCGGCGGGCGTGGGCGGCGCGGCGAGGAGCGGATCGACGGGCCAGGCGGGGTCGGGGAAGCCGGACCTGTCGCCTTCGCACGCGCGTTGCTCCGCCCGTTCGCGCGCGGCGATGCGGGCATGGTGGGGCATCGCGGCGCGCAGCCCGTGCGTGTCGCCCGCCAGCGCCCGGAGCGCGGCGAACATCACCCGCCGGTCGGGCGCGATGCGATAGCCATGGAGGCGGCCGGCCCGATACAGCGCCTGCTTGCGGTCGCCGTTGATGAGCGCGACGGCGCGGGCGCGCTGTTCATCCAGCCCCATGTCCATCGCCCAGTCCCACGCGGCGGCAAAGCTGTCCGCGCCGGGCCGCTGCCGCAACTGATAGGCCGACCGCGCCG
>JAECRT010000060.1 GCA_016000085.1 Sphingomonadaceae bacterium
CAGAAATCATCCGAAATGCGCCACATTTGCGCATGTTTGCGCACATGTTCACCCCGAATGACCGGGGTTTCGCCCGGCGAGAGGCTCAATATGATCGGTCGGCCGGTCGCAAGAATCGCCTTGTGCGCCGCCTCGATCTCCGGCGCATGGGCGTCATAGGGGCGGCTCATATCGTCCATCTTGACGAAATCCACGCCCCAGTCCGCGTAGAGGCGGAAGATGCTGTCATACCAGGCCTGCGCGCCCGGCCGGGTCATGTCCACGCCATACATGTCCGGGTTCCACGAACAGATGCTGGTCCGGTCGGCAATGTCGGCGGCGTGATAGGTAGTGCCGAAGATGGGGAGGTTCTGCTCGACCGCCGCGCGCGGGATGCCGCGCATGACGTGGATGCCGAATTGAAGGCCAAGGTCATGGACCGCCTTGGCCAGCGGGGCAAAGCCCCTCCCCCCGGCGCTGGATGGGAACCGGTTGGGCGCGGGGATCATCCGGCCATGGGCGTCCATCGCGGGTTTCGGCCTGGCGTTATAGGTGTAGCTCGACGCTTCGGGTTCATACCACTGGATGTCGACGGTGAAGATGTCGTAGCCGAAGGGCAGCAGCTTTTGCGCCATGATGGCGGCGGTTTCGCGGGCCTGTGCTTCGGTGATGGTGGTGGCGAAGCTGTTCCAGCTGTTCCAGCCCATCGGCGGGCGCGGCGCCAATAGCGGCTTTTCGGGTACGGTCTTGGCGGCTGCCTCCCCCCTTGCGATGCCTGCCGCCGCCATCCCCGCCACGCCAGCCGCGATCAGGCCGCGGCGGCTCGTTTCCAGTTTACCATTGTTCATTTGTCGGAGTTAATAGGAAGGCGGCGCTAAGATCAACGCCCTTTTCTATCAACAGTGCAGCGCTTCGCTTAACCCTCGATGCCCGCCAGCCATTCGCCGATCATCGCGCGTCCCGCCGCCACCGCGCCGGGGCCATGATCGGCATGATCCTGCCGCAGGGCAATGCCGCACTGGCCAGCGGTGTCGAGGTCCGACCAGAAATGGGTCAGCCAATCCTCGAACCGGGGATCTTCGCCCATTTCCGCGTGGAATTGCAGCGCGAGCAGATTGGCGCCGCGCCGGAACGCCTGATGCGCGTAGCGATCGGTCGAAGCGAGCAGATCGACATTATCGGGCAGGTCGAACGTGTCGCTGTGCCAGTGCAGCACCGGCACGCCGCCGAGATGGCGCAGCGGCGAGGCCGCGCCCGCCCCGTTCACGCTGACCGGCGCGAAGCCCAGTTCCATATGACCGCCGGGGAAGACGCGCGCGCCCAGCGCCGCCGCGATCATCTGGCTGCCCAGGCAGACGCCCAACGTCGGCCGGTCGTGATCGAGCCGGGCGGCGAGCTTTGCGATCTGGGTGGGAATCCACGGGTGCCGGTCTGCTTCATAGACGCCCATCGGACCGCCCATCATGATGAGCAGGTCGGGTTCATTAAGGTCCACGGCGGCGAAGTCCGGGCTGGCGACATCGACCCGGTCGATATGATAGCCCGCTGCCTCGATCGGCAACAGATAACCGGCCGCGCCTTCGCGGGGGACGTGACGGACGATGAGCGCTGTTTTCATTGTGTGTGCCACGCTACCCAATCCAGCGCCGATCGGAAAGACAGGCTTTTCTTGCCCCTGTCCAATATCGGCTTGGCCAGCCTTTCATCCCGTCAGCCCCCCGCTCCTTCAGATCGTCGCAAAGGCCCGCACCGGAAATGTGCCCATGCCCATGATGCGCGGCGGTGCGGCCGTGAAGCGAAAGGGCGCGTCAGGCACATCGCCCAGCCGCGTCATATGCTCGCAGATCAGCACGCCCGCGCCGAGCAGCACGCCATGGACCGGCCGACCGCAGCCGGGCCGGGTATCGTCGATATTGTGACTGTCGATGCCGACCAGCCGCGCGCCATTGTCCAGCAGACAGTGCGCCGCCGCTTCGGTCAGGAAAGGATGATCGTCGAAATAAGCGGGCGTGCGCCAGTGACGATCCCAGCCGCTGTGAAACAGTACTGCCTTGCCCGCGACATCCAGCCCCGCCAGATCGGTGGCATCGGTCGCCAGTCCGACCCGGTCATAGGGACGCCGCACGACGATGGCGGGCAGGTCGGCCAGCCGGTCAAGATCAAGCGCCGCCAGATCATCGCCCTCTTCATAGCGGTGGAAGGGCGCATCGAGATAGGTGCCGGTGTTCGACACCATGTCGATCCGTCCCATCTGAAAACTGCTGCCATCGCTATAGGCTGCGCGCGATTGATCGCGCGTCCAATAGTCGCAGATATGCGGGGGCGCGACTCCCTTATAGGTGGACATGCCATGTTCGATCGCATGGCTGAGGTCGATGAAGCGGGTCATAAGCGCGAAGTCCTCCGGCGCGCGATACGCCATAAAGTGAAGAAGCCGACGACGCTCCAGATGATGTTGAGTACCATCGAGGGCAACGCGCCATGCCACCATGTATTGAGCACGAAGAAGGCCGCGCCGATGGCATTGAGCCACTGGAACGTCGCCGACCCGCCGGACAGCCGCCCGGTCGACACGCCGACATAGGCGGCCAGCACCAGCAACGCCCCGCTCCAGCCGATTATTTCCACGATGAGCGCCACGCACCACTCCAACCAGAAAGGGCGCCTCCCTTTGCAGGAAAGCGCCCTTATTCTCTTACGTCAGTGCGTCAGACGATCAAGCAGCCAGCTTGCGCAGGACATATTGGAGGATGCCGCCGTTGAGGAAATATTCCAGTTCGTTGACGGTATCGATCCGGCACAGCGCGGTGAAGGTGAAGGTCGAGCCATCGGCGCGCTTCACGATAACGTCCACGTCCTGACGCGGCTTGAGGTCCGCGACATGCTGGATGGTGAAGGTTTCGTCACCGGTCAGGCCCAGCGTGTCCCTGGTCTGGCCGTCCTTGAACATCAGCGGCAGCACGCCCATGCCGACCAGGTTCGAACGGTGAATACGCTCGAAGCTTTCGACGATGACCGAGCGGACGCCCAGCAGGTTGGTGCCCTTGGCCGCCCAGTCGCGCGACGAACCGGTGCCATATTCCTTGCCGCCGATGACGACCAGCGGCGTGCCGTCCGCCTTGTGCTTCATCGCCGCGTCATAGATCGGCATGACTTCGCCTTCATAGCTGGTCATGCCGCCTTCGACGCCGTCCAGCATCAGGTTCTTGATGCGGATGTTGGCGAAGGTGCCCCGCATCATGACTTCATGATGGCCGCGACGCGAGCCGTAGCTGTTATAGTCGGCCTGGGCGACCTGATGGTCGGACAGCCACTTGCCCGCGGGTGAAGACGCCTTGATCGAGCCAGCGGGCGAGATGTGGTCGGTGGTGATGGAATCGCCGAAGATCGCCAGCGGCTTGGCTTCGATGATGTCGTGGACCGGCGCGGGGGTCATGCTCAACCCTTCGAAATAGGGCGGGTTGGCGACATAGGTGGAGCCTGCGCGCCACTTATAGGTGTCTGATCCGGTAACGTCGATCGCCTGCCAATGGGCATCGCCCTTATAGACATTGGCGTAGCGCGCCTGGAACATAGGACGGTCCATGCAGCCCGCGATGGTCGAGGCGACCTCGTCATTGGTCGGCCAGATGTCCTTGAGATAGACGTCCTGACCGTTGGTGCCCTGACCGATCGGGGTGGTGATGAAATCCTCGATCACCGTGCCCTTGAGCGCGTAGGCGACCACCAGCGGCGGGCTGGCCAGGAAGTTGGCGCGCACGTCGGGCGACACGCGGCCTTCGAAGTTGCGGTTGCCCGAGATGACGGCGGCCGCGACCAGACCGTTTTCGTTGATCGCCTTGCTGATCGGTTCGGCCAGCGGGCCGGAATTGCCGATGCAGGTGGTGCAGCCATAGCCGACGAGGTTGAAGCCGATCGCATCCAGATGCGACTGGAGGCCAGCCTTGTTGAAATAGTCGGTGACGACCTGGCTACCGGGGGCGAGCGACGTCTTGACCCAGGGCTTGGGCTTGAGGCCCAGCTCGTTCGCCTTCTTGGCGACCAGACCGGCGGCGATCATGACGCTGGGGTTCGATGTGTTGGTGCAGCTGGTGATCGCGGCGATGGTGACGTCGCCATCGCCAATGTCGAAATCCTTGCCCTCCACCGGAACACGCTGCTGCGCTTTCTTGTAGGTGTTGACCAGATCGGCGTTGAACACATCATCGACGTCCGGCAGCGCAACGCGATCCTGCGGGCGCTTGGGTCCAGCCAGGCTGGGGACGACGGTGGCGAGGTCGAGTTCCAGCGTGTCGGTGAAGACCGGATCAATGGTCGGGTCGATCCAGAAGCCCTGCTCCTTGGCATAGGCTTCGACCAGCGCGATATTCTCATCGGTGCGGCCGGTCAGCCGCATATAGGCCAGCGTCTTGTCGTCGATGCCGAAAAAGCCGCAGGTTGCGCCATATTCCGGCGCCATGTTGGCCAGCGTCGCGCGGTCGGCAAGGCTCAGCGATGCGAGGCCAGGGCCGAAATATTCCACGAAACGCCCGACCACGCCGCGCGCGCGCAGCATCTGGGTGCAGGTGAGGACGAGGTCGGTGGCAGTCACGCCTTCCATCAGCGTGCCGGTGAACTTGAAACCGACGACTTCGGGGATGAGCATGGAGACGGGCTGGCCCAGCATGGCCGCTTCGGCTTCGATGCCGCCCACGCCCCAGCCGAGCACGCCCAGGCCATTGACCATCGTGGTGTGGCTGTCGGTGCCGACGCAGGTGTCAGGATAGGCCACCGTGACGCCGTCAGGGCCGGTGCTCGACCAGACGGCCTGCGCGATATTCTCCAGGTTCACCTGATGGCAGATGCCGGTGCCGGGGGGCACGGCGTAGAAATTGGTGAGGGACTTGCTGCCCCATTTCAGGAAGTCGTAGCGCTCCATGTTGCGCTGATATTCGATTTCCACATTCTGCTCGAAAGCCTTGGGCGTGCCGAATTCGTCGACCATGACCGAATGGTCGATGACAAGGTGGACGGGCACCTGCGGGTTGATCTTGCTGGCGTCGGCGCCCAGCGCGTTCATCGCGTCGCGCATGGCGGCCAGATCGACCACGCAAGGGACGCCGGTGAAATCCTGGAGCAGCACGCGCGCGGGGCGATACTGGATCTCGCGCTCGGCCTTGCCCTTGTCATTCTGCCAGTCGACGATCGCCTGGATATCCTCCACCGTGACGGTCACGCCATCTTCGAAGCGGAGCAGGTTTTCCAGCAGCACCTTCATCGAGAAAGGCAGGCGCGAAACGTCTCCAAGCTTCGCGGCGGCCTTCTTGAGCGAATAATAGGCAATGTCCTTGCCGTCGACATTCAGCGTGTCGCGCGTGCCGAGTGTGTCCTGTCCGATGGCGGTCATAAGATGTGCGTCTCCTCGCATGGCCTCGGCCAGAGGATGACGCGTTTCCACCAGAAGCTCGCAGCACGGCGATAGGAAACCGCACCGCAAGGTGGCAGGGATGCGCCCCAACCCATGGTCAAAGCAGGTATGTCCCGATGCTGCAGCGCCATAACATCTGATGGATTCAAGTCAAATGGCGACGCAGCCTGAAACCTCTATGTAGGAATAGGTTCCGCACATTTAAACGCTGCATAGGCAGAACGGAGAAACATCTACGGCAGCATGTTTTTCGCTAACGAACACGGTGATAGTTACTATCAATCCGCAATATCATTTGGAGCGAACAATGCCCTGCCCCGATTGCGGCGGCAATCCGTGGACCGGGGTCGGGCGATGGCGAATTGTGCGTGGTGTGACGCGCCGTGCCGAGTGTTGCATCGCAACATCGTGGGTGGATTGGTGGCTTTTCCTGACGCCATGTCAGGCGATCCCGCCGCCGCATTCCCCATTTGTGGAGAAGGCGGCGGCGGCATTCTTTTTGGATCAGTGCGCGACCGGCGGCGCGAACTTGGTCAGGTCGATACCCACAACCGCTTTCTTATACTCGTCCATGTTCGGCGTGCGGCCCAGGATGGTCGACAGCACAACGAGCGGGGTCGAGGCGAGAAGCGATTCACCCTTCTTTTCGTTCGTATCTTCGACCACGCGGCCCTGGAAAAGACGGGTCGAGGTGGCGAGAACGGTGTCACCCCTGGCGGCCTTTTCCTGATTGCCCATGCACAGGTTGCAGCCCGGACGTTCGAGATACAGCATGTTTTCATATTCGGTACGGGCCGCCGTCTTGGGCGTTACGTCGTCAAATTCGAAACCGGCATATTTCTTCAGCACGTCCCAGTCGCCTTCGGCCTTCAGCTCGTCGACGATGTTATAGGTCGGCGGAGCGACGACCAGAGGCGCCTTGAATTCGACCTTGCCTTCGGTGGCTTCGATGTTCTTGAGCATCTGGGCCAGGATCTTCATATCGCCCTTGTGCACCATGCACGAGCCGATGAAGCCCAGGTCGACCTTCTTCGTGCCGCCATAATAGGAAACCGGGCGGATGGTGTCGTGCGTGTAGCGCTTGGACACGTCCGCATTGTTGACGTCCGGGTCGGCGATCATCGGTTCGTCGATCAGGTCGAGATCGACGACGACTTCGGCGAAATATTTCGCATTGGCGTCGGGCGTCAGGGCGGGCTTTTCGCCCGAACGGATTTCCGCGATGCGCTTGTCAGCCAGAGCGATCAGGCCGCGCAACGTGCCGGCGGCATTTTCCATGCCCTTGTCGATCATGATCTGGATACGCGACTTGGCGATTTCCAGCGACTCGATCAGCGTTTCGTTCTCGGAAATGCAGATCGACGCCTTGGCCTTCATTTCGGCCGTCCAGTCGGTGAAGGTGAAGGCCTGATCGGCGAGCAACGTGCCGATATGGACTTCGATGATGCGACCCTGGAATACATTGTCGCCGAACTGCTGGAGCATCTGCGCCTGGGTCGCATGCACGACGTCGCGGAAATCCATATAGGGCAGCATCTTGCCCTTGAAGGTGACTTTGACCGACTGCGGGATCGGCATGGTCGCTTCGCCCGTGGCCAACGCCAGCGCAACCGTGCCGGAGTCCGCACCAAAGGCGACGCCCTTCGACATGCGGGTGTGGCTGTCGCCGCCGATGATGATCGCCCAGTCATCCACGGTGATGTCGTTCAGCACCTTGTGGATCACGTCCGTCATAGCGTGATAGACGCCCTTGGGGTCGCGCGCGGTGATGAGGCCGAAATGGTTCATGAAGGACATGAGCTTGGGGATGTTGGCCTGCGCCTTCTTGTCCCACACGGACGCGGTGTGGCAGCCCGACTGATAGGCACCGTCGACCAGCGGCGAGATGACCGTGGCGGCCATCGCTTCCAGTTCCTGCGCCGTCATAAGCCCGGTCGTGTCCTGCGACCCAACGATGTTCACGATGACGCGCACGTCGGAACCCGCGTGCAGCACCTTGCCCGGCGTGACGCCCACGGCATTGCGGTTGAAGATCTTCTCGACAGCGGTCAGCCCCTGCCCTTCGACCGTGATTTCCTTGTTCGGCGCGAACACCGGGGTCGCTTCGACGCCCAGCGTTTCGGCGGCGAAGGTCTGGAGCTTCTTGCCGAACACGATGGCGTAGCTGCTGCCCGCCTTCATGAACTCCATCTTCTGCGGGGTGAAGGCGGAGGCGACGTCGACCAGTTCGTTACCAGCCTCGTCGGTCAGCTTCATATTCTTGACGTCGATCTTGAGGACCGTGCCGGTTTCGACCGAGAATTTCTCCTCCAGCACCGGATTGCCGTCATTGTTGAGGATGGCCTTGCCATCCGGACCGGTCATCTTGGCCCAGTTTTTGAGGTTGATGCCAATGCCGCCGGTCACGTCCACGGTGGTCGCGAAAATCGGCGAGATGCCGTTGGTGCCAGCGACGACCGGTGCATAGTTGACGAAAGGCACATAGGGGCTGGACTGCTTGCCGGTCCACAGCGCCACATTGTTGACGCCGGACATGCGCGAGGAGCCGACGCCCATCGTGCCCTTTTCGGCGATCAGCATCACGCGCTTGTCGGGATGCTGGGCCTTCAACGCCACGATTTCCTGCTGCGCTTGCGGCGACATCATGCACAGGCCATGCAGTTCGCGGTCGGAGCGCGAGTGCGCCTGATTGCCGGGCGACAGCAGGTCGGTCGAGATATCGCCTTCGCCCGCGATGTAGGTGACGACCGTGATTTCGTCCTCGACATCGGGGAGCTTGGTGAAAAATTCCGCCTTGGCGTAGCTTTCCAGCACATCCTTCACGACGGCGTTGCCCGCCTGATAGGCGTCGCGCAGGCGGAACATGTCGGCGTCGTAGAGGAAGAATTGGGTCTTGAGGACGTTGCCCGCCTGAACCGCAAGCTTGGCGTCATCGCCCAGCGCGAGGTCGAGCAATGCCTGAATCGAGGGGCCACCCTTCATGTGGCTGAGCAGTTCGAAGGCGAAGGCCACCGTGATTTCGGGAACAATTACCTGCCCCTGGATAATCTGCTTGAGAAAGGCCGCCTTGACCGCCGCCGCGCTCGTGGTGCCGGGCAGCGTGTTGTAGATGAAGAATTCCAGTGCGCCCGCGCGATGTTCGCTTCCTGCATCCTGGATCAGGGCGATGATTTCTTTGAGCAAAGCACCATCGTCGATCGGCTTGGGCGCAAGTCCCTGAGTCTTTCGGCTGTCAATTTCGGCCAGATAATCCAGGTAAATGCTCATATCGTTCCCAACGTCATAAAGTGCACGGAGTCGACGCGCAGCGCCACTTGCCGACTTTTATGCCCGGTCTGGGAGCTGACGCGGCTCCGGTAGTTCAACCGACGCGAATTGGCAAGTCGCCGCAACGCAGCAAAATGCCTTTCCCAAAGCCGCCGATCGGCATCGGATGGGGACTTTTCGTGCTCCGCTGGGACAGAGCGGACTTAAGCGGGACGCCTGTCCCCTGCCCTACGGACCGCCATGGCGGTCGCGACTTAGGCCAAGCCGGCCCCTGCTATCGCGCCTTTTCCGCCGCGATCCAGCCATCGATCTGGCTGTCCAGCACGGTCAGGGGCACCGCCCCCTGCGCCAGCACCGCATCATGGAAACGGCGCAGGTCGAATTTCGGCCCCAAAGCGGCTTCCGCCTTCGCCCGCAATTCCCGAATCCTGATCTCGCCCAGCTTGTAGCCCAGCGCCTGCCCCGGCCAACTGATATAGCGATTGACCTCCGCATCGATATTGGCGGCGGACAATGCGCTATTGTCAGCCATGAAGGCGACGGCGCGGGCCTTGTCCCAGCCCTTTGCATGGATGCCGGTGTCCACGACCAGCCGGCAGGCGCGCCACATTTCGTAAGACAGCCGCCCCATCATCTTTTCGGGCGTGTCGTAGAGGCCCATCTCCTCGCCCAGATATTCGGTGTAGAGCGCCCAGCCCTCCACATAAGCGGTGAAACCCGCCAGATATTTGCGGAAGGGCGGCAGCGGCAGTTCCTGTTGCAGGGCGATCTGGTTGTGATGACCCGGCACCGCTTCATGGGCGGTGAGCGCGGGCAGTTCCCAGAAAGGACGCTGGTCGAGTTTCGAGGTGTTGACGAAATAGGTGCCGGATATGCCGCTTTCCGGCGCGCCGGGCATGTAATAGGCGGTGGTGGTGCCTTCGGCTTCGGCCGCGGGAATGGCTTTGAGGCCATAGGGCAAGCGCGGCAACGTGCCGAAATAACGCGGCAACAGGCCGTCGATCGCCTTGGCCTGGCGCGCGGCGACTTGCAGCAGTTCTTCCGGCGTTTTGGCGTAGTAGCGCGGATCGTCGCGCAGATGCGTGATGAAGGCGGTGCGGCTGGGATAGCCCGCCTTGGCTGCCACCTCATCCATGCGCGCGCGGATGCGGGCGACTTCCTGAAGGCCGATGGTATGGATCTGGTCGGGCGTCAGGTCGGTGGTCGTATGCGCGCGCACGCGGCTGGCATACCAGGCCGCGCCACCCGGCAGAGAAGCGGCGCTGTCGCTCTTGCGGCAATGGGGCAGATAGTCCGCCACGAACAGGTCGTGCCATTTACGATATTCCGGCGTGATGACATCGGCGATGACCGACACGGCGCGCGCCTGCATGGTGCGCCAGTCGGCTTCACTGATGTCGCGCGGGCGAGTGCGGGTGAAGGGTTCGTAGAAGCGCGTCTCTTCGGGCTTGCCCGCGACGATGCCGCTGATGCTGTCGGCATAGTTGCCCAGCACCGAGCAGGGCTGGACATAGCCGCCCTTGATCGCCTGTCGCGTGATCGCCAGCGCATCGCCATTCTGTTTGGGATAGAGCGACAGTCGGGTGAGATAGCTGTCATAGTCGGCGCGATTGTAGAAAGGCAGGCCGTCGGCCATGCCGGAAAAGCCCTGATGCCAGCCATAATAAGTGGTGAAGAGCATGAGGCGTTCAGCCATATGCGCTTCGCCGCCAATATCGTCCTGCAACATCCAGAGCAGTACCGCGCGATTGACGCGATCGGCATCGTTCAGCCCGGCGTCGCCGACGGCTTCCAGGCGTTTGACGAAGCCTTGCTCCGCCTTGACCTGTGCCGCCCTGCCCGCCAGCGACATGTCGTAGATGCGATCGTCATAGGTGCGGACGCCGCGCGCGGTGGCATCGACCGGATGGGCGGACAGCCACCAGGCCCAGTGATCGTCGATCACCTTGGTCAGGTCGTCATGGGGCGTCTGGGCCTGCGCCATCAGGGGCGCGGCCAGACCAAGCATCAGGGAAAGAATCTTGCGCATGGACGCAATGGATCGCGCGTCCTGCGGGGTTTTGCAAGCGGTTCAGGCGGGCGCTACGCCGTCCGCCTCGACAATGCCGTCGCCAGCGTAAAAGCCCTGTACGCGAACCCGCTTTTCGACATGATCGACAGGCACCCGCAACAGGACGAGGCGGTAACTGCCGCCCAGATCACGCTGGAGCAGGAAACCGCCATCGTCACGCAGCAACCTGCCGGTTTCATTCACTCCAGCGCCTATCTCTGTCATGCAGTCAGTCTATCGCATCTTTAATGCCCTTGCCAGCCACGATGCCCAGCACGAGGAACAGCACGAATACGGCAATGGCGATAAAGAACAGGATCTTGGCGATGCCGACGAACGTGCCCGCCGCGCCGCCAAAGCCGAGCAGCGCCAGCACGGCTGCGATCACGAGAGAAACAACAGCGAGCTTGAGCATGGAAACGGTCCTTCCGTGGAATGTCTATGCTTTCCAAACGGATGATCCGGCGCCTTGTTCCGGCTGCGCAATCCCTGTCAGACCCAGCCTTCGAGCACCTGGTTGGGTGGGCGATGGCCGTCGACCCAGCTGCGGATATTGGCGATGACGCGAGCGCCGGTGGCGTCGCGCCCTTCGAAAGTGGCCGACCCCATATGCGGCAGCAGCACGACATTGGCGAGGTCGAGCAGGCGCGCGTCTACCGCCGGTTCATGGGTATAGACGTCGAAGCCCGCCCCCGCGATCCGTCCTTCTTCCAGCGCCGCGATCAGTGCGGCTTCATCGGTGATTTCCGCGCGCGATGTGTTGATAAGATAGGCCTGCGGGGGCATCAGCGCGATCCGCCGCGCGTCGACCAATCCCCGGCTGTCAGCGTTGAGCGGGCAATGGATCGACACGATGTCGCTGTCGGCCAGCAGCGCGTCGATGCTGCCATGCCATTGCGCTTCCAGATCCTGCTCCACCTCGAACGGCAGGCGATGGCGGTTATGATAGGTGATCGACAAGCCAAAAGCGCGGGCGCGGCGGGCGACGGCCCGGCCGATGCGCCCCATGCCGATGATGCCCAGTTTCTTGCCGCCGATCCGGTGACCCAGCATACCCGAAGGGCTCCAGCCGTGCCATTCGCCGGTGCGGACCAGTTTTTCCCCCTCCGCCAGGCGACGGGGAACGGACAGGATCAGCGCCATCGTCATATCGGCGGTATCTTCGGTCAGGACGCCGGGCGTGTTGGTGACGATGATCCCCTTGGCCCGCGCGGCGGTCAGGTCGATATGATCGACGCCGCTGCCGAAGCTGGCGATCAGTTGCAGACGGGCGGATGCCGCGTCTAGCAGCGCGGCGTCGAGATGATCGCCGATGGTCGGCACCAGCACATCGCACTGGCCCATCGCATGGGCAAGTTCGGTGCGGCTCATTGCCACATCGGCGACATTGAAGCTGGCGTCGAACAGTTCTGCCATGCGCGCCTCCACATTGGGCGGCAGGCGGCGCGTGACGATGACGCGCGGCTTGGCGGGGCGCGATTTTTTGGCCATGCCCCGCCGCTATGCCGACCCGTGGCGTCGGTCAAGCGGATATGGCGCGCGGGACGATTGAAAGCTTGTCGGGGCGGACCGCAAAAGAGTATGGCAATCGTATGAATATCATCGGGAACAGGTCGGTCATGAAGCAGTGCGTGCGGGGCGCGACGTTGGCGATCGCGCTGAACATGGCGGGCGGCGCGCTGGCTGCGCCGGGCAAGCCTGTCCCCTATTGGGCGTCGCTGTCGCAGGACGAAGCGCGGATGCGGGTCGGGCCGAGCCTGGATTACCCCTCCAACTGGGTCTATCGCCGCCGCGACCTGCCGGTGAAAGTGGTGCAGGTGCTGGGCCTGTGGCGCAAGATAGAAGACCCCGATGGCGCGCAGGGATGGATGCATGTCCGCCTGTTGAGCGACACCCCGACCGCAATCGTCAAGGCCGACGCCGCGCCGCTGCGTCAGGCGGCGGGCGATGGCGCGATGGCGCTGTTCCGCGCGGAAAAGGGCGTGGTGGGACGACTGTCCGGTTGCGCCAGCGGCTGGTGCAATTTCGATGTGAAGGGCCAGCGCGGCTTCGTGAAGGCGGATCAGCTGTGGGGCGCGACGGACAAATAACGACGGACGGCTTATATCAACATAGGTCGATATAAGCCGTCATGGCGGGACAACGAACGTCCCGCCGGGGCCGTTATTTTGCCATGACGATATCGGTCCACTGCGCGTTGTCGATGAACGTGCGGTATTTTTCGTATCCGGCGACAGCCTTGTCGCCCTGATCCCTGCTGAACACAGCATATATTTCTTTTTCGACCGCCTGATCGCGCGCCTTGTCGGCGTCCTGCATGGCATTTGTCGAAGAATGGGTCATGATGAGAACGTTGGGTGATCCTTTGACATATCCATTTCTCACCATGAATTTGTAATCATCGATAATACCGCGTTTTTTGAGAACTTCGAAACCCGTGACCTGTGACGTGCGAAGCCCAGTCAGATAATCGT
Organism: Sphingomonadaceae bacterium; assembly: GCA_016000085.1. Lineage (GTDB taxonomy): Bacteria > Pseudomonadota > Alphaproteobacteria > Sphingomonadales > Sphingomonadaceae > Sphingobium. Next base: position 13,178 of record JAECRT010000060.1, read on the forward strand.
CAACATGGTTCGGATCAACTTCGATAGCGTTGACATCCCAAAAGCCCTTCTGCGGCGTATAATCAACATATGGTTCTGACAATAGTGGAGAATATGCTAAAAATGCCGATACTGTGGCGACGGCAACCTTTAGGTAGCTCATTATCTCTCTCCTATTTGTCGACTCGGCAAGACGCCAAGTAACATAGAAGAACACATCACAGTTTTTATGGCCTAACAAGCACGCATACTATTCCGTCACCCGCGCCACCCGCTTCCCCTTCGTACGACTGGTCAGGTGATAGTGGCGGCAGCGGTCGCAGCGGTAGGGACGCAGTACAATGTCCGCGCGCGTGGCGGCCGCCTGCGCTTCTTCCTGCGACAGGAAGCGCCGCTTCCTGTCGCAGATGCTCAGTCGCGTGCGCATGGGCGCGCACTCACCATTCATAGGCCTTGGGCAACGCGCCTTCGGTCGGGGTGGCGTAGCGATCGCGCAGCTTGGTCTGGCGATTGTCGAGCGGTTGCGCCACGCCATCGATCCAGACCGCGACCGGGGCCGACGTCATTTCGAGCGGATCACCGTCCCAGATCACGACGTCGCCCGCCTTGCCGGCCTTGAGCGATCCGATCCGGTCGCCCAGCCCCATCGCTTCGGCGGGGGCCGAGGTAATGGTGCGCAGCGCCTGTCCCCATGACAGGCCGGTCGCGCCCGGCACCTTGTTGAGCGCCACCATATTGCCCGCCTGCTGCGTAGCGAGGCGCAGTTGCAGCCCTTCGTCATCGAGCAGGCCCATGGAGACGGCGACCCCGGCCTTGACCATGCGGCCCACATTGCTCTGGGTCGCGGCGAGCTTTTCGAAGCTGGCGGGCAGGTCGTCGAGGCCACTGGCGATTACGGGCACTTGGGCGGCGGCGATCTGTGGCGCGACCATCCAGCCTTCAGCCGCGCCCGCGATGATGAGTTTGAGCGCGGGGAAATCCTGTCGCAGGGACAGGATCATCAATATGTCGCGACCGCTTTCGACATGGACCATCAGCGGCATGGCGCCGGTGACGACGGGAACGAGCGCCTGCGCATCGACGCGGTTGAGCAACGCATCCTTCGATCGGCCGTCATAGCTGGCGGGCGCTTTGGCATAATCCTGCGCTTCACGGAGCATCATCTTGAAGGTCAGGATGGCGGCGGCGCGGCTGCCGCCGGCATCCTTCGCGCCCTCTTCGCCCATTTCGACATATTGGAAAGCGCGCGCCTTGGTGATCGGGTTCAGGTCTGCGCCCAGGTCCACCACGGCACCCTGCCCCGCAAAAATGCCGCTGCCGGTCGAGGGCACGACGACGGCGCGGGTCACGCCGCCGGTACGGCTGATCGCGATCGGGTTGGCGAGCGGATTGATGGCAGGGGCGACGTCGATTGCGGCGGAGAAAGGCGAGCGGGCGTTGGTGTCGTTGGTTTCCTTGACCGCGGGCACTTCGACCAGACCGACATGGGAATAGCCCGAGACGAGGCCGGGCGTGACCCATTTGCCGCTGGCGTCGATCGTCTTTGCGCCGGGCGGAACGGCGATGCCTGCACCGGCAGCGACCACTTTGCCGCCGGTTATGACGACAGTGCCGTTCTGGATCGGGTCCGACCCATCACCGATGGCGAGGGTCGCGCCGGTAATGGCGATGGACTGGGCCAGCGCGGGGGTCGCGAGGCAGGTCGCAAGCGCGGCAAGAGCAAGGCTCATCTTCATTTTACGTCTCCCGCGCCGATCTGACCCAGTTCAAAGTCGCTGACCGGGCGCTTCTTGGGATCGTTGGCGTCATACATCAGCGCACCGTCGATCCAGACCCGTTCGGGCCGGGTGTAGGTGCTGAACGGATTACCGTTCCACAGCACGACATCGGCCATCTTGCCGACCTTGAGGCTGCCGGTGCGATCAGCGATGCCCATGGCCTTGGCAGGATTGATGGCGAGCCAGGTCCAGGCGACTTCGTCCGATATGTCGATGCCCATGCGGCGGCCCGCGCCCAGCGCCTTGGCCGCTTCCTGATTCAAACGCTGGATGCCGTTCGCATCGTCGCTATGGAC
>JAECRT010000061.1:0-2259 GCA_016000085.1 Sphingomonadaceae bacterium
TTTCCCCCCGGCGGTTGAGCGGCCGGTCGAAATCGCGCGCGACCGGATCATCCCAATCCGACTTGGCGTGGCGCAGCAGGGTCAGGCGCTTCATTCTCACTCCAGCCGGTGGATACCGGATTCGGTCCCCTGATGCCCCAAAGCCGCCCCTTCGCCAAGAGTGTCGCTGCGGGTCTGCACACTTACCGCGATAATCGCTTCGTCCAGGGTCAGGCGACGGATCGGTGTGCCGGGCGGAAATGCGCTGAGCAGTCGGCTCGGCATGGCGGCGGACAGGATCACGAAACTGCCCTTGTCCTCCGCCCGGCGAATGAGGCGGCCAAATGCCTGCGCCAGGCGCGCGCGAATCAGCCTGTCGTCATAGGCGTTGCCGCCGCCCGCCAGTCGGCGCGCAGCATGCAGCACTGTGGGTTTGGACCAGGGCACCCCTTCCATCACCACCAGCCGCAGCGAATGGCCCGGCACGTCGACGCCGTCGCGCAGCGCATCGGTGCCGAGCAGCGAGGCGCGGGGATCGTCGCGGAAGATGTCGACCAGCGTGCCGGTGTCGATCGGATCGACATGCTGGGCGTAGAGCGGCAGGCCCGCGCGCGCCAGCCGGTCGGCGATGCGGGCATGGACGATACGCAACCGCCGGATTGCGGTGAACAGGCCCAGCGTGCCGCCGCCTGCGGCCTCGATCAAGCGGGCGTAGGCGCCCGAAAGCGCGGCGATGTCGCCCCGCTTGATATCGGTGACGATCAGCACTTCGGCGCGACCAGGATAGTCGAACGGGCTGGCCGCTTCGAACCGGGCCGCGCCATGGGGCAGGTGGCGTGCGCCGCTGCGTTGTTCGGCATTCTCCCATTCCCCACCGCCCTTCAGCGTGGCGGAAGTGACGAGGACGCCCTGTGCAGGCTTGAGCACGGTTTCGGCGAGGGGGCGGCTGGGGTCTAGCCAGTGGCGATGGATGCCGATGTCATATTCGCGCCCTTCGACCCGATCGACCGCCAGCCAATCCACGAAGTCGGGATCGGCCGGGCCGCCGATGCGCGCCAACAGCGCCAGCCAGGCAGCGAGCAGGTCGCGCCGCCAGCCCAGCGATGCGACCGCGCCCTCGATCCGCGCGCGGGCCGCGCCATCGAGCCAGTCGGGCGCATCCTCGATCACGGCCTCCAGCCGCCGCGACAGCCGGGTCAGGGGACGAAGCAGCGCATCGAGCGCCAGCGCGGCTTCCTGCGCGGCTTCCACCAGCGCGCCGTCCGGCTCGGCCAATTCGGTTTCCATGCCATAGCCGGCATCCGCTTCGCCGGCGTCGGCGGCGCGGGCATAGACGGTGTCCCGCGCGGCGGCGAGCAGCGCTTCCAACGGTCCGAACGGTTCGCTCGCGACGATCCGCTTCAGCCAGTCGTCGGAGGGGAGCGCCATCGCGGCGTCGACCGCCGCGTGGATCGCCTCGCCGCCCTCCGTATCATAGCTGGCCAGATCGGACAGGCGGGCAGCCAGACCCCGCCGCCGTCCGCGCGATCCGCCTTCCGGTCCCATGATCCAGCGGCGCAGTTCGATCGCCTCCTGCCCCGACAGTGCGACCGAAAAGGTCGAATCGGCTGCGTCGAACAGGTGATGGCCTTCGTCAAAGACGATGCGTTGCGGTCGCTGGCCGGTTTCGCGACCGCGCGCCGCGTTGATCATCACCAGCGCATGATTGGCGATGACGATGTCGGCTTCGGCGCTGGCGCGCGCCGACCGTTCGATGAAGCATTTGCGATAATGGGGGCAGCCGGCATAGATGCACTCGCCGCGCCGGTCGGTCAGCGCGGTGGAGCCGTTGCGGCGGAACAGGGTCGGTAGCCAGCCGGGCAGGTCGCCGCCGACCATGTCGCCATCCTTGGTGAAGGCGGCCCAGCGTGCGACCAGTTGCGCCAAAATCGCCGCGCGACCGGCAAAGCCGCCCTGCAAAGCATCTTCCAGGTTGAGCAGGCAGAGATAATTTTCCCGCCCTTTGCGCACGACCACGCGCCGGGCCGCGACTGCCGGATCGGGAAAGAGGCGGAGGGATTCGCGGTCGAGCTGGCGCTGCAATGCCTTGGTATAGGTGGATACCCACACCGTGCCCTGCGCCTCTCCCGCCCAGAGGGATGCAGGGGCGAGATAGCCCAGCGTCTTGCCGATCCCGGTTCCTGCCTCCGCCAGCAGCATGTTGGGCTGGTCGCGATGGGTGCGGGGGCGAAAGGCGTCGATCGCGGCGGTCGCATAGGCCCGCTGGCCGGGGCGAGGCTC
>JAECRT010000061.1:2359-6875 GCA_016000085.1 Sphingomonadaceae bacterium
GGGAATGGGCAAATTCAGCGCCTGCGCCAGCCCCTTGGGCGTGGGCACCAGAAAACGGGCCGGGTGCAGGAAAGCCCATAATTCCAGCAGATCGAGGCCGTTGAGATCGGGATAGCCCAGTCGTTGCCCGGTCAGCGGCGCGTTGAGCAACAGGACCGGGGTTTCGGCCGCACGCGCGATCGCCTGCCCTTTGGCTAGGCCATGGGTGCGTTCCCCTTCGCGCAGCCAGATGCCGCCATGGCTGGCATGAAGGGCAGGAAGAAGGCCGGGATCGATCACCAATCCGGCTTAGGACAGCTAGAACAAAAGGAAAACCTGTTTCAGCCTGTCCGGCGACCGAAACCGCCGCCACCGATCATGACCGTCGGCTGGGGCCGTGGCTGGAAGGCGACGGACACGCGGCGCGGCGCGCGGGCCATGTCCAGCTTTTCATGCAGCGGCCCTTCGCTCAGTTCATAGGGAAAGCGAATGCCCATCCGATCTTCTTCGGACCAGCGGACCGTACCGTAAGTGATATGGCCGTCCAGATCGATCTGGCACGAGGAACCCGCGGGCAATGTACAGCCGACCACCTGCGCTCCACCTTCGCTCAGGTCGACGATTGTGCCTTCCAGGCTGTGGAGCACAGTCGTGATAACGATCGGGATATCGACGACGACGCGTTCGCGGGTGCGCAAGATGTGCATTCAGCCTCCAGATTTCTCTTATCGCCTCGCAGGGTTAATGAAGCGTGAAATCGCCCGATTCTTAACGTGGATTTGCGTTCAAAGGCCGTTTCCTTTCACCCGGTTGGGCGGTAGGGGCTTTAGCCATGACCGTATCCGATATGCTCCGCACCGCCGCTCTGGCGTCCAAGGCCTGGCCCTATGAAGAGGCCCGCAAGCTCCTGAAGCGCTATCCCGCCCTGGCGGAGGGAAAAGCGCCGGACAAGGGCCATATCCTGTTCGAAACCGGCTATGGTCCATCGGGCCTGCCGCATATCGGCACGTTCAACGAAGTGCTGCGCACCACGATGGTCCGTAACGCCTTCCATGCGCTGTCGGATGTGCCGACGCGGCTGGTGGCGTTCAGCGATGATATGGACGGCCTGCGCAAGGTGCCGGACAATGTGCCCAACCATGCGATGCTGACCGAATATCTGGGCAAGCCGCTGACGCAGGTGCCTGACCCGTTCGAGAAATATGAGAGTTTCGCGCATCACAATAATGCGATGCTGCGCGAATTTCTCGACCGGTTCGGCTTCGATTATGAATTCGTCTCCGCCACCGAGCGCTATCAGGCGGGGGCGTTCGACGACGCGCTGCGCCAGGTGTTGCGCTGCAATCAGGCGATTCTCGACATCATGCTGCCGACCCTGCGCAAGGAACGGCAGGCGACCTATTCGCCCGTGCTGCCGATCAGCGCCAAGAGCGGGATGGTGTTGCAGGTGCCGGTCGAAGTGATCGACGCAGAAGCAGGCATTGTACGTTTCGAAGATGAAGGCGAGATGGTCGAACAGTCGATCCTGTCCGGCGGCGCAAAGCTGCAATGGAAGGTCGACTGGGCGATGCGCTGGTATGCGCTGGGTGTCGATTATGAAATGGCGGGCAAGGATCTGATCGATTCGGTCACCCAATCGTCGAAAATCACTCGCGCGCTGGGCGCCCGCGCGCCAGAAGGTTTCAACTATGAGATGTTCCTCGACGAAAAGGGCGAGAAGATCTCCAAGTCCAAGGGCAACGGCCTCAGCCTGGAGCAATGGCTGACCTACGGTCCGGAGGAGAGCCTGGCCTTCTACGCCTATCGTGAGCCGAAAAAGGCCAAGCAGTTGCACATGGGCGTGATCCCGCGTGCGGTGGACGAATATTGGCAGTTCCGCGGCAATTATGCCGGTCAGGCCATCGAGCAGCAACTGGGTAACCCGGTGCATCATGTGCATGACGGCAAGCTGCCCGAGGGCAAGTTGCCGGTGACGTTCGGCCTGTTGCTCAACCTGGTTGGGGTGATGGGGGACGCGACGCGCGATCAGGTGTGGAGCTATCTCAAAAACTATGTCGCCGATGCGTCGGCGCAGGCCTATCCCGAACTGGACGGGCTGATCGGCCATGCGCTGGCCTATCATCGCGATTTCGTCGCACCGACGCTCAAGCGGCGCGCGCCCGAAGCGCATGAGGCGGCGGCATTGCGGCGGCTGGATGCGGATCTTGCGGCGTTGCCCGCTGATGCCACGGCGGAAGATATTCAGAATATCGTTTACACCATCGGCAAGGACGAAGCGTTCGGTTTTGCCGAGCTGCGCGACTGGTTCAAGGCGCTGTACCAGACGTTGCTGGGCGCCGATCAGGGGCCGCGCATGGGCAGCTTTATCGCGCTCTATGGCGTCGATAACAGCCGTAAGCTGATTGCCGAGGCTTTGGCCGCCTGAATCGCGGAGTGGGGGAACATTGGGCGGAGGCAAGCGTTACGCGCATTAGTCCACCCCCCTTTCGGACTGGTGGCGCGCTTGGCGCGCTATCGGCCGCGTTCGTCCGGAAACGAGCGACGCGGCCAAGCGGGGAAGATAGAAAGCAGCCCTGAACCATCGGTTCAGGGCTGCTTTTTTTGGTTTACCAGAAGAAGCTACGATGGGCTTCCACTACGCGCCCGGTACGGACATTGACGAGCAGCACGTCGTTATAGTGGCGAACCCAGCGCATGTTCGTACCCGGACGGGCCAGGCGGTAACGCTGCGGGTCGTTGATGTAATAGCGCGAATTATAATAAGCGGGGCGCAGTTGCGAACCGGCGTTCCACTGGCTGTAGCGGAACGGCGCGCGCCAGTTGCCGCCGCGATAGACGTCGCGATGGGTGCGGCGATAGTCGCGCCAGTCCTCACGCGCTTCCTGGCGAGCTTCGCGGACATCGCGTCGTTCATCGCGGACATCGCGCCTGTCGCCATAGCGCTGCGCCTGATGCAGGTCGCGCTTTTCGTCGCGCAGATTGCGCTCGCTGCGGCGTGCCTCACCCAATGACTGGGCCGATGCGACGCCCGGTATGACGGTAGCGGCCAGCAAGCCCAATATAATCAGTTTACGCATAATATATCCTCCATGCGACGTGGCGGTTGAACCCTTCCGGTGAGAACAGGTTCCCTTTCGCCGACCATGGAGATATGCGACCGCGCGCATGAACGGCGCGGAAATGATGTTGTCAGTTTCCAGTCATTTATGTCGCAAGATGTAATCGCTCAGTCGGCCGCCGCGCCCCAGTCGCGTTCGCGAAACCATTTGGTCACGACATATTTCGTGCCTTGTTCGACCGGTCGCGCAGCGTGCAGGCTGAAATGGTTGGGCGCGCCATCGCGATCCATATTGTTCCAGATCAGGATCATCCCTTCGACCGGCGGCACCATGAATTCACAGTGCGGGAAATGAGTTTCGCCCCCTGCTTCCACCGGCGACAGATAGATCATGGTGGTCCAGCACCGTTGCCCCCCCGACGTGCGCATGGCGGGCCAATAGCTCGCCGTGACCGGGAAATAGTCGCAATGCACCTTATATTCCTGCCCCGGCGTATAGCGTTGCCCCTGCAACGTTTCCCCGGTCGATGCGGGCAGGCTGGTCAGCGCGCAAATCCGGTCGCTCACCGTCTTGACCAGATCATCCCAGGGATCGAGGTTACAGCTCGCGCTGGTGCGATAATCCGCACTGGCGCTGCCCGAAAAAAGCGTCGAGGGGCGCGCTCCCGCATCGATCAGCGCGCGCAATCCCGCGCACTCGTCCGGGCTGAGAAAGCCTTGTCGGCCGTAGATGTCGAGGTGGGGCGCTTCGATCCGGCTGACCATCGGATTGCGCGCCAGCCGGGTGCGCACCTGCTCCCCGATCCGGGCGCGAAGGGGGGAGGCCACGCCGCCATCGTCGATCTGCTCGCTCATGCGCCGGTTCCTGCCATCAGCAGCGGGCAGGGCGCAATCGAAAAGAAAGAACCCGGAACGTCGCCGCTCCGGGTCCAGTTATCCTGAAGGCCAGTTCAGGAAGGGCTTTCTGATATTGCCGCATTCTGCGCGCCGCTGACTGTTCCAGCCGGCGTCAGAATGGTTTTACCAGAAGAAATCGTGGATCACGTCGACCACATAGCCATCGCGAATATCAACCAGCAGCGCATCGTCATAATAGCGCACCCAGCGCAGCGTGCCGTAGGCGGGCGGCAGGCGATAGGCATAGGGATCGTTCAGCCAGTAGCTGTTCGAATAAAGCACGTTCGACAGGACGAAGCCGACCGAAAAGCGGCGATAGCCATAGTCCCAGCCGCGCGGCGCATAATAGCGTCCTGCCCGGTAGCGATCGCCATAGCGGTTGCGATAGCTGGACCAGTCATAGCGCCGGTCCTGCCGCCAGCCATTGTCCCAGCGCCGCTGCGTGCTCCAGCGGGTGCGATCGTCGTAGCGGCTGCTATTGTTCCAGCGATTGTCGTTCCGGTCGTTGCCGTTCCAGTTGCGGTTGTCGTTCCAGCGCTGGGTATTGCGGCGATCATCGCGATTATCGTCGCGCCGGTCCTG
>JAECRT010000061.1:6975-15246 GCA_016000085.1 Sphingomonadaceae bacterium
GGGGGAGGGCGTGACGACGCGGTTGCGATCGCCGCGCCATTGCTGGTCGTTGCGGGGCGGCATTACCCGATCGGCGGGAGCCTGCGCCTGTGCCGGGCGGTCCTGCGGCATGGCCGGGCGTTCCGCGCGTTGCGGCTGTTGCCAGCGCTGACCCTGGGCGGCGCCGCGATTGGGATCGCGTTGCCAGTTCCCGCCGCCGCGCTGGCCGCCGTCGGGGCGTTCGGCGCGGTTGCCGCGATCGCGCGGTTCGTTCTGGGCATAGGCCGGCGCGATCCCGCCGAGTACCGTTGCACCCATCAGCCCCGCCAGCATCATTTTCCTGAACATCGTTCCGACTTTCCTAGTGCGGGGGCGGTCCGCCCCCTTGATATAGGGGTTTTAGGATGATCGCGATGTCGCAAGGCTGAACTTGTTCGTCAGCGATTTGAAAGCATCGGGATGGCGAAACGGACAGTTTCCGCACTGTTGCTTGTTGCCGCCATCGGAAATGCCGATCTGGAGGACATGAAACAGCCCAGCATCTTTTTGCCCCATGGCGGCGGTCCCTGCTTTTTCATGGACCCGGCCGATCCGCAACATCCCCATAGCGACCCGATGTGGCGGCCGATGCAGGATTATCTGGCGAGGGTGATCGCCAGCCTGCCGGAGCGTCCCAGCGCTATCCTGTTGATTTCAGGGCATTGGGAGGAGGCATCCTTCACGGTGCATGTGGGGGAACGGCCATCGCTGCTGTTCGATTATTACGGTTTTCCGCCGCACACATACAGCTTGCGCTGGGATGCGCCCGGTGCGCCGGACGTGGCGCGGCGGGCGGCGGAGCGGCTGGCGCAAGCGGGCTTCCCGACTGGCGAGGAAACGGCGCGGGGGTGGGACCATGGCGTCTTCATTCCCATGAAAGTGGCGCTGCCGGACGCGGATATTCCCCTGGTGCAACTGTCTTTGCGGCAGGATCTGGACCCGATGGCGCATATTGCGGCGGGTCGGGCGCTGGCCCCGCTGCGCGACGAAGGCGTGCTGATCGTCGGGTCGGGCATGAGCTTTCACAATCTGGGCGTGCGCGGGCCGCAGGCGATTGCGCCATCGACCGCATTCGACGAGGCGCTGACGGCGGCCGTTACCGACGCCGATCCTGCCCGGCGGGCGGCGCGGGTGGCGGAGTGGGCATCGATGCCCCATGCCCGGTTTGCGCATCCGCGCGAGGAGCATCTGTTGCCGTTGATGGTGGCGCTGGGCGCGGGCGGGGATGATCGTGCGGTGCGCGACCATAGCAGCAGCGTGCTGGGCTGGACGGTGTCGGGCTATCGATTCGGGTAGGGTTTAAGGCTTGCCCAATGCCGGAACGGTCTTAGCCGCTTCTTCCGGCGTGATGCCGGGGGGCGGGGCGGCGCTGCCCCGATCCTCATTGCCCTGATCCTCGCCCCGCATGATGCGGCCCGCGCGCTTGATCGCGCCGCGCAGGCGGGGATAGATGCCGCAGCGGCAGATATTGGTGATCGCCGCGTCAATCTCCTCATCGCTGGGATCATTGGTCCGACGCAGCAGGACCGAGGCGGCCATGATGATGCCGGGGATGCAATAGCCGCATTGAGAGACATTGTCGGCGGCGAACGCCTGTTGCAGGGGGTGGCCGCGGTCGGGCGAAAGCGCTTCGATCGTGGTGACGAAGCGCCCCTCGGTCTTGCCGATCGTGACCTGACAGGAACGCACCGCTTCGCCGTCAATGTCCACCGTGCAGGCACCGCAGTCGCCGGTGCCGCAGCCATATTTGGTGCCGGTCAGGTTGGACGCGTCGCGCAGCGCCCAGAGCAGGGGGGTGTCCGGGTCCATCCGATATTGCACCGGCCGGTCGTTGACGGTGAAACGGGTCATGTCAAAGTCTCGATCGCGGCGTCCGCGTCTTCCGCGTCAGCCTTGTGATAGAGGACTTCGTTGCGGATATGGATAATCTGCGACGCCAGCCGGATTTCCTGAATGAAGGTGGCGAACCCGCCCGCCTGCAACAGCATAGCGAGGCTGAACAGGATGGCGATGGCAGAGCCGAGATGGGCGTTGAACAGATTGCCCGCAAACAGCAGAATGACGACAAGGCAGACCGCGCAGGCCGAGGCGACGGACAGGAAGATGGCGCTGTTCACGACGCTCATCCGCCGGTCGAGCACGCGGATTTCGGCGACCTTGCGATCATGTTCCCTGCCACGCGTGGTCAGGATCGCTTTCTCTACGTCGCGCGCCCGGTCGATGATGCGGGCGAGGCGGCTGACGCAGACATTGAGGAACGCGCCGATGCCCGCGAGCAGGAACACCGGGGCGAGCGCGAGCTGGATCGTCTGCGCGACCTGAGAGACTTGCGGCAGGGCATTCATGATCGGGGACGGTTCCATAGGCGGATTATTGAGCGCACAAGTAAGAAGGTGGCAAGGCCAGATAGCGGCGTCAGGACAATGAGCCAGCGCGCCTTGTCTTCTCTCGCCTCACATATGGGATCGGGCGGGCAGTCTCCGATCGCCAATGCCAGAAAGGTCGTCGCCATCCCGACCATGACGGGCAGCGCAGCGATACAGCCGCAGCGTCCACCCGTCCGGTCAGGTTTATAGTTCAGGCCGCGCCCTTGGCAGGCGTGTTGACGCCCATCGACTTGAGATATTGTTTGATGTTGCGGGCGGCCTGACGCAGCCGCTGTTCATTTTCGACCATGGCGATGCGGACATAGCCTTCGCCATCCTCACCATAGCCCACACCGGGCGCGACCGCGACCTTGGCATGGGTGAGAAGCTGCTTGGAAAATTCCAGGCTGCCCATCTCTTTCAGCGCGGGCGGCAGAGGTGCCCAGGCGAACATGGACGCGCGCGGCGGCGGAATGTCCCACCCGGCGCGACCGAAGCTCTCGACCATCACGTCGCGGCGCTTGTGATAGAGTTCGCGGTTCTTGCCGACGATATCCTGCGGGCCGTTCAGCGCGGCGCAGGCCGCCGCCTGGATCGGGGTGAACGCGCCATAATCGAGATAGGATTTCACCCGGCTCATGGCGGCGATCAACTGCTTGTTGCCAACCGCAAAGCCGATGCGCCAGCCCGCCATCGAATAGGTTTTCGACAGCGAGGTGAATTCGATCGCGATGTCCTTGGCGCCGGGCACCTGAAGGATGGAGGGCGTTGGATTGCCGTCATAATAGAGTTCGGAATAAGCCAAGTCGCTCAGCACCCAGACCTTGTTCTCCTTCGCCCAGGCGACGAGGCGTTCGTAAAAGGCCAGGTCGACCGTTTCCGCGGTGGGATTGGACGGATAGTTGACCACCAGGATCGAGGGGCGCGGCACGGTGAAGGCCATCGCCCGGTCGAGCGCGCGGAAATAATGTTCGTCCGGCGTGGTCGGGACCGATCGGATGGTCGCACCCGCGATGATGAAACCGAACATGTGGATCGGGTAGCTGGGGTTGGGGGCCAGCACGACGTCGCCCGGTGCGGTGATCGCGGTGGCGAGGCTGGCAAGGCCTTCCTTTGACCCCATGGTCACGACGACTTCGGTTTCCGGGTCGACATCCACGCCGAAGCGGCGGCCATAATAATTGGCCTGAGCCTTGCGCAGGCCCGGAATCCCCTTGGACTGGGAATAGCCATGGGCGTCGGGCTTGGACGCCACCTCGATCAGCTTGTCGATGACATGCTGGGGGGGCGGCAGGTCTGGATTGCCCATGCCAAGGTCGATAATATCCTCACCCGCCGCACGCGCGGCGGCCCGCATCGCGTTGACTTCCGCGATGACATAGGGGGGCAGGCGCTTCATGCGATAGAATTCTTCGGACATTATTGGGGCTTTCCTGAAAGCTCGCGGTAGGGAATAGTGCGTGACGCGCCACTTGCGTGTCACAATCGGGCTATAACCGCCCCGGTAGCGACGCGCCAGAAAAAGTGGCGCTGCGAAACGATACCAGGAGGAGGAAAGTGGCCATGAATAAAGCCGATGTCATGGAGCCGCACCTGCCCACCCTGGAACAGATGCAGCAATGGACGCAGGTGATCGGCCGTGCGCAGCAACTGATGCTGGAGCAAGCGGCCGACGCGACCGGACGGACATTGCCGTTCGACCCGGCGACCGTAGCGCGTATCCAGACCAGCTTTGCCAACGAGGGGATGGCGCTGTGGCAGCGTTTCCTCGATTCGGGCGGGCTGCTGCGCGACCAGTCCGAACCGCTGCCGCCCGACAGTCCGGCCGCGCGTACGGATCGGCGTTTTGCCGACCCGGCCTGGACCCAGAACCCCTTTTACGACCTGATGCATCAAAGCTATCTGCTGGTGTCCGACTATATGACGGGGCTGGCCGATGCGGTCGACGGCGTCGATCCCAAGGTGAAGGCGAAGCTGCGTTTCGCGACCACGGGGATGCTGGATGCGATGTCGCCTTCCAATTTTCCGCTGACCAACCCCACGGTGATGGAAAAAACCATCCAGAGCGGTGGCGAGAATCTGGTCAAGGGCTTGAAACATATGCTGGCCGATATGGAAAAGGGTCAGCTGACCCATACCGACGGCACCCAGTTCGAACTGGGACGCAATATCGCCGCGACGCCGGGCAAAGTCATTCATGAAACGCCGCTGTACCAGCTGATCCACTATGCGCCGTCGACGGAAACGGTGCTGGAAACGCCGCTGATTATCTTTCCGCCGTGGATCAACCGTTTCTACATTCTCGACCTGTCGCCCCAGAAAAGTTTCGTCAAATGGGCGGTGGATCAGGGGATCAGCGTGTTTCTGGTGTCGTGGAAGTCGGCCGACGCGTCGATGAAGGATTTGATCTGGGACGATTATATCCTGCGCGGACAGGTGGATGCGATCGACACGGTGCGCGACCTGTTGAAGGTGAAAAGCGTCCATACGATCGGTTATTGCGTGGCGGGGACGACGCTGGCCGCGACGCTGGCGCTGCTGGCGGCGCGGGACGAAGCGGACAAGGTGGCGAGCGCAACCTTCTTCACCGCGCAGGTGGATTTTGCCGATGCGGGCGACCTGACCCTGTTCGTTGATGATGAGCAGATGAAGCTGGTGGAGCAATTGTCGACCAGTGGTTTCATGGACGGACGCTATATGGCCGCGACGTTCAACCTGCTGCGCGGACGCGACCTGATCTGGAACTATGTGGTCAATAATTACCTGTTGGGTCAGGATTATCCGCCGTTCGACCTGCTCTACTGGAATGGCGACACCACTAACCTGCCCGCGCGCTGGCACCGGGACTATCTGACCCAATTATATCGCGATAATCTGTTGGTCGTGCCCGGCGCCATCCGCATCGATGGCACGCCGATCGACCTGACGCAGATCCAGACCCCTGCCTATGTGCAGGCCGGACGAGAGGATCATATCGCGCCGCTGGAAAGTGTGTGGAAGCTGACCGAGCATCTGGCCGGGCCGGTGCGCTTTCTGCTGGCGGGGTCAGGGCATATCGCGGGGGTCATCAATCCGCCCGCTGCGATGAAATATCAATATTGGGCCTGCGATGAGGTGCAGCCGACGCTGGACGACTTTGTTGCGAAAGCGAAGGAAACCAAAGGAAGCTGGTGGCCGGACTGGCGTGAGTGGATCCAAGGAGTCGATTCGCGGACCGTACCCGTCAAGGGGGGGCGGCAGCCTGGCAAGGGGCGGCTGAAGGCGATCGAAGATGCACCTGGACGCTACGTAAAGGGGCGATAAGTCACTGTTTTCCGGTTGGTGTCGCGAACGGTTATGACAGTTTTGCTGCACTGCACAATTACGCTTGCAATGATGGCGTGAAAAGATTATTGTGCAGTGCAACAAACGGAGGATGGCATGGCCGTTACACCGAAGACCGGACGAGGTACATTACGCGCTAAGGCCAGTTCGACGACTTTGTCGGCGAGCGAGGCGCTCAAGGCGGCGGAAGCGGCGATTGGCGATGCGCCTGCCGCACCCAAGGCGGTAGCGCCTAAAGCTGCTACGCCCAAGGCTGCTGCCAGCGTGAAGCCGATGGATGCCAATCCGCAGGCGCGCAAAATTACCCCTCCCGAGGCCAAACCCGTCACGCCCAAGCCCGTCGCAGCCAAGCCGGTTGCCGCGAAGCCCGCAGCGGTCGATCCGGTCGCCGTCGCTGCCGCGACCACGGCAGTCGACGCCGCGCCAGAACCCGAACGGACGCCGGAAGCAGCCCCGGTGGTGAAAGCCGCCGCACTTGCGCCGGAACCGACGCCTGCTCCCGCAGCGGCGTTGCCGGACCCAGAAATTAGCAAGACCCCGACGCACGGGGCGACCATTGTCAAAACTACGCTGCCCGCCACAGAAGGAACCAAAGTGATGAACGACGTGATCGAAACCGGAAAGAAGTTTGCCGAAGACGCCAAGGCGAAGATGGAAACCGTCTATGCCGACTTCAACGAGAAGACCAAGGCTGGCGTTGAAAAGTCGACCAAGGCGATCGAAGAACTGAGCGACATCGCCAAGGGCAATGTCGAAGCTCTGGTCGAATCCGGCAAGATCGCTGCCAAGGGCATGGAAACGCTGGGCCAGGAAGCTGTCGATTACGGCCGCAAGAGCTTTGAAAAGGCGACCGCGTCGTTCAAGACCTTCTCGACCGTCAAGACGCCGACCGAATTCTTCCAGCTCCAGAGCCAGCTTCTGTCGAGCAGCTTTGACGAGTTCACCAAGGAAGCCGCCAAGAACAGCGAAGCGTTCATGAAGCTGGCCGGCGAAGTTGCCCAGCCGCTGACCGCGCGCGTGACCCTGGTCACCGACAAGGTGAAGTCGCTGGCCGCCTGAGCGCCCGCGCCTTTTCTGGCATAGCAAAGGAGCGCGTCTTCCCGATCGGGAAGGCGCGCTCCTTCTGCATTAACCCTGAAATATCGTCGCAGTGCAGCGAAGGGCCATCCCGCCCCCTTGCCATGCGCGCTGAAATGGCCATATTCCTGCTTATCATGAACAGCATCACCACAGCATCGGCGTGGTCCGTGATGATGGCGGGCCGGGATCAGGACGACCAGGGCGATGGTCCGGGCGACCCTCATGTCGGTATCGCCACCCGCACGCGCACCCGTACCAAGAAGCCGTCGCTCTATAAGGTGCTGCTGCTGAACGATGATTACACGCCGATGGAATTCGTCGTGCATGTCCTTCAGCAGTTTTTCCGCATGGACATGGAGGAGGCGACCCGGGTGATGCTGCATGTTCATCAGCGCGGCGTCGGCGTATGCGGCATCTTCAGCTATGAAGTGGCCGAAACGAAGGTCAATCAGGTGATGGATTTTGCCCGGCAAAATCAGCATCCGCTGCAATGCACGCTGGAAAAGGCCTGAGCCAGACGCCGGGCAGCACGGCCGCCTGTTCTTTCCGCAGCGCGTGAAGCGCCGCCGTTCCCACGCATTGCTTCATTGAAACGGCCCGGTTTCAGCGCGCCGAGATCAACCCGCTGAAACGCGCATAGGCGGCGCCGCTCAATCGCCTGGTGATGACGCCATCACGATCTCGTCGGCCGGACCCATTTTGCGTTCGCCCGCGAACAGCGCGTCCAGCCGGGTGCAAACATCTTTGCGATATTCCTTCGACGCAACCTGTCGGGGGGCGCAGACGATGATTTCGTCCGCGATCGCGGTCTTGATCCGGCCGATCGCGCCCTCGTCCAACACGCCGGCGTGGCGCAGTTCGGTGCAGAGTTGCACCAGGCCGACCGCGGTAGCCTGCGCGCGCAGGCCGACATTGGTCAGGTCGAAATGCAGTTTCTTGTGATCGGCTTGGTTGATCGTCATGTCATTATCCTCTTCCATCGCCAGCCTATCATAATCTGCCACGACGGCAGAAGCGCCAATCCATGGCTAGTTGAGGGAAGCCGTTGAATTGCATAGCCATCGCGCCTTTGCATGGTGCGGGTCGTCATGCGTCTTTCCCCTCTGGGCAAAGCATCCTACATCGGTGGCGTGAGCGAGGAGAGCGCGACCAGCCCCTATGATATGGCCGTCATTGGCGGCGGTGTGAATGGCTGTGGCATTGCCCGCGATGCGGCGGGACGGGGTGCGCGCGTGCTGTTGCTGGAGCAGGGCGACCTGGCGCAGGGCACGTCGTCGGCGTCGACCAAGCTGATCCATGGCGGGCTGCGCTACCTGGAGCATGGCGAATTTGCGCTGGTGCGCGAAGCCTTGTCGGAGCGCGAGCGATTGTGGGGAATCGCGCCCCATATCATCCATCCGATGCGCTTCGTGCTGCCCTGGACCAAGGGGCTAAGGCCGCGCTGGATGTTGCGGCTGGGGTTGTTCCTCTACGACCATATCGG
>JAECRT010000062.1:0-3920 GCA_016000085.1 Sphingomonadaceae bacterium
AGCCGATGCCCTGCCAGCGCAGCATCCGCCGGCGTCGCACCGCCCAGCCGCGCATGCAGATAGCCCCCATTGAAGGCATCACCCGCGCCGCTCGAATCCACCACATCGACCATGCGCGGCGGTGCGATCACCTGCCCGTCGACCAGACAGCCTTCGCCGCCCAGCTTGACGATGATCTCGCGCCCCTCGTTCGCGCCCCAGCGGGCGGCGGCATCGCGTGCATCATCGGCTTCGCCCATCTCGACCTCATCCGCCAACGTCGGCAGGCCGATGTCGCACAGCGCAATCGCCCGGTCGCGCCAATGCCGCGCCGTCGCCGCATCTGACCATAATCGCGGACGATAATTGCCGTCGAAGGCGATCTTGCCGCCCCGCGCCCGCACGGCCTGACACAAAGCCATCAGGGCCTCACGCCCTTCATCGGGCAGGATGGCGAGTGTGATGAGCGAAAAATAGAGAAGGTCCGATTGCGTCGCCGCTTCGACCATCGCCGCGCTGTCGGGCAAGGCGAACATGCGCCGGGCAGCAGCCTCGCCACGCCAATAATGAAAACTGCGCTCACCCGCGGCATCCGTCTCGATCGCATAGAGGCCCGGCAACCGGTCCGCCGCCGCCAACACCAGCGAGGTATCGACCCCTTCGGCTTCCCATTGGGCGCGCAGGTCTGCGCTCATCGGATCGGCGCCCAGCGCGCTGGCCAGTCGCACCTTGTCTCCCGACCGGGCGAGATGCACGGCGGTATTGATGACATCGCCGCCATAGCGCAGGTTCCAACTGTCGCCACTGCCCCGGCTCAGTTCCAACATCGCTTCGCCAATGACCGTGATCTTCGCGCCCGCACCCATGCCCATACCAAAGCCCCGTCCTGATTGCCGACCGCGTGGTGCGCAGCCCAGCGGCCCAAGTCAAGGCGTCGCTTGCGGCGTTTCGCTTTCCTCCATAGCGGAACGTTCACCACCAATAAGTGTTTTACTTTTAAGCTGGGGCGTGACGTCATGATGATGGCGTCGGGAACGGGGAATAGATGACAACGGGCCTATCCGACACCGGCGGCAACCGCTTTGAACTGATGGTTCAGAGCATTACAGATTATGCCATCTACATGCTCGATCCCAAAGGCGTGGTCATCAGTTGGAATGCGGGCGCACGCCGGTTCAAGGGCTATGAGGCGCACGAGATTATCGGCCAGCATTTCTCGCGCTTCTACACTGCGGAAGATCAGGCAACCGGCGTCCCCGCGCTCGCCCTCTATGCCGCCGAACATGACGGCCGGTTCGAGGCGAAAGGCTGGCGAGTACGCAAGGATGGCTCACGTTTCTGGGCCACTGTCGTCATCGATCCGATCCGCGATCCCGCCGGGGTTCTGCTGGGCTTTGCGAAGGTGACGCGCGACCTGACCGAAAGGCGCGCCACGCAAGAGGCTCTGCGCGCCAGCGAGGAACGGTTCCGTCTGCTTGTCGAAAGCATCATCGACTACGCCATCTACATGCTCGATCCCGTTGGCACGGTGACGAGCTGGAACCGGGGGGCGGAACGGTTCAAGGGGTATAAGGCCCACGAGATATTGGGCGAAAATTTCTCCCGTTTCTATTCGGACGAAGACCGGATCGCCGGCCTGCCTTCGCGCGCACTCCACACCGCCGAGCGCGAAGGCCGGTTCGAGGCGGAAGGCTGGCGCATCCGCAAGGACGGATCGCGCTTCTGGGCCAATGTCGTGATCGATCCGATCCGCGACGCTCAGGGCGTGCTTCAGGGGTTTGCGAAAATCACGCGCGACCTGACCGAACGGCGCGAGGCGGAACGCGCGCTCGATGAAGCGCGCGACGCCATCGTTCAGACCCAGAAGATGGAAGCCATTGGCAAGCTGACCGGCGGCGTCGCGCATGATTTCAACAATCTGCTCGCCGTCATCGTCGGCAGCATCGACCTGGCGCAGCGGCGCATCGCGAACGGCGGCGACATCAGCCGCTATCTGGACAATGCTATGGCGGCGGCCGAGCGCGGCGCGACCCTGACACAGCGGATGCTGGCCTTTGCCCGCAAGCAGGAATTGCGCCTCCAGCACGTCGATTGCACCGCATTGGTGCGCGGCATGGCGGACCTGCTGCAATCGACGATCGGCAGCCGGGTCCGGATCGAAACCCGGTTCCCGCTAACGCTGGCCCCCGTCCATGCCGATCCTGCCCAGCTCGAACTGGCGCTGCTCAACCTGGCGGTCAACGCGCGCGATGCCATGCCCGATGGCGGGCGGATCATCATTGAGGCCGAAGAACGACAGGTTGCAGAGGGCGAACGACCCGACCTGGCAGCGGGCACCTATATACGGCTGTCGGTGGTGGACGATGGCCAGGGAATGGACGCGGCCACGCTCGAACGCGCGCGCGAACCCTTTTTCACGACCAAGGGCGTGGGCAAAGGCACCGGGCTGGGCCTTTCCATGATCCATGGTTTCGCGCAGCAATGCGGCGGATCGCTGACCATCGCCAGCGCGGTGGGCGACGGCACAACCGTCGCGCTTTGGCTCCCCCTGTCCTACGCCGACGCGGTCGATCCACCCGCCCCTCCGCTGGACATTGACGAAACCGCTGGTCGACCGCTCGTCATCCTGGCGGTGGACGATGACGATCTGGTATTGATGAACACGGCCGGCATGTTGGAAGAACTGGGTCATACCGTCTTTCACGCGCGCAGCGCCGTGGACGCATTGCTGATGCTGGAACAGAGCATGTTCGATCTCGTCGTAACGGATCATGCCATGCCCGGCATGACCGGCGCGCAACTGGCTGACGAGATCGAGCTGAGATGTCCCGCAATGCCCGTCATCATCATCACCGGCTTTGCCGAATTGCCGCTCCACGCCAGCCGCCGCCCACGCCTCGACAAGCCATTCAAGCAGGCGGCGCTCGCCGACATCATCCGAACTGTCAGTACGGGCATCGGCAATCCGACCGAATCTAATCCCTATGGTCATCACGCCGACTGAATTGACCCAATCGGGTAATATTGCCGGATAACCGGCCATTATCCCGCCTTTCCCTCGGTTCACCCTTGCCAGCGCTCCGCAGTTGCTCAATGGCAAAAGGCACGCCCCAAGCCAGATTTTGAGACCGCATGGACATTTCACCCAAGCCTAACCCGGCTTCGCATTTCTTCACATCGCTGCGCACCCGACTCCATTATCTGGACTGGGGCAATTCATCCGCACCGACATTGATCCTGGTGCATGGCGGTTTCGATCATGCCCGCAGTTGGGACTGGACGGCGCGTGCGTTGGCGAAGGATTTTCACGTCATCGCGCCCGATCTGCGTGGTCATGGCGATAGTGGATGGTCGCCCGACGGCTCCTATCTGATGACCAACTATGTCTATGATCTGGCGCAACTGGTAGAATTGCACGGTCCCTCACCAGTGACGATCGTGGGCCATTCGCTCGGTGGATCGATCAGCCTGCGCTATGCCGGGCTGTTCCCCGATAAGGTCAGCCGGATCGTCGCGATCGAAGGGTTGGGCCTGACACCCCAACGGCTGAAGGAAAAGGCGCAGGCCCCTGCGCCGGACCAATGGCGCGATTGGATCGGCAAGCGCCGCGAAAGCGCGCGCCGCACTCCCCGCCACTATCCCACGATCGAGGCGGCCGTGGTCCGGATGCGCGAACGCAACGAACATCTCTCGGTCGAACAGGCGCTTCACCTCACCATCCATGGCGTCAATCGCAACGAAGATGGCAGCTATAGCTGGAAATTCGACCCGTACCTCCATGACATGGCTCCGCAGGCTGGGTCGGACGATGGCTTGCCCGAATTTTGGCAACGCATCACCTGCCCGACCCTATTGTGCCTAGGTCTCGACAGTTGGGCGTCCAATCCGGTCAAGGACGGTCGCGCCAGCCATTTTCATGATGCCCGTCTGGTCGAGTTCGC
>JAECRT010000062.1:4020-14720 GCA_016000085.1 Sphingomonadaceae bacterium
GCGAAATCCATGTCCGCCGCCTTGGGCAGCTTGTCCGGGTCCATGCCCGCCGCCACGATGCTCGGGCGCAGATAATTGCCCAGAACGCCGGTGAACACATCCGAATAGACGATGTCGCCCGCACCACTGTCGACGATCATCTGCTTGTAACCGGCTTCGGCATTGGCCTCCGTCGTAGCGATGAAGGGTGACCCCATATAGCCAAGGTCAGCGCCCATCATCCGGGCGGCGGCAATCGAGCGGCCGGTGGCGATCGCCCCCGACAGCGCCAGCGGGCCGTCGAACCACTGGCGGATTTCCTGCACCAGCGCGAAAGGCGACAAGACACCCGCATGGCCGCCTGCGCCCGCCGCCACAGCGATCAGGCCATCGGCGCCCTTCTCGATCGCCTTCTTCGCAAAGACATTGTTGATGACGTCATGCAGCACGATGCCGCCATAGCTGTGAATCGCCTCGTTCACCTTCTCCTGTGCGCCCAGCGAAGTGATGACGATCGGCACCCGATATTTGACGCACAGCGCCAGATCTTCCTCCAGCCGCGCATTGGTCCGATGCACGATCAGGTTGACGGCAAATGGTGCGTCCTGCTCGGTCAATGCCTCGCCCAACTGCCTCAGCCACGCCTCGAACGTGCCGGATGGACGCGCGTTGAGCGAAGGGAAAGCGCCAACAATCCCCGCCCGGCACTGCGCGATCACCAATTCGGGCTGCGACACGATGAACATGGGAGAGCCGATCAGCGGCAGGGACAAACGGCCTTGAAGCGATGTCGGCAGGGTCATGTAGGGGCCTCTCCTTTGTTTCGCAGTCGGCGCTATCATCCTGAGCGCCGCAGAAAAAGGCCAAATTCTACTGTATTGATGATATAATACAGTCATGCTAGAAGCGATGGCAGATCAACGGTCCGCGGAGCAGGACGATGTATAGCGAGAGTGACCTTCAGGATGCCGTTACGGCGGGTGCCATCTCCGCCACCAGCGCACAGGCGCTGCGCGATCATGTGGCTTCGTTGCGCGCCACTCCCATGGTGGACGAGGAACATTTTCGCCTGCTATCCGGCTTCAACGATATTTTCGTCGCGATCGCGAGCATCATTCTGCTGGTCGCGGTCGGCTGGCTGGGCAACAGCCTCCGACTCGGCGCGGCAGAGCATCATCCCTCGCTGATGTCCGGTCTTCTGGTTGCTGCGGCAAGCTGGGGACTGGCCGAATATTTCACACGTCAACGCCGCATGGCGCTGCCCTCCATTCTGCTGCTCTGCGGTTTTGTCGGCGGAGTCGCCTTCGCGCTGGGCGCACTGGCGGCCCAGATCTTCCCAGGCGCCGATGGTCGCACCGGCTCGCTCATCCTTTCGGGCGTCGCTGCGTTCAGCATGATTGCGACCTGGCTGCACTGGCGGCGATTCATGGTGCCGATAACCGTCGCGGCTGGCGCCGCCGCGGCAGCGGGCGTCGTCGCAGGGCTGGTGCTCGCCACTGCCCCGGACAATGGCACCCTGCCCTTCCTGCTATTGCTGGCCGGCGGCCTGGCGATTTTCGCCCTCGCCATGCGCTGGGACATGAGCGACCGGGCGCGCATCACCCGCCGATCCGATGTTGCCTTCTGGCTGCATCTGACCGCCGCGCCGATGATCGCCCATTCGCTGTTCCATCTGCTCGGCGTGTTTAACGGCAACGACATCAGCGTGGTCAAGGCGTTGATGGTAATCGCCCTCTACGTCGCCTTCGGCCTCATCGCCCTCGCCATCGATCGCCGCGCCCTGCTGGTATCCAGCCTGGCCTATGTCCTCTTCGCCCTTTACGCCCTGTTCAAACAGGCTGGCGCAGTGGAATTGTCCGCCGCCTTCACAGCGTTGGTGATCGGATCGTCGCTCCTGCTGCTCTCGGCGCTATGGCACCACGCTCGGACGCTGGTCATGGGCGGATTGCCCCCCACGCTGACGGATCGGCTTCCCTTTCTCGACCGCGTACCGGCCTGATAAGAAACGGGCGGCAGACGCACATTGCGGACATGCCGGCAGTAATCGCCACGCCCTGTCGCCCTCTTAATCCTCGACGATACGCAGCAGCTTGCGCTCGACCGGGGCCAGCACATTGTGCAAATCCTGCCCGCGCTTGAGTATTTGCCCGCTTTCGCCGATCAACGCCCACATGCCCTGTCGCTGGCGCAACGCGGGCCGTTTTTCGATGCGATATTCGGGGCGTTCGGCGGCGCGGCGAAAGGCGCTGAATATTGCCGCATCGCGCCCCATATCCATGGCATAATCGCGCCAGTGCCCGGCCGACACCATACGGCCATACAGGTCCATGATCCGCCGTAATTCCAGTCGATCGAAACCGATCTGCCCCGGCCCGGCCCCCTGCGCCGGAAACGGCGTCACATTCGACATCAGGCCCGGTCACGCTCCCGAAACAGCGGCGTATCCGCGTCGGGCAGCGTCGGTTTGGCGCGCTCCGCCATCAGTTCCGCCAGCCGCTTCTGCAACTGCTCCACTTCGCACTGAAGCATTTCCAGCTTCTGCTTTTCCGGGTCGAAGCAATCCGAACAGGGCGTGCCATAGGGCATGAAGTCGCGCTGATAGGCGGTCACGTCGACCAGCATCGCCCGCGCGGGAATACCCACCATGGTCGCGCCTTCGGCCACATCCTTGGTCACGACCGCATTGGCTCCGACCCGCGCCCGCGCGCCGACCATAACCGGGCCCAACACCTGCGCGCCAGAACCCACGATCACCCCGTTGGCCAGCGTGGGGTGGCGCTTTCCCGCGATACCGTTGGCCGGGTCGGTCCCGCCCAGTGTCACATTTTGGTACAACGTCACATCGTCGCCAATCTCCGCCGTTTCCCCGATCACGGTAAAGCCATGGTCGATGAAGAAGCGCTTGCCGATCTTCGCGCCGGGATGAATGTCGTTACCGGTCAGGAAACGCGAGAAATGGTTGATCGCGCGGGCCAGGAAATACAGCCGCGCGCGATAGAATTGATGCGCCACCCGGTGAAAAGCCAACGACCAGACGCCCGGATAGAGCAGGATTTCCGCCCTCGACCGCGGCGCGGGATCGCGGGCTTTGACGGAATCCAGATAGGAAATAAGCTTGCCCACCATCAACGCAACCCTGCCCGATTTTGCCTGACCATGGGTCATGATATAAGGGCAAATCCTCGCCATTTCCAGATGGGCGGAAAAGGCGGACTGTTGAGCCATAAACAGGAACTTGCTTTGCAAATGTAGATTTGACTATCAAGTGAGTAGACAATCAGACCAAAGGGTAACGGATGATCGACGCTTTCATCGCTAATTTCGGTGACATCCTGCCTTTCATCCTGATCGGTTTTGGCGCGCAAATGATCGATGGCGCGCTCGGCATGGCCTATGGCGTTATCTCCAGCACCCTGCTTCTCGCGCTGGGTGTCCCGCCCAGCCGCGCTTCCGCCAGCGTACACGCCGCCGAAACCTTCACCACCGGCGTTTCCGCGATCAGCCATATCCTGCACAAAAATGTCGACTGGAAACTCTTTTCCCGGCTCATCATTCCTGGTGTCATCGGCGGGGTTGCGGGCGCCTATCTCCTGTCGAACATCGACGGCGGCGTCATCAAACCTTTCGTTCAGACCTATCTCGCCGCGATCGGCGTCTATCTCATCTGGCGCGGCTTCCATCTGCCGCCCAAGCCGCGCGATCCCAAATGGGTTACGCCGCTGGGTCTGGCCGGCGGCTTTATGGATGCGACGGGCGGCGGTGGCTGGGGACCGGTCGTGACCTCCAACCTGCTGTTGCAGGGGTCCAGCCCGCGCCACACCATCGGCACCGTCAACAGCGTCGAATTCATCCTGACCCTGTCGATCAGCATCACCTTCCTGTTCCATCTGGGCTGGGAAACCTTCACCACCTACACCGTCGGCCTGCTGATCGGTGGTGTGGTGGCCGCACCCTTCGGCGCGATGCTTGCCCGCCATGTCGCGCCGCGCATCCTGTTCACGGCGGTCGGCGTCATCCTGACCCTGACGTCCGCATTCGGCATCGCCAAAAATCTTGGATATATCGGGTAAAGCGCTTATATTCGGATTTCTGATCGAGGAATCCGATAAATGTCCAGTTACCTGCCCACGCTTAAGCAGCTTCAATATCTGGTGGCGCTCAAGGAACAGGGGCATTTCGGCAAAGCGGCGGACAGTTGTTACGTCACCCAGTCCACTTTGTCGGCGGGCATCCGCGAACTGGAATCGCTGATCGGCATCACGCTGGTCGAACGGACCCGCCGGGTGGTGCGCTTTACCGCGCTGGGCGACCGTATCGTGGAAAAGGCGCACCGCGTCCTGCGCGAGGCGGAGGAACTGGCCGCCATCGCCGAAGCATCGGGCAAGCCGCTGACCGGCGAATTGCGCATGAGCGTCATCCCCACCATCGCGCCTTTCCTGCTCCCTCGCCTGTTACCTCGCCTGCGCGCCGATCGTCCGGATCTCAAACTCTATCTGCGGGAGGAAACTACCCAGGCAGCCATCGAATCGTTGCGACACGGCAATGTCGATTGCGTGTTGATGGCCCTGCCCTATCCGCTGGGCGAACTGGACAATGAAATCCTGTTTCAGGATCGCCTCTACGTCGCCTTCCCCCGCGACGAGCCGATCGATCCGCCCGAATGGATCGGCCCGGAGATGATCGACGAGAGCAAATTACTGCTGCTGGAGGATGGCCATTGTCTCAAGGATCACGCCCTTGCCGCCTGTAACCGCCCTGAACTGCGCGCCAGCGCGACGATGATGGGCACGTCATTGCATACGCTGATCCAGATGGTCGACAATGGGCTGGGCGTCACCATGATACCGGAAATGGCGATCGCGGCCGGCATATTGGAACATACGCAGATTGCAGCGCGTCCGTTGCGATCGGACCGAGCCTGGCGCGACGTGGCGCTGGTGTGGCGCAAGAACAGCCCGCGCGAGAAGGAATTTCATCTGCTGGCCGACATATTGCGGGCTTCCGCCAGCGAAAATTGCCGCCTGCCCGAAGCGGCCTGAGCTAGGCTTTCCAGCCCAGCGCCTGTGCCTCGTCCTCGGCACGCGCCGCCACCCAGCGGGTCGCGCCATCGCTCATATGCTCCTTCTTCCAGAAGGGCGCGTCGGATTTCAGCCAGTCGATGAGGAATGCGCAGCTTTCCAGCGCCGCTCCCCGATGCCGCGAAGCCGTACCGACGAAAACGATGCGCGCGCCTGGCTCCAACCGCCCATGGCGATGAATGACGCTAACCCCCAGCAACGGCCAGCGCGCCATCGCCTCGTCCACGATTCGCGTCATCTGCGCCTGCGTCATCGCCGGATAATGTTCCAGTTCCAGCGCGATCAACCCGCCTTCACCCCTGACCACGCCGGTAAAGCTCGCAATCCCGCCGCCGCCCAGTTGCTCCAGCGCGGCCAGTTCGGTTGCGACATCGAAATCGTCGGCCTGGATCGCGACCCGCTTCATCCGCCTGTCACCGGCGGGAACAGCGCAATTTCCCGCGCGTCGCCGATCACCGTATCGAGAGGCGCGAATCGCTGGTCGATCGCTGCCCTGACGCGCGCCACGTCGCCCAGCGCCAGCGCATAGCCATCGCCGCGCGCCGCCAATTGTGTGATGAGGTCGGCAATCGTCGCGCCGGATGCCGGGCGCGCCACCTGCTCCCCGTCACAGCCGATGCTCTCACGCACCCAGGCGAAATAGACGAGGGACAGCGCCGCCATCCGCATCAATCCATGTGGCGGATGCCGACGCGTAGATAATCCCAGCCGGTCATCAGCGTCAGGATCGCGGCGGCCCAGAGCGTGACGATACCCACGCTCTGTACGAAGGGAAATTGCGGCACCGCCCCGGCAAGGATCAACGCGCCCAGCGCGATGATCTGAAGCGTCGTCTTCCACTTGGCCAGACGCGACACCGGCACCGACACCTGCAACCCGGCCAGAAACTCGCGCAGGCCCGACACCGCGATTTCGCGCAGCAGGATAATCATGGCCGCGGCGATGTGAATCCCCATGATGTCGCGCGTCGCGGCCAGCATTAGGATGACCGCGCCGACCATGATCTTGTCGGCGATGGGATCGAGAAAGACACCCAGCTTCGACACGGTCCCCTGCGCGCGGGCCAGATAACCGTCGAAATAATCGGTCACGCCCATCAGGCAATACAGCCCGAACGCCAGCGCGTAGCCGGTGGTCCAGCGCGCACCCATGTCGGCAGGCCACAGCAGAGCAACCAGCAGCGGCACGGTGATGATACGCGAAAGCGTCAGCAAATTGGGGAGCGTCAGCATCGCCGCGAACTGCCACAGTCCGCCCCGTCGCACAAGCCACCGTAAAACTATGACTGTGGGTGCATCAAAGCGATGCCTGCCAAGGGGCATTGGACATGGACGTCGCCAACGGCTAGACCCCGCCCCGGTCGCTCACGGAAAAGAAGACGCATTTATCCATGCAAGCCTCTCTCAGGCTCTTGAACAAGCGCCGTTTCCTGCCGCTTTTCATCACCCAGCTCCTCGGTGCGTTCAACGACAATCTGTTCAAGAACGCTATGGTCCTGTTCGTCGTTTATCAGGTCTATAACGACGAACGGTCGGAAACCTGGTTCAGCGCGCTGGCTACGGGGCTGTTCATATTGCCCTTTTTCCTGCTGTCCGCATTGTCGGGCCAATTGGCGGACCAGCGGGACAAGGCGGTCATCATCCGCATCGTCAAGGCAGCCGAAATCCTCATCATGCTCGTCGGCGCGGTGGGGCTGGGCCTCATCTGGGGCGGCATCGGCGTTCACACGCTGGCCATCCCGCTGCTGCTCGTCGCCTTGTTCGCCATGGGCATCCATTCGACCTTCTTTGGTCCCATCAAATATGCGATTCTGCCCCAGCATCTGCACGATGACGAAGTGCTGGGCGGCACAGGTCTGGTCGAAGCCGGCACCTATATCGCTATTCTGGCTGGCACGATCCTGGCGGGCCTCGTCCCGGTGGAGGTCGCCGCCATCGCCATCATCGTCACCGCCATCCTGGGCTATATTGCGGGGCGCGCCGTCCCATCCGCCCCATCCATGCTGGACAAGCAGCCGATCGATTTTCACATCATCCGTTCGTCCATTACGCTGGTGCGCGGCACCATGCACATCCGCCGTCTCTTTCTGGCGATTATGTCGATCAGCCTGTTCTGGGCGGTCGGCTCTATCCTGTTCATCCAGTTTCCGCCGCTGGTGAAGAATGTCCTGACCGCCGACAAGCCGGTCGCCAGCCTCTTCCTGGCCATCTTCTCGATCGGCATCGCCATCGGTTCGATCGCGATCAACCGGCTGCTCCAGGGGCATGTGTCGGCGAAATACGCCCCCGCATCGGTCATCGGCATGGGGCTTTGCATCGTCGCCTTCCACATCGTCTGCGACCTGTGGACGCCCGCACCAAACGGCCAGATGCTCTCGCTGGGCGGCTTCCTGGCCCATCCGCTGGCGATACCGCTGTCCGCCTGCCTGCTGGGCGTGGCGACATTCGGCGGCATGTTCGTCGTGCCGCTCTACGCCTTTCTGACCACCACGGTCGAAAAATGCGAAGCGGCGCGCACCGTGGCGGCGAACAATATCGTCAATTCTGGCGCGATGGTGATCGGATCGGTCTGCGCGATCGGCCTCAGCATCGCGGGCATGTCGGTGGTGATGCAGCTGCTGCTGGTCGCGGTGCTGACCCTGCCCTGCGCGGCACTGGCCTGGAAACTGCACAAGGCCTGCGACGGCCCGCTGTGTGCCTGACCCAGTTCAGGCCCGACCGGTCAGAATATGAAGCTGTAAAAGGCCGTGAAGAATGCGCTGAAGCTCAGGGCAAACAGCTTCCAGTCGCTGTCGTCATTCGCCAGCCGCTTTTTCTTGGACTTGGCAGGCGCTTCCTCCACCACGCGCAACACATGGGCGGGCAGCCATTGCCGAAAGGGATGGCGCGCCGATTCGGAGGTGAGGACGAGGGGACGTGTTCGCATGACCATGAGTTAACGTATTGTTTACCATTAGGGCCATCGCGAAAGATGGTTAATTTTTGCTTGTCCCGACGCGGGACAGGCTTGACTGTATGATGTGAATAATACAGCATGACCGAACCGATGAACGATCCCGCCAGCTCCTTCCATCCGCGGCCCGTCGATCCCGCAATGCTGCCGCCGCGCGAATTTGGCGCAGGACCGCCCAGCGCCTTCGCCCGCCCAACGCCATGGCGACGCCGTTTTCAGGTCATGGGATGGGTCGCCGCCGCTCTGCTCGCGCTGCTGATGATCGTCATCGCCTGGCTCGCGGTGACGGCCCCGCTGTCCCGCTCGCTCAAACCCATCGCCCCACCCAGCGTCAGCCTGATGTCCACGGACGGCCATCTCATCGCCCGGCGCGGCGCGGTGATCGACAGGCCGGTGACGATGGCCGAACTGCCCGCCCATGTGCCCCAGGCATTCATGGCGATCGAAGACCGCCGCTTTCAAAGCCATTGGGGCGTCGATCCGCGCGGCATCGCCCGCGCCATGTGGCATAATATCTGGTCCGACGGCTCATCACAGGGCGGCAGTACCATCACGCAGCAGCTCGCCAAGGGCGTCTTCCTCTCCAGCGACCGCACCTTCGGGCGCAAGGCGCGCGAAGCCCTGATCGCGATCTGGTTGGAAGCATGGCTGACCAAGGATCAGATCATGGAGCGCTACCTCTCCAACGTCTATTTCGGCGATAATGTCTATGGTCTGCGCGGCGCGGCCCGCCACTATTTCAACCGCGCGCCCGACCGCCTCACCATCCCACAGGCCGCGATGCTGGCGGGTCTGCTCAAGGCGCCATCCCGGCTGGCCCCCACCAGCAATTATAAAGGCGCCAGCGCCCGCGCAGCTCTCGTCACACAGTCCATGGTGGAGGCTGGCTATATCAGCCAGGCCGAACGCAACGCCTTGCGCCCCGCTCGCCTCGACGTCCATGAAACGCCCGATTCCACCACCGGCACCTATTTCGCCGACTGGGTGCTGCCACAGGCGCGCGACCGGGCGGGCGCGGTCTATGGCGAACAGGAGATCAAGACCACGCTCGACTGGCGCATCCAACGCCTTGCCGAAGCCGCGATCCGCCGCGCGCCGCTGGGCGGAGCACAGGCCGCGCTGGTCGCGATGAAGCCTGATGGCAGCATCGTCGCGATGGTCGGTGGCAAGAATTACGGAAAGAGCGCCTTCAACCGCGCCGTCCAGGCGAAACGCCAGCCCGGCTCCACTTTCAAGTTGTTCGTTTACCTCGCGGCCTTCCGTGCGGGCATGACCCCCGAAGACATGGTCGACGACACGCCGATCACCACCGGCACCTATCGCCCGGCCAACCATGGCGGCAAATATCGCGGCCGCATCACCCTGCGACAGGCGTTCGCTGCCTCCAGCAACGTCGCGGCCGTTCGCCTGACGCAAAAGCTGGGCGTCGACAACGTCATCAAGGTCGCCCGCGATCTGGGCGTCACCGCCC
Organism: Sphingomonadaceae bacterium; assembly: GCA_016000085.1. Taxonomy (GTDB): domain Bacteria; phylum Pseudomonadota; class Alphaproteobacteria; order Sphingomonadales; family Sphingomonadaceae; genus Sphingobium. The sequence goes on from JAECRT010000062.1 coordinate 13,501, forward strand.
CCCTGACCGAAGATCTCAGCCTCGCGCTCGGCACATCGGAAATCCCGCTGGTGGAACTGGCGGAGGCCTATGCCTCCGTCGCGGCGGGCGCCTATCCCGTCCTCGCCCACGGCCTGCCGCCGGAGGAGCAGGGCTGGTTCGAAAAGCTGATGCAGCGCCAGCGCCATTTCAGCGACGACCAGCTGGAGATGATCCGCGACCTGCTCTCCTCCGCCGCCAATCGCGGCACCGGCAGCGCAGCGGCGCTGCGCACCAGCACCTTCGGCAAGACCGGCACGACCCAGGACAGCCGCGACGCCATCTTCGTGGGCTATGCCGGTGGCCTCGTTACGGCAGTCTGGATCGGCAATGATGACAACAGCCCGCTTCCCGGCGGCGCGGCAGGCGGCGGCATCCCCGCCCGCATCTGGCGCAATTTCATGAGCGGCGCGATCAACGAGCCGGTCGCAGACGCGCCGGAAGAAACGCAGGACGCCGACCTCGTCAACGCGATCGCCAATATCACGGTGGAAACCGGCATCGGCAATGTCGGCGTGGGCGTGGACGAAGGCGGCATGACCGTGAATATCGGCGGCGGCCAGATCCGCCTGCCCGTGGACCAGCCCACTCCCGCGCCGCCGCAGGGTGCGCCGCCGCCGCGCATCGCCCCGACCCAGCCGGAAGGGGACGATGGCGGGTTCTAGAGGGTGGTTTGCGGACTGGCGGTTGTTGAAACGGATATGACAGAAGCGGGCATTCAACTCCGTTCTCTCGAAACCGATCCATAGCTTATAGGGGAGTATGAAACACGCCCTTCTAGTCATTGACGTACAGCCCAGCTTTAACCCACCAGAATGGCAGGTTAAAGGTATCGCATTGCTTGCACCTACTATGCTCTCCATCGCGACTGTGGAGCGGCACGACGAGTCCATTACACCGTTCTGGGAACAACTTGGTTGGAAACCCGCTCTAGATGATGATCCGTTGGTGCCTACTGACAAGGTGTTCGTGAAGCACGGATATTCACCGCCGTTTGCGCTGATCAACCACCTTAAAGAAGAAGGTGTAAACCGCGTGTTTGTATGCGGCATTCAGGCTGACACCTGCTGCCTCGCGGCCGGTTTTATGCTTTTCGATGCCGGATTGCATCCCACCATGCTCCAATGGTTGACGGTGGGTTCGTCATTGGATCGTTCGGCGAACTTGGGGGCGAAGCTATGGCGCCACCACTTTGGCCCAAA
>JAECRT010000063.1 GCA_016000085.1 Sphingomonadaceae bacterium
TTCGCTGGGCTTGAACAGCAACTGGCCGCGAATGCCCAGATTGTCCTGCTCATTGATCCAGCGATCGGTCATCGTGTTGAACAGCGTGCCACGGCGGCTGGTCGCGGCGATCGCGATGCGGGCGGCGACGGTTTCCGACAGCGGGCCGGAAACGGCGGCTTTGGCCTGCTTGTAATTGAGGTTGCCCACGGTCAGCTCGGCGCGGCCCTCGAAATCGAAGGTCGGCTGGTTGGTCGTGATGTTGATCGCGCCCGCCGTGGTGTTCTTGCCATAGAGCGTGCCTTGCGGACCGCGCAGCACTTCGACCTGCGCCACGTCCAGGAAGTCGAACGTCGCGGCGGCCACGCGGCTGTTATAGACATCGTCGACATAGATGCCCACGCCCTGCTCGAAACCGTCGCTGGTCAGGCCGAACGGTACGCCCAAGCCGCGGATGTTGACCGACGTGTTGCGCGGGTTGGTGGTATAGACCTGAAGCGTAGGCGCGAGCTGCTGGAGCTTCACGATGTTGAAGTTGCCGGTCGCCTCGATGCTGTCGCCGCGGATGACCGAAATGGCGAGCGGCACTTCCTGCGCCGTTTCTGCGCGGCGGCGTGCGGTGACGATGATGACGTCGCCGCGAACATTGGTCGCTTCTGCGGCATCAGCGCCCACGGCGCCTTCCGCTGACGGCTGCGCCGCATCCTCTGCAAAGGCAGTTGGCACAACGAAGGAAGCGCTCGCCACGCCGGCGAGCAACAGAAAACGCGCAATCATGATATTCCCCTTTTTTCCGGTAGTCCGGTGTAGTCCGTTAATTTGGGCCGTGGCATTTGCCTTGACCTGGGAATGACGGGCTTTGTTTGCGGCTCACCCCCTCGCCGCATGGGCCGCATGATACGGCCCGGAAATCTGTATCGCCCCCGCTGTTATCAGGCGGTCAGGCGCGTTTTTTCGGTCACGTCGATCTGCACCACCCGCGCGTCATGCACAGTCAGCGTAATCGACCCGAAGCGCAGACCTTGCAGGACGTCGCGCACCTTTTCGACGCTCGCGACAATGTCGATGCGCTGCCCGTCCGCGCGGCCATTGCGAAATTCATTTGGTCTTTGTTCGGTCATAGACACCTCTTGCCCCTCTTTATCTCAACTTCATAAGTAGACAAAAAATCAAAAATAGGGGGGCTACAAGTTTCGCTTGTCGCCCCCGATGGGTCTAGCGGTGGACAGGGACGCCCGCACTGCGATCAGGCTGTGCCATCCGGTGAACCGACGATGGCATCCGGCTGTCGCGGGTCGCCTGATTCTGGGCATCATCGACCAGCCGGTCGATCAGGCTCTGGCCAAAATGCCAGTCGCCCAGTTGCGATTCGGCATTGATATGCCCGCAATGGCCCGCATCGACGAACTCGCTGCCCCAATATTTGCCGATGCTGTGGGCGCGCTCGAAGAAAATATAGGGATCGTCGCGGCTCGCCACGAGAATGGATGGGAAGGGGAGGGGCGCGCGCGGGGTGGGACCAAAGCCGCCGATCGTGTCGGGTGTCTCGATCCGCTCGCAATCGGGCGGCGCGACCAGCAGAGCGCCGGTCACCGGCCAGCCATAAGCCTGACTTTGCAGCGCACCCCACCAGGCAACGGCGATGCAACCCAGGCTGTGCGCGGCGAGCACCACGGGTCCGTCAATCGCGCGGATCGCCGCGTCCAGACGGGTGACCCAGGCGTTGCGATTGGGGCTGGCCCAGCTACCCAGGTCCACGCGCTGGCAATCGCCGCGCTTGTCTTCCCACAATGTCTGCCAGTGGCCGGGCCCGCTATTGTTGAGGCCGGGGATCATCAACACGACCGGCTGGCGCGCTCTGCCCGAATATCCGAATCGCTCCATGATATGCTCCTCATCCGTGTTTTCGAGCCTCATGTAATAATTCTATTTATTTAGTAGACAATGGACAAGCGATAAAATGTGCGGAAATCTCGCCAACCGGAAATGTCCCAATCCGGGCCAAGGGCAGCATGGATAGACCTGTCTCCCTCGACCCGGCTGGGTGCTTTACCAGGGGTAGATCAGGCCGTAATATTGATGGACGTTACGCCCATAGCCATCGTCATATTCCGGCCGCTGGCCGCCGTCATAGCGCGGCGCGTTGTCCAATATCTGCTTGTCCAGATCGACAACATAGCCACCCTTGTCGGTGTCATAATTCAACATCGACCAGGGCAGCGGATAATGATCATGTCCCATGCCCAGAAAGCCGCCGAAGGACAGCACGGCATAGCGTACCTGTCCGCTGCGTTTGTCGACCATGAAGTTGCTGATCTTGCCCAGCCGTTCGTCCTGACGGTTATAGACCGCCGTGCCTTCGACCCGGTCGGACGCGATCAGGTCGCCATGATTTTCCATCGCCAGGTCCGTCATTGTCACTCTCCTGCATGAAATTGCCTTATGCTGGTGCAACCATGGAGAACCGCCGGGGTTCCTCTGCTGGTCCCAAAACAGGAGCATCGACATGAAGATCAATCGTAGCGGTTCAGCGGCATGGAGCGGCGGGCTGAAAGACGGCAAAGGGACGATCTCGACCCAGAGCGGCGCGCTCGAAGCCTATCCCTATGGCTTTGCCACACGATTCGAAGGCGTGCCGGGCAGCAACCCGGAAGAGCTGATCGCGGCGGCTCATGCCTCCTGCTTCACCATGGCCCTGTCGATGATATTGGGCGAAGCGGGGTTGACGGCGGACAAGATGGAAACCAGCGCGGTCGTCACGCTGGAACAGAAGGATGGCGGCTTTGCGGTGACCGCCAGCGCTCTCACGCTCAAGGCAACGATTCCCGGCGCGGACGACGCGACCTTTCAGGAACTGGCGGCCAAAGCGAAGGCGAACTGCCCGATCTCCAAGCTGCTCAAGGCCGACATCAGTCTGAACGCGGAACTGCTGCGCTAAGCCGCGCGCGCCTGGCGCGGACATGTTCGCGCCAGGCGATATACAGCCCGCTGGCGATGATGAGGGTCGCGCCGACCCATGTCGTCGCCATCGGCCAATCTTCGCCGATCGCCACGCCCAGCAATGTGGTCCAGATGATCGCACTGTAATCCATCGGCAGCACCACCGACACCGCACCCCACCGCAGCGATGCCGTCAGGCACAATTGCGCGATCCCGCCAACGCCGCCGATCAGCAGCAACAACCCCCATGTCACCAGATCATGCGCCTGTGCCACGAACGGCATGGCCAGCCCCAGCGGCAGCATGGACAGCAAGGTAAACCAGAACACGACGACACCTGCATTTTCGGTGCGCCCCAGTTCCCGCAGCACGAGGCTGACGCTGGCGGTCACCAGCGCCGCGGCAATCGCGACCGCCACGCCCTGCATCGGGAAATGCCCGGCTTCGGGGCGGACCATCACCAGCACCCCGACAAAGCCGATCAGCACCGCCCCCCAGCGGTGAAGGCCGGTCACTTCGCGCAGGATGAGGGCGGAAAGAATCGTGCCGAAAATCGGCATGGTAAAGCCGATGGTCGCCGCTTCGGCGGGCAGCAGCAGGATGTAGGACAGGAAATTGAGCAACATGCCGGTCAGGCCCAGAGCCATGCGACTGGCATGGACGCCGATCCGCCGGGTGCGCACCGCGCCGATGCCATCGGTCATGGCCAGCCACGCTATCACGAAGGGCAGGGCAAGCGCCTGTCGATAGAATAGTGATTCGACCACATGCACGCCGCGCCCGTCGACCACCCGCACCGTGATGAACATGATCGACAGACAGATGACGGCGGTGAGCCGCAGCCCGATGGCGTAGAGTGGCCTGCTGGGCCGGACAGCGGGAGGGGCGGCGGTCACGAGGCTGCCTTAGCCCGGTTACGCGGCCGCGCAACCGGGCGGCGCGATATTTACTTGCCCGGCTTGCGGAATTTCAGCGTCATCCGGTCGCTTTCGCCGATCGCGAGATATTTGTCCCGGTCGACATCTTTCTGGCTGAGCGAAGGTGGCAATGTCCAGACGCCCTTGGGCCAGTCCGCCGTGTCCTTGGCATTGGCGTTGATTTCCGACGCGCCGACATATTCGAAACCGGCGCTTTCAGCGATCCGGCGAATGGTCGATACTTTCAGATAGCCGCTGGTTTTTTCCAGGGCCGTGTCGCGATCTTCGGGCAGCCGATGATCGACCACGCCCAACGTGCCGCCTGGCTTGAGCATGTCGAAAAACGCTTTGAAGGTCGCCGCTTCGTTGCCCGCCATCACCATATTGTGGACGTTGCGGAAGGTCAGCACCGTGTCGACGCTGTTCGCCGGGATGGTGGCGGTCGCTTCGGGGTAACCAACCAGTTTCACCTTGTCATAGACGGCAGGATTGGCGGCCAGGAAAGTCTTGTAGCCGTCCAGGTAGCGCCCGGTGGGCTGAAGCGCATAGAAAGTGCCATGCTGGTGCAGCAGGGGAGCCAGGATTTCAGAATACCAGCCGCCGCTGGGGCTATATTCAACGACCGTCTGTGTTGGCTTCACGCCGAAGAAGGCGAGCGTTTCGGCCGGATGACGATATTGGTCGCGCGCCACATTCTTGGCGGTGCGGCTGGGCGCGGCGACGGCGGTGGCGATCGGATCGGCGGCCTTGTGCGCGGCATGATCCGCATGTTGGGCGGCCAGCGGCAAAAGGGGCAGAGACAGGCTGGTCAGTAAGAGGCCAGCGCGGACGAGACGGTTCATGGGAGATCCTCTCTTCGGGGGGAGAGGGAGGTGTGCCGTCGGTCGGGTCGGGGTGCAAGGGGCCAGCGCGAGAAATTCGCGCTGGCCATCATTCCTTACAGGCAGGCTTCCAGAAAAGGTTGATCGAAACCGAACTGGCGCGCCTTGTCGAGCGTATAGGGGCGCAGGCCCATCGAGCGATATTCGCCGATGATCTTCCCGCTGTCATCTTCGTCATGATATTCGAATTTGAACAGTTCCTGCGTGACGATGACGTCGCCTTCCATGCCGATGACCTCGGTCACGTTGGTGACGCGGCGCGAACCGTCGCGCAGGCGCTTTACCTGCACGATCAGGTCGACCGAATCGGCGATCTGTTTGGAAATGGCTTCCTTGGGGATCTTGATGTCGCCCATCAGGATCATATTCTCCATACGACCCAGGCATTCGCGCGGGCTGTTGCTATGGAGCGTACACATGGAGCCGTCATGGCCCGTGTTCATCGCGGCGAGCAGATCGAAACATTCCGCGCCACGAATTTCGCCCAGGATGATGCGGTCAGGCCGCATACGCAGGGCGTTCTTGACTAGATCGCCGATGGTGATCGCGCCTTGCCCTTCTAGGTTCGGCGGGCGGGTTTCAAGCGGCAACCAGTGTGGCTGTTGCAGGCGGAGTTCGGCGGCATCCTCGATGGTCAGCACGCGTTCGCCCGGATCGATCATTTTCGACAGTGCATTAAGCATGGTCGTCTTGCCAGAACCCGTACCACCCGAAATGACGATGTTGAAGCGGCACGCCCCGGCGATCTTGAGCGCGGTGGCCATTTTGGGGCTCATCGCGCCCCATTGAGCCAGCATGTCGATGGTGATCGGCTTGGCGGAGAATTTACGAATGGAGATCGCGGTGCCGCGCAGCGAGAGCGGCGGCACGATTACGTTGACGCGGCTGCCGTCCGGCAGGCGGGCGTCGGCCAGCGGGGTTGTCTGATCGACGCGGCGGCCGACCTTGTTCACGATTCGCTGGGCGATCTGGAACAGATGCTCCTCGTCACGGAACTTGATCGGGGCAATGGTCAGCTTGCCCTTCTTTTCGATATAGGTTTGTTCCGGACCATTCACCATGATGTCGGTGATGTCCGGGTCGTTCAGCAATTCTTCGAGTGGCCCCAGGCCCAGCAATTCGTCGACCAGCACCTTTTCCAGCGCGAACTGTTCGCGGCGGTTAAGGGTCAGCTTCAGTTCCGCCAGCACTTCCATGATGATCGGGCGGAATTCTTCCGCCAGTTCATCCTTGGTCAGGGTCGCGGCCGCTTCAGGGTCGACGCGTTCCAGCAGGCGTGGCAGCACCTGTTCCTTGATCTTGTGGACCGACGCTTCAAAGCCCTGCGGGCCAGCATCTGGCAGATGCTCCGCATTGGCGCGGTCGGACAGGCGCGCCATGGCGTCGGCATTGCGCTGCATCTGGCTGGTCGGCGCGGCGAGCGGATCGAACGGCGCCTCTCCGGGCAAGGCGGCGATGTCGAGCGGCGGGAACTGGTCGCCGCCACGCGCTTCCTCCTTCGCCATTCCGCCATGCATTGGTCGGGCAACGCCAAAGCCGGACTTCGTGCCGGCAGGTCCATTTTTCCGTCCAAAGGCGCTCATACTTCTCCGCCAAAATGTCGCGACCGGCGTATCCCGTAAATGGGCCGATCTGGTAGGGTTGAGAAGGTGAATAGAATGGAAACTTTGACAAATGGCTAATGACGACGCGCTGGTCATGCCAGCGTCACCTCGGTCGAGCTAAGCGATGTAACCGCTCTTGAAATGAAAAGGGGCGCATGATGCGCCCCTTTGATCATTCATGTTGCAGATAGCGTGCCGTTTATCCGGCCTTTTCCGCCAGGACGGTCAGGCCCTTTTCATTGACCTCGGCAAAGCCGCCTTCGACCGGGATGATCTCCGGCGCGGAACCGGCGCTGGTGAAAATCTGAATCGTGCCGTCGCGGACGGTCGACATGAAGGGGGCATGGCCTTCCAGCACGCCGAAGTCGCCGTCGGTGCCGGGCACCACGACCTGCCAGACTTCGGCAGAACGGACGAGCTTTTCCGGGGTCACGAGTTCGAAGTGCAGTGCCATTTTTCTGTGTCCTTAGCCCCCTCCCTTAAAAAGGGAGGGGCTTATCCTTGCTTACGCGGCTTCGGCAGCCAGCTTCTTGGCCTTTTCGACGGCCTCGTCGATCCCGCCGACCATGTAGAAGGCGTTTTCGGGCAGATGGTCATATTCGCCTTCGACCACGGCCTTGAACGACTTCACCGTATCTTCGATCTGGACGAACTTGCCGCTGATGCCGGTGAAGACTTCGGCGACGTGGAAAGGCTGCGACAGGAACTTCTGGATCTTGCGCGCGCGGGTGACGGTCAGCTTATCTTCTTCCGACAGCTCGTCCATGCCCAGAATGGCGATGATGTCCTGCAGCGACTTGTACTTCTGCAGGATCGACTGAACGGCGCGGGCGGTGTCATAATGTTCCTGACCCACGGTGCGCGGCTCCAGCACGCGGCTGGTGGAGTCAAGCGGATCGACCGCCGGGTAGATACCCAGTTCCGAAATCGCGCGGTTGAGAACGGTCGTCGCATCAAGATGCGCGAACGAGGTCGCCGGCGCCGGATCGGTAAGATCGTCCGCGGGAACGTACACGGCCTGCACCGAGGTGATCGACCCCTTGTGCGTGGAGGTGATGCGCTCCTGCAACTGGCCCATGTCGGTCGACAGGGTCGGCTGATAGCCCACGGCCGAAGGAATACGACCGAGCAGAGCGGACACTTCGGCGCCAGCCTGGGTGAAGCGGAAGATGTTGTCGACGAAGAACAGCACGTCCTGATTTTCGACGTCGCGGAAATATTCTGCGATGGTCAGGCCCGAGAGCGCAACGCGTGCACGGGCGCCCGGCGGCTCGTTCATCTGGCCGTATACGAGGGCAACCTTCGAGCCTTCGCTGATGGCGTTGCCGTCCGCGTCCTTGGCGATAACGCCCGCGTCGAGGAATTCGTGGTAGAGATCGTTGCCCTCACGGGTCCGCTCACCCACGCCCGCGAACACCGACGTGCCGCCATGGCCCTTGGCGATGTTGTTGATCAGTTCCTGAATGAGAACCGTCTTGCCCACGCCTGCGCCGCCGAACAGGCCGATCTTGCCGCCCTTTGCGTAAGGCGCGAGAAGATCGATGACCTTGATGCCGGTGACCAGAATGCTGCTTTCGGTCGACTGCTCGACAAACTCGGGCGCCTTGGCATGGATGGGCGAGCGCATTTCGGTCGCGACTGGCCCGCGCTCGTCGATCGGCTCACCGATGACGTTCAGGATGCGGCCGAGCGTCGCGGGGCCGACGGGGACGCTGATCTGCGCGCCGGTGTCGGTGACTTCCTGGCCGCGAGTCAGACCTTCGGTCGAGTCCATCGCGATGGTGCGGACGGTGTTTTCACCCAGATGCTGGGCGACTTCCAGCACGAGGCGCTGGCCGTTGTTGCTGGTTTCCAGCGCCGAGAGAATGGATGGGAGCGCATCGGGGAAGGTCACGTCGACGACGGCGCCGATGACCTGCGAGATGCGGCCTACATTGTTAGTGGTTGCCATGACTGCTTCCTTACGTGCGTGTTCTTTAGAGGGCTTCGGCGCCCGAAATGATTTCAACCAGTTCAGTAGTGATCGCGGCCTGACGGCTGCGGTTATACTGGATGGTCAGTTTGCTGATGAGGTCGCCCGCGTTGCGGGTGGCATTGTCCATTGCGGTCATCGACGCACCCTGTTCGGATGCGTTGTTTTCCAGCAGCGCCTTGAACAGCTGAATCGCGACGTTGCGCGGCAGCAGGTCGTCCAGGATCGCTTCCTCGCTCGGTTCAAACTCGACCGTCGCGTCGATGGCGTTGCGGTCGGCGTCTGCGGGGATCTTCACGGGGATGATCTGCTGTTCGGTCGGGATCTGGGCGAGGGCCGACTTGAAGCGCGAGTAGAAGAGGTGCGCGACGTCGAACTTGCCGTTCAGATACATCTCGGTCAGTTCGTGGGCGATCGCCTGCGCTTGATCATAGCCGGGCTGCTTGGCGCCGGTGGTGTCATATTGCGCCACGATCATGCCGGGATAGAGGCGGTTGATGACCGGACGGCCCTTACGACCGATCAGGTAGAATTTGACGGTCTTGCCAGCCTTGATCAGTTCGTCGGCCTTGAGGCGCGCGGCCTTCACGATGTTGGCGTTGAACGCGCCCGCGAGGCCACGGTCGGAGTTGGCGACGACCAGGAGATGGACTTCATCCTTGCCGGTGCCTGCGAGCAGCGGCGATGCGCCTTCGCCCGAACCGCCCGCGATCTTCGAGGCCAGCGAGGCGACAACCGCTTCGAGACGGCTGGAATAGGGACGGGCGGCTTCGGCGGCGGCCTGCGCCTTGCGCAGCTTCGCGGCGGCGACCATCTGCTTGGCCTTGGTGATCTTCTGGGTCGATTTGACTGACCCGATGCGGATCTTCAATTCCTTGAGACTAGCCATAAATCACACGTTCCGAGCAAGGGCCAGACGACCCGCGAGACCAAAGAAACCGACGCCCATGGCGCCTTCGAACCAGCGCATCGCGCGGCTTTGCCCGACCTTGCGGCCGGCATGGGTGGCAAGCACCGCCAGCAATGCGCACCAGAAAAAACCCAGCATATAGACGATCGCGATCAGCAACATGCCTTGAAACGGGGCGTCCGGGCCTGTGCCGACAAATTGCGGCAGGGCGGCCAGGAAGAAGATCGCGACCTTCGGGTTCAACACGGTGCTGATGAACCCCTGGGTGAAGGCCGAACTGCCCAGCCGCAACTTTTCCTCTACCGCCGGACCGGGCCGGATCGCGCTGCGCAGCAGGCCAAGCCCCATCCAGGCGAGGTAGATCGCACCGGCGATCTTCACCGCCATGAACAGGCCCGGCACCGCGTTGAGCACGCTGAGGAAGCCAAAGCCGCACAGCGCCATGTAGAACAGGCCGCCCAGCTGGATGCCGCCGATCGCCGCCATGCCCGCCTTCAGCCCACGGCGCGCTGCGTGACCGGCCACCAGCATGGTGTCCGGTCCCGGCAGCAGCACCAGACCGATCGCCATCACGGTCCAGGCAAGGAGGGAATGGGCGGTCAGCATTATACCTTACGCGAAGGTCTTGCCGAACGAGTCCAGCGCAGCCTTCAGCTTGCCCTTGGCGTCGTCGCCCAGATCCTTGCTGTCGCGAATCGCGGTCAGCACATCGGCATGGTCGTGACGCAGATAGGCGAGCATCAGCTCTTCGTAGCGAGTCACGTCCTTGACCGGGATGGAGTCCAGATAGCCATTGGTGCCGGCAAAGATCGACGCAGTCTGCTCTTCGAAGGGCAGCGGCGAGAACTGGGCCTGCTTGAGCAGCTCGGTCAGGCGTGCGCCACGGTTCAGCAGCTTCTGGGTCGAAGCGTCGAGGTCCGAACCGAACTGCGCGAAGGCGGCCATTTCGCGATACTGGGCCAGCTCCAGCTTGATGCTGCCCGAAACCTTCTTCATCGCCTTGGTCTGCGCGGCGGAACCGACGCGCGAAACCGACAGGCCCACGTTAATGGCGGGACGGATGCCCTGATAGAAGAGGTTGGTTTCGAGGAAGATCTGGCCATCGGTGATCGAGATCACGTTGGTCGGAATGTAGGCCGACACGTCGCCGGCCTGCGTCTCGATGATCGGCAGCGCGGTCAGCGAGCCCGAGCCGTTTTCCTTGTTCATCTTCGCAGCGCGTTCCAGCAGGCGGCTGTGGAGATAGAAAACGTCGCCGGGATAGGCTTCACGGCCCGGAGGACGACGCAGCAGCAGCGACATCTGACGATAGGCGACGGCCTGCTTCGACAGATCGTCATAGACGATGACGGCGTGCATGCCGTTGTCGCGGAAATATTCGCCCATGGTCACGCCGGTATAAGGCGCCAGATACTGGAGCGGGGCGGGTTCAGAAGCGGTTGCAGCGACGACGATCGAATATTCCATCGCGCCATTTTCTTCGAGCTGCTTGACGATCTGGGCGACGGTCGAGCGCTTCTGGCCGATCGCGACATAGATGCAGTAGAGCTTCTTGCTCTCGTCATCGCCTGCGTTCGCGGCCTTCTGGTTGATGAACGTGTCGATCGCGACGGCGGTCTTGCCGGTCTGGCGATCGCCAATGATCAGTTCGCGCTGGCCACGGCCGACGGGAACAAGCGTATCGATCGCCTTGAGGCCGGTCTGCACCGGTTCATGCACCGACGTACGCGGGATGATGCCGGGCGCCTTGCGCTCGACGCGCATGCGGGCTTCCGCAACGATCGGTCCCTTGCCGTCGATCGGGTTGCCCAGGCCGTCCACGACGCGACCCAGCAGACCCTTGCCGACGGGAACGTCGACGATGGTGCCGGTGCGCTTGACGGTGTCGCCTTCTTTGATCTCGCTGTCCGAGCCGAAGATCACGACGCCGACATTGTCGGCTTCCAGGTTGAGCGCCATGCCCTGCACGCCATTGGCGAACTCGACCATTTCGCCCGCCTGGACGTTGTCGAGGCCATGGATGCGGGCGATGCCGTCACCCACGGTCAGAACGGAACCGACTTCGCTAACCTGCGCTTCGGTGCCGAAATTGGCGATCTGGTCCTTGATGACCTTCGAAATTTCTGCGGCGTTGATATCCATGTTCAGCCTTTCATCGCCTGGGCGAGACTATTCAAACGGGTACGAATGGAACTGTCGATCATCTGGCTGCCGATCTTGACGACCAGCCCGCCCAGAATCGCGGGGTCGACCTTGGCATCGACGGCGACGTCGCGGCCGACGCGCGCCTTGAGGCTTTTGGCCAGCGCGGTGATCTGGGTCTTGGTGAGCGGATGGGCGCTCGTCACTTCGGCGCGAGCCTCGCCCTTGTGATTCGACAGCAGGGTTTCATAGGCGCGGATGACCGCGGGCAATTGTGAAAGGCGACGATTTTGGGCGAGGACGCCCAAAAATTTTGTCGTCAATGGGTCGGTCCCCATAGAGGATGCAACAGCTGAGATCGTCTTGCCTGCTGCGTCGCGACTCAACACAGGGCTGTTGATTAGCCCCTTGAAATCAGGGGATTGGGCGACAGCCGCCTTCAACCCGGCAAGGCTGTCGGCCACCGTGTCGAGCGATTGTGCGTCGCGGGCGAGATCGAACAACGCGACCGCGTAGCGGCCGCTGAGGCTAGCCTGAATGCCGCTATTAGTTTCCACGCGCTTGCCGTCCTCCATTCGATTTGCCGGTCATGCAAAGAAAGGGGAGCGGTCAAGCCATTCCCCCTGTTGTCGGGCCGGTTAGCAGCGGGATTATGACTATGCAAGCCATCGCGCGCGATTCCATCGTAAGTGCCAAATCGCAGCTATTTGCCTGAGTTTTAATATCGCGACGAATCGGTCAAGGCGCGGGATCGGCCGGAGCAAGCCGTCCTTTCTGACAATGATAGACAATCCGCTCGTTGGGCTGGGCCGGGACGAGAGCGGTCAGGTCCGATTGCAGAGTCGCGATGCGGGCGAGGCTGTCCGGATCGCCGCCGCAGCCTTGCACCGGCTTGTCCTTGAGCAGCGCCCGTGCCTTGTCCATCGTGTCGAGGTCGGGCAGCCAACGCTGGACCCGCAACATGCCCGTTGCGGGATCAAAGTTGCTGGTGGTGACATAATTGCCTTCCGCCGGGACGGAAGCGCGCTGCCATTGCGTGCCTGATGCGATATATTGAGTTTTCTCATCGACACAGCCGCCTTCGGTCCAGTGGAAGCCGATATCATTGGGCTGCGATACGGTCAGGCGGCTGCGGTTCAGGTCCACCTTGCAGATATTGTCACCTGCCCAGGCAAAGGCGGTGTTGCCTACGACGCCCTTGTCCTCGACCACGGTGATCCGCGCGTCGATGCTGGAGAAGCTGGGCTTGAGGAAGAAAAGGCCAAGCGCGGCGAACAGCAAAACGCCCCCGCCCGCCAGGAACCAGGTCGCGCGCTTTTCCTGCTGTTGGCTGTAGAAGAGGCCGCCAGCGCCAAAGCCCAGCACGGCCAGCGCCAGCAACACCGCGGCGCCCGCCATGGCGTTCTCCCGCGCGGTGATGACGTCACGTTCGGCATTGTCGCGGGCGCGGGTCACCGCCTGTTCGCGCGCGTCGGCGCTGGCGCGGTTCTTTTCCTCGCTTGCCTGCGCTTCACGCTGTGTAATGGCCGATTCGGCGGCATCGGTTTCGGCCATCGTGCGGCAGGGAACGAGGGTGTGAAGCGAGGAAACACCGGCTTGACGCAAGAAGGAGACGATCTCGCGCCACGAAATGGCAAAGCCGAATTCGGCGTCGTTGCCGTCGGATACCGAACCGAAGCTGTTGACGCCCAGCACCCGGCCGCAATCGTCCACCAGCGGGCCGCCGCTGTTGCCCGCAGCCAGCGGGGCCGTGTGCAGCACCGTGTCGAAATTCTGGCTGGCGCGGCCCGACGACACATTGCCGCTGGTTTTTACCGTGGCGAGCGGTTCGACCATCTGCTTGAGGCCCAGACCTTGCGCACGATCGACCGTGCCAGGATAGCCGATGGCAGTGACATGCTGGCCATCGGACACCGCGCCCGCATAGAAGGTGGCGACGGGCAGGCGTCCTTCGTCCAACTGGATGAGGGCCAGGTCGTTGCCCGGCGAATAGGCGATGATTCGCCCGCCATAAGTCTTGCGCCCCTCCGATGGAATCACCCCGATGACGAGGTTTTTCTCCTCGCGGGCCAGTTCCACCACATGGGCGTTGGTCAGCACCTTGTCCGGCGCGACGGCGATGCCGCTGCCATGGCCTACGAAATAGGCTTCATTGCCGTCGGTCGCCACCAACGCGACGCGAACCACGCCGCGCGCGGCGGCGGCGATGTCCTGCTGTTCGGCATGGAGCGAGGCTGGCGCAAGCAGCGCGAGCAGAAGGGCGAAGCGGCGGAGCAGGGCGACCATATATGCGCGCATACATATTGGAAGGTGGGTATTGCGCAATCGGGAAATGCCACGATGTTTTGACCGCAAGGCGCGGGAAGCATGGCCAAGCGGCTTGCCTTAACCCATAATCATGAACCAGATGACCCGCCCCGAACCCGCTGCGCGTGCCGTTGCGCCATTGATGCCCGATGCAGACCAGTGCTGGGCGGCCTTCTTACGGCGCGACCGGGCCATGGACGGGCTGTTCATCGGATGCGTGACCAGCACCGGCATTTATTGCAAGCCCAGTTGTGCGGCACGTCACCCAAGGCGCGAGAATATGCGTTTCCTGCCCGACCCCGAATCCGCGCGGGCAGCGGGTTTTCGCGCCTGCCTGCGCTGCCGCCCGGACGAGATAGGGCGTGATCGTCAGGCCGTTGCAGCGGCCATTGCCCTGATCGAGGCAGCGGAAGAAGCGCCGCGATTGGGCATGATCGCTGCGCATGTCGGCTATGCCCCCCATCATTTTCATCGCTTGTTCAAGCGGGAGACGGGCTTGACCCCGGCGGGCTATATCCGGGCGTTGCGGGCGGAGCGGCTGAAGATTGCCCTCGCCGCGGGTGGCAGCGTGACAGATGCGATTTATGATGCGGGCTATAATGCACCGAGCCGGGCCTATGCCGACGCGGAAAAGCATCTCGGCATGACGCCCAGCGCCTGGAAAGATGGCGGACGCGGCGTCGTCATCCGCTGGCGGGTGATCGCCACCAGCCTCGGTCCGGTACTGGTGGCAGCGACCAGCCGGGGATTGTGCCGAATCAGTTTCGATACGGATGAGGCCACGCTGCACAGCGACTTCCCCCATGCCGATCTGCGCCCCGCCGATGCGGCGCTGGACGAGTTGGCGGTGGCCGTCGCTTCGTTGGTGGACGATCCGGCGGGGACCGTCGACCTGCCCACCGATGTCGGCGGGACGGCGTTCCAGCAAGCGATCTGGGCGGCGTTGCGTGCAATTCCGCCGGGTGAGACGCGCAGCTATGGCGAGATTGCCGCCGCGATCGGCAGGCCCGGCGCGGTGCGCGCAGCGGGGACGGCTTGCGGTGGCAATCGACTGGCGGTGTTGATCCCCTGCCACCGGGTCGTGCGTGGCGATGGCGGTATTGGTGGCTATGCGTGGGGCGTGAATAAGAAGCAGGCGCTGTTGGCGAAGGAAAAACGCAAGTGACGCAGAGA
>JAECRT010000064.1:0-7126 GCA_016000085.1 Sphingomonadaceae bacterium
GGCAAAGCCCGACGACCTGACCAGCGCGGCGCGCGAGACGATGTGGTTCGCGCCCGACCAGCAAAGCGCGCAGGGGCGCTGGTTCTGGGGCGATTATCATGAGTTTGGGCTGGACGTGAAGCTGGTGCGCGCCACTGCTGCGCCTGCCATATTGGCGGTAACGCCGGGGCCGGTGAAGGCGGGGACGAAGGGCGTGCAACTGCGCATCCTTGGCCATAATCTGCCTGTCTCGCCTGCCATCGCCGACATTGATCTGGGTGCGGGGGTCACAGTTACGAAGCTGGTTTCGGCCAGTCCGACCGAATTGGTGGTGACGGCTGATGTCGCGTCGGGCGCAGCATCGGGGCAGCGCGATGTGAGCGTTGGCGGGGCGGCGCTGGAACAGGCTTTCCCTGTGTTTCACAAGATCGATTATATCAAGGTGACGCCGGAAACCGGCCTGTCGCGGCTGGGCGGGGTGAAATTCCCCAAGGGCTATCAGCAGTTCGAGGCGACCGGCTTTGAAAATGGCATCGACGGCAAGCCCAACACGCCGGACGATATCGCGGTTGGCCCTGTCGACGCGACCTGGTCGATGCAGGAGTTCATGTCGGTCTATTATGACGACGACACCAAATATGTGGGCGCGCTCAGCCCGACCGCCTTCTTCACCCCGGCCACAGAAGGGCCGAACCCGGAACGCCGCTTTGGCCGCAACAATTATGGCGAAGTGTGGGTCGTTGCGACGGCGAAGAATGAGAAGGACAAGTTCGGCAAGGCGCTGAGTGCCCGATCCTATCTGGTCGTGACCGTGCCTGCCTATCAACAATGGGATCAGCCGGAGGTGTCGCGATGACGGTGATGCAGGCGCCGACCTATAGCCGGGCGGAATATCACGGGTTCGAGGCGGGGGAGCATGATTTCCTCTATCTGGTAAGCGCGGGCGCGATCTTTGAGATTGACGCCGATGTCCGCGCGGTGCTGGACCGGCTCGACGGGCAGGAACTGACCCATGCCGCGCTGGTGCGTGAACTGGTGGCGGAAGGTCGGGCGCAGGAAGAGGCCGAGGGGCTGGTGCGCGAATTGCGCGCCGCGCGGCTCATTCATCTGGGCCATGGTGCGGCAGTGGCAGAGATGCCGCAGGCGCCGCCCGCCGACTTTCCGTTGCAGGCGCTGGTGCTCAACGTCACCAACCAGTGCAACTTGGCCTGCACCTATTGCTACGAGTTCGGCGCGGACAAGATCGCGACCCCGGCGGGCAAGCCCAAATATATGACGATCGACACGGCGAAGGCATCGGTCGACCTGCTGATCGCCGAAGCGGTGGGCCGCAAGTCGGTGCATATCACTTTCTTCGGCGGCGAAACGCTGATGAACTTCAAGCTGCTGCGCGACGTGGTTGACTATGCCAACGGCGCGACGGCGGCGGCGGGGAAGGGCATTACCTATAGCCTGACCACCAATGCGACCTTGCTGACACCGGACATCGTGACATTCCTGTCGGACAACCGGGTCGGCGTGACTGTCAGCATGGACGGGCCGCCGGAATTGCAAGACAAGCATCGCGTCTATAAAAATGGCAAGGGCAGCTATGCGGTGATCGAGCCGCGCTTGCGCACGCTGATCGCCCACCACAAGACCCGCGCCATCACCGCGCGCGTAACGCTGACCGAAGGCGTTACGGACGTGGTGCGTATCTTCCGCCACCTGAAGGATGACCTGGGCTTCCACGAAGTCGGCTTCGCGCCGGTGACGACGGGCGAGGAACGCGCCTATTCGCTGGACGACAATGGCATGGACAGCGTGCTGGCGCAGTTCAATGTGCTGGCGGAAGAATGGCTGGAACATGCACTGCGCGGCGAATCACATGGTTTCACCAATGTCAGCGAGACGATCAGCGAGCTGATTTCGGGCGTCAACAAGTCGCACCCGTGCGGTGCGGGGCTGGGCCTGATGGGGGTTAGCCCGTCGGGCGACCTGTCCCCCTGCCACCGTTTCACCGACGCCGACACCCACACGATGGGTCATGTATCGAGCGGCATCGACCGCGCCAGGCAGGGCGAGTTCCTGAAGAAGGGGCATGTCGAGGCGAAATATGACTGCCAGAGTTGCTGGGCGCGGCCGTTGTGCGCCGGTGGCTGCCATCATGAAGCGTTCGTGCGCTATGGCGATACCGGCCATGCGAACCTCCATTATTGCGACTGGATCCGGCAATGGACCGACACCTGCCTGCGCATCTACGGGGTGCTGTCGGTGCGTAACCCCGGTTTCCTCGAACGCTTCGCTGAAAGAAAGGGGCTGTCATGAAGCATCTTCGTCCCATCAACAAAAAGGCGCAGCGGATCGACGAAGCCGTCGCGCAGATCGAAGCGGTGACGGCACCGGACGCCGATCTGGAAGAGGATGTGATCGCGCTCCAGCAACAGCCGCGCCCGCATGTGCCGATGGGCTGCACCCTGTCCTTCTCGCCCGGCTGGGAAGTCGATGCGGGCGGCGGCACGGCGGGGCTTTGCCAGCCGGTCGAGCGTGACATTTACGACTGTTACGTCACCTGTTTCTGGCCGGTGCAGGTGCCCGACCATGTGAACTATTCGCCCGACTGGGCCAGCAACTGCGCCACGGCCACGAAGGACTGGCGCAGTCTCGATCTCGTTTTCCCGTGAGGCGCCCGATGCAGAAAATTCGCCTGATGCTCGCAACGGGACTGGCGGCGCTCGCTGCGCTGCCCGCGCCCGCGCCCGCGGCCACTTTGTTCATGGGGTCCTATCCCGACAGCCTGCTCGTGTTCGAAGAAGGGAAAGCGGCCGTCACCGGCACGATCAAGCTGGAGACGGGCCTGCCCACATCCATGCAACTATCCGATGATGGCAAGCGCATTTATGTGACAACCATCACCACCAGCGGGATCGAGGTGATCGACACCGCGACGCGCAAGGTCATCAACAAGTTCAGCCTGAACGATGGCACGACCCGTTATCGCTTCTGGGGTGGGACGCCCGACCCGACGGGTCGCTACTTCTACACGGTGCTGTCGAAATTCGACAAGGGTGTCGACCGCTATACCGTCAGCAAGCCGATGTATGGCGTCATCGACCTGAAGCTGCAAAAAGTGGTGCGCACTGCTGCGATCGACAAGGAGGATGAGCGGGCAGGCGGTTTCCGTGCGGGCTATAAAGTGTCGCAGGACGGCAAGTTCCTTTACGCCTTTGGCGAGAAGGTGCTGATTATCGATCTGGCAACGCTCAAGGTGCTGGACCGCATCGACCTCGCCAAACCCGAAGGCACGGGCATGGAGAATGTGGGCTTTGGCGGCACGCTTGATGCGATCCGCACGCCGGGCCAATATGTGTCGCTGTTCAACGCGACCGATCCCTATATTCACAACAAAATGTTCGGCATGGCGCGCTTTGACCTCGCTACCCGCCAGTTTGATTTCACGCCGATCGGTCCTGCGCCCGAAGCGATGGCCGGTCTGGAAGTCACGCCCGATGGCAAGGAAGCCTATACCGTCGTCACCAACGGCAAGCTGGGTAACAAGCGCTGCGAATTCTGGCGATTCGACATGACCACCAACGCGGTGCTGGCCAAATCCGAATTTCCGTGCCGATCGCGTTTCCGACTGGGTATGTCGATGGATGGGGCCAAGCTCTATATCTATGGCGCGAGCTATGATGTCGAAGTCTATGATTCCAAGACGCTCAAGCATGAAGTGACATGGGATCTGGGCTACGACACGACCGGCGCGGGCATGGTCGCGGTGCCGTGAGCAGTCGATGACGACCATCGCCATCCGGGGAAGCGGTATAGCCGCCACGGGATGCGCGCATATCCTGACGCAGGCGGGCCTTCGGGTCGCAACCGAACCTGCCAGCCGTCCGCCGGTGCCTACGATCCTACTCAGCGATCCGGCGCTGGCGCTGATCCGGGGCGTGTTCGATCGACCGGATCTGTTTGCCGATCATCCCTGCATCGTGCGCCGCGTGGTGGCGTGGGGGGGGGCGCCGGTGGTAGTGCCGCATGGCGCGGTGCTGGCGTCGGAGGATGGCGTGCAGGCGGTGTTGGGCGTCGTACCGGGCGACGGGGCGCAGGGCGCTGTTGATTTCACCATCCATGCCGCGCCGCCGCTGCCGACTGGCAACCTGCATATTTTCGGTGAGCGCGATGCGGTGGCGGCAAAGGTGCGGCTGCGCGATCCGGCTTGCGCACAGGAAGGCCGGATCGAGGCGGTGGCGAATGGCTGGCTGTTCCTCGTCCCGGCCGGGCCGGGCGAAGGCTGGCTGCTGGGCGTGGGCGGGACGATCGACGGACTGCTGGGGCAGAGCGGCCTGATCGCGCCGGTGGTCGATGCGGTGGGGGCCGCATCGACCCCGTTCATGGCCGCGCCGCGTATTCATCTGCCGCTATGTGGAGACGACTGGTTGGCGTGCGGCACGGCGGCGCTGGGCTTCGATCCGATCTGTGGCGACGGCACGGCGCAGTCGGTGCGCGAGGCGATATTGGCGGCGGCCGTGCTGATCGGGATAAGCGAAGGCGGGGACCGGGCGGCGCTGCTCACCCATTATCAATCCATGCTGATCGCGGCGATGCGGCGGCATCTGGCGCTGTGCGCGCAATTTTATGCGACCGGCGGGCAGGGGGACTGGTGGCGGGCGCAGCATGACGCGCTGATGGCCGGGCATCACCAATGCACCGGCCTGTTGGCCAAGCTGCCGGAACCGCGCTTCATGCTCGACGGGTTGCGTCTCGTTCCACGGGCGCTGGCGGCATGAGCGGGAGCTTACCCGGAGCACCCGTCGCCGACTGGAGCGCCTATAAGCGGCTGACGCCGTTCCTGCGGCCTTATCGCGGCGCGCTTTTGATGGTGCTGGCGATCAGCCTGTTGTCCACCGCGCTGGGGTTGGTGCAGCCTTATCTGTCCAAACTGATGATCGATCAGGCGCTGCTCAAGAAGGATATGGGCGCGCTGGTGCGGATCGCCGCCATCATGATCGGCGTCACCATCGCCGGGTTCGGCGTCAATATCCTCGCCAGCTATCGTTATGTGTCGCTGTCCGCCGCGATGCTCTATGATATTCGTGCGGCACTGCTGCGCCATCTCCAGACTCTGTCGCCGCGTTTCTATGGCAGCTTTCGGCTGGGCGACTTGGTGTCGCGGATGAATAGCGATGTCAGCGATGTGCAGCGGATCGCGTCGGACACGATGCTGTCGGTGGTCAGCAATCTGCTGTTTTTCGTGGGCTGCGTGGCGATGATGCTGTGGCTCGACTGGCGGCTGTTTCTGGTTAGCGTCGTGCTGGTCCCCGCCAGCCTTGCGACCTTTGCCTATTATCAACGGCGGCTGACCGCGCTGACCCGCGACATGCGGGAAAAGGGCGCGGACCTTGGCAGCCTGCTCGTCGATACGGTGATGGGGATGCGCGTCGTCGCATCCCTGCGCGCGGGTGAGCATGAGGTGGGGCGGTTCCACGCGCGCAACGATGCGTTCGTGGGCGCGATGCTGCGGATGCAGGTCGCGTCCTTCATGACCGGAGCGCTGCCCGGCACGCTGATGACGGCGGCGACGTCGGCGGTGATCCTTTATGGCGGCTGGCGGATCATCGAGGATGGGATGAGCATCGGCACGCTGGTAGCGTTCATGACCTATCATATGCGGCTGCTGTCGCCGATCCAGACGCTGATGGGGCTGACGTCGGGATTGGCGTCGGCGCGGGTGTCGCTGGGGCGGATCTTCGAGCTGTTCGATACAAAGGCGGAGGTGGCCGAGCGGGCGGACGCGGTGCCGATGATGCGGGCCGGGGCGATCCGCTTCGAAGCGGTCGCGATGCGCTATGATCGCGACGCGGTGCTGCGCGACATCGACCTCACCATTCCGCAAGGCAGCCTGTGCGCGATCCTTGGCCCCAGCGGCGTGGGCAAATCGACCATGGCGGACCTGATGGTGCGCTATCTCGATCCCGATGCGGGACGGATACTGGTCAAGGGGCGCGACCTGCGCGACTATCGACTGGATGACCTGCGGCGGGAGATCATCCTGGTCGACCAGTCGCCCTATCTGTTCAACGATACGATCGCCGCGAATATCGGCTTTGCTATGCCCCACGTGTCGCAGGACGCGATCGAGGCGGCCGCCCATGCGGCGGGGCTGGAAAGTTTCATCGCGCGCCTTCCGCAAGGCTATGCGACGCGCGCGGGTGAACGCGGCATGGCCCTGTCGGCAGGAGAACGGCAGCGGATCGTGCTGGCGCGCGCGTTGTTGCGCTCGCCCAGCGTGCTGATCCTCGACGAACCGACTTCGGCGCTGGATGGGGAGACGGAGCAGCGGGTCGCAGGGCGGTTGCGCGCGACGTTGCCCGATGCGACGATCATCGTCATCACCCACAAGCCCGTGCTGGCCCAGATGGCCGATATGGTCGTGACGCTGGTCGATGGTCGGGCGCAGGTGGAGCAGCGTGGTGCGCTGATCGATGCCTAAGCCGATCCGCATCGCGGTGATCGACAGCGGCGTTCATCCCGACCATCCCCATATCGACGCGGCGCGGCTGTTGCCGGGGTTCGCGATTGCGCGCGACGGGGCGTTGATCGAGGGCGAGGGGGCGAGCCTGGACCGGCTGGGCCACGGCACTGCCGTTACGGCCGCTATTCAGGATCATGCGCCGGATGCTCTGTGCCTGCCGATCCGGGTGTTTCACGAATCACTCCGGGCGAGCGCGCGGGCGCTGGTCAGCGCCATCGACCGGGCGGTAGAGGCGGGCGTGGACATCATCAACCTGAGCCTTGGCACGGCCAATCCGGCGCATGAGGCCGCCTTTGCGCTGGTGGCGGAGCGGGCGCTGGCAGCGGGCGTGCTGATCGTCGCGGCGCGGGCGGTGGAGGATATGCCCTGTTATCCCGGCGCGCTGCCCGATGTGATGGGGGTCGGTCTTGACTGGGACTGTCCGCGTGACCGGTTTCAGGAGCGCGATGGGATACGCTATGCCTCCGGCCATCCCCGGCCGATCCCCGGCGTGCCGCAACAGCGCAACCTGTATGGGGTCAGCTTTGCCGTGGCCAATGCCACCGGCCTGATCGCACGCGATAGCGCGGCAGGTCAGGCGATGCCGAAGCCCGCCACCCGTTCGACCATCCAGAAACAACCGATCGCGCCGAC
>JAECRT010000064.1:7226-14496 GCA_016000085.1 Sphingomonadaceae bacterium
GCGAAGCTTTCCTCGCGCCTGCCAGCCAGCAATGCCTCGCGCGCCATGAAGGCGATGGAGAGGGCGATCGCAGCCTCCACCGGCGGCACGGGGACATGCAACAGTTCGAAAAAGGCGAGCGCCAGCGAAATGGAGTGACCCGCCGTAAACGCGCTCACCAGCCAGAGCAGTGCGCGCCCGCGCGCCAGCAGCGCCAGACACAGCACGAAGGCGAGATGATCCCAGCCCAGCCAGATATGCCAGACGCCCTGAGCAAAAAATTCCGGCGCGATGCTGCTGATCGGGCGCTGCGCGGCGGCGGTTTCGCCGACTGGCACGGCGATGCCGCCTGCATTGCCGGTCAGGCTGCGATCCACCTGCGCGCCCAGCACATTGGTGACGAAGCGTGCGCCGTCGGCCTTCCACGGGGTCTGGATCATGTCGTCGGCGGCAAAAGGCCGATCGCAGGCGAATTCATACGCATATTGCGCCCGCCCGCCGCTGGTCTGGCGCGTCATTGCGGTCTGGTGGCAGCCTTGGGGGTAGGCGAGGGCAGCAGGCTGGCCCACCACCTCCGGCACGGCGGCGGTAAATTCATAGCTGTTCGGTTCTTCGCCGTGCGTCAGGGCGAAATCCGCGGACAGGAAGATGTCGGCCATCGCCGCGCCTGGCAGCAGGGCGCTCGTCAGCGCCAGCAGGATCGCGGCGAGCTTATTCTTCCACATCATATTTCTCCTTCAGGCCCGTCATGGCCTTGCCGATCGCCGCTTCGCTATGGGCGATCATATAATCCTGCCGCACCTGATCGCGGATCGCGGGGAAGGCGATCATGGCGGAAGGGATGCGCTCGCCCCGCTTCACGAAATGCCAGCCACGCGGGGACTGGATCGGGCCTATCCACCGGCCTTGCGGCGCGGTCTTGAGCGTGTCGACGAAGGGCTGGCCGAAAATGCCGCGCACCATCGAATCGCCATAGCGGGGGAAGTCGCGGCCCAGCCAGAAATCGTCGCCGCGCACTGTCTGACCATTGTTGAGCTGGGCCAGCAGCAACCCAGCGTCGGCGGGTTTCTGGATGCGATAGACCTGGCTGAAACTGCTGCGCGGCTCGGCGCGGTAGAGGTCCAGATGCTCGGCATAATGATTGACCAGTTGCTCCTCGGTCGGTTCGGGCGGCGCACCCGCGATCAGGTAGCGCAGCTTGTCGACCAGCCGCTTGCGCGTTTCGCCGTCGGTCAGGTGCATGTTGCGCGCAATCGCCTCACGAAACAGCAGTTCTTCGGCCAGATAGTCGGCCTTCATCTTTGTCTGGTCGGCGGTGGTGGCCTTGCGTCCGGTCAGCGTTTCGAACTCGCTTATGGTCGCCTGCTCGACTTCGCTCGTGTAGATGACCGGGGGCTTTTGCATCCGCTCGATCGCCTGATAGCCCGCGAACAGGCCCGCGCCTGCCAACAGGAAGGCGAACAGCGGATCGCGCAGCACTGTCCGGACCGCTGGCGGAGCCAGGCGCTGCGGTCGCTTCGCTGCGCGCATGATCGCGCCTGTATCCATGGATTCCGCCCCGTTCGCCATGGGGCCAAGTCTAGTGGGAAGCCGTGCCGTACTGCCTACGTCAAATGACGCATACGGGGGTCTGACGGCTTTCCATAGCCTTTAGGCATCGAAATTGTGCGTCGCAGCGCCCCTCGTCGGGCCTGCAATGGGAGACCAGCAGATCATGATCCGTTTCAGGCTGTTTATGCTTGCCACCACCGCCTGCGCGCTGACGTTGGCAGGTTGCTCCAGTGGCGGGGGCAATGGCAGCGCCCCGGCGGGCGACAGCGTTTCGGTGGGCGTGCTCCAGTCGCTGACCGGCACGATGGCGATCAGCGAGATCACCGTGAAAAACGCCGAGATGCTGGCGATCGAAGAGATCAATGCGGCGGGCGGCGTCATGGGCAAAAAGATCAACGCACTGGTCGAGGATGGCGCATCCGATCCGTCCACTTTCGCGCAGAAAGCGTCGAAGCTGATCGAAAGCGACGGTGTATCTACTGTATTCGGCGGCTGGACGTCGGCCAGCCGCAAGGCGATGCTGCCGGTGTTCGAGCGCACCAAGAACCTGCTCTGGTATCCGGTGCAGTTCGAGGGCAATGAATGTTCGCCCAACATCATGTATTCGGGTGCGCAGCCCAACCAGCAGGCGCTGCCCGCGCTCGAATGGGCAGTCAGCCAAGGGTATAAGAGCTTCTTCCTCGTCGGGTCGGACTATGTCTATCCCCGCACCGCCAACCTGATCCTGAAAAAGCATATAGAAAAGGGCGGGATGCAGGTGCTGGGCGAAGCCTATGTGCCATTGGGCGGGACCGACTTTTCCGGGGTGATCGCGAAAATCCAGCAGGCCAAGCCTGCCATCATCTTCAATACGCTGAACGGTGACAGCAACGTTGCCTTCTTCAAGCAGATGCAGGCGGCGGGCATCAGCCCCAAGACGATGCCTGTAATGTCCTTCTCGATCGGCGAGCAGGAAGCGCAGGCAATGGGCGCGGGTCTGGTTGAGGGCAGCTATGCCGCCTGGAATTATTTCCAGAGCCTGACCGGCGACGCCAACGCCAAATTTATCACCGCTTACAAGGCCAAGTTCGGCAAGGATGCCGCCATTACCGATCCGATGGTGCATGGCTATCTTGACGTTTATGCGTGGAAGGCGGCGGTCGAGAAGGCCAAGAGCTTCGATCCTGACGCCGTGCGCAAGGCGGCGGCGACGCTGGGCGGCTTCGACACGCCAATGGGCAAAGTCAGCTTCGCGGCCAATCAGAGTCTGGTGCAAAAGGCCTATATCGGCAAGCTGAAGGCGGATGGCCAGTTCGAGATCATCGCAGACAGCGGTAAGGATCTGGCCCCCGAACCCTATGACGCGATCGCCTTCCCTGGCAAGACGTGCAAGCTGTGATGAAGGCCGGGGTGGGGCGCGCCGCTTTCCTGCCCCGGACGCCCTGACATGGACGCTCTTTTCCTCAACCAGCTGTTCAATGGCGCGTCTTTGGCGTCGCTCTATCTGTTGGCCGCGCTCGGCCTGGCTCTCTCCTTCGGGCTGATGCGCGTCATCAACATGGCGCATGGCGAAATGCTGATGCTGGGCGGCTATCTCGCCTGGATGACGCTGCTGGTCGTGCCGGGCGCGCTGGGCATCATCCTGGCCATCCCGGTCGCCTTCATCGGCGCGGCGGCGATGGGCGGGATCATTCAGACGGCGCTGATCCGTCGCCTGTCGGCTCGTCCGCTCGACACGCTGCTGGCGACATGGGGCGTCAGCCTGATCCTGCAACAGGGCGCGCGCGATTTGTTCGGCGCGATCGGGGTTGAAGTGCGCGCGCCCGAATGGTTGACGGGCAGCTTCATGGCTTTCGGCGTCACATTTCCTTCCGCGCGCCTTTTCATCATCCTGATCGCGGCGCTGGTGCTGGGCGGCCTTGCGCTGCTGCTGCTCAAGACGCGCATCGGCCTGCTGGTGCGGGCGGTCAATCAGGACCGGATGATGGCCTCGGCCACTGGCATCGATGTTAGCCGGGTGGATTTCACCGTCTTCTGCCTCGGCTCGGGTGTCGCGGGCCTGGCGGGCGTCATGCTGGCGCTGCTTGGCCCGGTCACGCCCAATGTCGGGCAAAGCTATATCATTCCGGCCTTTCTGGTCGTGGTGATGGGTGGCCTTGGCAGCATCGTGGGCACGACGGCGTCGGCGATCATCCTGGGGCTGTTCGCGGCGCTCGCGCAGATTTTCGTGGATGTCAGCGTGGCGCAGATGCTGCTGCTCGTCTTCGTCATCCTTTTCATTCAGGTACGCCCGCAGGGTGTCGTTGCCGTAAAGACCCGCCAGCTCGATGCCTGATCTTTCTGTCCTCACCGCGCGGTTCGATCCGCTCAAGCCCTTCCTGCCATGGCTGTTGCTCGCGCTCGGCCTCGCCGCGCCTTTTGCGCTGTCGGCCTATGATCTCAACCTGCTCGCCCGCTTCATGGCGATGGGTATCCTTGCGCTCGGCCTTGTGTTGATCTGGGGACATGGCGGCATATTGAGCCTGGGGCAGGGTGTGTTTTTCGGCCTTGGTGGCTATGCCATCGCCATCCACATGAAGCTGGCGGACCTGCCGCAGGGTGAGATACCCGACTTCATGGTGTGGAGCGGTCGGACAAGCCTGCCGCTGTGGTGGCAGCCGTTCGCCAGCCCCGTCTTCACGCTGGCGGCGATCCTCATCATTCCCACGCTGGTTGGTGCGCTCTTTTCCGGGGCGGTGTTTCATCGCCGTGTCGGTGGCACCTATTTCGCGCTGATTACACAGGCGCTGGCGCTGGCCTTCTCCACCCTCATTATCAGCCGTCAGGATGTGACCGGCGGGTTCAACGGATTGACGGATTTCTATTCCGTTTTCGGCTTTGGATTGGCTGGTCCGGGCACTGGATCGGGCCTCTACTGGCTGACGCTGGCGGTGCTGTGCGTGGCTTTCATCGGTCTGCGCTGGCTGCTCGCTTCGCGCTTCGGCATGTTGTTGCGGGCGTCGCGTGACGGCGAAAATCGCGTGCGGTTCCTGGGCTACAGCCCCACGCCGTTCAAGGTGGTGGCCTTTGCCATCGCCGCGATGCTGGCGGGGATCGGCGGGGCGCTATTCACCCTCCATGCCGGGGTCGTCTCGCCCGCGCTAATCGGGGTCGTCCCCTCGATCGAGATGGTGGTGTGGGTCGCGATCGGCGGGCGCTACAGCCTGGCGGGCGCGATCGTCGGCGCGCTGCTCGTCAATCTGGCGCGCGATGCGGTGTCGAGCGCCTTTCCCGAATTGTGGCTCTATCTGATGGGCGCGCTGTTCATCTTCGTGGTCACGCTGCTGCCGCGCGGGCTGGCTGGTCTGGCGAAGGGGAAAGCGGCATGAGCGGTTCGGCCGTCTCCGACCTGCTGCTCAGTGTCGATGGCGTGACCATCGACTATAGCGGCTTCAAGGCGCTGGATAATTTCAGCATGACGCTCAATCGCGGTGAGACGAGGGTGGTCATCGGTCCCAATGGCGCGGGCAAATCGACACTGTGCGACACGATCATCGGCCGGGTCCGCCCCAGCGCAGGACGCGTGCTCTTCAAGGGGGAGGAAATCCAGCGCTTGGCCGAGCAAAAGATCGTCGCGCGCGGCATCTGTCGCAAGTTTCAGGCGCCTGGCGTGCTGCCCACCCTGAGCGTGCGCGACAATCTGGCGCTTGCGGCGCGGCGTGACCGGCGCTGGTGGAAGAGCTTCGGCATCGGCATCCCGGCCGACGAGCGGCTGGCGGTAGAAGAGGCGCTGGATACTGTGGGTCTGGCCCATCGCGCCCAAGTGGAGGCCGGCACGCTGGCCCATGGCGAGAAGCAGTGGCTGGAAATCGCGATGGTGATGGCGACTGGCGCAGAACTGCTGCTGCTGGACGAGCCGACTGCGGGCATGGGGCCGGCCGAAACGAGCCGGACCGCTGAACTGATATTGGGATTGGGGGACAGTCGCACCGTGCTGGTGATCGACCATGACATGAGCTTTGTCGAACAACTCGCCGCGCCGGTCACAGTGATGCATCAGGGCAAGTTCTTGAAGCAGGGTAGCATCGCCGATGTGCGCGCCGACCCGGAAGTCGCCGCCGTCTATCTGGGCCACGCGAAATGAGCGGGCCGCTGCTGGAAATCGCCGCCCTGTCGAGCGCCTATGGTCAGAGCCAGGTGTTGTGGGACGTCGACCTGACGCTGGCGCGGGGGCAAGTGATGGCGCTCATTGGCCGCAATGGTGTGGGCAAGACGACGCTGCTGCACGCGATCATGGGAACGCGGCCGACCAAGGGCGGGACGATCCAATTCGACGGGCGGGACATTACGGGGTTTCCCGCGCATAAACGGTCACGCGCTGGCATCGGCTTCGTGCCGCAGGGGCGGCATGTGTTCCCGCAACTGAGCGTCATGGAAAATCTGGAAACCGGGCTGTCGGCACTGGCCGGGCGCGGCAAGAGCGGCGGAAAGGTGCCCCAGCATATTTTCGACCTGTTCCCCAAACTTTACGATATCCGCACGCGCGCCGCGGGCTTCCTATCGGGGGGCGAGCAACAGCAACTGGCGATCGGCCGGGCGCTGGCGGGGGAACCGAGCCTGTTGCTGCTGGACGAGCCGACCGAGGGCATCCAGCCCAATGTCGTGCAACAGATCGAAGCGGCGCTGGTCCATGTGCGCGACCAGTTGGGCATGACGGTGCTGGTGGTCGAACAATATCTCGATTTCGTCTGGCGCTTCGCCGACCGCTATAGCGCGATGCAGAATGGCCGGATCATTCGGCAGGGTAGCATCGCGCAGGAAAGCGCGAAGGATGTCGCGCATCTGGTGCAGATCTGAAGACCCTATTCTTCGCTCCCCGGCTCGCTGAGCGCGATATCCATGTCGGCCAGCGCCAGCCGCAGCAGTTCGGCCATGGCGGTGCGGGCCGCCGCCGTGTCGCGCGCGGCGATGGCGCGGTGGACGGCGTGATGGTCGGGCAGGGGGTCGCGCGGCATCAGCTTCTTGCGATGCTTGAAGGTCGTGGTCCAGCTAACCGCCGCGCCGACCGAACTGGCCAGCGCCTCCAGCGCGTCGTTATGCGTCGCGGCCAGGATCATGTTGTGGAAACGCTGGTCCGCTGCGCGTCCTTCCGGGGTTGAAAGTCCGTAGCGGCCCATCTCCGCCAGCGCCGCGTCCATCACCGCCAGTTGCGCGTCGGTGCGCCTCCGCGCGGCAAATTCGGCCGCTGCCGGTTCGATCACGCCGCGCAGTTCGAACAGATCACGGATGAAGTTTGCGTCTGGCTCGCCCGCGAACATCCATGCCAGCATTTCGGGATCCAGCACATTCCAGCGGTTGCGCGGCAGCACGCGGGTGCCGGCCTTGGGGCGGCTTTCCAGCATCCCCTTGGCGATCAGGATGCGTACAGCCTCGCGATAGGCGGTGCGCGATACGCCCAAACGCTCCGACGCCTCGATCTCGCCTTCGAACAATTCGCCCGGCTGGTGCTTTCCCGTCAGGATGGCGGTACCGATGTCCCGCGCAATCGCCTGATGGATGCGCAGCGAGCTGTCGTCCGTCGAAAACTTGCGTTCCGATCCGTCCCTGCGCTCGCTACTCCCCAAATCCGTCGCTCCCTATATTTTCAGTCCTCGAATGCAGCCGTAGGGCAATGCCGCCCGCAAAGGAAGGCGTCCGCCACCAGTCGCAGCGGTGCGGTGTCGGCGTCGATCGCGCGGGTTGCCACCAGATCCACAAAGCGGCGATACATGGCGGGATATTC
>JAECRT010000007.1:0-44970 GCA_016000085.1 Sphingomonadaceae bacterium
CGGCCGTCCGCCGCCAGTCGTTCGCCCGCCGCGACCAGCATGGTCATGCCGGGGCGCAACGCGCTTGCCGCCTGCCAGCGGCTGTGTCCGCTATCGTCCAGCACCATCGCGCCGGGCGCGGTCTGTTTGAGCAGTGCAGCCACCCCGGCGCGCGCGCGGGCGCGCATCAGGCTGTCGAGGCAGCGGCCCGCGAGCAGGAAGAACAGCAGCATCACCGCGCCGTCGAACCAGGCGTGCGCCCCGCCGGTCACGGTTTCATACAGGCTCATGCCCGTGGTCAGCAGCACGCCGATGCTGATCGGAACGTCCATATTGGTGCGCCCCTGCCGCAGCGCGGCCCAGGCCGAGCGAAAGAAGGGGATGCCCGCATAGGCGACCGTGGGCAGGGCGATGAGAGCAGACAACCAGTGAAACATGGCCCGCGTCGCGCCGTCCGCGCCAGACCAGACCGATACCGACAGCAGCATAACGTTCATCGCGGCGAAGCCCGCAACGGCGAGCGCGCGGATCAGCGCCCGGCTTTCGGTCGCTGCAATGTCCATACCGGGGTCGGCGAGCGCTTCGGCTTCGAACCCCAGCGCGGCGATAGCCTGTTTGAGGTCGGGCGGGGTGAGCGCGGGATCGTGCTGGATGGCGACCCGCTTCGCGCCCAGATTGACGCGCGCCGATGCGATGCCGGGGACATGAGCGAGGCCATTTTCGATCTTCCCGATGCAGCCGGCGCAATGGATGCCGGGCAGGGCGAACAGGCTGGTTTGCATGGCGGGCGCGGCAGGGGGTTCGGGCAGGAGGAGCGGTTGGGTCGCCATCAGTCGATCTCTCGCAGGATGTGATGATCGCCCGCGCCATGGCGCACGGTGATGCGTAACTGCCAGCGTCCGGGCGGAAGCGTATGATCGCTGGTGTAGCGGCCGGGCGCGCGTTCATGGAAGGCGAGCGCGATGTCGGGCGCGCGGCCAAGCGGATGCTGGGCCAGTGCGCGCACGGTGCCGCCCGCTATAGGCTTGGCCTGTGCGTCGGTCAGGCTGAGCGCGACGTGGCGACCGGGCAACAGCGTCACCTCGCCCCGCCAGCCCAGTCGGGTCTGCGCGCGGGCTTCATCCAGCCAGCCATTGAATTTCTGGCTGGCGACATAGCTGTTATCGACCACCACCCCGCCAAAAGAGCGCACGGCCAGCGTCGCCATCAGGCAATTGACGGCGATCAC
Source organism: Sphingomonadaceae bacterium (assembly GCA_016000085.1). Lineage (GTDB taxonomy): Bacteria > Pseudomonadota > Alphaproteobacteria > Sphingomonadales > Sphingomonadaceae > Sphingobium. The sequence goes on from JAECRT010000007.1 coordinate 1,208, forward strand.
CACCGCGAAAAAGGCGACCAATAGGCCGGTCATGTGCCAGCCGGTGAAGCGACGGGACGGGGCAGGGCGCATCATTGGGGCCTTTCGAAACGGGCGTCTTCGCGATCGCCGCCGCCTTCATGGTCGGTGGCGCGCACGGTGAAGGCGAAATCCTGGCGCTGCGGCCCGGTGGGTGGCGCGGCGATGAAGATGCGCAACTTGGCCACGCTGTCGGCCGGAACCATGGTGCGGATCACGGGCCGGGCGCGTTCGCGCACCATGGTGTCGGTCCAGAGCTGCGCGTCTGCCAGCCCTTCGACGCTGACCTCCATCGGCCGGGGTCGCGCCTCCATATTGCGCAGCTTGACGGTATAGGCGTTGCGGATCGCGCCGTCGGACAGGGCCACGAAAATGGGGTTGCGATCCTGCTGCGCGGCGATGTCCACCCGTGTGCGCGCGCCCAGTGCAAACAGCATGGCCGCGCCGATCCCGCTCCATCCCGCCAGATAGGCAAGGGTGCGGGGGCGGAGCAGGGTCTTGAGCACGGGGCGGGACGGGGCGCCCCGTTTCTCGGCCTCCGCATCGTCCTGTGTGCAATAGTCGATCAGGCCGCGCGGACGCCCGATCTGGGCCATCACCTGATCGCAGGCGTCGATGCACAGCGCACAGGTGATGCAGCCGACCTGCGGTCCTTCGCGAATGTCGATGCCGGTGGGGCATACCGCGACGCACTGGTTACAGTCGATGCAGTCGCCAAAATCACCCGGCGCGGCCTGCGCCTTTTTGAGGCTGGCGCGTTGTTCGCCACGCCAGTCCTTATAAGTGACGACGAGGGATGTTTCGTCCAGCATCGCCGTCTGGATGCGGGGCCAAGGGCACATATAGATGCAGACCTGCTCGCGCATGAAGCCACCCAGGATGAAGGTGGTGGCGGTCAGCAGGGCGACGGTCGCATAAGCCGTGGGCGCGGCGGTGCCGGTCCAGAAGGCCCGTTGCAGGCTGGGCGCATCGGCGAAATAGAAGATCCATGCGCCGCCCGTGGCAAAGGCGATGGCCAGCCAGACGCTCCATTTGGTGAGGCGGCGCACGAGTTTGGCCGGTGTCCATGATGCCTTGGCGAGCCGGATCTGGGCATTGCGGTCGCCATCGATGAAGCGTTCGACATGCTGGTACAGATCGGTCCAGACCGTCTGCGGGCAGGCATAGCCGCACCATGCACGGCCCACCGCCGATGTGACCAGGAACAGGCCGATCCCCGCCATGATGAGCAGGCCCGCAACATAGTAGAATTCATGCGGCCAGATTTCGATCGCGAACATGTAGAAGCGCCGATGGGCAAGGTCGACCAGCACCGCCTGATCGGGCGCATAGGGGCCGCGATCCCAGCGAATCCATGGCGTGACCCAATAGATCGCCAGCGTTACCGCCATGATCGCCCATTTCAGGCGGCGATAGAAGCCGTCGACCGCCTTGGGATAGACGCCCCTGCGCTTTTCATAGAGGGGCAAGGCGGTGTCAGCGGGCAACATCGTCCGCCGTTTCCGCTGCCGCAGTCGTCGCTTCGCCGCCGCCAAGACTGTGGACATAGGCGGCCAGCATACGGATGGTCGCCTTGTCCAACTTGTCGTCCCAGCGTGGCATGACGCCCTGACGGCTGTTCCAGACGGTCTGGCGGATCGTGTCGGCATCGCCGCCATAGAGCCAGATGCCGTCGGTCAGGTTGGGCGCGCCCAGCGTACGATTGCCCTTGCCGTCTGCGCCATGACAGACCGCGCAATTGTCGGCGAAGAGTTGCGCGCCGCGCTGCGCCGCCGGGCTTGCCTTGTCCTGATGGCTGATGACGCGAACATGGGCGACGACATCGTCCACCTGTGCGGCGGTGAGCAACTGGTCGCGGCCGAATGCGGGCATCATCGATTGGCGGGTGGCGTCATGATCGGGATTGCGGACGCCGTCGGTGATCGTCTTTTCGATCGTCGCCAGATCGCCGCCCCACAGCCAGTCGTCATCGTTTAGGTTGGGATAGCCCCTGGCCCCCGCCGCGCCGGACCCGTGGCACTGGACGCAATGGACCTTGAAGGCGGCGCGCCCGCCTTCGACCGCGGCCTGCATCAGCCGGGGACGGCCCGGCAGGTCGGTGATTGCGCGTTCGGCGATCACCTTGTGCAGGGGTGCAACCTGCGCTTCCCGCGCCGCCAGTTCCTTGTCCAGCGCACCCCGGCTCGACCAGCCGAGCATGCCGCGCGTATAGTCGGTCAGCATCGGGATCGCGGGGTAGGCGATCACATAACCGACCGCGAAGACGATCGTCGCGTAGAAGGTCCACAGCCACCAGCGCGGCAACGGGGTGTCGAGTTCTGCGATCCCGTCCCATTCATGGCCCTTGAGCGCGGTGCCGGTGGCGGCGTCGATCTTCTTGTCCTGTGCGTCAGCCATTATCGGCCTCCGTCTCATCATTTTTGAAAATCATCATGGCAGCGTCGCGGCTCAGTCGGCGGCCACGGGGCAGGAAGTGCCAGCCGACGAGCACCGCATAGGTCGCGCCCATGAAGACCAGTCCCCAACTGTCGGCAAAATGGCGCAGGGCGTCATAGCTCATCGGGGCTTCTCCTGCGGTTGGGCAGCGTCGACATCGACCAGCGTGCCGAGCATCTGGAGATAGGCGACGAGCGCATCCATCTCGGTCAGCTTGCCCGGATCGCCGTCGAAATCGCGGACCTGCGCCTTGGGATAGCGTTTGAGCAGGTCGCCGCTGTCGGCGGTGGGATCGGCCTGTGCCTTCAGGTCGTCATTGGCCTTCGCCACATCTGTTTCGCTATACGGCACGCCCACCCGCGTCAGGGCGGTCAAGTCGCCGCGCATGTCGCCCGCCTTCAATTCCCGGTCGGCCAGAAAGGGATAGGTCGGCATGATCGATTCCGGCACTACGGCGCGCGGGTCTTTCATGTGCTGGACATGCCATTCGTCGGAGTAGCGACCACCCACGCGCGCGAGATCAGGCCCGGTGCGCTTCGACCCCCATTGGAACGGGTGGTCGTACATGCTTTCCGCCGCCAGGCTGTAATGGCCATAGCGTTCCGTTTCGTCGCGAAAAGGCCGGATCATCTGGCTGTGGCAGTTGTAGCAGCCTTCGCGGATGTAGATGTTGCGGCCCGCCAGTTCGAGCGGCGTATAGGGGCGCATGCCCTCCACCTTCTCGATCGTATTGTCGATCCAGAAAAGTGGCGCGATCTCCACGATGCCGCCAATGGCGACGACGATCAGCGAGGCGATGCCGAGCAGCGATATGTTCCGCTCCAGCTTGCCATGGTCGAAGAGTTTGGATGCCATGTCGGCGTCTCCTTATGCAGGCTGGGCAGCGAGAAGCGGCTTGTCGGCGGTGGGATCATAGGCGGCGTCGCGCATCGGCCTTTCGGCGCGCAGCGGGCTGCCCGCGATGGTCTTGCCGATGTTCCAGGCCATGATGATCGCGCCGGCCAGATACATCAGCCCGCCCGCAGCGCGGATCAGATACATCGGGAACATCGCGCTCACGACTTCGGAGAAAGCGTAGACGAGGTAGCCGTCGCTGCCATATTCGCGCCACATCAAGCCCTGCATGATGCCCGCAACCCACATCGATGCGGCGTAGAGAACGATGCCCAGCGTCGCGAGCCAGAAGTGCCAGTTGACGAGGCGCAGCGAGTAGAGCCGTTCCCGCTGCCACAGGCGCGGGGTGAGATAATAGAGGCAGGCGAAGGTGATGAGGCCGTTCCAGCCCAGCGCGCCGCTATGCACATGGCCGATCGTCCAGTCGGTATAGTGGGACAGGCTGTTGACCGCCTTCACCGACATGACCGGCCCTTCGAAAGTGGACATGCCGTAGAAGGCCAGCGCCATCACCATCATGCGGATGATCGGGTCGGTGCGGATCTTGTCCCATGCGCCATTGAGCGTCATCAGGCCGTTGATCATCCCGCCCCAGCTGGGCATCCACAGCATGATCGAAAAGACCATGCCCAGCGTCTGCGCCCAGTCGGGCAGCGCGGTGTAATGGAGGTGGTGCGGACCCGCCCAGATATAGAGGAAGATCAGCGACCAGAAATGGATGATCGACAGGCGATAGGAATAGACCGGCCGTTCCGCCTGCTTGGGCACGAAATAATACATCATGGCCAGGAAACCGGCGGTCAGGAAGAAGCCCACCGCATTATGGCCGTACCACCATTGGGTCAGCGCATCCTGCACGCCGGCAAAGGCGCTGTAGCTTTTGGACCCCAGCAGGCTGACCGGCATCGACAGATTGTTGACGACGTGCAGCATCGCGATGGTCAGGATGAAGGCGAGATAGAACCAGTTCGCCACATAGATATGCGGTTCGCTGCGCCGCAGGACCGTGCCGCCGAAAACGATGAGGTAGCAGACCCAGACGATCGTCAGCCACAGGTCGACATACCATTCCGGTTCGGCATATTCCTTGCCCTCCGTAATGCCCATCAGATAGCCGGTGGCGGCCAGCACGATGAACAGCTGGTATCCCCAGAAGACGAAGTTCGCGAGGCCGGGGGAAAAGAGACGGGCGCGGCAGGTGCGCTGCACGACGTAGAAGCTGGTCGCGATCAGCGCGTTGCCGCCAAAGGCGAAGATCACTGCTGAGGTGTGGAGTGGTCGCAGCCGACCGAAGCTGGTATATTCGAACCCCAGGTTGAGCGCGGGAAAGGCGAGTTGCAGGGCGATGTATAGCCCCGCCAGAAAGCCCGCCAGACCCCAGAACACCGTCGCAATCACGCCCCAGCGGATCACATCGTCATAATAACGGCCCTGTTCGGCAGGCATTTTCAGCACGCCGCGCGCGAACGCCGCATAGTCGGCGCGGCGCATCGCGATGACGGCCAGCAACAGCGCGGTCGCGCTTACGATCCCCATATGGACGGCAAAGCCGCTGTCGACCGCGCCCAACGCGGCAGCAAATGCCGCCAGCGCGAGCGCGAACCAGCCGCCCGTCCTCATTACCAGTCTGTCCATGGTGCTTCCCTGTGAAAGGCTTTGGGTCGCCCTTCGATCAGGCGCCGTTCCCTTGCATTGACCTGTGTCAAACGGCGGTTCGGCGGTCTTTACGGGATAGTCCCTAGCCGGAAGCATTTGTAACAAATTGTTGCCAGAGCGCCCGGCTCTTGAAGCCATGCGTCCTTCCCACGATATGGAGGGAGCGGGCCGGGCCCCTCTGGCGGTTGGATGCAGATCCAGCCGCGATGTCGGACCGCATCGAGTGTGCTCGGTGCAGGTTCGCGGGATATCTCCCCCCTTTACGATCCCGCGAAGACCGCGCTGAGCCGCTCGATCCCAAGACGTTTTTTGGATGGAGAATTGACGCCGTGAACAATCCCGTACGCATGCCCGGCTATGGTGCGAGCCAGACGGCGCAGACCGACGCCGGCCTGCGCGCGCACATGCTGGGCGTTTTCCGCAATATGGGCATCGGCCTGGTCATTACCGGCCTAGTCGCTGCCTTTATCGGCAATACGCCGGTGCTGGCCGCCGCGATTTTTGGCACGCCTCTGAAGTGGGTGGCGATCTTTGCGCCACTGGCGTTCGTATTCTTCTTCACCTTCCGCATCGAAAAGATGACGACGGCAGGCGCGCGCATGGCCTTCTACGCCTTTTCGGCGGTGATGGGCGTGTCGCTGGCCAGCATCTTCCTGGTGTTCACCGGCGGCAGCATCGCGCAGGCCTTCTTCTCGGCGGCGGTGATGTTCCTCGGCATGGCGCTGTGGGGCTATACGACGCAGCGTGACCTGACGAAGATGGGCAGCTTCCTGATGATGGGCCTGATCGGCATCGTCGTCGCCAGCCTGATCAACATTTTCTTGGGCAGCTCGGCGATGCAGATGGTCATTTCGATCATCGGTGTGGTGGTTTTCACCGGCCTGACCGCCTGGGACGTGCAGCGCATCAAGTCGGACTATTTCCACTTTGCCGGTCATGAAGTCGCACAGAAGATGCAGGTCATGGGCGCGTTGTCGCTGTACCTCAACTTCGTCAACCTGTTCCAGATGCTGCTCAGCCTGACCGGCGAGCGGGAGTAACAGGATGCGGGATCAAGCGGCCGTGTCGGCCATGCTTTGCCCGGTCTGTCATGTCGGATTGGCGATGACGGACCGGCAGGGCGTGGAGATCGACTATTGTCCCCAGTGCCGGGGCGTGTGGCTGGACCGGGGCGAACTCGACAAGATCATCGAGCGTTCCGGGCGGGACAGCGCCCCGGCTGCCGCTGCGCCGCCGGTGGCGCAGCAGAGCTACCGCCCGGACCGCGACTATCGCGACGACGGGCGGGGTTATCCCAAGAAGCGCAAGAAGAGCTTTCTGGAAGAGTTGTTCGATTGAGAAGAGGGCGGTCCGGTAAGGCCGCCCTTTTTCATGCGGCGAGCATGGGGCGAAAAGGGAGAACCCAGCGTTCGCTGGGATGACGGGAGAGCAGGAGGCTGCGCTTAATGCGCAGCGCCCCAGCTTGGTCCGGTGCCGATTTCCACGCCCAGCGGGACGCTGAGGCTGACGATGGGTTCGGCGGCGCTTTCCATCACCTGACGAATCACCGCGCTCGCCGCTTCCACGTCGCCTTCGGGCAGTTCGAACACCAGTTCGTCATGGACCTGGAGCAGCATCCGCACCCGGGTCAGCCCGGCCTTCTCCAGCGCCGGACCCATGCGCACCATGGCGCGCTTGATGATGTCGGCGCTGGTGCCCTGGATCGGCGCGTTGATGGCGGCGCGCTCGGCGCCCTGCCGTTCATGCTGGATCGACGCGGTGATGCGCGGGAACCATGTTTTCCGCCCGAACAGCGTTTGCGTAAAGCCGTTGGCCCGCGCCTTTTCCAGCGTCTCGCTGATATAGACGCTGATGCCGGGGAAGCGCTCATAATAGCGGGAGATCATGTCCTGCGCTTCGTCCGCGCTGATTTCCAGCCGGGCCGCCAGCCCCCAGCGCGAAATGCCGTAGAGGATCGCGAAGTTGATCGTCTTGGCCCGGCCGCGCGTGTCGCGATTGACCTCGCCCCATAGTTCCTGCGCGGTGCGGTTATGAATGTCCTCGCCCGCCGCGAAGGCTTCTTTCAGCGCAGGCACATCGGCCATATGGGCGGCGAGGCGCAGTTCGATCTGGCTATAGTCCGCCGCCAATATGACGTTGCCCGGTTCCGCGACGAAGGCGTGGCGGATCTGGCGGCCGATTTCGGTGCGGATCGGGATATTTTGCAGGTTCGGATCGGTGGAGGAGAGGCGTCCGGTCTGCGCGCCGGTCAGCGAATAGCTGGTATGGACGCGGCCGGTGTCGCGGTTGATCTGTTGTTGCAGGGCGTCGGTATAGGTGGATTTGAGCTTGGAAAGTTGCCGCCATTCCAGCACCAATCCGCAAATCGCGGACCCCTCGGCCTTCAATTTTTCCAATACGGTAACGTCGGTGGAATAGGTGCCGCTCTTGCCCTTCTTCCCGCCCTTGAGGCCCATTTCGTCGAACAGAACGACGCCCAACTGCTGCGGCGACCCGATGGTGAAAGGATGCCCGGCCAGGTCGAAAATTTCCGCCTCCAGCCCCGCCATCGACTGCGAGAAAGTGCCGGACAGGCGCGAAAGTTGTTCGCGGTCGACCTTGATGCCGTGCCGCTCCATGCCCGCCACGACGGGGATCAGCGGGCGGTCGACCAGTTGATAGACGCGCGTGACGCTTTCCGGGGCGAGGCGCTGCGACAGCTTGTCCCACAGGCGCCATGTCACCTCGGCATCTTCCGCCGCATAGGCGGTCGCCTTGTCGAGGGGCACATGGGCGAAGCTGATCGCCTTCTTGCCGGTGCCTGTCACTTCCTTGAAGCTGATGCAGGTGTGGTTGAGGTGGACGCTGGCCGCTTCGTCCATGCCATGACCGCCCAGCGACTTGCCTGCATCAAGGTCGAAACTCATGACCATCGAATCATCGATCGGCGTCACCTCCAGTCCGACGCGGGACAGGACGTTGAGGTCATATTTGAGATTATGGCCGATTTTCAGCACGGATTCGTCGCACAGCATCGGGCGCAGCAGGCGGACGGCGTCGTCCAGCGCGATCTGCTGCGGGACTTCACCGAACATATCGTCGGCGGAGCGATGGGCGAGCGGAATGTAGCAGGCGCGGCCCGGCCCGGTGGACAGGCTGATGCCGACGAGGCCCGATTCCATGCTGTCGAGCGCGTCGGTTTCCGTATCCACCGCGACGATCCCCAGCGCTGTGGCTTCCGCAATCCACGCCTCCAGTTGGGCGATTGTGGTGACGGTTTCGTAGAGCGCGCAGTCGATCGGCGGATGTTCGACCGGCACGGGGGCAGCGGGGGCGCTCGTCACGGACGCCGCGACGCTGGCCACCGCTACCGCAGCGGCGGGTGCGCCCAGCCGGTTCAGCAGCGTCTTGAAGCCGTGATGGGCGAGAAATTCCTGCAAGGGTTCCTTGGGAATGCCCTTGAGCGTCAGGTCGTCGAGCGGTTCGGGCAGGTCCATTGCATCGTGCAGCGCGACCAGCCGCCGCGACAGGCGGGCCATGTCGGCATGGGCGATGAGGTTTTCCTGCATCTTCGATTTCTTCATGCCCGGCGCGGCGTTGAGCACGCTTTCCAGATCCTGATATTCGGTGATGAGCTTTGCGGCGGTCTTTGGCCCGATGCCCGGCACGCCCGGCACATTGTCGACGCTGTCGCCCATCAACGCCAGCACGTCGCCCAACTGTTCGGGCAGCACGCCGAACTTGCCCATGACATAGTCCGCGCCGCGCCGTTCATTCTTCATCGTGTCGTACATGTCGACGCCGGGCTGAATGAGCTGCATCAGATCCTTGTCGGAGCTGACGATGGTGACGTGCCAGCCCGCCGCCACCGCCGCCTTGGTATAGGTGGCGATGATGTCGTCCGCCTCGAACCCGGCTTCCTCGATGCACGGGAGCGAGAAAGCGCGGGTGGCGTCGCGGATCATCGGGAATTGCGGGACGAGGTCTTCGGGCGCGGGCGGACGGTGCGCCTTATACTGATCGTACATGTCGTTGCGGAAGGTGTGCGATCCCTTGTCCAGGATTACCGCCATATGGGTCGGGCCTTCGGCTTTGCCCAGTTCCTCGGCCAGTTTCCACAGCATCGTCGTATAGCCATAGACCGCGCCGACCGGCTGGCCATGCTGGTTCGTCAGCGGCGGAAGCTGATGATAGGCGCGGAAGATGTAGCCGCTGCCGTCGACGAGATAGAGGTGATTCTGGGTCATGGGGGAGGGGATAGCGGGTAAAGCGGCGACCCTCCAGTGGGCGCGAGGCACGAATGCGGAACAACCGCCCGCGTCGATTATTTCCACTCTGTTGCCGCTGCCGGATCAGGCCGGGCGGGGCGGCGAGGGGGGATCAGATGCAGTTTCCGATTTGGATCGCGGTGGCGGCGGCCTGGTTCGTGCCGATGGTGGCCGACGCGCAGGAGGCGCGCGACCTGTGCGCCGACCGGCCGGGCCTGGGCACGCCAGCCTGTACGGTGGACAAGGGGCGCGTCGTATTGGAACTGGGCCTGGGCGACTGGACGCGCGAGAAGGATGCGCAAAGCCGGACGGATACAATCCTGGCGGGCGATGCGCTGCAGCGCGTTGGTCTGACCGACAGTCTGGAGGCGCAGATCGGCTGGACCGCCTATGGCCATGTGCGCACCCGCGACCGGGTGAGCGGACAGGTCGACAGGGCCGATGGCGTGGGGGATGTTCGCGTCGCGCTGCGGCAGAACCTCCACAACCCGGATGGATCGGGCTTTTCCATTGCGCTCATGCCCTATGCGACGGCGCCGGTCGGTGGATCGGCAATCGGCGATGGCGACTGGGGGGCAGGGCTGATCGTGCCGGTCAGTTTCGACCTGGGCAGCGGCCTGTCGGTCGAGTTGACGCCGGAGATGGACGCCGCGGTCGATTCGGACGGCAATGGCCGCCATATCGCCTATGGCAGCGTGGCGGGGCTGACGGTGTCGATGAGCGAGACGCTGAGTGTCACGGTGGAAGCATCCGTCCTGCGCGATGACGACCCTGATGGCCACGCCACGCAGGCGCTGAGCGCCCTGTCGCTGGCATGGCAGCCGTCCGACGACACGCAGTTCGACATTGGCGTCAACGCCGGGCTGAACGGTCATAGCCCCGACAGCGAAGTCTATCTGGGCGTGACGCGCCGGTTCTAAGCCGGCGCTACCGTTTCTCGTGGTTCGCCGCGATCGCCTTGGCAACGGCCTGCATCAGCGCCCAGCGCTCCGGGATCGACACGGTGGTCGACCCGATCATCACCGCAACCGCATAGCTGGTGCCATCTGGCGCGGTCATGATGCCGATATCGTTGAAGCCGGTGGAGCGCGGCGCCAGATCTTGCCCTGTGCCGGTCTTGTGGAGGTAGGACCAGCCAGCAGGCACGCCGCCCTTGATCCGTTGCGGCCCGGTCTTGGCTTCCTCCATAATGTTGAGCAGCAGGCGAGACGAAGCAGAGGAGAGCATGTCACCCTCCTTCAGCTTTGCCAGCGCAGCGACGATCGATGCGGGGGCCGCGCCGTCTGGCGGATTGGCGAGGTAGTTGTCGAGCGCCTTCACGCGCGCCGCCATGGGCAGCTTTGCGCGGGCGGCGTAGAAATTGCGGCCGATCGAATAATCCTGTCGCCAGTCCAGTCCCGCCGTCGCCGATTGCAGCAGCCGCTCGCCCGGACCGAAGCGAATATCCTTGATCATCCGCCGCGCCAGATAGCTGCGCACCGCTTCCGGCCCGCCGACGGCGCGCAACAGGGCGTCGTTCGCGGTGTTGTCGCTCTGCGTCATGGCGCGGCGCATCAGGTCGGCATAGCTGGTCGTCCAGCCGCTCGACCCCACCATGGCGGCGGTCGGCTGGTGGAACAGGGTCAGGTCGTTGCGGGTGATGGTGGTCGTGTCGGCCAGGCGCAGCTTGCCGCGATCCACCGCGTCGAGGAACGACATCGACACCCAGAGTTTCGATACGCTTTGCTGCGGAAACAGGGCGTTGCCGTTCCACGCGACAGTCCAGTCCGCGCCGATCCGCCGGACGGCAATGCCGACCCTGCCGTTGAAGCTTTGACCCAGATTGCGCACGACGCTGACCAGCGCTGGCGAGGGGGCTTCGCGCTGATCGATGTCGCGATAGGGCTGAGGCGGGTTGGCGACCGGACGGATCGGCCATGTATTGGTGGTGGGCTGAACCGTCTGCGGCGCGGCCCTTGCGGGTGGTGGTTGGGGCGCGCTGACACAGGCCGATAGGGCCGTCATCGCCAATATGAGGCGCGCGGCGCCGCCCCGGTTTGTCTTCGCAGTCATCAATATCCCCGCACTCTTCATTCACCCTTAGGGATCGCCAGGGCTTTTCCGGGCAAGGCCAATGCGACGAATGATTCCACATTTGCGATGTAAGGAAGCTGAACGGTGCAACCATCTGAATGTGCGAGCTGATCCGCTCAGTTGCGGTTCAGCGACGGGCGGGCAATAGCGCATGATGGGAAATGAAGGCATGAACAGGCGCGCGCTGCTGTCGGGCGGATTGGCAGGGGCGCTGACGCTGGGCGCGCCGTTGTGGGCGGCGGCGCCCTTTGCGTCGCGGCGGATCGCGGTGAATGTGCGCGGGACGGGGCGCGACGTGGTGTTGATTCCGGGGCTGGCCAGTGGTCCGGGCATCTGGAATGGGGTGTTGGCCGCGTTGCCGACCTATCGGTTTCACCTGATCCATGTGCGCGGCTTTGCCGGGTTGAGCGCGGATGCCAATGCCAGCGGGCCGTTGGTCCAGCCGGTCGCGGACGAAATCGCGCGCTATGTCGGGGCGGCGAAGCTCTCGCGGCCTGCGATCGTGGGGCATAGCATGGGCGGCACATTGGCGATGCTGCTGGGCCTGAAGGCAGCGGCGAGCCGGATCATGGTGGTCGACATGCTCCCCGCGGGGGCAGCCATGGTCGGCGGGACGGCGAGTGGTCTGGGCTTTCTGGCGGATCAACTGGGCGGCTATCTGACCGGTACGCTCGCGGGGCGGCGCTATCTGGCCCAGATGGTGGCGCAAACGCCGGGGGCGAAGGGCAGTGATCCCGAAGTCATCGCCAACGCCCTGCGCGATCTGGCGAATATCGACCTTGGGCCGCAACTGCCGCGCCTCGCGGCACCGCTGGAGGTGGTCTATGCCGTCGGCGCGGATGCCGCGCAGGCGAGCGCGATTACCAGCCGTTTTCGTGCGGATTATGCAGGCAAGAAAGGTACGCTGCTCAAGGCGATCGGTCCCAGTGGCCATATGGTGATGGCCGATCAGCCGACGCGGTTCAACGCGGCGTTAGGGGATTTTCTCAAGGGTATTTGACGCGGGTCAAAGCGGGCGTGGCGGGAACATGCGAACAGGATGATCCCGGACGTGCTTTCAGCGCATCCCTCCTCTAGACTCAGGCGCGGCGCTGTATCCCAGCGACCGCGCCGCTTTTTGTCAGGGCGACAGCACAGTGTCGATCGCGTCCGGCAGCATATCGAGATAATCGAGCGTATAGTGCAGTCCGCGGCTTTCCTTGCGATGGAGCGCCGACCGGACGACCAGGCGCGCCACTTCGAGCAGGTTGCGCAATTCGATGAGGTCGGGCGTTACCCGGAAATTGCCGTAATAATCGTCGACTTCCCGCGCCAGCAGATCGATGCGGTGCTGGGCGCGTTCGAGCCGCTTGGTGGTGCGGACGATGCCCACATAGTCCCACATGAAGCGGCGGATTTCCTTCCAGTTATGCTGGACGATGACTTCCTCGTCGCCGTTGGTGACGCGGCTTTCATCCCATGGCCGGATCGGCGGGGGAAGCGGCAGACTGTCCCAGTGCGCGCGGATATGTTGCGCCGCTGCTTCGCCGAAGACGAAACATTCGAGCAGGCTGTTCGAGGCCAACCGGTTCGCGCCGTGCAGGCCGCTTTCGGTGACTTCGCCCGCCGCATACAGGCCGGGCAGGTCGGTGCGACCATCCAGATCGATGATGACGCCGCCGCAGGTATAATGTTGTGCGGGGACGACCGGGATCGGCTCTTTCGTGATGTCGATGTCCAGATCGAGCAGCCGGGCATAGATGGTCGGGAAGTGATGCTTCACGAACTCGGGCTCTTTGTGGCTGATGTCGAGATGGACATAATCCAGGCCGAGCCGCTTGATTTCATGATCGATCGCGCGGGCCACGATGTCGCGTGGGGCCAGTTCCTCGCGCGGGTCGAAGCGGGGCATGAAGCGCTCGCCGCCGCCTGGCACGCCGGGGGGGAGTTTGAGATGGCCGCCTTCGCCGCGTACCGCTTCGGTAATCAGGAAATTCTTGACCTCCAGATTGTAGAGGCAGGTCGGGTGGAACTGGTTCATTTCCATGTTCGACACGCGGCAGCCCGCACGCCAAGCCATGGCGATGCCGTCGCCGGTCGCGCCGCGCGGGGCGGTGGAGAAGAGATAGGTACGGCCCGCGCCGCCGGTGCACAGGATCGTCGCGCGGCCAAGCAGCGCGTCGACATGCTTGGTTTTCTTGTTGAAGGCATAGACGCCCCAGACATGGCCGTCGCCCGAATAGCGCTCGCCATGGCGGCTGGTGATCAGGTCGAGCGCGACCATATCCTCGACCAGGGTGATATTGGGATTGGCGCGTGCGGCCTTGAGCAGGGCGACCTGCACCGCATGGCCGGTGGCGTCGTCGACATGGACGATGCGGCGGTGGCTATGCCCGCCCTCGCGGGTCAGATGCCAGCGGTCGCCAAAATCCTCGCCTGCGTTGAACGGCACGCCCAGCGCGGCGAGGCGGTCGATGGCGGCGGGGGCTTCGGAGACAACGAATTCGACCGTGGCCCGATCGTTAAGACCAGCGCCCGCGACCATCGTGTCATCGACATGCGCCTGAAAACTGTCGCCTGCGTCGAGGACGGCGGCAATGCCGCCCTGCGCCCAGTTGGTCGAGCCGCCGTCGAGCGCGCCCTTGGCCAGCACCACGACCTTGCGGTCCTGCGCCAGGTTGATGGCGGCCGTCAGCCCCGCCGCGCCGGAGCCGATGATGATGACGTCATGGGTGGTCGTGGGCATGTATTACCCTTTATTATCAGATATTAAAGAATCAGGCTGCCGCCGTCAGGTTGAGGAAGACATCCTCCAGATCGGGATCGCGGGTGACGACGTCGACGATGGCGAGGCCGCTGGCCTGCACGGCGCTGAGCACCTGACCGGCATTGGCGCGGTCCTTCAGATAGGTGATGGTCAGCGTGCGGTCGCCCGACAGTTCGACCTTTTCGAAGCATGGCGCGTCCGGCGCGACGGTGATGTCGCGATCAACAGTCACCTGCACCACTTTTTCCTGCGCCATGGCGAGCAGTTCGCGAGTCGGCTTGTCGGTGATGACCCGGCCATGGTTGATGATGCCGATGCGGTCGCACAGTTCTTCGGCTTCTTCGAGATAGTGGGTCGTCAGCACGATCGTCACACCCAGCGCGTTCAATTCGCGCACATAGGCCCAGAGTTGCTGGCGCAATTGCACGTCGACGCCCGCGGTCGGTTCGTCCAGCACCAAAATCGGGGGCGAATGGACCATCGCCTTGGCCACCAGCAAACGGCGCTTCATGCCGCCCGACAGCGTACGGGCATAGGCGTTCGCCTTGTCCTCCAGATGGACGGCGCGCAGCAATTCCATCGAGCGGCGCTTGTCCTTTGGCACGCCATAGAAGCCGGCGGTATTTTCCAGCGTCTCATACGGGGTGAAGAAGGGGTCGAAGACGATTTCCTGCGGCACGATGCCAATGCTGTTCTTGGCATTGCGGGGATTGGCTTCGATGTCGAAGCCCCAGATGCTGACGTCGCCCGCCGTCTTGTTCACCATCCCCGCCAATATGTTGATCGTGGTCGACTTGCCCGCGCCGTTCGGCCCCAGCAGGCCGTAAATCTGCCCGCGCGGGATCGTCAGGTTGATCCCGTCGAGCGCGCGTTTGCCACCCTTGTAGACCTTGGTGAGGTTGCGGATTTCGATTGCGGGCGTGGATGCGGGGGTATCGGTCATGGTCGCCTATAGTGGGGACGGGACGGGGCGAAGGGAAGGGGGATCAGAACTGGTCGGCAATGTCCATCAGGCCCAGCAGCTTTTTGGGCGCGACCTGTAGCCAGCTGGCGCGCAGCCGTCCGGCAATATGATCCCAGTCGGTATCGCCCAGATCGAGCCGGATGCCGACCCATTCGTCGCCGAAATAGGCGGGCCGGTAATAGCGTTCCGCGTCGCTCTCGATCAGCATCGCCTGTTCATCGGGCGCGGTCGCCTTGACGAGCAGGGCAGTAATGCCGTCGCCATGGTGATTGCGGGTGAAATAGGCGAATTTCTTGCCCTTCACGATGCCGAAGCAGGGCATGCCGTGCGAGACGATCTCGTCCGCCTGCGGCAAGGCGAGCGCGGCTTCGCGCACCTGATTGAGCAGCCAGTCGGGATGGCGTTCGCGGCCGACAAATTCGGCCAGCGTGCGGGAATACAACTGATGTTCGGCGATCAGGATACGCGCGGCGAGGCTGTCGGGCGTGTCGCCGGGCAGGATGGCCACCGGCGTCTGCGCCAGCACCGGGCCGTCGTCCAGTTCGGCCGTGACGACATGGACCGAGCAGCCGGCATGGCTGTCGCCCGCGTCGATCGCGCGTTGATGTGTGTCCAGCCCCTTGTAGAGCGGCAGCAGGCTGGGGTGGATGTTGAGCATCCGGTTGTCCCAACCGGCGACAAATTCGGGCGACAGGAGCCGCATATAGCCCGCCAGCGCGACGAAATGCGCGCCAGCGCGGCGTAGCTGCGCATCGATGATCTGGTCGAACTCGGCGCGCTTCAAGCCTTTATGGCTGTGGGCGAAGGTCGGGATGCCTTCGGCGGCAGCGAGCGTCAGTCCGGCGGCGTCTGGATCGTTGGCGGCGACCAGCACGATCTCATAAGGGCAGTCGGCGGCCTTTGCTGCGTAGAGCAGGGCCGCCATATTGGAGCCACGGCCGGAAATCAGGACCGCTACTTTTGCCTTGGCCATCATCCTAACTCCGTTCGGGCTGAGCCTGTCGAAGCCCTGCTCTGTACTTCAAGAAGAACGGCCCTTCGACAAGCTCAGGGCGAACGGGTGGATTTCAGCCCAGATGCGTGGCCGACCAGTCGGCCTGCGCGCTCCAGGTTTCGACGCTGCCCTTGACGGTGCAGCCCTTGTCGCCCGCTTCGACCGTGCCGATCCGGTAGACTGTTTCGCCCGCGTCGGTCAGCGCCTTGGTCACGCCCGCTACATGGGTTTCGTCCACCGCCAGCACCATGCCGACGCCGCAATTGAAGGTGCGGGCCATTTCTTCCGGTTCGATATGGCCCTGCGCCTGAAGGAAGGCCATCAGCCGGGGCTGTTCCCAGCTATCGGCATCCACGACCGCATGGCAACCGTCGGGCAGGACGCGGGGAATATTTTCCAGCAGGCCGCCGCCGGTGATGTGCGCCAGCGCATTGACCATGCCCGCGCGCACCAGCGGCAACAGGCTTTTCACATAGATGCGGGTCGGCGCCATCAGCGCGTCGATCAACAGCACTTCATTGTCGAAGATGGCGGGACGGTCGAGTTTCCAGCCTTTGTCCGTGGCCAGGCGGCGGACCAGCGAAAAGCCGTTGGAGTGGACGCCCGACGAGGCGAGGCCGATCAGCACGTCGCCTGCCTTCACCCGGTTGCCGGTCAGCGCCTTGGAGCGTTCGACCGCACCGACGCAGAAACCGGCCAGATCATAGTCGCCCGGCGCATACATGCCCGGCATTTCGGCAGTTTCCCCGCCGATCAGCGCGCAGCCCGCCATCCGGCACCCTTCTGCGATGCCCGCGATCACGCGCTCGGCGACGCCGCTTTCCAGCTTGCCGGTGGCGTAATAGTCGAGGAAAAACAAAGGTTCGGCGCCCTGCACGATCAGGTCGTTGGCGCACATGGCAACAAGGTCGATGCCCACGCCGTCATGCCGGTCATGGTCGATCGCCAGTTTCAGCTTCGTGCCGACGCCGTCATTGGCCGCGACCAGCAGCGGATCGTCATAGCCGGCGGCCTTGAGATCAAAGAAGCCGCCAAAGCCGCCCAGTTCAGCGTCGGCGCCGGGGCGTCTGGTAGCCTTGGCCAGCGGGGCGATGGCGCGCACGAGCGCGTTACCGGCGGCGATATCGACGCCAGCCTTGGCGTAGCTGTAGGATTCGTTCTCACTCATGGGGCAGCGCTCTACGGTCGAAACGGCAATATGTCGAGTTTCGCGCGGTCCAGCAGGAACGGAGGTGGGAATGAGTTTCGCGTTGGCGCTTGGCAGATAGGGCAAATCCCGCCAAAAGGACGCCCGTGAGCCTGAGCCAGTCCCTTTCCCGTCTGCCATTCCTGTCGGGCGCCGTTCTTCGCCTGCTGTCGCGGCCCGTCCAGATCCTGTTGGCGATTGCGCTGGGCGTGGCGGCCGCGGGGCTGTTCGCGCAGATGGAAGGGGAACGCGGCGTGCCCCCGATCGCCAGTGGCGGCGATTTCGAAGTGCGCGGCGTGAAGGTCGACGTGCTGGCCAAGGATGCCGACAGCGCCCGCTATGCCGGGTGGCGCATGGCCCAGCGACAGGCGTGGCGGATGCTGTGGGCGCGGACCCATGGCGGCGGCGGTGCGCCTGCCCTGTCCGATTCGCAGATCGAGGCGATGGTGTCGGGCATCGAGGTGGAATATGAGCAGGCCGGGCCAACGCGCTATGTCGCGACGCTGGGCATATTGTTCGACCGGGCGCGCACCGGGCAATTGCTGGGCGTGTCGGGCAATGTGATGCGGTCGCCGCCGTTGCTGGTCATTCCGGTGCTGTGGGACGGCGGATCGGCAGTCTCCTATGAACGCACCAATGAATGGCAGAAGGCCTGGGCGCGGTATCGCACCGGCGACAGTGCGATCGATTATGTCCGCGTGGCGGGGTCGATTGCCGATCCCATCCTGCTGAACGCCGGGCAGACCGGGCGGCGCGGGCGGCTGTGGTGGCGCGTGCTGCTCGACCAATATGGTGCGGCCGATGTGGTGATCCCGATCGCCCGTCTCGACCGCGCCTATCCCGGTGGCCCGGTGACGGCGACCTTCACGGCCCGCTATGGCCCGGACAACAGCCTGATCGGCAGCTTTTCGCTGCGCGCGTCGAACGACAGCGGCATCGCACAGTTGATGGACCAGGGCGCGCGGCGGATCGACGAACTCTATATCCGCGCGCTCAATGACGGCCGCTTGCGGCCCGACCCTTCGCTCATCATCGAGGAGCCGGTCGATCCCGATGCATTGGCGATCGAGGACGCGGTGGAAATGCCGGTCGAGGCGGTCGACGTGAACACGGCCGCGACCACTGGCGCGAGCTTCTCGATCCAGTTCGATACGCCCGATGTCGGGTCGGTGACGCAGGGCGAATCGGCGGTCCGGGGGATTCCCGGCGTCCGGTCGGCCGCGACGCGCAGCCTGGCGCTGGGCGGAACATCGGTGATGCAGGTGAGCTTTGACGGGACGATCGACATGCTGCGTGCCGGGTTGCAGGCGCGCGGCTACACGGTTGCGGCGTCGGGCACGACGTTGCGGATCACGCGGCGGCAGGCGACGCCTGCGCCGGCAGGAGCCGCCGCGCCCGTCCCATGAGCCAGATCAGTCTGCCTTTCGAATGGCAAGGTAATGCGCGTGACGGCCATTTCCTGGTCAGTGACGCCAATCGCCTGGCAGTCGCGCATCTGGAGCGGTGGCGCGAGTGGCCGCTGTCGGTCAGCGTGCTGACCGGGCCGCCCTGTTCGGGTCGGTCGACGCTGGCGCGCCATTTCGCGCGGATGAGCGGGGGCAGCGTCATCGACGATGCCCAGGGACAAGACGACCGGCCGGACGAACATGGACTGTTTCACGCCTGGAACGAGGCGCAGACCCAGCGCCGCCCGCTGTTGATGATCGGCCATGCCGCGCCTGCAAGCTGGGCCGTGGCGTTACCCGACCTGCGATCGCGGCTCGCCGCTGCGCCGCATGTCGCCATATCCGAGCCGGACGAAGCGCTGGCCCGCGCCCTGATCGAACGGGCGTTCGATACCGCCGGGGCGGGTTATGCCGCCGATGTGCCCGACTGGCTGGTGCGCCGGATCGAGCGCAGCTATGGCGCGATTGCCGCGGTGACGCGTATGCTGGATCAGGCGGCACTGTCATCTGGTCGTAAGATTTCTGTCGCACTGGCGAAAGAGTGCCTGCATGCGGCAGGTTTTCTGCCTATAGTCCCGCCAGATCCTTCCACTGACCAGCGCGAGTAATCCGTGGCCGAAGCCGATCCTGCTGCTACCCTGTCGCCGTCGAGCGACCGCTACTTCAACCGGGAGCTGTCCTGGCTGGCGTTCAACCAGCGGGTGTTGGAAGAGGCGATGAACCGCGCCCATCCGCTGCTGGAGCGGTTGCGGTTCCTGTCCATATCCGGGGCCAATCTGGACGAATTCTTCTCCGTCCGGGTGGCGGGCCTGAAGGGCCAGCAGTTGCAGGATGTCGATATGCGATCCGCCGACGGGTTGACCGCCGGTCAGCAGTTGGCGGGCATCGCCGAGGAAACCGCGCGGTTGATGCAGGCGCAGCAGAAGGTCTGGGGCCTGCTGCATGGCGAATTGGGGGATGTGGGGATCGACGTGATCGGCCCGGCCAGCCCGATGGACCCTTTAAGCGAAGCATGGCTGCGCGAGCATTTCCTGACGCAGATATTCCCGATATTGACCCCGCAGGCGCTCGATCCGGCGCATCCCTTTCCTTTCATCCCCAATCAGGGGCTGTCGATCGTCTTCGATTTGCAACGCCTGTCCGACCGGCAGCCGATTCGCGAACTGGTGATGATTCCGGCGTCGCTTGCCCGGTTCGTGCGGATTCCCGGCGAAACCGCGCGCTACATGGCGCTGGAGGCGGTGGTGCGCCGCTTTTCCGCTGATCTTTTCCCCGGTTATCAGGTCCGCAACAGCGGCGTGTTCCGCATCATTCGCGACAGCGACATCGAAATCGAGGAAGAGGCGGAGGATCTGGTCCGCCATTTCCGCAGCGCCATCAAGCGCCGCCGCCGGGGCCGGGTCATCCGCATGGAAATCGAGGAGCGCATTCCCGAACCGGTCGAGGAAATGTTGCAGGACATGATCCAGGGGCATGAGGCGATCATCGCCGAGGTCGAGGGTTTCGTCGGCATTGGCGACCTGTCCGGCCTGGTCGACGAAGATCGGCCTGACCTGAAGTTCGAACCCTATGCGCCGCGCTTTCCCGAACGTATCCGCGAATATGGCGGCGACTGTTTTGCGGCGATCCGGGCGAAGGACATTGTCGTCCACCATCCCTATGAGGCGTTCGACGTCGTCGTATCCTTCCTGAAGCAGGCGGCGATCGACCCCGATGTGGTGGCGATCAAGCAGACGCTGTATCGCGCGGGCAAGCAGTCCGCGATCATCCGGGCGCTGATCGACGCGGCGGAGGCGGGCAAGTCGGTGACGGCGGTGGTCGAACTCAAGGCGCGGTTCGACGAGGAACAGAATATCCTGTGGGCCGACGCGCTGGAGCGGGCCGGGGTACAGGTGGTCTATGGCTTCATCGATTGGAAGACCCACGCCAAGATTTCGATGGTCATTCGCCGGGAGGGTGGGCAGTTCCGCAGCTACTGCCATTTCGGCACCGGTAACTATCATCCGATCACCGCGCGCATCTATACGGACCTGAGCTTCTTCACCGCCGATCCGGCCTATAGCCGCGACGCTGCCGCGCTGTTCAACTATATCACCGGCTATGTCGAACCCCAGAGCCTGGAAAAGCTGGTCATGTCGCCGCGCGACCTGCGCGATACGCTGTGCCGTTATATCGACGCGGAAATCGACCATGTGCGTGCCGGACGGCCCGGCAGCATCTGGGCGAAGATGAACTCGCTGGTCGATCCCGCGATCATCGAGAAACTTTATGCGGCGAGCAATGCGGGCGTGCAGATCGACCTGATCGTGCGCGGCATATGCTGCCTGCGTCCCGGCGTGCCGGGCATGTCGGAAAATATCCGGGTCAAATCGGTCGTGGGCCGCTTTCTGGAACATAGCCGTATCGCCGTGTTCGGCAACGGCAATGCCCTGCCCAACAATGGCGCGAAGGTGTTCATCAGTTCGGCCGACTGGATGCAGCGCAATTTCGACCGCCGCGTCGAATTTCTGGCCCCGGTCGAAAATCCCACGGTCCATGACCAGATATTGGATCAGGTAATGGTGGCCAACCTGATCGACACCGAACAAAGCTGGGTATTGGACAGCCACGGCCATTATGCGCGGCTGGAACCGGGCGACAAGCCGTTCAACCTGCACCGCTATTTCATGACCAATCCGTCGCTGTCCGGGCGCGGCGCGGCGCTGGACAACGAGGCGGTGCCCACGCTCCGTCTGCGCGGACGGGTATAGGGCGCGTGAATTCGATGCTCAGCCGGGTGCGCGAAGCGGCCCGAACCATGGCGACATCGCCCGAACCGGCGACGGCGCGCACGGCGATTATCGACATTGGGTCCAACAGCGTGCGCCTCGTCATTTATGACGGGCCGCGCCGTATCCCCTTCGTCCTGTTCAATGAAAAGGTGATGGCGGGGCTGGGCGCGTCGCTGGCCAAGACCGGGCGAATCGAACCGGAAGCGATGGATCGGGGGCTGAAGGCGATTGCCCGCTTCGCCCTGTTGTGCCGGGAAATGAAGGTCGCCGAGGTGCGCTGCGTCGCCACCGCCGCCGTGCGGGACGCCACCAACGGGCCGGATTTCATTGCGCACGCTGCCGCAATGGGCCTGACCGTCGAGCTGTTGACCGGCGCGCAGGAAGCGATCGGCGCGGCGCTGGGCGTGCTGTCGGGCATACCGGGCGCGGACGGGATCGTGGGCGATCTAGGCGGCGGAAGCCTGGAGCTGGCGCGGATTCGCGGCGGTCGGGTGGAACAGATCATATCCTTGCCGCTGGGCGTGCTGCGCTTGCCGCAGATCCGGGCCAAAGGGCCACGGATGCTGGAGCGCCAAGTTGGCAAGATGATGGAAAATGCGGGATGGCGACCCGAACCGGGCCTGCCCTTCTACCTTGTGGGTGGATCGTGGCGCGCTCTGGCGCGGTTCGACATGCAGCTGACCCATTTCCCGCTGCCGGTCGTCCATCAATATGACATGGCCGCTTCGCGCGCCGAACAATTGACCCGCATCGTGTCCCATGTCGATCGTGCGCGGCTGAAGGAAATTCCCGCGATCAGCGGGTCGCGCGTGCCCACGCTGCCGGGCGCCGCCGCGCTGCTGTCGGTCATGGTGCGCCAGTTGCAGTCGAGTCGCCTGATCGTGTCGGCCTATGGTCTGCGCGAAGGGTTGCTCTACGAAGATCTGCCGGAGGATATTCGCAGCCATGATCCGTTGCTGGTCGCGTGCGAGGCCGAAGGGGAATCGCAGTCGCGCTTCCGGGGCCATGGCGACCGGATAGACCGCTGGATCGCGCCCCTGTTCCCACAAGACGATGGCGCGTCACGGCGTATTCGCCGCGCCGCTTGCCTGCTGGCCGATGTCGGCTGGCGCGCCAATCCCGATTTCCGGGCCGAGCGCGGCGTGGAGATCGCGCTGCACAGCAATTGGGTGGGTATCACCGCAGCGGAACGGGCGATGCTGGCGCAGGCGCTGCACAGCAATTTCGGCGGTGGCAGCGGCACGCCGATCGGCCTCGATCGGATCGCTCAGCCTGCCGCGCTGCACAGCGCGATGTTGTGGGGATTGGCGATTCGCCTGGCCCAGCGGCTGTCGGGCGGGGTCGAAGGGCCGCTGGCCCTGTCGCGGCTGGTGCGGGATGATGACATGCTGACGCTGCATCTGAACGCCGACGAAGCGGCCCTGTTCGGTGAAGCGGTCGAGCGTCGGTTGCGCAACCTGGCGCAGGCCATGGGCATCCGTTACCGCCTGCTCAGTTGACTGTGCCGGATGCGCGCGGGACCATCTTTCCCCGTCGCGTAAATCCCGGTAAGGCCCGGCGATGACAACTGCTCCCGCGCCGATCAGCCGCTCGCTTTTCCTTTTTTCGATCTTCTATGGCGGCATGGTCTGCATTGCAGGGGTGCTGGGTAACAAGCAGGTCACGCTGGGGCCGATATCGGATCTTGGTCCGGCCGTCGGACTGGGGCCGCTGGCGGTGGAAGCGGGCATCTTTGCCTTCCTGCTGCTGGTGACGATTTCCAGCGCGGTGGCGGAACTGCATGGCCGCACCGTGGCCACCCGGCTGGTCCAGTTCGGCTTCCTGCCGCTGATCGCCTCCATCGGGCTGTCGATCGTCGTACTGTCGGTGCCCGCCGCAGGGGACATGGACCCAGCCCGCGTCGATGCCTTTGCGATGATGATGGGCGGCACGCCGCGCATCTGGCTGGGCGGGATCATCGCCTATGGCATTTCGCAAACGCTCAACGTCACGCTGTTCGCGATGCTCAAGGGGCGGGAAGGCAGCCGGATGCTGTGGCTGCGCGCGGCGGCGGCGAGTATATTGTCGCAGATCGTCGATACGCTGCTGTTCGTGACCATCGCCTTTTACGGGGTGTTTCCGATCGGCGAGCTGTTGCTGGGGCAGATGTTGGCCAAGGTCGTGCTGTCGGCGCTTCTCGTGCCGCCGGTCATCTATATGCTGGTGGCGCTGGGCCGACGGCTGGATCGGTAACTTGCGATAACCACCATATGGCCTTATGCGCCCGCGCATGACCAGCACGCATGATCCTGTCCCGGCGCTTCTCGCCAAGGCCGAAACCCTTGTCGAGGCGCTGCCCTATATGCAGCGTTATGCGGGCAAGACCTTTGTCGTGAAATATGGCGGCCATGCCATGGGCGACCCGGAACTGGCGCGCGATTTTGCCGAGGACGTAGTCCTGATGAAGGCGGTCGGCATCAATGTCATCGTCGTGCATGGTGGCGGGCCGCAGATCGGCGCGATGCTCAAGAAGCTGGGCGTCGAATCGCAGTTTATCGGCGGGTTGCGCGTCACCGACGCCGAAACCGCCAAGATCGCCGAAATGGTTCTGGCCGGGTCGATCAACAAGGAAATCGTTGGCTGGATCGCGGGCGCGGGCGGGCGCGCGGTCGGCATATCCGGCAAGGATGGCGGCCTGGTCCTTTGCGAAAAGGTGTTGGGCAAGCGCGAGGCGGACCCCAATTCGGGGATCGAGCGCAATGTCGACCTGGGCTTTGTCGGCGATCCGGTGAAGATCGATCGCTCCATCCTCGACACGCTGTCGAAGGACGGGATCATCCCGGTGGTCGCCCCGGTGGGCATGGGCACGGATGGCCACACCTATAATGTTAACGCCGACACGATGGCGGGCGCGATCGCAGCGGAATTGGGCGCGTCGCGCTTCTTCCTGCTGACCGATGTGGCGGGGGTGCTGGACAAGCAGAAGAATCTGCTGACCGACCTCAATCCCGCGGCAATTGCCGTGTTGCAGGGCGACGGGACGATCAGTGGGGGCATGATCCCGAAGCTGGAAACCTGCGTCAAGGCGGTCGAGGGCGGGGTGGACGCCGCCGTCATCCTCGACGGGCGAGTGCCCCATGCGATGCTGCTGGAAATCTTTACCGATCGGGGTGCGGGCACGCTGATCCGCAAATAATCAGCGGATCAGTATCTGGGGGTTGGCCCAGTGGATGCGCTTTTCGGGCAGGGTGCGCCCGTCCGGGCCGGGCTTGTCCCAATCCTCGACCTCCACACCGCCGCGCGCCGCATAAAAGCCCCGCGCGGCGTGATTGTCGGCATAGCACCACAGGAAGAGGCCAAGGTCGGGCCAGCCATCCAGCGCCCATGTCGCGGCCTGGGCGAGGAGGGCTGTGCCGATGCCGCTGCCTTTGGCGGCGGGCAGGGCGTGGAGATTGTCGACCAGCGTGCCCCAGCGGGCGTCCGCGCCGCCGATGACGCAGACAAAGCCCATGGCCTGCCCGTTGGCCTGTGCGATGATGATTCGCTGGCCCGGCTGGGGGTCGGCGAACCGCGCGGTCCAGGTCGCGAGCCGTTCGGCCTCTATTGCGCCCGCGAGATAGGCCGGGTCCATGATATGGGCATAGGCGATGCGCCAGCTTGCCACATGCATGGCGGCAATGAGCGGGGCATCGGCGGGTGTGGCGTCACGAAAGTCCATGAAACGGCTATAGCGCGTTTGGCGATTTTGTCCTGTCGTTGGTGGAATAAGCATGGCCCGGTGCTTGTGGCGGGGTGGCCCCCTCGGCTAGGAGGCTATTCTGAAAACTGCGGCAGCGCATCATTGGAAGGCCGACTAGCTTGTTCGAATTGCTCAATGCCCTGAACGGCATCGTCTATATCGTGCTGGAAGCGATATGGTGGATCATCATCATTCAGGCGGTGCTCAGCTGGTTGATCGCGTTCAACGTCATCAACACATCCAACGAATATGTCCGCAACGGCCTGTATGCGCTCGATCGCATGACCGAGCCGCTGTACCGGCCGGTGCGCAAGTTCATGCCGGACCTGGGCGCGCTCGACCTGTCGCCCATGGTGGTGCTGCTGGCGGTCATCATCCTGCAAGGCCCGATCCGCGAAAACCTGTTTGGCGCATTGATGCGCGCGGCCGCCTGATCGCTGTCTGGACGCAGGCGGGCAACGACCTGTTGCTGGGCGTTCGGCTGACGCCCGGCGCCGCGAAGGAGCAGGTCGGCGGCTTGTGGACCGACGAGAAAGGTCTGGGCTGGCTGTGCGCCCGCGTTCGCGCCGTGCCGGAAAAGGGGCGGGCGAACGATGCGCTTATCGCCCTGCTGGCGAAACGGCTGGATTGCGCGAAAAGCGCGATTTCGCTGGAATCGGGGGACAGCAACCGGCTAAAGCGGCTGCGTATCCGCGACGGCGCGCAGGACCGTTTCGTCGCCACCATAGAAGCATGGGTTGACCTATCATGACCATCGGCAAGATCATCGACGGCAAGGCTTTCGCAGCCACTTTGCGCGACAAGGTGGGGGAAGGCGTTGCCGCCTTCACCGCGCAGACGGGTCGCAAGCCCGGTCTGGCCGTGGTGCTGGTGGGCGAAGATCCGGCCAGCGCCGTCTATGTCCGCAACAAGGGCAAGATGACGGTCGCGGCGGGCATGGAAAGCCTGGAGTTCAAGCGCCCGGTCAGCATCGGCGCGGATGATCTGCTCGACCTGATCGAGGAACTGAACCATGACGAGCGAGTCGATGGCATCCTCGTCCAGTTGCCGTTGCCTGCGCATATCGACGAGGCCGCCGTCATCGCTGCGATCGACCCGGCCAAGGATGTGGATGGCTTTCATGTCGTCAATTCCGGCCGTCTCGCCACGGGGCAGGATGCGCTGGTGCCCTGCACGCCGCTGGGCTGCATCATGCTGTTGAAGGACGAACTGGGCGATCTGAGCGGGCTGGAAGCGGTGGTAGTGGGGCGATCCAACATCGTGGGCAAGCCGATGGCGCAGCTGCTGCTGGCCGAAAGCTGCACCGTGACGATCGCGCACAGCCGCACCCGTGACCTGGCGAGCGTCGTTCACCGCGCCGACATCGTGGTCGCCGCCGTGGGGCGGGCGGAAATGGTCAAGGGCGAATGGATCAAGCCCGGTGCGACCGTGATCGACGTGGGCATCAACCGCATTGCCGATACCGAAGATGGCAAGAGCCGCATCGTGGGCGATGTCGCCACGGCCGAGGCGCTGGCCCATGTCCGCGCGATTACTCCAGTACCCGGCGGCGTCGGGCCGATGACGATCGCGGTGCTGCTGCGCAATACGCTGGTGGCGGCCCATGCCCGCGCGGGGCTGGGCAAGCCGGAGGGGTTGTGAGGGCGCGCGTCGCGCTGCTGACATTGGGCGCGGCGCTGTTGCTCGCCGCAAAGCCGCCGCTGCGCTTTCAGCCCGACCCCAGTTCCGTCATCGCGGCGGAAATCGCCTTCAACCGGATGGCGCAGGACAAGGGGCAATGGACCGCCTTTCGCGCGAACGCCGCCGACGATGCGGTGATGTTCGTGCCGCAAAAGGTCGTGGCGAAGGACTGGTTGAAAGGTCGGGCCGATCCACCCGCGTCGGTCAAATGGTCGCCATCGATCGTCTATGTCGCTTGCGACGGCAATCTGGCCGCCAGTACCGGCAATTGGACGCGGCCGGACGGGTCCGCCGGCTATTTCACGACGATCTGGCGCCGGGACAAGAAGGGCGCGTGGAAATGGATACTCGACCATGGCGACACGCTGGCGTCGCCGCGCGCCGCGCCGGAGTTTCTGAGCGGGAAGGTGGCGACATGCAAGAGCGCCGCCCGGCCCGTCGGTCCGCCGCCAACAGGCGGAAAACCGGGCGCTAAAGCTGGTGGGGGTGACATGCCCCTGCCGCCGCCGGACGAAAGCCTGATGTGGACAGCCGACATCACCCCGGATGGCGGGCGTGTCGTGACGGTCAGAATGTGGAACGGCAGCGGCTATGACGTTGTGATCGAGGACAAGGTGAAGGCGGCGTCATGATTGAACTGTTTCTGTCGGCGTTCGTCACTCTGTTCGTCGTCATCGACCCGCCGGGCTGTGCGCCCATCTATGCCAGCCTGACCAACGGCGCCAATGCGGAGCAGCGGCGGTCCATGGCGATCCGGGCAGTCGGCATCGC
Source organism: Sphingomonadaceae bacterium (assembly GCA_016000085.1). Lineage (GTDB taxonomy): Bacteria > Pseudomonadota > Alphaproteobacteria > Sphingomonadales > Sphingomonadaceae > Sphingobium. The sequence goes on from JAECRT010000007.1 coordinate 28,807, forward strand.
GGCCGCCATCCTGTTGGTCTTCGCCCTGTGGGGCAAGCAATTGCTGGGCGTGCTGGGCATTGCGCTCGACAGTTTCCGCATCGCGGGCGGCATCATGCTGTTCATGATCGCGATGGACATGGTGTTCGAAAAGCGCACCCAGCGGCGCGAGGACCGGGCGCAGAAGATTTCGACCGAAGACCCGCATGTCGAGGATGTGTCGGTGTTCCCGATGGCGATGCCCATGATCGCGGGGCCGGGTTCGATCGCGACAGTCATGTTGCTGATGTCGCGCGCCAATGGCTTGTCCGAGCGGATGGTGGTGCTGGGCGCTGTGGTGCTGACGCTAGTGCTGATGCTGGGCGCGCTGGTGGCCGCGGGACCGCTCATGGCGCTGCTGGGCCGCAAGATAGAGGCGGTGATAACGCGGCTGTTGGGCGTATTGCTGGCCGCGCTGGCGGCGCAGTTCGTGATCGACGGCCTGAAGGCGAGCTTCTGAACTACAGCCGGGTCGCCCAGGAGCGGCCCGGCTGTAGTTCAGTGAAGCATCAGCCCCGCACGTCGGCTTCGGTGACGGGGGCAATCTTGATTTCGACGCGGCGGTTGGCTGCCTTGCCCTCTTCGGTCGCGTTCGACGCGATCGGCTGGGTTTCGCCAAAGCCGCGCGTGCCGATGCGAGCGGACTGGACGCCGCGGCTGACCAGATAGCTGGACACGGCCTGCGCGCGGCGTTCCGACAGAGTCTGGTTATAAGCGTCCGCGCCGTCACTGTCCGTGTGACCATAGACGTCGATATAGGTCTTGGGATATTGCGCCAGCACCGATGCGACATCGTTCAGCGTCGGCTGGAACTGAGGCTGGACGTCGGACTTGTCATAGCCAAAGGTGATGCCGGACGGCATACGCAGCAGCAGGTTGTCGCCGTCTCGAATGACATCGACGCCGGAACCGGCCGTTTCCTCGCGCAGCTTGCGTTCCTGTGCGTCCATATAGGCGCCTACGCCCGCGCCAGCGACCGCGCCGATGCCCGCGCCGAGAATCTTTTCGGTGCGATCGTTGCGTCCGCCGACCAGATCACCCAGCAGATAGCCGCCCAGCGCGCCGCCGATACCGCCGATCGCCGCCTTGGAAATCGTGCGCTGTCCTGTCTGCGGATCGGTGGTGCAGGCGGCGGTGGCGAGCATGGCGGCCAGACCGGCTGCCCCGGCAATGCGTTGGTAAATCTTCATGATCCTGTTCCTTATCCTGTCCTGCGTCTTTTTGGAGCGGATGCCCCCCAAATGGCTGAAGTGGCGCGTTTGTTCCACAACCGAACTGAACTGTGGATGATGGGGCTGTTGTGAAATTGAAAGAATAAAGGTTATAGGAGGTCGCTGACCGCCATGGCCACGATCCCCCCCCCCAATCCGACGCCCTATCCCTGGGTTGACCTTGTCATCATCCTCGCTCTGGTAGCGTTGAACGGTGTCTTCGCCATGTCCGAACTGGCCATTGTATCGGCGCGCAAGCCCCGGTTGCAGGCGATGGAGAAAGCGGGGCGCAAGGGTGCGACGACCGCGCTGGCGCTGGCGAGCGATCCGGGCAAATTCCTGTCGACCGTGCAGATCGGCATCACCCTGATCGGCATCATCGCGGGCGCCTATTCGGGCGCGAGCCTGGGCGGGCCGACCGGCGAGCGATTGCAGATGCTGGGCCTGTCGCCCAACCTGGCCGAAAATGCCGGTTTTGCGCTGGTGATCGGGTTGACAACCTATGCCTCGCTGATCGTGGGCGAACTGGTGCCCAAGCAATTTGCACTGCGCGCGCCGGAGCCGATCGCGGTGCTGGTGGCCACGCCGATGCTGTGGCTGTCGAAGCTAACTGCGCCGATCGTGTGGGTGCTGGACGGGTCGAGCGCGCTGATCTTTAAGCTGTTGCGGCTGGATCGCGAATCGGAACAGCATGTCACCGCCGAAGAACTGCATCTGATCGTCGCCGAAGCGAGCAAATCGGGCGTGATCGAAGAAAGCGAACGGGCGATCATTTCGGGCGTCGTGCGGCTGGCTGATCGCCCGGTACGCGAGGTGATGACGCAGCGTATGGAGGTCGACTGGATCGACATTGCCGCCGACGACGCGACGATCCGCGCCAGGTTGCAGGAATCGCCGCACACCCGATTGCCCGTGGGGCGCGGGTCGGTGGAGGATATTATCGGCATCGTCCAGGCGCGAGACATCATGACCGCGCTGTTCCGGGGCGAGGCGCTGAACCTGGGCGCGCTGATGCGCAAGGCGGAAGTGGTGCCCGATCAGGTCGATGCGATGGATGCGCTGGAAGTCTTGCGCCGGTCCGACGTGCCAATGGTGATGGTGCATGACGAATATGGCCATTTCGAAGGCATCGTGACGCCCGCCGACCTGTTGTCGGCGATCGCCGGGCATTTCGCGTCGGACCGTGACGCCTATGATGAGCCGGACATGGTCGAGCGGGAGGATGGCAGCCTGTTGGTGTCGGGCCAGATGCCGATGGACCAGTTGGCCGAACGGATCGGCATCAACCTGTCGGAAGATCGCGACTATGCCACCGTCGCAGGTCATGCGCTGTGGCTGCTCAAGCGGTTGCCTGAAGTGGGCGATTTCGTCGACGATCAGGGCTATCGCTTCGAAATTGTCGACATGGACGGGCGCAAGATCGACAAACTTCTGGTCGTGGGGCGATGAACCGGGCCGGGTGATGGAGACGGACGCGCTCGATGCGATGATGGCGATGGCGCGGGGCGCCGTTGCGGCGCATCCGGGCAGGCTGTGCGTGCTGGGTCTGTGCGGGGCGCAGGGTAGCGGAAAATCCACTCTGGCGGCGGCGCTCAAGGCGCGAATGGACATGGAAGGCTGCGCTACGGCGCTGCTGTCGATCGACGATCTTTATCTAGGACGAGCGGCGCGGGTAGCGTTGGCGCGGGACGTGCATCCGTTGCTGCGCACGCGGGGCGTGCCGGGGACGCATGATGTCGCGCAGGGGCTGGACGTGATTGCACGGCTGGAACGGGGCGAGGGCGCGCTGTTGCCGCGCTTCGACAAGGCGAGTGACGATCCCTGTCCGCAGGACCGATGGGAACGGGCCGCGCCCGATACGCGCCTGCTGGTGCTGGAAGGATGGTGCGTGGGCGCGCGGCCGCAGGCGGAGGCGGCGCTGGCCGAGCCGGTCAACAGGCTGGAGCAGTCGGAGGATAGTGACGGGCGCTGGCGGCGTTTTGCCAATGCAGCGCTGGCAGGGGATTATCAGCGGTTGTTTGCGCGGATCGATCGGCTGGCGCTGCTGGCGGCACCGGGATTTGAAGTGGTGCAGACCTGGCGCGGGGAGCAGGAGGCGGCGCTGCGGGCCCATGCAGGCGCGGCGGCCGGGGTAATGGACGATGCGCAGGTTGCGCGGTTTATCCAGCATTATGAGCGGCTGACGCGCCATATATTGGACGAGATGCCCGCGCGTGCGGATCTGGTCATACAGTTGGCGGCGGATCGCTCGGTCGTGGGAACGGTCGTCCGCGCTGGATCGTGGGGCAAGCTCCACCCCTAACGTGACGGGTACTCTGGCGCCCATGCTTTCGCTTTTATTTGGGCGAGGCGGTCGCGATTCGCGCCATTCGTCGACGACAGTGCCCCCAAACGAAACGGGCGCGGCAAGCTGTGCCACGCCCGTTCTATGCTTTCGGCGCGCCGCTTATTTTGCGGCGGCGTTTTCAGCCGGGGCTTCCGCTGCGTTGGCGGCATTGCCAGCCTCTGCGGTGTTGGCGCCTTCTGCTGCCGCTGCGGGAGCCGCGTCGGCGGCAGGCAGGGGCAGGTTGGAGCCTTGCGTGTTCAGCCAGGCGATCAGGTTGGCGCGATCAGCCGGATTGCCAAGGCCCGCAAAGGTCATCTTGGTGCCAGCCGCAAATTCACGCGGGCTTTTCAGCCAGTGATCGAGATTTTCGAACGACCATGAGCCACCCTTACCCGACAGCGCGGGCGAGAAGGCGAAGCCACCCTTGCCCTTGCCGATTTCTTCGCCGACGGTGCCGAACAAATTCGGGCCGATGCCGTTGGCGCCGCCGGAATTGACGGTGTGGCAGGCGGCGCACTTGGCGAACACCTTCTCACCGGCCGCCACGTCGGCGGTGGCGAGCAGGGTGTTGAGGCCAGGACCGGTGTCACCACCGGCTGCGCCTTCGGCTTCGACGCCCTCGATCGCATAGCCCATTTTCTCGGGCCGCTCGTCGTGAAAAATTTTGGAACTGACGATCGCGCCGCCGAGCGCGATTATCCCAGCGAACAGAGCCCAGCCCGCTACGGTGTTGAAACGATCGCCCATTCGTTCGATTTCCCTTGCGCTTCTTTTTCTGGCGGCTGTCTTCCGCGCCCCCTCTTGTGCGCTGCCATAATGGCGGACACGCGAACGTGCAAGCCGGGTTAAGCCCACAAATGCGCCTGTGCCCAATCGGGCCTGTTGCCCATGCTTGCGCGCGCGCGGTCAAAACCCTAAGCGCGCACCCATCCATGGAAAATTATCCCGCACCCGCCCGCGCGATTGTCGCAGAAATGGCTCAAAAGGCCGCGATCGATCCGGCCCGCGCCGTCGCCTATCAGGGCGCGCCCGGCGCTAATTCGCATCTCGCGGCGCTAGGCTATGCGCCCGATTGTGTGCCTTTGCCCAGTTTTGCGTTCGAGGATGCAATTGATGCAGTGCGAAACGGTCAGGCTGCGCGCGCGATCATCCCCATCGAAAACAGTCTGCACGGGCGCGTGGCGGACATGCATTTCCTGTTGCCCGAATCGGGCCTGAGTATCGTCGACGAATATTTCCTGCGCATTCGCCACTGCCTGATGGCGCCCGACGCCAGCCCCGTCAAAAGCGCGATCAGCCATCCGCAGGCGCTGGGCCAGTGCCGCCATTATCTGCGCGAGCGTGGCATCCAGCCGGTTGCTTATGCCGATACGGCGGGGGCGGCGGCGCTGGTGGCGGAAACTCGCCTGCCCGGCGAAGGGGCGATTGCGCCCTATCTGGCCGCCGAACTCTATGGCCTGCGTCTGATCGCGGAGAATATCGAGGATAGCGACGACAATATGACGCGCTTCCTGGTGCTGGCGCGCGAAGCAAGGATGCCGGTGGCCAATGTCGGTCCGGTGATGACGACATTCCTGTTCGAGGTGAAGAATGTGCCCGCCGCGCTCTATAAGGCGATGGGCGGCTTTGCCACCAATGGCGTCAACATGACGAAACTGGAAAGCTATCAGCGCGGCGCCAGTTTCGCCGCGACGGAATTTTTCTGCGATATCGAGGGAATGCCGGGCGATCCGGCAGTGGACCGGGCGCTGGCGGAACTGGAGTTCCACACCAAATGGGTGCGGATGCTGGGCAGCTATCGCCAGGCGCGACCGCGCACCTAGAGGCTCGTTGGTCACGCATGTGGGGCTATTCCTGCGTGACCTGTTGCCGGTGCCGCCCTATAGCCCTGCCCATGGTCGCAGCCCTGATCTATTCCGCCCTGGTGATGAGCGTCATTGTCGGCGTGCGTTACCTGTTGGCGAGCGGGGGTTTTGCGTTGGCGACGCGCATCCGGCAGCCAGGCCTGTATCGGGGACTGGGCGCACAGATTCGCCGGGAAATCGGCTGGTCGCTGGCCGCCGCGCTGATCTATGGCGCGCCCGCCGGGATCGTGGCGTGGGGCTGGAAGGAACAGGGCTGGACCCGCATCTACACCGATGTCGCCGCTTTTCCGCTCTGGTATCTGCCGCTGTCGGTGCTGCTCTATCTCGCGGCGCATGACACATGGTTTTACTGGACCCATCGGGCGATGCACCGGCCCACGCTGTTCCGCACCGCCCATGCGGTGCATCATGCCAGTCGGCCCCCGACGGCCTGGGCGGCGATGAGCTTTCACCCGTGGGAAGCGCTGACCGGGGCGGTGGTGATCCCGGCGCTGGTCTTTGTGATTCCGATCCATGTCGGCGCGCTGGCCTGTGTGCTGACAATCATGACGGTGATGGGGGTCAGCAATCATATGGGCTGGGAAATGTTTCCGCGCTGGATGGTGCGTGGGGCGATCGGCGGCTGGCTCATCACCGCCAGCCATCATCAGCGGCATCATGATCTGTATGCCTGTAATTACGGGCTTTATTTCCGTGTCTGGGACCGGCTGTGCGGCACCGACCGGGGACTGGGCGATTTTGCGAAGGGACGTTTGTGAGCGGACGAACAAGGCTGCTCAGCGCGGCTATCGCGGCCTGGGCGTTGATCGGGGCGGCGCCGGTGGGCCAGCCCCAGTCGCTCAGCATGGCGCTGGAAGGGCTGCGGTCAGGCAAGGGCCAGATGTTGGTGTGCGTGACGCGGACGGCGCAATATTTCCCCGACTGCACCAAAGACCCCGACAAGCATCATTTCACGGTTCCGGCGAAGGCTGGGCCAATGGTGCTGGGCGCAATGGCGCCGGGTGATTATGCCATCGCCATCATCCATGACGAAAATGGCAATGGGAAGCTGGATACGTTCGCGGGCATCCCGCGCGAGGGGGTGGGCTTTTCTCGCAATCCCGTGCTGCGCTTTGGCGCGCCCAGTTTCCAGTCGGCCCGTTTCGCGGTGGCGGGCGCGCCGGTCGAGCAGGTCATAAAGCTCAAATATTTCCTGTGATGGCAGGCGCGGGAACCTGTATCCGGCTCAAAACATTCTAGACCCTGAACGCATCATAACGAGCAGGGTCTTTCATGCACCGTTTCAGCAGCCGTCTGGCCGCGACCATCGTCGCGACCCTGCCCCTCGTCGCGCCCGTTTTGGCGCAGGAGGAAGAACAGCATAGCACACTCACCATCGGTGTGGGGGCGGCGGCCATCCCCAGCTATGAAGGGTCCGATGACTATCGGGTGATGCCGATCGTGCAGGCGCGCGGCAAGGTGCATGACTTTTCCTTCTGGACCCGTGGCACGGCGCTGTATGTCGATGCCATTCCCGATCCGGGCGGTACGGGCGTCGATTTCGAATTCGGTCCCGTGGTGAATGTGCGGCTCGACCGGACGAGCCGCAAGAATATCAAGGATGATGCGGTCCGCCTGCTTGGCAAGCGCGACACGGGGATCGAGGTCGGCGGCTTTGTCGGCTTGGGCAAGACGGGCGTCATCACCAGTGACTATGACAATTTGTCGGCGCGGGTGGCCGTGACCAAGGATGTCGGCGGCGCGCACAAAAGCTATGTCGTCACCCCGACGATCGAATATTTCACACCGCTGTCGAAAACGGCCTTCGTCGGAACATCGGTTTCGGCGGAATATGTCGGCAAGAAATATGGCCGCTATTATTATGACATCGGCGCGCTCGAAAGCGCCCAGAGCAATCTGGCGCCCTACAGCAGGGCTGGCGACAAAGCGGGTTTCAAGAAGCTGAACTTCAACCTGAGCGCGGGCAAATCCCTGTCGGGCGACCTGCGCCATGGCTGGGCGATCTTCGCGGTCGGCGGCTATTCGCGGATATTGGGCCGCTACGCCGATTCGCCGATCGTCGCGGACGCAGGATCGAAGAATCAATGGGTGGGGGCCGTGGGCATCGGTTATACCTTCTGACCCGGATCTCCTGCCGCTTGACCTCCTGCTGATCGCCAACCTTGTGCCCAAGGGGTGACGCCCCACATAAGGCGCGGTATGGAGGCGGCGATACACCGCATCGGCAGGAGACTAAAAGCGTGGCGACCCTAGGATTGAGCGAAACCGACAAGGCGGCGGTAGAGGCGTTTCGCCGCGATGTGGTGGAGCCGTCGCAGACGCAATTGGTGATCGTCGATTTCTGGGCCGAATGGTGCGGCCCGTGCAAGCAACTGACCCCGATCATCGAGAAGGTGTGCGCCGATTATGCGGCCAAGGGCGTCACGCTGGTCAAGGTCAATGTCGACGAAAATGGCTTCATCGCCAGCCAGTTCCGCGTCCAGTCGATCCCGACCGTCTATGCCGTATTTCAGGGGCAGCCGGTCGCTGACCTGTCACAGGCACGGACCGAGGGGCAGCTGAAGCAATATCTCGACCAGTTGCTGGGCCAGTTGCCGATCCAGTCGGATGAAAAGGCGCAGTTGCAGGAAATCGCGCCGCTGATCGCGATGGGCGAGGAATATCTGGGCAGCGGCGATGCCGAGCGCGCTCTGTCGGTTTTCATCCAGGTTGCGGAGATGGTGCCGGACAATAAGGATGTCGCCTCCGGGCAGGCGCGAGCGCTGGTGGCTCTGGGCCGGCTTGATGAGGCCGAGGCGCTGCTCGACGCGCTGCCTGCCGATATCGTGAAGGATCAGGCGATCGAACGCGCGCGCGCGGCGATCGCGCTGGCGCGGGACAGCAAGCCGGTCGCCGACCTGTCGGGCGTGCAGGCGCGGGTCGATGCCGATCCCGACGATCATGAAGCGCGATTCGAGCTGGCGGCCGGCCTGATGGGCAATGGCGACCGGGATGGCGCGGCGCAGGCGCTGCTGGAAAGCATCCGTCGCGACCGGGCGTGGAATGACGGCGTGGCGCGGGCGCAACTGCTGACGATTTTCGAAGCGGTCGGGCTGGAAGATCCATGGGTGTCGGCGCAGCGGCGCAAGCTGTCGCAGATCCTGTTTTCCTGATGCCATCATGAACTTGGCGCGCGTTTCGATCTTTCCGCTGTCCGGTGCCCTGCTGCTGCCGGGCATGGACCTGCCGCTGCATATCTTCGAGCCGCGCTACCGGGCGCTGATCCATGACGTGATGGCGCGCGACCGGCGCATCGGCATGATCCAGCCACGCAAGGATGGCCCTGTGCCGCCGCTGTTTGACATGGGATGCCTGGGCCATGTCAGCCATATCGAGGCGCTGGAGGATGGGCGGTTCAACATCATCCTGACCGGAATCACCCGTTTTCGCGTGGTCCGCGAATTGTCGGTGACGACCCAGTTTCGCCAGATCGAGGCGGATGTGGAGCAGGCGCCGGAGGATGAGGTGCTGCACATGGTCGAGCGTGCGGCGCTGGAACAGGAATCGCGGCGCTTTGCTGAGTCGCTGGGCTATGTCGTCGACTGGACGGCAGTATCCCGGCTGGATGATATGGCTCTGGTCAACGGCATTGCCCAGATCGCGCCGTTCGATGCGGCGGCCAAGCAGACGCTGCTGGAGGCCAATACGCTGTCGGAACGGTCGGAGCGGATCATTCAACTGATGCAGATCGTCGGGCGGATCGAGCGCGACGGCGGCGCGACCATGCAGTGAGCGACGGGCAGTGAGCGATGCGGCAAGGACCAACGAGGCGTCGATCGACCCCTGGTTGCTGGAAAAGCTGGTTTGCCCGGTGACGCGCGGGCCGCTGCGCTGGGATGCGGCGCGCGGGGCTTTGGTGTCGGATGCGGCGGGCCTGGCCTATCCGGTCCGCGATGGCGTGCCGGTGTTGACTGCGCGGGCCGCCGTTCCCGTCACTTGAAAGCCGCGATGCACTCCACTTCCAGAGGTGCGCCCAGCGCCAGGCCATCCGCGCCGAAGGCGCTGCGTGCGGGCAGGCGCTTGCCTGCGAAATAGGGCAGGTAGGCGGCATTGAAGCGCGGCCAGTTGGTCATGTCGTCCAGCATCACCGTGCATTTGACGACATTGCCGAAATCGAGGCCATGATCCTTCAAAATCCCGCCGATCGAATCCATCGCGCTCTTCACCGCTGCGTCGAACCCTTCCTTATGCGGGTCCATCCCCTGCGGCACCTGCCCGATTTGGCCTGACAGAAAGAGTATGTCGCCCACGCGTACGGCGGGGGAGAAGGGGAGTTTGGCGGGCAGAGCCTGTTGCGCGAAGGCGGGAACGGCCAGGCCGAGCAGGAGGGCGGATGCGGCGGCGATCATGGTCTTCATCATCATCTCTCCTGCCCCGCTGAAATCGGGTTGTGGGGCGTTACCAATGCCATGGGCCGCACGTTGCAGCGTGCGGCCCATGGGGTTTCACGTTGCCGCGACGCTTACCAGTTTATGGCGACGCGGGCATAATAATAGCCGCCATTGATGCCATAGGGCGAAATGGTCGGGTAGAGGTTGGTCGAGTAGGTCCGCGAATTACCCGCCAGCTGGGGTCCGCGAATATTTTCGAACGACCGCTTGGTGGGATATTTGTTGAACAGATTGTTCGCGCCGATCGAGATCTTGATCGGTTCGGCAATCTTGTAGCCGACTTCCAGATCGGTGATGAACGCCTGCTTCACATAGGTCCGGGTGTCGGCCCCGGCCAGCGGGCCGTTACCCGCAGAGACTTCCAGCGCGTAGACCTTGGAATAATAGCTTTCGCGCAGGTTGGCGCTGAACTTGCCCATCGACCAGAAGGCTCCCAGCGTCGCCCGGAATTTGGGCGTGCTGCTTTCGAGTTCGGCGATGCTGTACCGATTGATCAGAGCCGCGCCCGCCACGTTCAGGTTGGATGGCGGAGCGGAAACCTTGAGCACCTTATTCTTGTTGTAGTTCGCCGTGTAGGACCAGTCGATCCGGCCCAGATCGCCCAGGTCGGTCATGTAGGATGCGACCAGATCGACGCCGGTCGTGCGCATTTTCACGCCGTTGGCGAAGGTCTGAACCGACACGCTGCCATCGATGTTGCGGGTGCCGTTGACGTTTTGAAGCACATAGCTGGGGATTTCCCCGCCCAGAGCGCCGGCAACCGCGTCCAGCACCGCCTGCTGGTTGTTGAGGGCAAAGTCCGCTGCGTTGAAATTGTTGCAGCGGCTGGCGTCGAACGCGCCCGATTCCTTGTAGCCGGCCGGGCAGAAGGGACCACGGAAGCCATAGAAGGAACTGGAGATCACGATGCGATCGCGGATCGTGATATGGTAGGCGTCCAGCGTGACCGTCAGCTTGGGCAGCGGGTTGAGTACCAGCCCTGCGCTGAAGTTGGTCGACTTTTCAGGCTTGAGGCCACCAAAGCCCAAAGCCTGCGCCGCCGCCGAACTGGCCGGCAGCACGCCGCCTACGCCGCTTGGCCCTACGTTGATGCCCGAATAGCCGCCTTCGGCCAGGGTTGGCGCCCGGAAGCCCGTGCTGACCGTGCCGCGCACCGCAATCGCGTCGGAGAAATCATAGCGGCTGGTCAGCTTGAAGACGGTGGTGTCGCCAAAATCGCTATAATGTTCGTGACGCACCGCGCCATCGACCAACCAATTTTCGGTCGGCTTGATGCTGATGTCGAGATATTGCGAGAAATTCTTGCGCGTATATTTGCCAGCGTCGTTCGGGCTGTAACCGAAGAAGGACTGGGCGCCCGCACCATAATAGGAGGCCGGATCGCCCGCGACGATCTCGTAGCTGTCCTTGCGATATTCCAGACCGGCCGCCAGCGTCAGCGGTGAAGCCAGGCCCACTTCGAAGGCGTGGGTCAGGTCGAGCGTGTTGCTCCACTGGGTGCCGACGAAATCGCCATTGTGGAAGAAAGTCGGCGTGAATCCGGTATCGCGATACAGCTGCGAGTTGCCCGAATTCTCCACATTGACCCGAACGATATCCTTTCCATAGGTCGATGCGATGTCGAAGGTGGTTTCGCCTATCTTGCCGCGAAGGCCGCCGGTGAAGCTATAGTCGGTTTCGTCCACCATTTCGCGGGGCTGGAAGCCGCCGGGATAGAGGCGGACGGTCGTTTCATTGCCATTGCGGTCGGCCGGAGCGACGAAGCTGCCGTCGGGATCGACCGTCTTGACGATGACGGTAGGGTTGCGGGTGTTTTCGTAGGCGCGGGCCTTCTTATGGCCGTAGCTGCCGAAGCTGTAGGCTTCGAAATCGCCAAATTCATAGCCGGCATTATAGCTGACAATCGTCTGGTTGATCTGGGGATCGCCCGAGATCCGATTGGTATAGGGATAGCCCATCAGTTCCGCGATGGCGGGGTAGGTGCCGACCAGCGCCGTGGCTTCCGGGTTTATGTCGCCACGGAAGCTATAGCCTTTTTTCTTCTTTTGGGCGGCGATGTTCAGATAGGCGCCTTCGAATGGCGCCAGGCCGATGTTGCCGCCGATGCTGTAGGTCCGGCCGCCGCCATCATAATATTCGCCGGCCGTGGCGTTGATCGACCCGCCATGATCGGCCTGCTTCTGGATGAAGTTGATGACGCCCGCGATCGCATCGGTGCCATATTGGGCGGCGGCGCCGTCCTGAAGCACTTCGACCCGCTCGATCGAATCCTGCGAGATGAAGCTGATGTCCGGCGCGGCGCTGCCGCCGAAGGGGCCACCCGCGACCGAGACGTTGGCCGTGCCATGGCGGCGCTTGCCATTGACCAGGATCAGCGTGTGGTTGGGGCTGAGGCCGCGCAGCTTCATTTGCAGGTTATGGGCCTGAAGATCGCTGCCGAAGGACTGTGCCTGAACCGATGGCAGATTTTGCGCCAGGCTCTGGATCAGGTCGGGTGAACCGGTGCGCTGGATCGCGTCGGCGCCCAGCAACTGGATCGGCGCGGGACTGTCGGCCGCTTTCATGCCGGTCAGGCGCGTGCCGGTCACGATGATGGCGGCGCCACCATCGGCTTGTGGTTCCTGCGGCGTTTCCTGAGCTAACGCACCGGCGGACCAGGACGAAGCGAGGATCAAAGACAGTTTCAATGCGGAAATACGCGTCATTCATGCCCCCTGTTGCCATTTTTTTGATGACAAGAAGAGAAACGAAGCGCGTGCCTCTACCCACTATTGCAGTGCACAAATTTCGTAATATTTTAAATTATGCCTGTATTGTTGCTAGTGGCAATCGCCCGCAACCGCTTACTCCCCGCGCATTTGGGCGGGGAAGGGCATTGTTGTGCGGGTGCGGTGATGAGGGTCAGGATGCCATCGCGGCGTCGATCAGCGCCTCGGCTTCCGGCCCTTCCCAGTCCATCGCGCCGATCACGCGGACCATTTCCTTGCCCTTTGCATCATAGAGGACGGTGGTGGGCAACAGGCCGGTGGCATAGTGAAAGCCCAACTGGTTTTCGGGATCGGCCCAGCCCTTGAGATGGGGCAGGGGATGTTTCTTGAAAAAGGGCGCGACGACCTTTTCACCCTGATTATCCTGCGAGATGGTGAGGACGGCCAGCCCCTTTGGCCCATAGGTCGCGGCGACCCGGTCGAGCGTGGGCATTTCCGCGACACAGGGCGTGCACCATGTCGCCCACAAGTTGACCAGCAGCGGTCGACCCGCAAAATCCTGCAAGGTCGCGTCGCCGCCATCGGGGTTCTGGAAAATGAAGGTCGGTGCAGGCGTTCCTGCCTTGCTGCGGTCGAGCCGATAGTTGAAGCCGTCGTCCTTCCCGGCTTTGCCCGCTGCATCGCCGCCGGTCGCCGCAACCTCGCCGCTCATGCTCGCATTGGCTTGCCCCGAGGGCGGTGATTGCCTATCGCAGGCCGCCAATCCGACAGCCAGGAGCAGAGTCATTAGCCAGGGCAATGAAGGTTTCAAAGGGGGAAGCTCCAACAGCATGTGGGGTGGCCGGTTCGCGGCCGGTCCGGCATCGATCATGCGTGAGATAAATGCCTCTATCCCCTTCGACAAGCGATTGTGGAAACAGGACATCGCCGGGTCCAAGGCGCATGTCGCGATGCTGGCCAAGCAAGGCATCGTGGCGCAGGCGGATGCCGACGCGATTGCGGGCGGCCTGGACATGATCGCGGCAGAATATGAAGCCGATGGCGTGCCAGTGAACCTGGACCTTGAAGACATTCATATGGTGACGGAATCGCGGCTGGCCGAGTTGATCGGCCCGGTCGCGGGGCGCCTGCACACGGCGCGCAGCCGCAACGATCAGGTCGCGACCGATTTCCGTCTGTGGGTGCGCGATGCGATGGATGAGGTCGAGGCGGGATTGGCCGGGCTTCAGAACACGTTGCTGACCCGCGCGGAGGAACATGCCGACACGGTGATGCCGGGCTTCACCCATTTGCAGTCGGCGCAACCGGTGACGCTGGGCCATCATCTGATGGCCTATTACGCGATGATCCGCCGTGACCGCAGCCGCTTTGCCGATGCGCGCGTGCGGATGAACGAATGTCCGCTGGGCGCAGCCGCGCTGGCGGGGACGGGATTCCCGATCGATCGCCATGCGACGGCGGCGGCGCTGGGTTTCGACCGGCCGACCGACAACAGTCTGGACAGCGTGTCGGATCGCGATTTCGCGCTCGATTATCTGATGGCGGGGACGCAACTGGCGTTGCACCTGTCGCGGCTGGCGGAGGAGTTCATCATCTGGGCGAGCCAGCCCTTCGGCTTCGTCAAGCTGCCCGACGCTTATTCGACCGGCAGTTCGATCATGCCGCAGAAGCGCAATCCCGACGCGGCCGAACTGGTGCGCGGCCATGCCGGGCGCGTGATGGGCTGCATGACGGCGCTGTGCGTCACGATGAAGGGCCTGCCGCTCGCCTATTCCAAGGACATGCAGGACGACAAGCCGCCGGTGTTCGAGGCGCATGACCTGCTGGGTCTGTCGATCGCGGCGATGACGGGCATGATCGAGACAGTGACGTTCCGCACAGACCGGATGCGCGGCCTAGCCGAAAGCGGCTTTGCGACCGCCACCGATCTGGCCGACTGGCTGGTGCGGGAAGGGAATATTCCGTTCCGTGAGGCGCATCATATCACCGGGCGCGCCGTGGCGGCGGCGGAGGAAGCGGGCGTGCAACTGGCCGACCTGCCGATCGAGACGCTTCAGGCCATTGATGCGCGGATCGACGATCGCATCTATGCGGTGTTGACGGTGGACGCATCGGTCGCCAGCCGCCAGAGTCATGGCGGCACCGCGCCGAGCCAGGTCCGGGCGCGGATTGCGCAGGCACGACAGGAGAGCAAGGGATGAACGGGCGGACGCTGATCGGGCTTTCCATCGTTGCGCTGGCGCTGGTGGGCTGTGGTGGTCGCCAGCCGCTCAAGCCCGTGACGGGCCAGAGCCTGCCCGCCATTCCCGTGGGGGCTTCGACCGCGCCGACCAGCACCACGCTGATGAACCCGTCGGTGCAGGCGCGTCCCGAACGCAACGTGGAATTGCTGACCCAGTCGCGTCAGCGGGGCGACGATCCGTTCGACCTGCCGCCCGAAAAGCAGCCTCAATAAGACTATAAGGACCAGCATTTGGACCATTTCGACTATGTGGACGGCGCCATGCATGTGGAGCAGGTGCCGATGGCGGCGATCGCCGATGCGGTCGGCACGCCGGTCTATATCTATTCGACCGCGACATTGAGCCGCCATGTCGGCGTTTTCCGCGATGCGCTGGGCGCTCTCGACAATCCGTTGATCGCCTTTGCGGTCAAGGCCAATCCCAACGCCGCCGTGCTGGCGACTTTGGCGAAGCTGGGCCTGGGCGCGGACGTGGTGTCGGGCGGCGAATTGCTGCGCGCGGTGGCGGCTGGCATCCCGGCCGACCGTATCGTTTTTTCCGGGGTCGGCAAAACCGCCCATGAAATGCGGCTGGCGCTGGAGCAGGGCATTTTCCAGTTCAATCTGGAAAGCGAGCCGGAAGCGCAGATGCTGTCCGATGTTGCGCTCTCCATGGGCCTGCGCGCGCCGGTCGCCTATCGCATCAACCCGGATGTCGACGCGGGCACCCATGCCAAGATTTCCACCGGCAAGTCGGAAAACAAGTTCGGCATCCCCTATGACCGGGCGCTGGAAAGCTATGCGGCCGCGCGCGACCTGCCCGGCCTGGATGTGCAGGGCGTAGCCGTGCATATCGGCAGCCAGTTGACCGATCTCGCGCCGCTGGAGGCTGCCTTCACCAAGGTGGGCACTCTGGTCGCGGCGCTGCGGGCGGCGGGGCATGATATACGTACCGCCGATCTGGGCGGTGGTCTGGGCGTCCCCTATGATCCGTCCCAGCCATTGCCGCCCAGTCCCGCCGATTATGGCGCGATGGTGACGCGCGTGACGCAGGGCTGGAACCTGCGCCTGATGTTCGAGCCGGGCCGGGTGATCGTGGGCAATGCCGGCGTGCTGCTGTCGCGGGTGATCCGCGTGAAGCAGGGGGCCAAGGCGCCCTTCGTCATCGTCGATGCGGCGATGAACGACCTGTTGCGGCCCAGCCTGTACGACGCATGGCATGATATTCGCGCGGTGGCGCCTGCGGGCGAACGGGCGGCGTCCAATGTGGTCGGGCCGGTGTGCGAGACGGGCGACACTTTCGCCATGCATCGCGATATGGATGTGGTGGCGGCGGACGATCTGGTCGCCTTCATGACGGCGGGCGCCTATGGCGCGACGATGGC
>JAECRT010000007.1:45070-51687 GCA_016000085.1 Sphingomonadaceae bacterium
GGGCGCGCGGATCGTGGGCGAGGCGGAAACGGCGGCGCTGGCGATCGTGTCGGACGGCGACGCGGCGACGGTGGCGCGGCTGCGTGCGCGCGGCGTGCTGGTCAACGCGACCGACCAGCCGGATTTGTGCGATTTTACCCTGCCCGCGATCGTGGATCGCGATCCGGTGCTGATCGCCATCGGTACGGGCGGGGCGTCGGCGGGGCTGGCCGCTGCGCTGCGGCAACGGGTGGAAGCGTTGTTGCCTACCCATGTCGGCGAGCTGGCGCGAAAATTGTTCGATGCCCGGTCGGCATTGCGAGCCATCTGGCCCGATGCCGCCCGGCGCCGTCAGGCAATCGGAAAGGCGTTGGCACCGGGCGGGGTCATCGATCCGCTGGGCGTTGATCCCGATGTCGATTTCTGGCTGGCCGAGATGCCCGACGCGGGGAATAGCGAACTCTATCGGATCATGTTGCGTTCGGCGGACCCGGATGACCTGACCGTGCGCGACGCGCGGATGCTGGCGATGGCGGACCGCATTTACCATGCGGCCGATGTGCCGGCGGCGATTCTCGATCGGGCGCGGGCGGATGCGGTGCGGGTTGCGGCGGATGGCCCGCCTGATGACCGCGTGGAGGGCCTGACGCTCTGGGTAACGCAGCCTGACGTCTAGCCCTGCTGCGCGCTGAGCCGTTCGACTTCGTCATGGAGCGCCTGGATCGAGGAGACGAGCCGGGCGCGATCGACCTGCAATTCGTGCAGAGTATCGCGGGTTTCGCCCAGTTCCACTGCACGACGGGCGATGCGGGCGTCCAGTTCGGCATTATGACGGGTGAGCTGCCCCAATTGTTCTGCGCGCTGGCACAGATGGCGCAGGCGAGCGTCGAGTATGTCGAAGTCGAAGGGCTTGGCGACATGATCGTCCGCTCCGGCGGCGAGAGCCTCGACCGTCGACTGGCTGTCGAGCCGTCCGGCGATCATCACGAAACAGGCATTGGCGGCCAGATTGGCGGCGCGGATTTTCTTCATCGTCGCGATCGCGGGCAGCATCGTCAGCCCCATGTCGATCAGGATGATGTCGACCGGGCGCGTCACCAGCAGGTTGAGCGCGATGAAGCCATTTTCGGCGAGCGCGACATCATAGTTGAGATGCGACAAGCGACGCGCGATGACACTGCGCGCGGTAGAATCTTCGTCGATTAGCAGGACGCGCAGGCGGCGTTGAGGACGCGGGCCTTCCGCCATCTCCGGGCCTTGTGCCCGCTGGCCAAGGTTGCGCTTGAAGAATCCCATGGTCCTGCCTCCTGCATTCCCTTGGGGGGATAGGATTTTCGTGCAAAGAAATGGTTAACGCGACGTAGGCCGATGCACTCTATTTAATTGGTCCCGGCCGGAGCATCAAAAGGAGGGCGGAGGCTCCGGCGCATAGGCGCGAAGGAACAGGTCGACGGCGAAGTCGGCGTCGGCGGCAATCTGTTCCTGCGATGGCGTTGCAATATGGCGCATCAACAATTGCTGATGCGTGCCCGCCTGTGTCAGTGCGATCAGCGCGCGCGCGGCGTCCAGCGCATCGGCGCGTCGCAATTGTCCGCGATCCATCGCCCCTTCCAGAAACCCGGCCAACAGGGTGCGCGTATGTTTGGGCGCCAGGTCGAAGAAGATCTGCCGCATTTCGGGAAAGCGGCTACCCTCTGCAATGATAAGCCGTTGCAGCGCGATGGCGTCGGGCGAGGTGACCTTGTCGGTCAGGCTGCGACAGGCGCGCCGCAATGTCGGCGCCAATTCACCGCATGGATCAAGAATCTGGGACAGTTGCGCGCGATAGGCCTGAGTCGCGCGATCAAGTACGGCCGCGAATAAGTCTTCCTTGGACGGGAAGTGATTCCATAACGTGCCCTTGGACCCGCCCAGGGTCGCGGCGATGCCCGACATGGTCGTCCCGGCATAGCCATGTTCCAGAAAATAGCGGTGTGCCACCGTCAGAATAGCATCGCGTTTGTCCTGACGCCGGACCGCCCTGCGGCTGGGAATAAGAGAGGTGTCCAGCTGTGTCATGAAACCGTACCATAGAGTATGGCAATTTTGTTGACAAGGTATCGCAACAGCGGCAAGGGCGATTTTCATACTAGGTGGTACGGTTTGTCATGTCGGTGAGTCGCCTGTTTTTTCCCGTTCAATCCCTGCCTCTCGCCATGGCGCTGGCGCTGTTGGCGGGCTGTGCGGCAGTGCCCGATCTCGGCCCCCGGCCAGAGATACGCGATGCGCAGAGCATTGCCGCGCAGCGCAGTCTTGAAGCGCAGGCTATCGCATGGCCCGATGACAAATGGTGGGACGCCTATAGCGATCCGCAGCTTACCGCGCTGATCGAGGAAGGGCTGCGTAACGCGCCCGACATGGCCATCGCGCTCGCCCGTTTTCGACAGGCGCAGGCGATGGCGCAGCAGGCGGGCGCTCCGTTGCTGCCATCGGTCGATCTGAACGCAAGCGCCGCTGCCACCAAGCAAAGCTATAATATGGGCATGCCCAAGGAATTTATTCCGCAGGGCTGGCTGGGCACCGGGCGGGTGGCGTTAGACCTGGGGTTCGATTTGGACCTGTGGGGCAAGAACAAGGCGGCGCTGGCGGCCGCCACATCACAGGCGCGGGCGGCGGAACTGGATGGGCAGCAGGCCCGGTTGGCGCTGACCACTGCGATTGCCAACGCCTATGCCGACCTGGCCCGGCTGTATGACGAGGCGGACATCCAGCAGCGCACGCTCGACATTCGCATGGCCAGCCAAAAGCTGGTGTCCGATCGCCGCCAAAATGGCCTCGAAACGCGCGGCAGCGTGCGGCAGGCGGACGCGACCGTGTCGTCCGCGCGTGCGCAACTGGCCGGCGCGCGCATGGCGATCGAACTGCGTCAGCATCAGATTGCGGCGTTGATCGGCGCGGGACCGGATCGGGGCCTGTCGATCACCCGCCCGCAAAAGGGCAAGCTGGCCCCGCTCGGACTACCCGCCGACGTCACGACCAACCTGGTCGCGCGCCGTCCCGATATCGCTGCGGCGCTTGCCCGGACAGAGGCGGCGGCGAAGCGGATCAAGGTCGCGCGCGCCGATTTCTTCCCCGCCGTTCGGCTGAGCGCTTTGATCGGCATCCAGTCGCTGGGTTACAACACCATTTTCAACAGCGGCGGCGCGGTCGGATCTGCCCAGCCCTTCGTCAACAACCTGTTTGAAAAAGATTCGCTGTTCGGCAACGCTGGCCCGGCGATCAGCCTGCCGATTTTCCGCGGTGGCGCTTTGCAAGCGTCATATCGCGGCGCACGCGCGACCTATGATGAAGCGGTCGCGAGCTATGACAAGACCGTGCTGACGGCCTATCAGGAAGTCGCCGATGCCGTGACCAGCCGCCGCACGTTGGACCTGCGACTGGTTGATGCGCGCGCCGCGCTGAGCGCGTCGGAAGACGCCTATGGCATTGCCCGCAAACGCTATGAAGGTGGCCTGTCCACCTATCTTGACGTCCTGAACGTCGAGGATCAGCTATTGTCCACGCGCCGCGCGGTGTCTGATCTGGAAGCCAGCGCATTCTCGCTTGATATTGCCCTTATCCGTGCGCTGGGTGGCGGTTTCGCCGCCCGCGACGCCCAGTCCAAGGATCAACCGCATGGCTGACGCCACTCCTGAATTTTCCGCTGATGCGACGGACACGTCGCAGGCCGATCGCCAGTCGACGCGTCGGACATGGCTGATCCGGCTGGGGCTGGTGGTCATCGTCCTGGCTGTGATCTGGGCGGCCTGGTATCTGCTGGTCGGGCGCAACCATGTCAGCACCGACAATGCCTATGTGAACGCGGAAATAGCGCAGGTCACACCGCTCATTTCGGCGCAGGCGGTCGACGTGCTGGTGCGCGACACGCAGGCCGTGAAGCGCGGCGACATTCTGGTAAAGCTCGACCCGACCAACGCCCGCATCGCCATCGCGCAAGCAGAAGCCGACCTGGCCGAGGCGAAGCGGCGGTTCCGCCAGACCGTTGCGACCAGCGGTTCGCTGTCGGCCCAGGTCGATGCACGCGGCGCGGATATCGTGCAGTCGCGCGCGCAGTTGGCGACCGCCCAGGCGGATTACGACAAGGCGCGGATCGACCTGCAACGGCGCGAGGCGCTGGTATCGGATGGCGCGGTATCGGGCGATGAAGTGACGAGCGCGCGCAAGGGTTTTGCAGCGGCGAAGGCTGCGCTGGACCTTGCCAAGGCGGGCGTAACCATGGCGCAGGCCACGCGCGAGGCCGCGGGCGGACAGTTGGCCGCCAATGAGGCGCTGGTCCGTGGATCGACGATCGACACCGACCCTGCGGTCATGGCATCGCAGGCCAAGTTGGATTCGGCACGGCTCGACCTTGACCGCGCGGTCATCCGCGCGCCGATCGACGGGGTCGTGACCAAGCGGCAGGTGCAGATCGGCCAG
This sequence comes from Sphingomonadaceae bacterium, assembly GCA_016000085.1. GTDB lineage: Bacteria > Pseudomonadota > Alphaproteobacteria > Sphingomonadales > Sphingomonadaceae > Sphingobium. Next base: position 49,505 of record JAECRT010000007.1, read on the forward strand.
CGCGTGGCGCAGGGAAGCCCGATCATGACGATTGTCCCGCTCGCACAGGTCTATGTCGACGCCAATTTCAAGGAACGCCAGTTGCGGCAGGTCAAGGTCGGCATGCCGGTCAAGGTCGTGTCCGACCTGTATGGCGGCGATGTGGTTTATCATGGCAAGGTTGCCGGTTTTGCAGGCGGAACGGGGTCATCCATGTCGCTGATCCCGGCGCAGAACGCGACCGGCAACTGGATCAAGGTGGTGCAGCGCGTGCCTTTGCGGATTGAGCTGGACCCGAAGGAACTGGCGGCCCACCCCTTGCGTGTCGGGCTTTCGATGGAGGTCGATATCGACCTTTCGGGCAACTGAAGGCGGATGCGATGAGCGGCGAGGACGATATTTTTTCGCGGCTCTCGCCGCGCACCCGCACGCTGGCCGGACTGGTGCTGGCGATGAGCAACTTCATGGTGGTGCTCGACCTGACCATCGCCAATGTTTCCGTGCCGCACATCGCCGGCAATCTGGGCATATCGCCCGATCAGGGGACGTGGATCATCACATCCTATGCGGTGGCCGAAGCCATTTGCGTGCCGCTGACCGGCTGGCTGGCGATGCGGTTCGGCGTGGTGAAGATGTTCACCATGGCGATGATCGGCTTTGGCCTGTTTTCCGTGCTGTGCGGCATGTCGATGACGCTGGGCATGATCGTGGCCTGCCGGATCGGCCAGGGTCTGTGCGGCGGTCCGATCATGCCGATGTCCCAGACGCTGATGCTGCGCATCTTTCCGCCGGAGCGGCGGGCGCGGGCGATGGGCCTGTGGGCGATGACGACCTTGCTCGGCCCGGCCATGGGGCCAATCGTGGGCGGTTATATCAGCGACAATTGGAGCTGGCATTGGATCTTCTTCATCAACCTGCCGATCGCCGTCGTGTGCGTATTTGCCGCGCAGGCGCTGCTGCGCCCGGTGGAGACGGACACGGCCAAGGTGCCGATCGACAAGATGGGCCTGTTCCTGCTGGTGTTCTGGATCGGTTGTCTTCAGATCATGCTGGACATCGGGCGCGATCATGACTGGTTCAACGATCCGCTGATCGTCCTGCTGGCGGTGCTTGCCGTGGTAGGCTTCTGCGCCTTCATCATCTGGGAACTGACCGAAGAACATCCGATCGTGGATCTGCGGGTGTTCAGGCATATCGGCTTTTCATCAGGCGTCTTCTCGCTCGCCTTGTGTTTTGGCGCCTATTTCTCCGGCATCATCGTCATCCCGCAATGGCTCCAGACGGCGCAGGGCTATACCGCGACATGGGCAGGAATCGTGACCGCGTTCACGGCGATGGCGGCATTGATGACGGCGCCCGTCGTCGCCCGGTTCATTGGCAAGGTCGATCCGCGGATCATGATATCGGGCGCGGTATTCTGGCTGGGGCTGATGACCTTGTGGCGGGCGCACTGGACCAGCGGGGTGGATTTCTGGTCGATGGCCGCGCCGCAGTTCATTCAGGGCTTCGCCATGCCTTTCTTCATGATTCCGCTCACCACCCTGACGCTGGGGTCGGTGCTGCCCAGGGAAACCGCGTCGGCAGCGGGGCTTCAGAATTTCGTGCGGACCATGGCGCTGGCGATAGCAACCTCGCTGGTGCTGACCGGCTGGGGCAATTCGCAGCGTGTCTCGCGCAACGAACTGGCCGGGGTATTGCAACCGGCCGACACGCAGGCGCAACTGGCCAATATGGGCCTGTCGACCGATCAGGCGCGGCAGATGATTTCCAATATCGTCGATCAGGAATCGCTCGCGATCGCAGTCGACCATGTGTTTTTCATGTCGGCTCTGGTCCTGTTCACCGCCGCCGTGGTGGTGTGGCTAGCGCCCCGTCCGTCCGGCAAGGTCGATACATCCGCCGCGCATTGATGTTCAGGCGCGGGTGTCCAGTCGCGCCAGATCTTCTGGCCGGTTGATGTTGGGCAGGACGAGGTGTGGCATTGCCACCACCCGCGCGCCGATGCGGTCCAGCCAGCCACGAATGGATCGATTGTTGGCTTCGGCCAGATGGGCGTTCAGCAACGGTGCGAGCGTGGCGGGCCAATAGCCCAGCAATGGCTGTCCCTGAAGCACGGCAGGCCCATCGCCTTTCAGGGCCGTCGGCAGATTGGCGGGATAGACCGGCATGTCGCATCCGGTGGTCAGCACGCCGATAAAACCATG
>JAECRT010000007.1:51787-85694 GCA_016000085.1 Sphingomonadaceae bacterium
ATCGGCTATGCCGTGTTGATGGCGACGCCCGCCGCAATCGGTGATCTGGTGCTTGGCTTTGCCCTGGCGGAGCGGTTGGTCCTGCCGCAGGACGCGCCGTTCGCGGTCGACGTCCACGCCACCGGGCAGGGTATCGTCGCACGCGCTACCTTACCAGTCGATCGCACCGATGCGCTGCTCGACCGGGTGCGGCACCGTGTATCGGATTCTTCCTGCGGCCTGTGCGGGATCGAGAATCTGGAGCAGGCGATCCGGCCGCTGCCTGTCGTTACGGCGTCGACGCAGGCGGATCGGGCGGCGATCTTCCGCGCGCTGAGCGCGCTGGGCGATCATCAGCCGCTCAATGCCGCCACCGGGGCGGTCCATGCCGCCGCCTGGGTCGGGGCGGACGGTGCGATCCGGCTGGTGCGTGAGGATGTCGGGCGGCACAACGCCTTCGACAAGCTGATCGGCGCGATGGCGCGAGCGGGGGTTGGCTGGGACGGGGGCTTTGCGCTCCTGTCCTCGCGCTGTTCCTATGAACTGGTGGAAAAGGCGGTGTTGGCGAACTGTCCGCTGCTGGTCACCATCTCCGCTCCGACGCGGCTGGCGATCGAGCGGGCGGAGGCGGCGGGTCTGTCGCTGATCGTGTTGGCCCGGTCCGATGCCGTGCTGGCGCGGCAAAGCCGGTTCAGCGAAACACCCACTGTCGGTTGAGCCCGAACACCATAACCGGCGTGACGAAGATCATCGCCGGAATGGGGGACCATTCGGGCCAGCCCATATGCGTGATGAACCACCATACCCAAAAGGCGTTCAGCGCATAGCTGAGCAGCGAGACAGCTACGAACCGCACCCCGCGCGCCATCTGGTGATCCCGCGCGCCATGGCCGCGAAAGGTGAAGGCGCTGTGCGAGACATAGCCGATGCAGACGGCCGCCAGATAGCCGCATAGATTGGCCCACTGGATATGAATGTCGACGATGGCCGCAAGGGTCCAGTAGATCGCGGCCTGGCAACCGGTCACGAAGAGGCCGGTCAGTCCGTATCGAGCGATCTGCCAGAATAGCGCCCGGTGGTCCGGTGAGAGGCGAGAGAGGATTTTCATGTGGCCCCGTTGCGCTTTGATACGGAGCGTCTAATCCACGCTCATGATCTTGCATAGCGGTGAAAACCTGCGCGACCGCGCGCGTCACTGGGCGACCTTGCTGTCCATCCATGCCGCGCGCCATTGGAGATGGCTGACCTTCCTCTTATGGATAGTCATCACCATCATTTTCGTCACGACCCGCTGGCCTTCTATCCACTGGCTGGTGTTGAGCGATACGGACGATAACATCCGTTATGTGCAGGTGAAGGACTGGCTGGCTGGTCAGGGCTGGTATGATCTGCATCAATATCGGCTTGATCCGCCGGGCGGGGCGAACATTCACTGGTCGCGTCTGGTCGACCTGCCGATCGCCGGACTGATCCTGTTTTTCCGCGCCTTTGTCGATCAGGGGCTGGCCGATCGGCTGGCTTGCGGCATCGCGCCCTTGCTGCCGTTGCTGCTGCTGATGCTGAGCCTGGGCTTTATCGGGCGGCGGCTGGCCGGGCCGAATGGCTGGTTTTTGGCCGCTCTTGCTCCACTGGCGGCACAGATGGGCTTGGGCATGTATGCGCCGATGCGGATCGACCATCATGGTTGGCAACTCGCTCTGGCGGTCACGATGCTGGCCGGGGTGATCGACGGCAATCGCGTGCGCGGTGGCATCATCGCCGGGGTCAGCAGCGCGCTGTCCATTGCCATCGGTATGGAGATGATCGTCTATCTGGCGGTGGGTGGCGGCCTGATCGCGCTGCGCTGGGTGTTCCGTGAAGGCGCGGCGGCAAGGATGCTGCCTTATGCGCTCAGCCTGGGGGCGGCCACGTCGCTCTGCTACCTATTCTTTGCCAGCTACGCCAATCGGGCGATGGTGTGCGATGCGATCTCACCCATCTGGGTGGCGATATTCGGCGCGGCGTCGGCGGGCATGGTTTTGCTGGCGCTATTGCCCTTGCGCGGCTGGGCGATGCGGCTGGCGGCGGGCGCACTGGTGGGGGGCGCGGTGGCGGCCTTTTTCTGGCTGAACTGGCCGCAATGCCTTAGCCCCTATCAGATATCCCCGGAGCTTGAGCGCCTGTGGCTCGCCAATATCCGCGAGGCAAAGCCGATCACCGCGCAGGCGCAAAGCATGGTCGTGCCATTGCTGGCGATCCCGGTGGCGGGGCTGATCGGTCTGCTGTGGGCCTTGTGGGATGCGCGGCGCGACAATGAGCGGCTTTGGGCCTGGGCGACGGTCGGCCTGATGATGCTCTTTTCCACCGCGCTGCTCTTCTGGCAATTGCGGGCTGGTCCGGCGGCGCAATTGCTGGCGATCCCGCCTGCCGCCTGGGCCGCGCATCGGTTGATCGCCGCGATCCTGACGGGGACGCGGCGGGTGAAGATTGCCGCGGGGGCAGGGGTGGCGCTGCTGGCCGCCATCGCCTTTGCCTATCCCCTCTATCCGCAGGTCATGGCAGGGTGGGCGCAGGTGACCGGCAACAAGCCGCGCCCTTGGCGCCCGTCCGCCATTGCGCGCAGCGATGCGATCAAGAAAGCGAATGGGCGGTGCCGGACACTGCCCGCACTGGAGATACTCAATCAGGTGCCGGCCGCGACCATCTTCACGATGGTCGACCTTGGCCCGCGCCTGATCGCCACCACCCATCATAGTGCATTGGCAGGCCCCTATCACCGTAACGGTGCGACGATCCTGGACATTCACCATGCCTTTGATGGTCCGGCAGATGGCTTCCGCGCCATCGCCGCTCGCCATCATGCGACCTATCTGCTGGTGTGCCCCTATTTCCCCGAAGGCACCATCTATGTGGCGCGCAGCCCGCGCGGCTTTTATGCCGACCTGATGCGTAACAAGCGGCCCGACTGGCTGATCCCGGTATCGCTCAAGAGCGGAACGACTCTACCCTACCAGCTGTATCGCATCGATTATTCAGCGCCGGGCGGTGAAAAAGTCGCGCAGCAGCGCTGAGGCTTCGGCCTCGGCGAGGCCGCCATAGACGTCGGGCCGGTGCAGGCATTGGGGCTGGGCAAAGAGGCGCGGTCCCTGTTCGATCGCGCCGCCCTTGGCATCACCCACGGCATAATAGAGCCGCGCGATCCGGGCATGGGAGATAGCGCCAGCACACATGGGGCATGGCTCCAGCGTGACCCACAGGTCGCAGCCGATCAGTCGAAAGTCATTAAGGTGCTTTGCCGCTGCCCGCATTGCGACGATTTCGGCGTGCGCGGTGGGATCGAGATCACGGCGATTGCGATTTTCGCCCTCGCCGATGATGACGCCGTCCTTCGTGACGACCGCGCCGATCGGCACTTCGCCCGCTTCCTGCGCCGCACGGGCCAGATCCAGCGCGCGGCGCATGGGCAGGGGCAAGGGAAAGGGCGTCGCCATGCGACGCCCTTACAATATTCACCCGCAATCGGAAAAGATTACGGCTTCTTCACGTCGACGGTCGGCACATCGACCGTCTCCTTGCGGCTGCCGACCTCTACCTTTGCGACATTCGCTTCATATTTGGGCAACGCGCCCTCCTTGACCGCGACCGCAGGCAGGCGTCCGTCCTGCGTCTTTTGCAGGTCGATGAAGCCGGTGGCGATGCCGCCGGCCAGGACCAGCAGAATGATAACGAGCAATCCACCAATGATTCGCATTTCGACCTCCTATGCGGTAACAGCCCTTCAACGCAGGCGTAGCCCAAAGGGTTGCGCATGATGGTGCAGGCGGGTTGACGACGGGAGGGAATCCCGTTATCGGCGCGGCTTTCCGAACGAACCCGAATTACAAGGTTGATTGACTATGTCGCGCATTTGCGAGCTGACCGGCAAGGGTCGCCAGGTGGGTCACAATGTTTCCCACGCCAATAACAAGACCAAGCGCGTGTTCCTGCCGAACCTGCAGAACGTGTCGCTGATCTCCGAAACGCTGGAAACCAGCGTGAAGCTGCGCGTGTCGACCCATGGTCTGCGCTCGGTCGAACATAATGGTGGTCTGGACAACTGGCTGGTGAAGACCAGCGACGACAAGCTGTCGCTGAAGGCGCGCCGTCTGAAGCGCGACATCGTCAAGAAGAAGGCTGCCATCGCAGCCTGATTTCTTTCGATTCGTTTCGGCATAAAGAGCGGCCCCGCAACGGGCCGCTTTTTTGCGTGTCCTGTGAAGCAGGGCTGCGGTGCAGTGCAGTTCTATCCCATCAGGGGAGCGCGAATTTCAGCAGCAAGGTGCGCTGGAAAAACTGGTGATTGTCGTCCGACACCACCCACAGGATGTTCCGTCCGTCCTCGCGGCTGACTGCCAGACCCTCGAAATTGTCGGCCAGCAGCGGCGGCGCGAGCCGGGCCAGGGTGCGGGCCTTGAGTTCCATGCCTTCTTCCAGCCGTTCGGGGAGGTCGACGATGGCGATCGTCGCGGTGAACAGCTGTTGCAGCGTCAGGCGACGGTTCAGCACGAGCAAGTGGCGCGCATCCAGCATCACGGCGTCGGTGGGGCGATAGCCCTGCGGCGGCGCATAGCGCAGATGGATCGGAGCGGGCGTGTCCGATTCGACCGGGTCGCCCGCGAACAAGAGGGCGTCGTGCCGTCCGTCTGGCGTCATCGCCATTTCACCGATGGCCAGAAAACGCCCGTCGGGTAGTCGTGTGAGCGATTCGACCGAACCGGTCTTGGGCCAGGCCAGTATCTCCGGCCAATTGCGACACGCCTCTACGCGGGCGAAGCCGGGCGCATAGCGACAGATAGGCCGCTGAAGCTCAAAGCCCACCCAATAGCGGTCGGTCGCCGGATCATGGGTCAGCGATTCAGAATCCCATGTCCACCATGGCCGATCACGGTCTTCGGGGCGCACGGGCAAGGGCGCGATGAAGGGGCGGCGTTGCGCGGCATGTGGCCCGACATGCAATCCCATCAATATGCCGGAATCGCTCAATCCGAGCACATCGCCTGCCGGGGACACCATCAGCGCCGAAATGCCGCCAAAGCCCGGATTGTCGCTGGTCAGTTCCCATCCGCCCAGATAGTCGAGCGCGCCCACGCGACGCAGCGCCGGGTCCACGCTGCTGAGCGACAGCGGGCGGGCTGCGACCAGCAGGGCGCCCGGCGCTACTGGCTTAGGCTTGCTCTTATTGGGGGCTGGCAACAGCAGGATCGCGAGCGCCAGGATAATCAATATTCGCATCATCTCCCCCGCCATAGGGTAATTTCCGCCGCAGCGCAGCAATGCTTTGACGCGGCGCGCGCAGGTGAACGGCGGCTGTCAGCCCCATTCAGGGTCGGCTCAAGGCGAATCGATCATAAGGATATCAATCAACGGCGAATCCGAGTTTTCAGGAGCGCCGGGCGATAGAATGTTCGAAAGGAGCAGTGCCATGAAGATGAAGTTTCTTGTGAATATGGGAGCCGCGCTGGCGATGGGTGCTGCTTCTCTGGCCGTTACCGCCACCCCGGCGATGGCGCGCGACGGTTATCAGCGCGGCTATGATCGCGGCGATTATTATCGTGGCGACCGAGGCTATCGTGGTGACAGGGGCTATCGCGGGGATCGCGGCTATCGTGGCGATTATTATCGCGGGGACGACCGCTATTATCGCAGCAACAACTATTATCGCGGCGATCGCAATTATCGTGGCGGCTATCGTTGCCGTGACAATGGCACGGGCGGCACCATCATCGGTGCGATCGCCGGTGGCCTGTTGGGTAACGAGGTCGGCAAGGGATCGGGCCGCTATGGCCGCCGTGGTGACGGTACGACTGGCGCGATTCTCGGCGCGGGTGTCGGCGCACTGGCCGGTCGCGCGATCGATCGCAACTGCTGAGGTCAAAGCACCGATAATGTGGAAGAGGGCCGCTCCGAAAGGGGTGGCCCTTTTTCTATCGCGCGGCAGCGTTGTCGGCAGTTGTCGGGGCGACGCGCCCCCGATCGGCGCGGGCGGCGGCGGTGGCGGCAGGGTTGAGGGCATTTTCATCCGTGCGTGCCGCGCCGGTGCGCGCGTCAAGCATGGCGGCGGCATCATTGAGCGCGCTCGCTTCGCTGGCGCTGACGCCGCCCACTCCATCGCCAGAGGCCGAGCCGCAGGCGGCCAGGGGCAGGAGCAAGCTGATGGCAAGGCTGCGGATCATCGATATTCCTGTTCTCGACAAGAAAAGGGGCCGCGCCGTTGCCGGTGCGACCCCTTTCCGAAATTCTAAGGCCCGAACGGGACTTACATCGCGTTGGCGACGTTGTTGGTCGCGTTCGACGCAGCGTTCGCAGCGTTGTCAGCAGCGTTCATCGCAGCGTTCATGGCGTTGTCGGCAGCGTTCGACGCGTTCTCGGCCGAGTTGGCGGCGTTGTTGGCAGCGTGTTCCGCACCGCCCGAGCAAGCAGCCAGGCCGAGCGAAGCGGCGAGAACGAGCGAAAGTGCAATCGACTTGGTCATGGGCAAAAACCCCTCTCTGAGAAAAAAACTGTGCAGACAACTCCCGGAGAAAAGCTCACCCCCCATTGCGCCTGCGCCACAATTCGTAATGCTTTGCAGGGTGCAAGGCAATCCCATTCCTGCAAAACCAGTGAGTCGCGGCTATTTCGCATGTCAGGAAGTCTTAAAAATGACGGCCATTGACGCATATAAAGATTTCTTTATATGATGTTTCCATGCACGCGGCACTCGATATTTTCCGGGCACTTGGCGACCCGACGCGGTTACGCATCATTCACCTGTTGCGGGCGATGGAACTGGCCGTGGGTGAAATCGCACAGGTCGTCGGGCAGAGCCAGCCGCGCGTGTCGCGCCATGTGCGCATCCTTGCAGAAGCGGGGCTGGTGGAGCGACGCAAGGAAGGCAATTGGGTGTTCCTGCGGTTGGCCAAGGGGGAAGATGTCGCGCCGTTCGTCGGCTTGTTCGACCAACTCCAGCCTTCCGCCAGTGAAGAAGCATGGCAGGCGGCCGACCTTGCCCGGCTGACGGCGGTGCGTGCCGACCGGGCGCGTGCTGCGGAAAGCTATTTTGCCGAACATGCCGAAGAATGGGACGTGATCCGTTCGCTCCATGTCGCCGAGGCAGAGGTCGAAGCCATGATGACCGCGCTGCTGGCGCGCGAACCGGTCGGCCACCTGCTCGACATCGGCACCGGGACCGGACGGATGATCGAACTGTTTGGCGGCGCGGCGCGGCAGGTCACGGCGATCGATCGCAGCCCGGACATGCTCCGTCTGGCGCGCGCCAAGCTGCCGGCGGGCGCAGGGGACAAATATGCGCTTCTGATGGGTGATTTCGGCGCTTTGCCGCTGGCGTCGGGCGCGGCCGATACGGTCGTGTTGCACCAAGTGCTGCATTATGCGCAGGCGCCTGAAAATGTGATCGCAGAAGCCGCGCGGGTTACAGCGCTTGACGGAAGGGTGCTGATCGCGGATTTCGCCGCCCATGAACGGGAAGAACTGCGCCTGCGGGACCAGCATGCACGCCTGGGCTTTTCCGACGCGCAGATGGCAGGCTGGTTCGCGGATGCGGGCCTGGCGCTGGAACGGGTGGAAACACTGCCCGGACAGGAATTGACGGTGCAACTGTGGCTGGGACGGCGCAAGGGCGCGTCCATCCTGCCAATCGAAGGACGGATTTCCGCATGACCCTGAACGATTCCGCCGCCCCGCTCTATGCGGATCTTGCGGGCGACTGCCATGTCAGCTTCGAATTTTTCCCGCCCAAGACGGAAAAGATGGAAGCGCAGCTGTGGTCGGCGATCGAGACGCTGACGCCGCTGGCGCCCAAATTCGTGTCCGTCACCTATGGCGCGGGTGGTTCCACCCGTGAGCGCACGCACAACACGGTTGCCCGGATCGCGCAGGAAACGCCGCTGGCGGCGGCTGCGCATCTGACCTGCGTGGCGGCGAGCAAGGCGGAAATCGACGAGGTTGCGGACGCCTATTGGGAAGCGGGCGTGCGCCATATCGTTGCGCTGCGCGGTGATCCGCCCGAAGTGGGCGGGACGTTCGAGCCGCATCCGCAGGGCTATAGCGGCGCGGCCGATCTGGTCGAGGGACTGATGAAGCGGCATCCGTTCGAAATATCGGTGTCGGCCTATCCCGAAGTGCATCCCGAAGCGGTGAGCGCGCAAAGCGACCTCGACAATCTCAAGCGCAAGCTGGACGCCGGGGCGACCCGTGCGATCACGCAATTTTTTCATACGCCGGAAGCCTATTTCCGTTTCCTCGACAAGACGATGGCAGCGGGCATCACGGCGGACATCGTGCCGGGCATCATGCCGGTCAGCAATTTTGCCGCGACCAAGCGCATGTCGGCCATGTGCAATACCGATGTGCCCAGCTGGATGGCGCGCCTTTTCGAAGGGCTGGACGATCATCCTGCCGCGCGGCAACTGGTGTCGGCGACGATCGCGGCGGAGCTGTGCCAGAAACTCTATACCGGCGGCGTGCGCGACTTTCATTTCTACACGCTCAACCGTGCGGAACTGAGCTATGCCATTTGCCACCTGCTGGGCCTTCGGCCACAGGCGGCGGCGATCGAACTGGAGAAAACGGCATGAGCGCCGAACAGACATTGCGCGCCCTGGCGGCCGAAAAGATCCTGATTTTCGACGGCGGCTACGGCACGTCGATTCAGAAATACGGCCTGACCGAGGCGGATTATCGGGGCGACCTGGATCTGGAGAAGGACCAGAAGGGCAATAACGACCTGCTGTGCCTGACCCGCCCCGACATCGTGGAGGCGATCCACACCGCCTATCTCGACAATGGTGCGGACATGATCGAGACGAATACGTTCAGCGGCACGCAGATTGCCATGGCGGACTATGGCTGCGAGCATCTGGTGCGGGAACTCAACATCGCGGCGGCGCATATCGCGCGTAAATGCTGTGACGCGGCCACCGCGCGGGATGGTCAGCCGCGCTTTGTCGCCGGGTCGATCGGGCCGACGAACAAGACATTGTCGATTTCGCCCGACGTCAACGATCCCGCCTATCGCGAGGTCGATTATGATACGCTGAAGGGCCATTATCGCGAGCAGTGCGACGCGCTGATCGAGGGTGGCGTGGATTTCCTGCTGGTCGAAACCTGTTTCGACACTCTGAACGCCAAGGCGGCGGGCATGGCCGCGCGCGAGGCCGAGGCGGCGGCAGGTCGCGCAGTGCCGCTGATGATGAGCTTTACCATCACCGACATGTCGGGACGCAACCTGTCGGGCCACACGATCAACGCCTTCTGGTATTCGCTGCGGCATTTGAAGCCGCTGACGATCGGCGTGAATTGTGCGTTCGGTGCGGATCTGCTGCGGCCCTATCTGGCCGAACTGTCGAAGAATGCCGACACGCTGATTCTGGCCTATCCCAATGCCGGGCTTCCCAACGAACTGGGGCAGTATGACGAATTGCCCGAAACCACCGCGCAACTGATCCGTCAGTGGGCGGATGAGAGACTGGTCAATATGGTGGGCGGCTGTTGCGGCACCACGCCCGCCCATATCGGGGCAGTGGCGAAGGCACTGGCGGGGCATAAGCCGCGCGTGGCGCCGGAACTGGACGTTGTAACGCGGCTTGCGGGCCTCGAACCGATGCATATCGCGGCCTAGACCCTCTCCCGCTTGCGGGAGGGGTTAGGGGAGGGCCTATGCGCTCCCGCTCCGCCCGGCATGCCCTCCCCCGACCCCTCCCGCACGCGGGAGGGGAGCGAGAAGTGAAATGAACAAGAAAACCACCGCCAACTTCGTCAATATCGGCGAACGCACCAACGTCACGGGATCGGCCAAGTTCAAGAAGCTGATCATGGCGGGCAACTATGCCGCCGCGATCGACATCGCGCGCGAGCAGGTGGAGAATGGCGCGCAGATCGTCGACGTCAACATGGACGAAGGTCTGCTCGACGCGGTCGAGGCGATGACCACCTTCCTCAAGCTGATGACGGCGGAACCGGATATCAGCCGCGTGCCGGTGATGATCGACAGCTCGAAATGGGAGGTGATCGAGGCGGGGCTGAAATGCGTGTCGGGCAAGCCGATCGTCAATTCGATCAGCATGAAGGAGGGCGAGGAAGCCTTTCTGTTCCACGCCCGCAAGTGCATGGCTTATGGCGCGGCGGCGGTCATCATGGCCTTCGACGAAACGGGGCAGGCCGACACACAGGCCCGCAAGGTCGAGATTTGCGAGCGCGCCTACAAGCTGCTGATGACCATCGGCTTCCCGCCCGAAGACATCATCTTCGACCCCAATATTTTCGCGGTGGCGACGGGGATCGAGGAGCATAACAACTACGGCGTCGATTTCATCGAAGCGTGCAAGGAGATCAAGGCGCGCTGCCCGCATGTCCATATTTCGGGCGGCCTCTCGAACTTCTCCTTCTCGTTCCGCGGCAACGAACCCGTGCGTCGTGCGATGCACAGCGTGTTCCTTTACCACGCCATCCCCGCTGGCCTCGACATGGCGATCGTCAACGCGGGGCAACTCGACGTCTATGACGCGATCGACCCGGCGCTGCGGATCGCGTGCGAGGATGTGCTGCTGAACCGCGATCCCGAAGCAGGCGACCGGCTGGTCACGCTGGCCGAAAGCTTCCGGGGCAAGGATGCCGCGTCCGAAAAGGCGGCCGAGGAATGGCGCGGCTGGCCGGTCGCCAAGCGGCTGGAGCATGCGCTGGTCAAGGGCATCGACATGTATGTCGTGGAGGATACGGAGGAATGCCGCCTGTCCGCCGACAAGCCTATCCATGTGATCGAAGGTCCACTGATGGACGGCATGAACGTGGTCGGCGACCTGTTCGGCGCGGGCAAGATGTTCCTGCCCCAGGTGGTGAAATCGGCGCGCGTCATGAAGAAGGCGGTCGCGCATCTGCTCCCCTATATCGAGGCCGCCAAGGAACCTGGCGCCAAGGGCAAGGGCAAGATCATCATGGCGACCGTGAAGGGCGACGTGCATGACATCGGCAAGAATATCGTCGGCGTCGTGCTGCAATGCAACGGGTTCGACGTAGTCGACATGGGCGTGATGGTCCCCTGGCAGGATATCATCAAGGCCGCGAACGACCATGATGCCGACATGATCGGCCTGTCCGGCCTGATTACGCCCTCGCTCGACGAGATGGTGACGGTGGCGCAGGAAATGCAGCGCGCCAACATGACGATGCCGCTGCTGATCGGCGGCGCGACCACCTCGCGCGTTCACACCGCGCTGCGCATCGACGTCGCCTTCAATGGCCCGGTCGTGCATGTGCTGGACGCCAGCCGCGCGGTGGGCGTTGCGACGGCGCTCGTGTCCGAAACGCAAAAGACGGACTTCGTGCAGAAGACGAAGGACGATTATGAGCATGTCCGCGTCGCCCGTGCGAACAAGGGGCAGAGCGCGCTGGTCAGCATCGAGGATGCGCGCGCCAACGGTTTTGAGATGGACGAGAGCCTGAAGGCGCCCCGTCCGCGCCTGCCCGGCGTGCATCGCTTCCCCGACTGGGATCTGAAGGATCTGGTTCAGTATATCGACTGGACGCCCTTCTTCCGCGCGTGGGAACTTGCGGGCAATTATCCCGCGATCCTGACCGACGATGTGGTGGGCGAAAGCGCCAGCAGCCTGTTTGCCGACGCGCAGAAGATGCTGGGCAGGATCATCGACGAGAAGTGGCTGACCGCACGCGGCGTTGCCGGCCTGTGGCCGTGCCGCCGCGAGGGCGACGACATCATCGTCCATGTCGAGGACGAAAAGCATTACACCCTGCCGATGCTGCGCCAGCAGATCCAGAAGCGGGAAGGGCGGGCGAACATGTGCCTTGCCGACTTCATCAGCCGGGACGGCGACTGGATGGGCGGTTTTGCCGTGTCGATCCACGGCATCGAGCCGCATCTGGCCAAGTTCAAGGCGGCGATCGACGATTATTCGGACATATTGCTCAAGGCGCTGGCCGACCGTCTGGCCGAAGCCTTTGCCGAGCGGCTGCACCATTATGTCCGCACCGCCCTGTGGGGCTATGCCGAGGGCGAGCAGCTGACCAACGAAGCGCTCATCAAGGAACAATATCGCGGCATCCGCCCCGCTCCCGGCTATCCGGCCTGCCCGGAACACAGCCTCAAGCCGATCCTGTTCGACATGCTCGACGCGCACCATGCCACCGGCCTGACCCTGACGGAAAGCTTCGCCATGCTGCCCACGGCGGCGGTCAGCGGTTTCTATTTCGGGCATGGGCAGGCCGAATATTTCGGCGTGGCACGGGTCGGCCGTGACCAGCTGGAAGAATATGCGCAGCGGCGCGGCATCGATCTGGAAACGGCGGAGCGCTATTTGCGGCCCAATCTGGACTGACCCCTTTCCCTACCGATTTGTCATATTCCGACCATCTGTCGGCCATGTGCAGGATGGCATGATGGGCTCACCGATCTGAAAAGGAGAGCCTGTCATGCGTATTCTGCCTGCCCTGTTCGCTGTTGCTGCCTTGGTCGCCACGCCCGCGCTGGCGGCGCCATGCCGCGACGCCCACGGCAAATTTATCAAGTGCGCGCCTGCCAAGACGGCCATGGTCAAGAAGGCGCCGTGCAAGGATGCCCACGGCAAATTCGTCAAGTGCGCCAAGTGACGCACAACGGCTGACATGGAAGGGGCGTCGCATCGGTGAAAGCGACGCCCCTTTCCTATTGTCTCGTAACGGGGCAGCGTCGCCCTATGTTGCCCGTCACGGCCATTGGCGTTTGTGACGGGGCTGCCTAAAGTCAGGCCATGCGCTTGATTTCCACCATTTTGCTCACGTCGGTCGCTCTGTACGCCAGTGCGAACGCCCAGTCCCAGCCCGCCCCTTTTCAGGTGGAAGAAACGGGCCGCGTGTATGGCACGCTGGCCGATGCGCTGGGCGCGATCGGCGACAAGCGCGGCACAGTGGTCGTCGCGCCGGGCACCTATCATCAGTGCGCGGTACAGCAGGGCGGCGACGTCACGATTCGCGCCGCGACGCCCGGCACCGCCATTTTCGATGGCGTGACCTGCGAAGGCAAGGCCGCGCTGGTCCTGCGCGGACAGGCGAGCCACATCGACGGCATCATCTTCCAGAATATCCGCGTGCCCGACGGCAATGGCGCGGGCATTCGGCTGGAAGGCGGCAATCTGACCGTCAGCAACAGCCTGTTCCGCAACAGCGAGGAAGGCATTTTGACCGGCGATGGCGAAGGCAGCGTCGTGATCGATAAGTCGACGTTCCGCCACCTTGGCCGCTGCGACCGCGATCTGGACTGCGCCCATGGCGTCTATATCGGCCGGATGGGCAGCCTGACGGTGACGAACAGCCGCTTCGACCAAGGCGATGGCGGCCATTATCTCAAGACCCGTACCGCCCGCGTCACCATCACCGACAATAGTTTCGACGATAGCGCGGGCAAGCTGACCAATTACATGATCGACCTGTCCAATGGCGCCAGCGGCGTCATTCGCGGCAATGAAATGGTGCAGGGCAAGGACAAGGACAACTGGTCCGCCTTCATTACCGTCGCGCCCGAAGGCCGCGAACATAACAGCGCCGGACTGGTGATCGAGGGGAACAAGGCAGGGTTCGTGCCGGGGTTGGAGCGCGGCTCCGCCTTTGTCGCTAATTTCACAGATGATGCGGTGCAGATCGGCCGGAATGAGCTGGCGCCCAGCATGAAGGTCAAGGATCGGCGCTGACTTGCGCATGGCGGCCGCGCGGGCGATAATGGCCCATGCGTACCACCTATGACAATGCGACCGTCCGCCTCTATCATCTGGGGGACGATGGCGCGGCAATGACCATCATGTATGGTCCCCTCAGTCAGGCATTGCATGCCGCGGAGCAGCAGCCCACCGACGTACAGGATGGGCTGTATCTGGCGACCGATAATGATGTCGTCGCCTATCTGGATCTCATCGAAGAATAATCAGGCGTCCAGCAGCGCCAGTTGCTGGCGCATCACGTCCAGATTATGCTGCGCCAGATAGCTGCCGCGTCCTTCGACGCTGCCTTCCAGATCGGGCCGTTCGCCGATTGTAAGGCAGCGTTCCCACGCCGTTTCCGCCAGCGGTAGCCATTCGTCCAGCGCATGGGTCGGGTCGGTCATCGCCCGATCCATCAGCAGGTTGCCGAGCACGAAGAAGAAGTCGGGCGAATCCTGCCATGTATCCAACTGCTCCTGGGCGATGTCGATGGCTTCCTCCACGCCGCCCGACTGGCCCAGGCAATGGAGATGTCGGATCAGCAGGGAATGGCGCCACGCGGCATCATCGGTCGTGCGCGGGAAAGCCTGGCCATAATAGCGGCTGGCTTCGGCATAGGCTTTGCGCGCTTCGGCCTCCTTCCCCAACTGATAGAGAATATACGGATTTTCGGGATCATCGCTCAGGTCTGCAAGGAGCATCGGGCGATTGCGATCACGCTTGGCTTCGGCCTGCGCATCTCTGTAGCCGTCATGGTCGAGATGCAGGTCGGTCCGCTCGACCGGCAGGGGTGAGACGGGCTGTTCGTGGATGCGCCCTTCATAGCGAACGCCACGCGGCAACAGGCGCGCGATCCAGCTGCGTGTGGCGGGCAGGGTGGAAGGCGCGGTGGCGGTGTCGGCCATGTCGAAGCTGCTATGGATGCATAGCGCGCCTAGTCGAGCCGGACCCGCGCACCAGGCACGCAGCGCCTCTCCACCGGACGCGATCCATTCGTCGGCGTCGATAACGAGATTCCAGTCCGCGTTCGAAAGTGCCAGTACATGATTGCGCGCGGCGGAAAAATCGTCCGGCCAGTCGAGATGATGGACCTGCGCGCCGCATTGCAACGCCAGCGACATCGTGTCGTCGGTCGATCCGGTGTCGAGCACGACCATATAATCGACCCAGGGCCGTACGCTTTCCAGGCAGCGCACGATGCAGCGCGCCTCGTTGCGGACGATCAGGGTGGCGGCAATCGTCGGCGGGCTGGCGGGCATCGAGCAATCTCATTCCATGTCTATCGCCTGCCTTGTCGCGCACTCGGCCTAAAATCCTGTTAACCATGTCCGCCGGTCAGCCGTCCGCAAAACCGAACGGCGCGCGGGTCCGGCGATAATCGTCGGGCAGCATGTCGCGACCGATCGGCGGGGCGGATCGCGCCAGGCACTGGCTGCGGTGGCACAGGCGACAGGTGACGCCGATCGGGGTCGGTTCCGGGGGCGGGGCGTCCTGCGTATAGATCAGGCGATGGGCATGGTCGGCCGCGCAGCACAGCGCGATCGCGCGTTCGACCTTGGGCGCGCCCCATCCGCCGCCGCCCGCCGTCACCGTGCGCGCGATCGAGAAGAAGCGCTGGCCGTCGGGCAGTTCCAGCCATTGCGTCACGACCTCGCGCGGGGTTTCGAACACGCGATGCACCGACCAGAGCGGGCAGGAACCGCCATGCCGGGCAAAGGGAAAGCCCGCGCCGTCGAGCCGCTTGCTGACATTGCCCGCCGGATCGACGCGCAGGAAGAAGAAGGGGACGCGCTCTTGCCCCGGTTTTTGCAAGGTGGTCAGGCGATGGGCGGTCTGTTCAAAACTCGCGCCGAACTGGCGGGCGAGCGCCTCGACATCATAGCGGCGCGCCTCCACCGCCTTGGCAAAGGCGGTATAGGGCATCAGGATCGCGGCGGCGCCATAGCCGGCCAGTGCCCGGCGGGCGAGGCGGCGGCCACTTTCGCTGGCGAACTGCCCGTCCTTCAGGATGGCGTCGAAGCTCTTGCGCATTTCGAGATAGGCGATCTGAAGCGCGAGCTGGAACGTCGAACTGGCCCCATCGAGCGTATCGTCCAGCAGCACGGCATCGCGATGCCGGTCGAAGCGCCGCATCGACCCGGCCATTACGTCGGACGGCAGGCGGCGCACGCGCAGATTGTGCCGCGCCTTGAGCCAGCCCGTCAGGCCACCTTCCGCCTCGGCCTCCGCCGCCAGTTTTTCCGCCGCGTCGTCCAGCATCGGGAAGCTGTTGCGCCGGGCGGCGAGGAAGCGGCGCGATTCGGCGACCGGATCGGGCAAATCTTCTTGCGGCTGATGTTCCACACCGCGGTCGGCCAGCGCCAGATGCTCCTCGCGATAGCTGGTGTAGAGCCGTAGCAGCGCTTCGGTGATGCCGGGATAATTGACCGCGACATCGCCGGTGGCGAGTTGGGGCAGGTCGATGTCGGCGAACATCGGGTCTTTCAGCACTGCCTGCAACCGGGCCGTCTGTTCCGCGCCGCCGTCGCCCGCTACCTCCGCCATATCCAGCTTGTAGGTGCGCGCCAGGCGCAGCAGCATGTCGGCGGTCAGTGGACGCTGGTTGCGTTCCAGCAGCGCGACATAGGAAGCGGAAATATCGAGGTCAGCGGCCATATCGGCCTGCGTCAGGCCCAGGTCACGCCGCAGCCGCCGCAATCGCGGCCCCATATAAACCGGGCGATCTTTAGCCATGTCATGCGACTCCTGTGCAGGCTTTACAACTTTACAGCAGATTTTTGTAAAGATCGACAACTGAACTTCAGAAGGGCTGCCGCACTGCACAAGAGGGGGGTAGGGCCGGGGCAACAGCTACCCGAACTTGAGGAACGACCCATGTCCTATCAGGAAAATATCGCGAAGGCGCAGGCGCTGATCGGCAGCCATCCCGGCACATGGGACGGCATCAACGCTGAATCCGTCGCTCGCATGAAGTTGCAGAACCGCTTCAACACCGGCCTCGACATCGCGAAATACACGGCGGGCATCATGCGCCGCGACATGGCGGCCTATGACCTCGACCCGGCCAACTACACCCAGTCGCTGGGCTGCTGGCACGGCTTCATCGGCCAGCAGAAGATCATCTCGATCAAGAAGCATTTCGGCACGACCCGCCAGAAATATCTCTATCTGTCCGGCTGGATGGTCGCCGCGCTGCGCAGCGATTTCGGCCCGCTGCCAGACCAGTCGATGCACGAAAAGACCAGCGTTCCCGCGCTGATCGAGGAACTCTATACCTTCCTGAAGCAGGCCGACGCCCGCGAACTGGGCATGATGTTCCGTGATCTGGACAAGGCGCGCGAGACTGGCAATGAGGTCGAGGCCCAGCGCCTGACCCACGCCATCGACAATTACGAAACCCATGTCGTCCCCATCATCGCGGATATCGACGCGGGCTTCGGCAATGCCGAGGCTACCTATCTGCTCGCCAAGAAGATGATCGAGGCGGGCGCCTGCGCGCTCCAGATCGAAAATCAGGTTTCGGACGAAAAGCAGTGCGGACATCAGGACGGCAAGGTCACCGTGCCGCATGAGGACTTTCTGGCAAAGGTCCGCGCCTGCCGCTACGCCTTCCTGGAAATGGGCGTCGACGATGGCATCATCGTCACGCGCACCGACTCGCTGGGCGCTGGCCTGACCAAGCAGATCGCGGTCAGCAAGGAAGCGGGCGATATTGGCGATCAATATAACAGCTTCCTCGATTGCGAGGAGATTGATCCGGCGACGGCGAAGAATGGCGATGTCATCCTGAACCGCGACGGCAAGCTGCTGCGTCCCAAGCGCCTGCCCAGCAACCTGTTCCAGTTCCGCGAAGGTACGGGTGCGGACCGCTGCGTCCTCGATTGCATCACTTCGCTTCAGAATGGCGCGGACCTGCTGTGGATCGAAACGGAAAAGCCGCACATCGAGCAGATCGCGTCGATGGTCGACCGCATCCGCGAAGTCATTCCCAACGCCAAGCTGGTTTACAACAATTCGCCCAGCTTCAACTGGACGCTGAATTTCCGTCAGCAAGTGTTCGATGCCTGGAACGAAGCAGGCAAGGATGTCAGCGGCTACGACCGGGCGAAGCTGATGAGCGTCGATTATGACGACACCGATCTGGGCCGTGAAGCCGATGACAAAATCCGCACCTTCCAGAAGGACGCGGCGGCGCGGGCGGGGATTTTCCACCACCTCATCACCCTGCCGACCTATCATACGGCGGCGCTGTCGACCGACAATCTGGCCAAGGAATATTTCGGCGCGGCCGGGATGCTGGGCTATGTCGAAGGCGTCCAGCGCAAGGAAATCCGCCAGGGCATCGCCTGCGTGAAGCATCAGAATATGTCGGGCAGCGACATTGGCGACGATCACAAGGATTATTTCGCCGGGGAAGCCGCGCTCAAGGCGGGCGGCGCCCACAACACGATGAATCAGTTCGCAGCCTGACCGCTGCGGGGAACCAGTTTGCAGCCTGAAGGCTGCTGACGAGCCAGTTCGCGGGTGCGTGCAGCGCCCGCGATTTGGGTGGAAGAGACTAGACGACCCGGCGGCGCACCGCCGGGTCGTTTTTTTGTCAGGCGATCCCCGCCCGTTGCCGGACCGCCTGTTTCAATATGTCGAGCGGCATCGCGCCCAGTGTCAGCACGTCGTGAAACGCCTTGATGTCGAATGTCGCGCCCTGCTGCTTCTGCACCTGCGCGCGCAATTCATTCCACACCGTATGCCCGATCTTGTAACTGCACGCTTGGCCCGGCCAGACGGTGTAACGGTCGATCTCGTTCTGGCTGCGGCCGCGCGCGATGCCGGTGGTGGCGATCAGATAGTCGGTCGCCTTCTCCCGGCTCCACCGCTTTGCGTGCATGCCGCTGTCGACCACCAGTCGCGTGGCGCGGAACAACAGCGATTGGAGATAGCCGACCCGACCCAGCGGATCGCCTTCGAACATGCCCATCTCATCGGCCAGCTGTTCCGAATAAAGCGCCCAGCCTTCCGAATAGCCGCTATATCCGCCGCGCCGCCGGATCATCGGGATTGCTTCGGATTCCAGCGCGACCGACACCTGCAAATGATGGCCCGGCACGGCTTCATGATGCGTGAGTGTCGCCAGCCCGAATTTGGGCCGGTCGAACGTGTCGCGCAGGTTGATGAAATAGATGGCGGGCCGCGACCCATCTAGGGAGGCGTTCTGATAATATCCGCCCGGCGCGCCGGCCTGGATCGTGACCGGCACGCGGCGCACTTCGACCGGCGCTTTGGGGACGGTGCTGAACGCCTCGCCCAGCCGTTTCTGCATGGCGATGATCTGGGTATTGAGCTGCGCCAGCAACGCATCGCGACCAGGATCGGTGTTGGGGAACAGCTGGTCGGGCCGCTGGTTGAGCGCCACCAGACGGTCGCCGACCGTGCCCTGGCTCATGCCCTCGCCCTTGAGGATCGCGTCGATCTGTCCACTAATCTGCGCCACCTGATCGAGGCCCAGTCTATGAATTTCATCGCCGGTCAGCGCGGTGGTGGTCGCGGCCTCTGCGGCGGCGGCATAGAAAGCCTCGCCATCGGGCAGGCGCCAGCAGCCCGCATCATGCGTGGCCTTCGCGCGCAAATCCTGCACCAGGGCGCGCTGGCGATCGAGCGCGGGGGAGATTTTCCCCGTCACGATCCGTTCGGCCTGCGCAGCCCGTTCCGGTGGCAGGCTCGCGGCGGCCAGCTTCTTGACGAAGGATGCGACCAGCACGGTCTGCGCGGCGGGCTGATCGCGCAGCGCAGCCTGCAATTTCATCGTCGTGTCGAGAATATAATCGGGCGCGAACACGCCCTTGGCCGCATCCGCTTTCTGCCGTGCCAGTTCGCCGTCCATCGCGGCGGGAAAGGCTTCGAGCCGGGCGAGATAGGCGTCGGCGTCGGCCGCATCCTTCACGCGATGCTGCGAATCGAGGAAGTCGGGCAATTCGCGATAGCTGCCGGTCAACTGGCTCAGAATATAGGGGGCGTAGCGGCCTGCTGTCTCGCCATAGCCGAAGCGTTCGCCGCCGATCGCACGATCGAGCTGATAGGTGACGACATCATAGTCGAGCTGCGCCGCCGCGCCCAGCTTGGCGCGATCGATACCGGCCAATTGTTTGGCCTGCACCTTGGACCGGGCGAGGTCGCGGGCGACCCCCGCAGCGGACGCGTCGGTCAGCTTGCCGCGCAGCGCCGCCCGCGGGCCGGTGTCGAGGCCAAGCCGGGTCGCCTGTTCGGGCGAATCGTCGAGCCGTTCATAGAAAAATCCGTCGAGCATGGCGCGCAGGCGGCTGTCTTCGTTGGCGGGCTGGGCGAAGGTCGGGCTGGCTGTGGCTGCGATGGCGGTTGCGCCGCCGGTGACGAGAAACTGGCGTCGATCCAAGGGGAATCTCCGAAGATGGGGGAGGGCTGCGGGGGAACCCCGGCCGAGATGGCCCTATTGTGCCGCCCGAACAGCCGCTTGACCAGAGCGAAAGCGTTTTGTTTTACGCTTGTCCATAAGTCTGCCTTATGAACGGCGCGATGACTTGGCTCTATTCGCCGATCTGCCACAGGGCTAGGTTGGCGCCCGTCATCAGTCAGGAAGCGCGCCGCCATGTCCTATACGCTCATCACCGCGAACCGGAATTATTCGAGCTGGTCGCTGCGCCCATGGGTGTTGATGAAGGCGCTGGGCATTCCATTCATCGACCGGATCGAGCCGTTCGCGCAGGCGGTGAACTATGCCGCGTTTCGGGACTTCTCGCCCACCGGGCAGGTGCCAGCGCTGATTGATGGCGATGTCACGGTCTGGGATTCGCTGGGCATTGCCCTCTATCTGGCGGACCGGCACCCTGCCGTCTGGCCAACGGACCCAGCCGCACGCGCTTTTGCCCAATGCGCCGCGGCCGAAATGCACAGCGGCTTTTCCACCTTGCGCAACGATTGCACCATGAATGTCGGCGTGCGGGTGGAGCCGCATATGCACTCGCCCGCGCTCAACCGGGACATCGCGCGCCTGACCGAATTGTGGGGTGAGGGGCTGGACCGGTTTGGCGGGCCTTTTCTGGCGGGCAAGGATTTCAGCGCGTTAGATGCCTTCTATGCGCCGGTCGCCTTTCGCGTACGCACCTATGGGCTGGATGTCGGGGCGAAAGCGCGCGGCTGGGTCGACCATATGCTGGCGCTCCCCGCCATGCGCCAGTGGGAGGCAGAGGCGCTAGCCGAAACATGGCGTGAGGATAGCCACGAGGCGGAGATCGGAGCGGCCGGGCGGATCGTGGAGGATTACCGGGCAGTGTAACATTCTTGCCCGCCTGATAGATAAAACAGCAGATTTCGATCTTCTTACCCCTTTTCCCCCCGCGCTTACGGGTCTAGGGGGAAAGGCATTATGGTTAAGCCTCGCACTCTTTATGAAAAAATCTGGGAAGCGCACGTTGTCGAGCGGCGTCCCGATGGCACCTGTCTCATCTATATCGACCGCCACCTTCTGCATGAGGTGACGAGTCCGCAGGCATTTGAGGGGCTACGTCTTGCCGGTCGCAAGGTCCGGCGGCCCGAACTGACGCTGGCGGTGCCGGATCATAATCTGCCCACCACGCCGCGCCGCGACGCGCAGGGCAATCGAATCCCGATCAGCGACCCGGAAAGCGCGCAGCAGCTTGCTGCGCTGGAACGCAACGCGCCGGAATTTGGCGTGCGCCTGATCGGCGACGCCGATGTGGAGCAGGGCATCGTCCATGTCGTCGGGCCGGAACAGGGGTTCACCCTGCCAGGCACGACGTTGGTGTGCGGCGACAGCCATACCTCTTCGCATGGCGCGCTGGGCGCGCTGGCCTTCGGTATCGGCACCAGCGAAGTCGAGCATGTGCTGGCGACCCAGACGCTGCTGTTGAAACAGTCCAAGACGATGGAAGTCGTGGTCGAGGGTGAACTCGGCTTTGGCGTCACGCCCAAGGATGTCGCGCTGGCGATCTGCGGCCGCATCGGCACGGCGGGCGGTACCGGCTATGTCATGGAATATCGCGGCTCTGTTTTCCGCGCGATGTCGATCGAAGGGCGTCTTACCGTCGCCAACATGTCGATCGAAGCGGGTGCGCGCTCCGGCCTGTTCGCGCCCGATGAAACGACCTTCGCTTATTTGGAAGGCCGTCCGATGGCGCCCAAGGGTGCGGATTGGGACGATGCCGTCGCCTGGTGGAAGACGCTGCACACCGACGAAGGCGCGACCTTCGACAAGAGCATCGTGATCGATGCCGCCGACATCGTGCCGACCGTCACCTGGGGCACCAGCCCGGAGGATGTCGTGGCCGTGACCGGCGTGGTGCCCGACCCTGACAGCTTCGAGGATGCATCCAAGCGCGCAGCCGCGCAGAAATCGCTCGATTATATGGGTCTGACGGCGGGTCAGAAAATGGCCGATGTGGCGATTGAGCATATCTTCATCGGCAGCTGCACCAACAGCCGGATCGAGGATCTGCGTGCCGCCGCCGCGCTGCTCGACGGGCGCCACATCGCCAGCGGCGTCAAGCATGCGATGGTCGTGCCGGGATCGGGACTGGTCAAGCGTCAGGCCGAATCCGAAGGGCTGGACCGCATCTTCGTGGCGGCAGGCTTCGAATGGCGCGAGCCGGGCTGTTCGGCCTGTCTGGGCATGAACCCGGACAAGGTGCCGTCGGGCGAGCGCTGTGCATCGACCAGCAACCGCAACTTCATGGGGCGGCAGGGGCCGGGTTCGCGCACCCATCTCGTTTCGCCGGTGATGGCGGCGGCCGCGGCAATTACCGGCCGTCTGACCGACGTGCGTGAATTGATGAAAAAAGAAGAGGGCATGGTCGCATGAAAAAGATTTTCTGGCTGCTGACGCTGGGCGCGTTGGCCAGCGCCGCGATGGCTGCGACGCTGGGCCGGGCCGAAGATCTGCCCGAAAAGCAGGTCAAGCAGGCCCACTGATGGACAAGCTGACCGTCGTCGAAGGGCGTGCCTATCCGTTCGGGATGAAGAATGTCGACACTGACATCGTCATCCCCGCGCATTGGCTCAAGACCATTTCCCGCAACGGCCTGGGCAAGGGCGCGTTCGAGGTTTTGCGCAAGGAACCGGGGAACGTCTTTGACGATCCTGCCTATGTGGGCAGTCCGATCCTGATCGCTGGCGACAATTTCGGCTGCGGGTCCAGTCGCGAACATGCTGCTTGGGCGCTGGGCGATCTGGGCATTCGCGTCGTGATCGCGCCCAGTTTTTCCGACATTTTTTCGGGCAATGCCTTCAAGAACGGCATCCTGACCGTCGTCCTGCCGCAGGATGCGATCGACCGGCTGATTGTGGTCGCGCAGGGTGTCGACGGCCATCCCGACAATATTCATGTCGATCTGGAGCAGCAGACCGTCACGACGCAATTTCAGGATCGCTTCACCTTCGAAATCGATGCGTTCCGCAAACATTGCCTGCTTGGCGGTCTGGACGAGATCGGCCTGACGCTGGGCGACGCTGACCAAATCGGCGTTTATGAAACCAAAGTGGCACAGTTACGCCCATGGATGGTCCCTGCCCCCGCTCTCGGCGTTGCGTAACCGCACGCTTCTTTCTATCTCTGCTTTTGATATCTGGTTTCAACGGGGCATTTGCGCATGACGACTTTCGACGATCGCGAACGGGCATTTGAAAATATGTTCGCTCATGACCAGGAAATGCAGTTCCGCATCCAGGCCCGGCGCAACCGCCTGCTGGGCGAATGGGCCGCCGGAAAGATGGGTCTGACCCCGGAAGAAACCGACGCCTATGCCAAGGCAGTGGTGCAGGCCGATTTCGAGGAAGCGGGCGACGAAGACGTTATTCGCAAGCTGGTAGGCGATATGACCTCGGCCGGGATCGAGATCGATGAACCGGGCGTGCGCGCAGCGCTGGAAGAACAGGCCGTCATCGCGCGCCGCATGTTCATCGAAGCACAGTAAGGATAGCGCCGTGCCAATGGCCGCCGACGATATTGCGCAGATGATCCGCGCTGCGATTCCCGACGCCGATGTCGAGATTACCGACCTGGCCGGGGACGGCGATCACTACGCCGCGCGCGTGGTAGCGGAGAGTTTCCGGGGCATGACCCGCGTCGCGCAACAGCGCGCGGTCTATGCGGCGTTGGATGGACGGATGGGTGGCGTGCTGCACGCCTTGCAACTGACCACTGCGGTTCCCAACTAACGCCTAATATCGGATTCGCGCCCGCCGGAACGGGCGCCAGACAGGAATGGACCTTCACATGACCGACGCCGTGCATCAGCGGATCGCCGAGATCGTCAATGGCAATGACGTAGTGCTTTTCATGAAAGGCACGCCGCTGTTTCCGCAATGTGGCTTTTCCAGCCGCGCCATCGCTATTCTCGAACATCTGGGCGTTGCCTATGAAACGGTGGACGTATTGCAGGATCAGGGCGTGCGACAGGGCATCAAGGCCTTTTCCGACTGGCCGACCATCCCCCAGCTCTATGTAAAGGGCGAATTTGTCGGCGGCAGCGACATCATGATGGAAATGTATGAAGCGGGCGAACTGCACCAGCTGATGACCGATCAGGGCGTCGCTGCGGCCAGCTAAGCCGGGCTTCAAATCGATATGACGGGAAAGGCGGTCCGATGGGCCGCCTTTTTTCGTGCTGTATGGCGTGAGTGGAAACACCGGGTAGGGGATGCCAACGGAGACATATGTCAGCACCCCCTGGTAGTTAAACGGTGCGTTACACGGATCATTCCGCAAGGGATGTGCCAGTATCGCGCAGTCCCGCAAAAGCGTGATTTCGAGGGTTAACGCGGCGGGGGCCAGCGCATCGATTGTCAAATATTCCGACATTTCCGGCTGTCTGGCGCATGCATCATCCCCGTTGACTACACTCGTAATCAATGCGATTACATGTGTAGTTGAAGAAGGAAACAGAGTCGCGTGACGCAGGCGGGTGAAAAGATCAGCGAAGCGGAGCTGGTGGTGATGGAAGCGTTGTGGGAAACCGCGCCGATGACCGCCAACGATGTCGCCGACAAGGTATCGACGTCGCGCGACTGGAGCGCCCAGACGGTCAAGACCCTGCTGTCGCGGCTGATGGCCAAGGATGTAATCGCTGCCGACCAGGATGGCCGCCGCTTTCTCTATCGCCCGATGGTTGCGCGCGACGCCTATGTCGCGAGCGAATCCGGGCGTCTGGTCAACCGGCTGTTCGGTGGCCGCATATCCCCGCTGGTCGCCCAACTGGCGGAGCGGGATCAATTGACGGCGGAAGATATCGCCGAGCTTGAGGAAATCCTGAAAGGGCTGAAATCATGAGCGTCTGGATGGCTGAAACGCTGATCGCAACGACCTTGCTGATGGCGTTGGTGATGATGGTGCGTCGCCCGGTGGCACGCTGGCTGGGAGCGGGCGCGGCCTATATGCTCTGGGTGCTGCCCTTTGCGCGGATGCTGTTGCCCACTTTGCCGCGCGATGTCGTCATCGCCTCGCCGCTCCATGTTGCGGTAAACCAGTCGGGCCTGCCTGACATGCTCGCCATTGCGCCGATGGCGCAGGGCGGCATGCCCGATGCGGGCATACCGTGGCTGGAAATCGCCATTGGCGTCTGGATGGTGGGCCTCATCGCCTTCCTGATCGTGCAGACGGTCGGTTATGGCCGTTTTCGCCGCCACATGCTGGATGGCGCGACGCCGCTGGGCGAAGATGGGCGCATCCGCATCATCACCAGTCCACATGCCAGTGGTCCGTTGGCCTTCGGCGTGCTGCGCCCCTACATCGTGCTGCCCGCCGATTTTGCGCTGCGCTATGACAGCCAAGAACAGGATATGGCGATCGCGCATGAACGGGCGCACCATGAACGGGGTGATCTGGCCGCCAATATGATCGCTTTGCTGTTGCTGGCGGTCCACTGGTGCAATCCGGTCGCCTGGATCGCCTACCGCGCCTATCGCGCCGATCAGGAAACGGCCTGCGATGCGCGCGTGCTGGCGCTTTATGGCCAGGATCAGGCCCACGCCTATGGCCGCGCCATCCTCAAAGCCGCCGGTGGCCGTCAGTTCGCCGCCGCCTGTCATCTCACTCGTATCACCACGCTCAAGGGGAGGCTGAAAATGCTTTCGACCCACGAAACATCGTTGCATCGCATCAGCTGGGGCATGGCCGCTGTCGCCGTCGTCACGGCTACGGGCCTGGCCCTCACGGCTTCGGGCAGCCGCGCCGCGCAGCAGATGGCGGCCATCACCGAAAAGGTCGAGGCGGTTGATCTGACGCGTCTGGGCGATCTGGTCACGCGGCCCGCCGTCGCACGCGAAGCTGCGCCCGCTGTCCCGGCGACCCCGCACGCCATCGACGCACCGAGCGATTTGATGCCGCCGCCCGCGCCGTACGCCCCGGTTCCACCCGCGCCGAACGCTCCCGTTCCGCCTGCCGAGGATATGATTGCGCCCATTCCACCTGCTCCCCCGGTTCCGCCCGTCACCGTACGGACCGAGAAGAACCGGATCACCGTCACTCATGCCAATGGCCGGGTGGAAACACACGATATTCCCACCGAGGCTGACATCGCGCGGATGGTGCCGCGCGTCGATGTTCGCAATGGCTGCGAAGGCAACCAGACGGTTAGCAAGCGCGAATATGTCGACAGCGATGGGCGGCGCAACATCCGCATTCGCATCTGTGAGGCGGCGATCGAGGCGCAAGCAAATGATGCGGGGCAGGCCGGGTTGCGGGCGGCGAGGGCGCGGGTCGCGAACAGGGCGGCGATGAACGAGCATGCCCGCGCAGCGATGCTGCGCGATATGGATCAGGAAATCGCCGATGCAGAAGCCAAGGCCGCCGATCGCGAAGCCCGTGCGGCTGATCGCGAGGCGGTTGCCGCCGACCGTGCCGCCAAGGCCGCTGGTCGCGCCGCGCGGGGGTGGTGAGCGCGGGGCTTTTTACTGGCTCAATATGCGGGCGACGGCGACAAATTCCTCGACGCTGACCGTTTCCGCGCGCCGTTGCGGATCGATGCCCACGACCGCCAGCGCGTCCAGCGCGCCGGGCAAGCCTTTCAAGCTCTGACGCAGCATCTTGCGCCGCTGACCAAAGGCGGCGGCGGTCAGCCGTTCCAGATGCTTGAGCTGCACCCCTTCGGGCGCGGGTTTGGGCGTCAGGTGGACGACGGCAGACATGACTTTGGGTGGCGGCGTGAAGGCGCTGCGATGCACCTTCATCGCGATCCGCGCGTCGCTGCGCCACTGAGACAGGATGGCGAGCCGCCCATAATGATCGCCGCCCGGTTTGGCGACGATGCGTTCGGCCACTTCCATCTGAAACATCAATGTCAGGGTCGACCACCAGGGCAGCGGTTCCCAGCTTGTCGACAGCCAGCCGATCAGCAGCGCCGTACCCACATTATAGGGCAGGTTCGCGATGACATGGCCACCGTCGCCCACTTGGGCGCGGGCGTCGACTTCCATCGCATCGCCCGAAATCACGCGCAATTGGCCTGGAAAGACAGTTTCCAGTTCGGCCAGTGCAGGCAGGCAACGGCGATCGCGTTCGACCGCCACCAGATTTCCCCCGGCGCGCAGGATCGCGCGGGTCAGGCCGCCGGGACCGGGGCCGACCTCGAACACCGGCTGGTCTTTCAGTGGGCCGGGAATGGCGGCGATCCGGTCCAGCAACTGTTCGTCGAGCAGGAAATTCTGACCCAATGCCTTGCTCGCGGCCAGCCCATGGGTCGCGATCACTTCGCGCAAGGGGGGCAGCTTGGGCCGGTCCGGCGCAGCTTCGGACGTCACGGCGTCGCCGTCGGCGGGATCAGCCGACATAAGCAAGGCGCGCGCGGGCCGCTTCAGCCGCCATTTTGAGTGCGGCCATCATGGCGCCGGGATTGGCACTGTCCGTCCCGGCAATGCCGAAAGCGGTGCCATGGTCCGGCGACGTCCGCACGATCGGCAGACCCAGCGTGATATTGACGCCATCGTCGAAATTCAGCGTCTTGATCGGGATCAGCGCCTGGTCGTGATACATGCACAGCGCCGCGTCATAGGTTTCGCGTGCGCGGGCATGGAACATGCCGTCGGCGGCCAGCGGCCCGGTGATGTCCAAGCCATCGGCACGCAGCGATTCGATCGCAGGGCGAATCACCTCAATCTCCTCCCGGCCCAATGCGCCATTCTCACCCGCATGGGGGTTTAGTCCGGCGACGGCTAGGCGGGGGCGGGCAATACCGAAATTGCGTTGCAGCCCCTTGGCGGTGGTGATGGCGCGCGCGCGGATGAGGTCAATGGTCAGCGCTGCGGCGACTTCGGCCAGCGGGATGTGAATGGTGATCGGCACGACCTTGAGCGATGGTCCGGCCAGCATCATCACGGCGTTATGGGGTGCCACGCCGCACCGTTCGGCGACGAATTCGGTCTGGCCCGGATGGGTGAAGCCCACGCCGTACAGCTGTTCCTTGCCCACCGGCGCGGTGACGATGCCCGCCGCCGATCCCGATCGGGCCAGCCCGACCGTGACTTCGAGCGATTGGAAGGCCGTGCGTGCGCCATCGACGCCGGGCGTGCCGGGGATGATGTCCCCCGCCTCGGCGACCTGCAAACAGGGCAATGCCGTGCCAAAGGCAGCGGCGGCCTCCTCGGGCGATCCGATCATGGCGATCGGTCCCAGCCATACCGCGCGCAGCGATGCCGCATCGCCGACCGCGAAGAAGGGCGGCAGGCCGCGCGCCTCTCGCATCACCCAGCTTTTTGCGACGATCTCTGGCCCGATCCCCGCGGGATCGCCCAGCGACACCGCGAAGGGCGCGAGAGGCGTCAGATCAGTTATATTCGATGACCGCATCACGACGAAGATCGCGCAGATAGATGCGCGCCCGCTTGTTGACCCGTTCTTCCTCCAGCTGTGCCTGGATCTGTTCGGCATTGGGCGCGCCGACCGCGTTGGCGTCATCGCGACCGCATACCACCAGCACGCGCACGCCGTCGGTGATCGATCCGAAGGGCGGGGAAGCCTCGCCGACCTGGAGGTTGAGCAAGATGTCCTGCAACTGGGGCGGCAAATCGCGCACCTTCACATTGTCATTATCGACCACGTCCGCGCCGACCTTCGCGCCGACTTCATTGGCCTGGCCGCACCCCTTGATCTCCTTGATCGCGGCGGCGAAGCTGGCGGCCTTGGCGCTGGCCTGTTCCTTGGTCGTGCCCTTCGGGAACATGACCGACAATTGCTTCAGACTGAGCAGCGCATCGCGCGGATCGGCGGTCAGCACCTTGCGCTTGTCCATGACGTAGATCAGCGACACGCCGCCCGCTACGTCGATCGGTCCGGCGATCTGGCCGACCTGCATTTCCGTCGCGGCCTGCGCCAGTTCGGTCGGCAATTGGGCAGGACGAACCCAGCCCAGATCGCCGCCGACCGACGCGGTCGACGCTTCGGAGAATTGCCGCGCATAGGCGGCGAAGCTGCCGCCCTGCTGGATCTGCTGAATGATGTTCCGCGCGTTGGCGACGATCTGCTGGTGATTTTCCGGCGTCGCCGACAGATAGATTTCGCCGATCCGAAATTCGTCGCTGCCCTTGGCGGCGTTCAACCGGTCGACCACCGACTTCACTTCGTCTTCCGACACGTTGACGAAAGGCTGGATGTTCCGGCGGAGCAGGCGGCTCCATGCCAGTTCGCCTTCGATCTGGCGCTTGATGCTAGCCGACGCGCTGCCCTGCGTACGCAGATATTGTTCGAACTGGGCAGGGGACTGACGGAAATTGGCCGCGACCCGCTCATAGCTTTGTTCGATCTCGGCCTTGTCGACCTTGATGTCGTTGGCGGCGGCTTCCTGGATCTGGAGCGTTTCGTCGATCAGATTGCGCAGCACCTGCACGCGCAACCGTTCTTTTTCCTCCGCTTCCACCTTGCCGCCATTGGCGGTGATGATGAGGGCCAGGCGCTGATCGACGTCGGTGCCGGTGATGATGCGCCCGTTGACGATCGCCGTAGCCTTGCGAACATTGGGATCGCTCTTGCCAAAGATGGTCATGTCCTTGGGCAGGTTCAGCTGCTGGCTGGCGACATCGCCGCCATCATCTACCGTCTGTGCGGTAGCGCCTTGCAAGCAGACGCCGAGCAGCGCCGAGGACATAAGGATGGTCCGCAGGCCCGATCGGACAGCAGGGATCAGGCGGTTGGGCGTGGAAACGACAGGAAGCATCGTCGGCAAATATCTCCAATACGGTCCGGTGCGAGATGCGCCGATCCGCCTTAACCAGCCCTGACGGGGAAGCGGGAAGGGTGATCCTTATATCCCAATATTACGGAAAGCTAGCCGAAGCTGGAAGGCATTGCCCTTTCGCGCGTCACCATTGGCCTGATAATCGCGTCGCCAGGTAAAGCCCAGCGTAAGGCAGTCATCCTCATAGGCTATGCCCAGCCGATGGCGCACGGGCTGATATCCGTCCGCGATGCTGATCGGATCTTCCTTTGCGTCGGTCAGGTCGATCACGGTCGAACCGAAAACCGACCAGAAGCGGGCGAACTGCACACGCCCGCCCAGCCGGACTTCCTCGCGATCCTGCAAATCCTCCAGCGCCGTCAGTGCGTTGCGGTTGAGGCGCAGATAGCCGACCATGGCGTAGGTCTTCTTGCTGCCCACGGTCGCGTCGATCTCGTTGCGGCGGACGGACAGATTATCCTTGTCCAGCCGGAACCGGTGAGTGAAGCTGATGAAATCCTTATAGCGCACGGTGGTGCGGCCCACGATGTCGGACGTCCGGTCGGACAAGCCGGTGCCGTCGGGAAGGATGCTGGTCCGGCTGTTGATGCGATAGCTTTGCCCCACGATCGACTGGAGCGAAAAATCGGGCAGGGAGAGGCTATATTCGAGGCCATAGGTGATGCGGGTCGAATCCTCGAACCGATCATAGCCCGCGAACCGGTTGAGCGCGAAGAGGTTGCTGTCCTCCAGGTCGACGGCGCGGGCATCCTCATTGGGTAGCGACAGATTTTCCAGCCGGGGCGACGCGACGATCTGGACGCGCGGGGCGATGCGCTGCACGCCGCCAAAGGCTTCGCCCATGAAGGGCCAGCGCACGTCTATGGCCGCCGCCGCGATGCCGCGCGCCTGCCAGCCGGTCTTGCCAGCATAGCTTGGCGTGGACGTCAGGTCGTTGTCGCTGCTGTGATAGGCGTCGCCGCGCAGATAGCCGGTGAAGGTGACTTCCTGGCCCATGCCGGTCAGCTTGCGCAGATTCCATTCGGCCGCCGCGAAGGCGCGCTGCGTGTCCTGCCCATGGGTGCGGGTGATGGCCAGCGTGTTCGCCTGCAACTGGAGCACGCCGCCCAGCAGGGGGTCTTTCAGCCGCAGCCGATAGTCGATGACGGGCAGGGCGATCGGCGTCTGTCCCTGCGAATCGCCGGCGCGCAGCGTCTGCACTGCCCAGCCGCGAATCGAGAAATAGCTGTTGTCATTGATCCGCTGCACGCCCAGCGTCGAACGCAGTCTGTCGTCGCGGCTGATGTCATAGCGGCGCAGGAAGGTGCGGTCGGTCGTCACCCGAAGCGAGCCATCGACGCTCCATTCCGGTGTGAGCTGCAACCTGCCGCTGGCGTCGAGATAGCCGCGCAGATCCTTTTGCGATGCGGCCGGATTTGTGCCGACGTTGCTGTCGCCGGTCGCCACGCGGCTGCCATAGGTGGCGAAGCCGGTGATCTGATAGGCGCCACGATCATAGAGATGGCGGAAAGTCGTCTCCAGCATGGGCAGGCTGTCTGTATAGACATGCGGCGTAACGGTCAGGTCGCGATTGGGGGCCATCTTCCAATAATAAGGAAGCGCGATTTCGAACCCGTTGGTATTGTCATAACGCAGGTTCGGCACCAGCAGGCCGCTGCTGCCGCCATCGCCGACCGGGTGGGACAGGCCAGGCAGCGGAATGAGCGGCAGGCCGAACAGTTCGATATTGGCATTGGTGTAGGAAACACGTTCCTTGGTCGGATCATAGACGACCTTGATCGCGTTGATCTGCCAGGTGGGTTCCTTGGGACAGCCCTCGCTATTCTCCACGGCGCAGCCGGTATAACTGGCGCGATGCAGCGTATAAATACCGCTGGTTCGCGTCCCGCTTTTGGCGGCAAGGCGACCGCCCGACTGGAGCACCAGCAGCATGTTGTCGACCATGCCGTCCTTGAGCGTGTCGGTCACGTCGAACCGGTCACCATAGGCGACGTTGCCTTCGGGGTCGGTGACCGAGACATTGCCCTGCGCCTCGACTTTGCCCGAATTGCGGTCCCACACCACCTTGTCGGCGCGCAGTCGGTTGCCCTCGCGCAGCAATTGCACATTGCCGTTGGCGGTCACGACCTCGCTGTTGCTGTCATAGTTCAGGCTGTCGGCGGCGAAGCCGATCTCGTCCTGACTGTCGGGTGTCGGGGCGTCGGGTGCGCTGACGGGTGCGGCTGGTTCGTTAAGCTGCTGCGCCACGGCGCGCGGCGCGAAACCAGCGCATGACAGGACGCTGCCTAGCAACAGGGCGGAGCGAAAGGACAGGACCAAAGGAGAAGTAGCCAACAGGGGAGCCTCATGAAGGGGCATATATGCCCCGCCTATCGCATTGCTTGGCGCGCGCCGCAATCGGTCGTGGCTGCTCTTTTCGGCTAAATCGGTCGAACGCCTTTGCCAGAAGGGGCAAGCCGCATTATCTGGCGCAGGAGAAAGCGCCCGTAGCGCGAAGAAAGAAGAAGAAAGAAAAGGTCCCTCGATGGATATTGCGATCAGCCCCACCCGCCCCGACACCGACACTCTGGTCTTCGCCGTGGCGAAGGGAAGCATCCCCGCGTTGCCGGTCGCTGCCTCCGCGACGCTGGTGGCTGGTGCTGCTGCCGCACGCTTCACGGGTGAGGTGGCGAGCAGCTTCGAATCTTTCGTCGAGGAAGGCGGCAGGACCGTGCGCATCCTGCTGCTGGGCACCGGCGGCGGCAGCGACGCCGACCTGGAACGGGCAGGGGGCGCCTTGGCGGCCAAGCTGCTGAATAGCGGCGCGATCCATGCGGCGGTCGAAATCGTCGGCGGGGCAAGCGGAGAGGGCGCGGCGCGGCTGGCGTTCGGCGCACTGATGCGCAGCTGGCGGATCGACACCTATCGCACGCGCCTGCCCGAAAAGGCAAAGCCGACGCTCTCGCGCGTCACCATAGTGTCGGCAGACGCTGCTCCGGAATGGGAAAAGCTGGCTGCGGTTGCGGCAGGCGTGGCCTTTACCCGCGAACTCGTGTCGGAACCGGCCAATATCCTTTACCCCGAAAGCTTCGTGGAGCGCTGCCAGCATCTGGCCGATCTGGGCGTGAAGATTACCGTCCTCGATCGTGCGGACATGGAAGCGCTGGGCATGGGCGCGCTGCTGGGCGTGGCGCAGGGTTCTGTACGCGAAGCGCGGTTGCTGGCGATGGAATGGGACGGCACGAACGGCGCGGCCGCAAAGCCGGTCGTGTTCGTCGGCAAGGGCGTGACCTTCGACACTGGCGGCATCTCCATCAAGCCCGCTGCGGGCATGGAGGATATGAAGTGGGACATGGGCGGCGCTGGCGCGGTTGCTGGCGCGATGAAGGCGCTGGCCGGGCGCAAGGCGAAGGCGCGGGTCGTGGGCATCTGCGGTCTGGTTGAAAATATGCCCGACGCTAATGCACAGCGTCCCGGTGACATCGTGACGTCGATGTCTGGCCAGACGATCGAGGTGTTGAACACCGACGCCGAAGGGCGCCTTGTCCTCTGCGACGCGCTGACATGGGCGCAGAAAATCTATGCGCCCGAAATCATCATCGACCTTGCCACGTTGACCGGCGCGATGATCGTGGCGCTGGGCGATCAATATGGTGGCCTTTTCTCCAACGACGATGGCCTGGCCGATGACCTGGTCGCAGCGGGCAAGGCCAGCGGCGACCAGTT
The DNA here is from genome assembly GCA_016000085.1 of Sphingomonadaceae bacterium. Classification (GTDB taxonomy): domain Bacteria; phylum Pseudomonadota; class Alphaproteobacteria; order Sphingomonadales; family Sphingomonadaceae; genus Sphingobium. The sequence goes on from JAECRT010000007.1 coordinate 85,383, forward strand.
GTGGCGTTTCCCCATGTCGGACGCCTATAACAAGCTCATCGACAGCCCGATCGCCGACATGAAGAATATCGGCGGCCGTTATGCCGGATCGATCACGGCCGCTCAGTTCCTCAAGCGCTTCATCGACGATGGCGTCAAATGGGCGCATCTCGACATTGCGGGCATGGTCTGGTCGGACAAGCCCGGCGCAACATGGGACAAGGGCGCGACCGGCTATGGCGTACGACTGATCGATGCGCTGGTGGCGGACAAGTTCGAGAGCCGATAAGGAAAAATCTTGCAAGTCGATTTCTACCAGTTGAGCCGCGATCC
>JAECRT010000007.1:85794-88754 GCA_016000085.1 Sphingomonadaceae bacterium
TTCTACTTTTTCGACGCGGACACGGTCGATGGCGCGCGGACGAGTTGGCGCGCGCTGGCCAAGCAGGATGGGGTGGAGCCGCGCTTCTGGCGGCAGGACGGCCGCAAATGGGTGCAGGGGCCATAGGCGACGGCCTGAGCTAACGCCTCTTGCGGTGCCGAACGGCGGCGTCTAAAGGCGCGCCAGATCTTCCCAACAATTCGGAGTTACGAGGGCCATGGCCGTCACGCGCACTTTTTCGATCATCAAGCCCGACGCAACCCGTCGCAACCTGACCGGCGCCGTCACCAAGATGCTGGAAGAAGCCGGGCTGCGCGTCGTCGCATCGCGGCGCATCCGCATGAGCCGCGAGCAGGCCGAGGGCTTCTATGGCGTTCATAAGGACCGTCCCTTCTTCGCCGACCTCGTCGCTTTCATGATTTCCGGCCCGGTCGTCGTGCAGGTTCTGGAAGGCGAAAACGCCGTTCAGCGCAACCGCGACATCATGGGCGCGACCAATCCCGCCAATGCCGACGCGGGCACGATCCGCAAGGAACTGGCCGAATCGATCGAAGCCAATTCGGTTCATGGTTCGGACAGCGAAGAAAATGCCGCGATCGAGATCGCCTATTTCTTCAAGCCGGAAGAAATCGCCGGGTAAAACCGACGGCCATTCGGCACGATCAAAAAGCCCGGTTCTCTCATCGAGAGCCGGGCTTTTTTGTTGTGCAGACTATTTATGTGCGGTGGCGACCCAGCGTGCGTCGATCGCGCTTTGCGGGGTCGCGCTGCGCGATACCAGCGACAGGCCACGCAGCGTCAGTCGGTGACCCGACAGCCAACGTCCCGCAATGCCATAGCCAATGTCATAGATCGCGACATCTTCATGCGTTTCGCCGCCGACCACGAATCGGGTGGTGATGGCCACGGGCAGGCGTTCGTCCCCCACGCTGTCGTCCGGCAGCTTGGCTTTTTCGCGGGCCTTTTTGAGCGCCGCGTCGAACCATCCCGCTTCGATGCGCGGTTCGCCGGTGGTGTCGACGGGTGCTATGCCCAACGCCTTGGGGAAGCGGATGGTTTGGCTCTGGATGATCTGGTCGGGATCGGTGGGCTTGAGCGTCAGGCGGTCGCCGCTGGCTTCTGCGTTCAGGACCAGCCGCGCCGCGCGGACGGAGGCCTTCCGGCTTTCGCTGGCCTTCTCGGCCTGCTCGCTGCTCTTGTCCGCCCAATTGAGATAGAGCGTCAGGGCCGAAATGCCGACGGCCAGCACCGCGAGCAGTTCGCCCAGCGTGATCCAGCGTCGGCGGATCGCCGCTTCTTCGGCACGCGCTTCCTTCGGGCTTTCGGGCGCGTCGCTCATCGGCCTACACCTGCTGCGGTGGCGTCTCGAACCGGTCGATCACCCAGTCCTCGGCCTGCGCGCCGCCGATCCATTCCTGCATCCACGGATGGGCGATGACCGCCCGCATATAGGCTTCGGCAAAACGCGCGACCGGCAATTGATAGGTGATCAGGCGGGTGACTACCGGCGCGAACATCAGGTCGACGGCTCCGAAGGCGCCGAACAGGAAATCGCCTTCGCCGCCATGACGTGCCCGCGCCTGAGCCCATAATTGCATGATGCGGGCCAGATCCTGCGCCACCGCTTCGGACGGGGGGACGGCGTCGTAGATCTGCCGAATGTTCATGCTGTGCTCGCGCCGCAGCGCCGCAAAGCTCGAATGCATTTCCGCCGCCATCGATCGCGCCATGGCACGGGGGCCGGGTTCGGTTGGCCAGAACAAATCGCCGCCGGCCTTTTCATTGAGATATTCGACGATGGCCAGGCTGTCCCACACCACGATGTCGTCACCATCCCACAGGATCGGCACCTTGCCGGAGGACGGCGCGAACTCATCGCCCTCGCGTCGCTTCTCCCATGCCTCGTCATACAGCGGGACGACCACTTCCTCGAAGGGCAGGCCTGACAGTTTACACGCCAGCCAGCCGCGCAGCGACCAGCTCGAATAGGCTTTGTTGCCAATGAACAGCTTCATCATGGGCCTACTCTTAGACGGCAGCGGCGGGCCAAGTCGAGCAGGAAGGTTGGCGACAGGCAGCAGTAGCAATGCTGGCCGCACCCGCTATGAGGTGGGCAACGCAAGTTCCCGCAATTCAGGCAGACATATGGCCCGCAAACATTCGAAACATGGTCCCTACGAAGACCTGCATCGCGAGGAAGAGGCCCCTGTGGTGGTGCCCTCCTGTTGGCTTTGTGGCCGGCCCACTGGCCAGACCATCGTCTGGCACCATCCCGTGCCCAAGAGCCGGGGCGGGCGCGATGTCGTACCCATGCACCCTATTTGCCAGCAAACGCTGATCGCCAATTTCACGAATTCCGAATTGCAGCGCCATGGAATGGATGTGGAGGGGTTGCTGGCTCATCCCTCCGTGCGCAAATTTGTCGATTGGGTGGCCAACAAGGACCCTGATTTCACCGCTACGACGGCCAAGAAGCAACGCTGATCGGGTCGCGCCTGGGCGATGGACCAACGCCATCGCAACGGATAACGCGGCGGCGCATGGCAGCACGGATCTGCACGACCGCTTCTGCGCATCGTTGGTCATTCCGGCAACTGGAATGGAATTGGAGGCCCGAGCCGGAATCGAACCGGCGTGCGAGGATTTGCAGTCCTCTACGTAACCACTCCGCCATCGGGCCTTCCGTGCGGTGGACGCGGCAAATGAGCGGCTTTGACGGCAAAGTCAAGCGGATGTCGGGGTGTGCGAAGCAAGAATCTGGCGACATGCCGTGCAAAGCCGCTTGGCGCGGGAGCGCCGCTGATTTAGAGGTCTGGTGATCCCCTTGCTGTATTGCATTGCCAATACAGTTGTGCCAAGCGAGAAACTATCGTGACCGAGCAGAATTTTTCATCGATGCGGACCGCCATGGTCGAAAGCCAGCTGCGCACCAGCGACGTGGACGATCCGCGCGTGATCGC
>JAECRT010000007.1:88854-98257 GCA_016000085.1 Sphingomonadaceae bacterium
GGCGCGGGCGCGGCGGCCGGTGCGCCTTATGACGTTTTGTTCATTGATGGTGCGGTAGAGGAAGTCCCTGCCGCGCTCGTTCAGCAACTTGTCGACGGGGGTCGGGTGGTGACGTGCGTGGTCGAACGCGGCGTTACGCGCCTGTGCAGTGGCCGCGCGGTAGCGGGCATGGTGGGGCTTTCCAGCCTTGCCGATATCGAAGCGGTGGTGTTGCCGGGTTTTGCCGCACCGGAGAAGTTTGTTTTTTAAAAGGCGGGGGCATGACAGCAAAGCGATCGACATTCCGGCGTAAAGCCGCACCAGCCTTGCTGTTGCTTTCTTCGTCCCTGGCGGGACCGGCCATGGCCGAAACGCTTCAGGGCGCGCTGGCAAAGGCCTACGCCACCAACCCGACGCTGACCGGTGCGCGGGCGGGGCAGCGCGCTACCGATGAGGATGTGACCATCCGCAAAGCGGCGGGGCGGCCGGCTGCGGATGTGAACGGCACCTTTTCCGAAAGCATCTTGAAGCCTACGATCAGCTTCACATCACCCCAGCGCACCGTGAACGCGCAGGCGCAACTGAACGTGCCGATCTATTCGGGCGGGTCGGTCCGCAATGGCGTAAAGGCGGCGAAGATTCGGGTCGAGGCGGGGCAGGCCAATCTGCGCGGCACCGAAGCGAGCATCTTCTCGCAGGTGGTCGCCGCCTATATGGACGTGATCCGCGACAGCGCGATCGTGTCGCTCAACCTTGCCAATGTGAACGTGCTGGGCGTCAACCTCCAGGCGAGCAACGACCGATTCGAAGTCGGCGACGTGACCCGCACCGATGTTGCCCAGTCGCAGTCGCGACTCGCGCTGGCCCGTTCCGACCTGCAAACCGCGCAGGCGAACTTGATCGCCAGCCGCGAAAATTACATCGCGCTGGTTGGCACAGCGCCCGATGATCTGGAATCGCCGCCGGTGCTGCCCGGTTTGCCCGCCACGCCGGAAGCCGCGGTGCAGGTCGCGCTGACAGACAATCCCGACATTGCTTCGGCGAAAAAAAATCGCGACGCGGCGCGCTATGATGTGCGGGTGGCCAAAGCGGGCAATCTGCCCACGCTCTCTGCGTTCAGTCAGGCGGGCTATACCAACTATCTCGACACGCTCGAAAATGGCGGGGTCGGGGGCGGGTCGCAGATCAACAAGCAGGCGCAGGCCGGATTACAGCTGTCCATCCCCCTCTATCAGGGCGGTCGCCCTGCGGCGCAGGTGCGTCAGAGCCAGGCGCGCGAATCGCAGGCGATGGAAACCGAGATCGAGGTCGAGCGCGGCGTGATCGCCCAGGCGCGGGCCGCCTATGCCAGTTGGCAGGCATCGCTTCAGACGATCGAATCGAGTCAGAAGGCAGTCGAGGCGGCCAGCCTGTCGCTCGAAGGCGTGCGTGCGGAAAATTCGGTCGGCAGCCGGACCATCCTCGACATCTTGAATGCCGAACAGGAATCGTTGATCGCCAGCGTCGAACTCGTGTCGGCCCGCCGCAACGCTTATGTAGCCGGTTTCAGTCTGTTAGCTGCCATGGGCCATGCGCAGGCGGATGATCTGGGGCTGGCCAGCGGCACGCTTTACGATCCTATGGTTAATTATGATCGGGTGAAGGGCAAGTGGTTCGACTGGGATTATGACCCTGCGCCCCGGCCCGTCGCGACTCGAACCGTTGACTCCGTGCCGCAAAACGCCAATGTTCGCCCCGCATCAACGCAGTAGGGCTGAGCGTTGGGATGAGGGGACATCCATGGGCGATATGACGAAGGAACCGTCGATGGAAGAGATACTCTCCTCCATCAAGCGTATCATTGCCGAAGAAGGTGAAGAAGCGGTGCAGGCCGCGCCGCGTCGTGGTCGCGCTGATGCCCCGGCCAAGGCACCCATCGAATTTGGAGCGCCCGTCGCTCGTATGGCCACGCCCGTGGTCGAGGAAATACTCGAATTGACCGAAGCGGTCGCGGTGGAGGATCTCATGTCGGCTCCCAAGCCAGCTCCAAAGGTAACAGCGACCGTCCGGCCGGTGGAATCGGACGCCGAAGCGGAAACGATCCTGTCGGTCGAAAGCGAAGTCGCTGCGCGTCATTCGCTGTCGGCTTTGTCCTCCATGCTGGTCACGCCCAAGGAAGGCGAAGACAATACGCTGGACGGCTTGGTTCGTACGATGCTCAAGCCGATGCTCAAGGAATGGCTCGATGCGCGGCTCCCCGCGCTGGTCGAGGATATGGTCGCCAAGGAAATCGCCCGCATCACTGCGCGCTGAGCGTTCGCGGGCGTCCGGCCGTACGGGCGGCGCGCGCGATTCGCTTGCGCGATGAGCGGAAGCGGCTAAAGCGCGAGCCATGACCGAGCTGCCGAAAACCTTCGACCCCGCCGCTATCGAATCCCGCTGGTACGCCCATTGGGAAAGCAATGGCCTGTTCCGCCCCGAACGCCCGGACGCGCAGCCGTTCACGATCGTGAACCCGCCGCCCAACGTGACGGGTAGCCTGCATATCGGCCATGCGCTCGACAATACGTTGCAGGATATCGTCATCCGCTACGAACGGCTGCGCGGCAAGGACGCGCTGTGGGTCGTGGGCACCGACCATGCGGGCATCGCTACCCAGATGGTGGTCGAGCGGCAGATGGAAGCGCAGCAGGACAAGCGCACCAACTACACCCGCGACCAGTTCATCGAGAAGGTGTGGGCGTGGAAGGCGGAGAGCGGCGGCACGATCACCGGCCAGCTGCGGCGGCTGGGTTGTTCGATGGACTGGGCCAATGAACGCTTCACCATGGATGAGGGTTTTTCGAAGGCCGTCGTCAAGGTGTTCGTGGAGTTGCACCAGCGCGGGTTGCTCTATCGCGACAAGCGGCTGGTCAATTGGGACCCGCATTTCCGCTCCGCCATCTCGGACTTGGAGGTCGAGACGCAGGAAGTGAAGGGCGGCTTCTGGCACTTCCGGTATCCGCTGGCCGACGGCGTGACCCTCGCCAACGGGGCCGACCATATCGTCGTCGCCACCACCCGGCCCGAAACGATGCTGGCCGACATGGCGGTCGCCGTGAACGCCGAAGATCCCCGCTATCGGGATGTCATCGGCAAGGACATCCTCCAGCCGATCACCGGCCGCCGCTTCAAGATCGTCGCCGACGACCATGCCGACCCGGAACTGGGATCGGGCGCGGTCAAGATCACGCCGGGCCATGATTTCAACGATTTCGAAGTGGGCAAGCGCGCGGGTTTCAAGGCCGGCGAGATGCTCAACATGTTCGACGCCGACGCCAATGTCGTCCAGACGGCCGACGGTCTGGTGCCGGAGCGCTTCATCGGCCTGCACCGTTTCCGCCGCGACGGCGCGGACGGTGCGCGCGAACTGGTCGTGGCGGAGCTGAAGGCGCTGGGCCTGCTGGTCCCGCATGTCACGAAGAACAAGGAAGGCGAAGAGGTCGCTGCCGACTTCGAGCCGCGTACGATCCAGACGCCCTATGGCGACCGATCGAACGTCGTCATCGAACCATGGCTGACCGATCAATGGTATGTCGACGCGGAAAAGCTGAGCATCGCGCCGATGCAGGCGGTGCGCGACGGCCGGATCGAGATCGTCCCCAAGACATGGGAAAAGACCTTCTTCAACTGGATGGAGAATATCCAGCCATGGTGCGTGTCGCGCCAGCTATGGTGGGGGCATCAGATCCCGGCATGGTTCGACGAGGATGGCGTCCCCTACGTCGCGGAAACCGAAGCCGAAGCGCAGGCGCTGGCCGGCAACAAGCGGCTCGTTCGCGACCCTGACGTTCTCGACACCTGGTTCTCGTCCGCGCTGTGGCCGTTCGGCACGCTGGGCTGGCCGGAACAGAGCGACAAGCTTGCCAAGCATTATCCCGGCGATCTGCTGATTTCCGGTTTCGACATATTGTTCTTCTGGGACGCGCGCATGGCGATGCAGGGGATGGAGTTCATGGGCGATGTCCCGTGGAAGAAGCTCTATCTCCACGGCCTCGTGCGCGCGGCCGACGGGCAGAAAATGTCCAAGTCCAAGGGCAATGTGGTCGATCCGCTCGGCCTGATCGACAAGTTCGGCGCCGATGCGCTGCGCTTCTTCATGAGCGCCATGGAAAGCCAGGGCCGCGACGTGAAGATGGATGAAAAGCGGGTCGAGGGCTATCGCAACTTTGCGACGAAGCTGTGGAACGCCGCGCGCTTTCTCCAGTCGAACGGCGTCACTGCCTCCACCGACATTGCAGCGCCCGTCGCGCAGCTTCCCGTCAACCGCTGGATCATCGCCGAAACCGTGGCGACCGTGCAGGCGATCGACACCGCCATGGTCGAACTACGCTTCGACGCGGCGGCCAACGCCATCTATCATTTCGTCTGGGACCAGTTTTGCGACTGGTATATCGAACTGACCAAGGGCGCGATGGATGACGAAACCCGCGCCGTCGCAGGCTGGGCCTTCGACCAGATCCTGGTCATGCTGCATCCCTTCATGCCGTTCATCACCGAAGAATTGTGGCACCTGACGGGCGACCGCGCCAACGCGCTGATCGTCGCGCAATGGCCGCAAGCGCTCGCCGCCGTGGACAGCGAGGCACAGGCGGAAATCGACTGGCTGATCCGGCTGGTCAGTGCGATCCGCACCGGGCGGACAGAACTCAACGTGCCGCCGGGGGCCAAGCTGCCGATGGTGGTGCGCGATGCGAGCGAAGAGACGCATCGCCGTCTCGATCGGCAGGGCGTGGCGCTGGCGCGGCTGGGCCGGGTGGACAGCCTGACCTTTGGCGAGGCACCGGCGGGCGGCGCGGCGCAGATCGTGGTGGACGAAGCGACCTTCATCCTGCCGCTGGAAGGCGTGATCGACATCGCCGCTGAAAAGGCGCGCCTCGCCAAGGCACTGGCCGCCGCTGAAAAGGAGCGCGATGGCCTGGGCGGTCGCCTGTCCAACGCCAGCTTCGTCGAGAAGGCCAAGCCCGAAGCCGTCGCCAAGGCGCGCGAGGATCATGCCGAAAAATCCGCCGAGGCCGAAAGGCTGAAGGCGGCGCTCGACCGACTGGGCTGACCGGCGTTCGAACGGTACGGCTTTTGCCGCTTTCCAACCGCGCGCCAATCGCTTTACAGGGGCATGGCGCGCGGGTGGGGGAGTGAATGACATGGCAGGGCCGAACGGAAGCAACGGGCGCGACCTGACGCAAGGGCCGATCGCGTCGACCCTGTTGCTGTTCGCCATCCCCACGCTGGCGTCGAACATTCTCCAGTCGCTCAACGGGTCGATCAACGCGATCTGGGTCGGGCGTTTTCTGGGCGCTCAGGCGCTGGCGGCGACCGCTAACGCCAACATCATCATGTTCCTCATGTTTTCGGTCGTGTTCGGCTTCGGTATGGCGTCGACCGTGCTGATCGGCCAGTCGATGGGACGGCGGGATATCGACGCCGCGCGCCGCGCCTTCGGCTCTGCGGTGGGCTTCTGCTTCTGTCTCGCGGTGGTGGTGGCTGGCGCTGGCTGGATCGGTGCGCCTGCGCTGCTGCACCTGCTCGCCACCCCGGCAGAGGCGTTCGACATGGCGCTCGTTTATCTGCGCGTCATCTTCATCGCCATGCCCGCCACGTTGCTGTCCGTCATGATGATGATGGGCCTGCGCGGCATGGGCGACGCACGCACGCCGCTCATCTTCATGATCGTCAGCGTGGTCATCGACCTGATTCTCAATCCCGTGCTGATCCTGGGGCTGGGCCCGGCCCCGGCCATGGGCATCGCCGGTTCGGCGGCGGCGACGGCGGCGGCGGGCTTCATCAGCCTGATCGGGCTTATCCTCTACACCTATGCCAAGGATCTGCCGCTGCGCCTCCGGGGGCCGGAACTGGCCTATCTGCGTCCCGCCGCCGACCAGATGCGCGTGCTGCTGAGCAAGGGGTTGCCGATGGGGTTGCAGATGATCGTGATGTCGGCGTCGGGCCTCATCATGATAGGGCTCGTCAACCGCGAGGGATTGCTGGTGACGGCGGCCTATGGCGCGTCACAGCAGCTATGGACCTATCTCCAGATGCCGGCCATGGCCGTGGGCGCGGCGGTCAGCGCGATGGCGGCGCAGAATGTCGGCGCGGGCCGGTGGGACCGGATCAGCCGCATCACCGGCTATGGTATCGGCTATCAACTGCTCATCACCGGCACGATGGTAGCGGTAATGCTGGTCTTTCACGAACCGTTGCTGGCGCTGTTCCTGGGCGATAATGGCGCGGCGATCGCGCAGGCATGGTACATGCAGTTGCGTGTCAGCTGGAGCTTCATCGCCTTTGGCTGCACCATGATCCTGTTCGGCGTCATGCGCGCCAATGGCGTAGTGGTAAAGCCGCTGCTGATCCTGATCTTCACCCTGTTCGTCGTCCGGCTGGGCTTTTATCACCTCGCTTACCCTGCGGTCGGCGTCGATGCTTTGTGGTTCAGTTTCCCGGTTGGGTCATTCGTGTCGTTGCTGCTCGCCTTCCTCGTCTATGCGAACGGCGGCTGGCGAAAAGCGAAGCTGCTCGTGCCGGTGCATGAGGAAGAATGCCGCGAAACCGTAAACAGCGACGCGGAGCCAGCGGGCCGGATCGCCCCCACGGGATAGGGCGTTTACCGTCCCTGGTTGCGCCAGCGCGTGATTGTGCGGTTCAGGATCGCATCTTCGTCACCGGCCTGTCGCCACAATGTCGTGAAGCTGGGGTCGCCCGATGCGGGACGGCGATGTTCTTCCAGATTGTCGAGCGCCACGCGAATCGGCACGGCGACGCCTTCGCCGCAGATGATCGCCTCACGGTTGCGGAGCGCCGGAATGGAGTCGAGAAAACCGCGCGCGCCTTCGGGCATGGCCGCCTTGACGAAAGCCTGATCCCGGTCGTTGTTCAGGCGCATCGAAATGATCGTACCGCACTGCGACAGCACGCCTTCGGCCAGATCGGACGGACGCTGCGTAATCAGGCCCAGCGACACGCCATATTTACGGCCTTCCTTGGCGATCCGCTCCAATATCTTGCGTACGGCCTGACCGCCGCCTGCGGTGCTGTTGGGAATATAACGATGCGCTTCCTCGCACACGAGCAGGATCGGCCGCTGCGGTTCGTCGCGCGCCCAGATGGCATAGTCGAACACTAGCCGCGACAGCACCGACACCACGGTCGACGTAATGTCGGACGGCATGGCCGACACGTCGATGATGGAAATCGGCTTGCCGTTGGACGGCAGGCGGAAAATCTTGGCGAGGAAGGCCTGCATCGTGTCGGCTACCAGCATGCCGGAAAACATGAAGCTGTAGCGCGGGTCAGCCTTGATCTCGTCGATCTTGGTCTTCAGCCGCATATAGGGCAATGCGCCGCTGCCCTTGTCGAGCTTGCCCATCTCGTTCTGAAGAATGTTGGTCAGGTCGGACAGCAGGTAGGGGATTGGCGAATCGACCGTCAGGCGGCCGATGCTCTCGGCCAGCCGGTTCTTCGTTCGCGCGGCGAGCAGGCATTTGGCCAGGATGTCGCAATCGACCGTGCGCTCGGACCCGTCGGAGGTCACGAAAACTTCGCAATGTTCCTCAAAATTCATCAGCCAATAGGGCAGGGCCAGATTGGTGACGTCGAACACCGCCCCATTGTCGGAAAAGGCCGCGCCATATTCGCCATGGGGATCGATCATCACGATATGCCCCTGGGGCGACAGGTCGCAGATGCGGTGCAAGATCAGCGCGGCGCTGGTCGATTTGCCGGTGCCGGTCGATCCCAGCAGCGCGAAATGCTTGCCCAGCATCGAATCGACATAGAGCGCGGCGCGCGTGTCGTCGGTGGGATAGACAGTGCCGATCTCGACGTTGGGCCGATCGTCAGCAGCATAGATTTGCTGCATATCGCTGCTGGAAACAGGAAAAATCTCTGTGCCGGGCGTGGGATAGCGGGTGACGCCGCGCCGGAACCGGTGGATATGCCCGGTCTGCGGCTGCTCATCGCCTTCACCCAGAAAGTCGATATCGGCGACGATGCTCTGCCCGTTCTGATCCAGCGTCATCGCGCGCACGCTCGCGACCAGCCAGCTTTGGCCGACCCGCATCTTGACCTGGCTGCCGACCTGCCCTGCCATGGCGGTGCAGCGATCGGTGTCCAACCCCAGCACGGCCAGTCGCTGCGCGTCGATCATGATCTTTGAACTGGACCCGGCGATCTGGAACACCATCCCCATCGCCTGACCCATGGAAGGATGCGCGGACGCGGAGGCGGTCGTGAACTGATGCGCGCCGGGCATGTGGGTCATAAGCCTTTATTATCCCCTCCGCCGGGGTGAATTTCCGGCGATCGGGCCTTTCTAGGCGAAAATGGTAAAGATTGGCTTATGTCCGCGATAGGGATTGCGGCTCGTCGCAGTATGGCAGGGGCAAGGTTAAGGGGTAGTAGCAGCCCATCCGAAACGGATGCGTCGGTTCCCAAAGGGAACATGGATTAAGCTGAGGCATTGTCTGCCCAATAGAATCAGGATCTTTGCTTGCACGAAACGATACCGGCCGATGCCGCCCGCCGCTCCCATGCCATTGCAATAGCGCGTGTCATCTGCATCCTTGGAGTGGTGTATGTCCACGCATGGACCGGCGCCAATGGGGAAACATTGCAGGCGCTGCGCGGAACGGCGCAGGATAATCTGCGCTGGCTGTTGATGGAGATTTTCGGGCGTAGCGCGGTGCCGTTGCTGGGGCTTGTGTCGGGCTGGTTGGTGGCCGGGTCTGCCCGGACCCGGGATTGGGCCAACCATATCCAGCGCAAGGCGCGCACCATTTTGCTGCCGATGGTCCTGTGGAATGCGCTCGCGATCCTTTTCGTATCGAGTGCGGCATGGTTGCTGGACTTGCGCGCGCCCGTGCCCACGTCATTCTGGTGGCTGGTGGAGGAATTGTTCATCCTCACCCGGAACCCTGACATCAATGTGCAGATGCCGTTCTTGCGCGATCTGTTCCTGTGCATGGTGGCTGCGCCGCTCCTGATCCGCCTGTCGGTAAAGGGGCTGGCGCTGGTCGCACTGGTTGCGGCGCTGGCGCATATCGGCGGGTTTGGGCCGCCGCTGTTGATGCGGGCATCGATCCTGTTCTTCTTCACCCTGGGCATTGCGGCGCGACAGGCTGACTGGGCGGAACGCAGCATTGCCCTGCCGCTGCCCGTGGCGGTTCTGCCCTTCGCCCTGCTGATCGGGGCGCAGCTATGGATGGCCATCATTGTGGGGGAGGGCGGACTGGCGCCGTTACGGGCGGCGCTCGACCTGGCGATGCGCATCACCGCGGCGCTGGCTTTCTGGCGGCTGGCCTGGGCGCTGGCGGGCAGCAGCGCGCGGGATATGCTCCTGCGGATCGAACCGTTCGCTTTCTTCCTTTTCTGCGGCCATCTCATTCTGGTCTGGCTGGGTGGACCGCTG
>JAECRT010000008.1:0-20700 GCA_016000085.1 Sphingomonadaceae bacterium
GTGTGGACTTCATATTGGGGTGAGAGCGGAGCGCCGGGTTTGGCTTAACTTCGCATATTTCCCGGTAAATGCGACATATTATGACAAAAGTTGGAAATAATAGAATAGTCATAGGTTCGATGGCCGGACATTGAGAAAGAGCCTGTTCCGGGGTTTATCAGGGGGCGGGCATGTAGGACATAAGTCGGCCCAGCATACTTTCGCGCTGTATCACTAGCGCGGATTAAGTCCGGGGCGGTGGCTTTGGGTGGTAAGGCTGGCATATAATAATCGTGCCAGTGCTTACGGCAGCCGCCACCTAATAACTGTTTCCCATTTGCCCTCCGAAGCAATGCCGGCATCATTTAAGGCAGGGTAGAAATGGGCAATCTTCATAATCTGGACGCAAGTCGCATCATCAAGGATATTTGATCCCGATCCTTCGACAACATTGCATTCCAGTGGATACCCGTATCTGTCGACCCTTACTTTGATTCCGACATCCCCCGCTGTCTTGGTCGCCAGTGCTTTCGGCGGATATGCATTGGAATCAAACCAAGCGCCTGCCCCGCGTGGAATCGGCAGACTCCGATTGAGCCGTGTGCCGTCGCCGTATGGAGGGGGCGCGGATGTCAGAAGCGCTGAACCAACGGTTTCGAGACAGCTATCGGTCTGCTGCCATGTAGCTGAATCGGGAAGTGCGACCGCAACCTGGTCTTCCTTGGATGTTATTTTCGCGGACCTCGCAGTTGTCAGCGCAGCCCCGAAATCACGCCCGGCTCCCTCCTTGAGCTTTACGGAGAATATTTTCTTCGAGGGCCAGTTGATCTTTGACGGATCGATCTCACTTAGCCACCTAACGTGCATCGGGAGGCGGCGACCTTGATCCAGTTCTAAAAATCCATCGGCGTTTCCGACAGACACAACCTGACCCTTGGGCATGTCGATTTTTAGAAGGATTGTAGTTTCGCCTCGGAATGGCCGCCAGAATATAGGATCAGGTGACAGGTCGCCCGTCCCTGATCGACTTATCCCGCAACCGTAAGGCCTCTGAAAAACCCTCCATCCACTACTGTCCGCTGCTGCAACGGGCAGTCCGTGCGCAATCAGCGCGAATGTGCATGCAGGCGAAAGCCCTTTGAACGAGGCACAGCGAAACAGACCCATAGTGTATCCATATTTGACGCTCTGGCGGCCACGATAGATCCTGCCCGGTTAAGAATTTGATGTCCGCTTTCGGGATGCGGCCAGCGGGTAGCATGCGGCAAAGAATGGTCGGCCTCCGCCTCCGGTGACGACGCTAAAGCGAGCTTGGAGCCTTGCTCCGAAGCCCTTGAAGGTTTCTGCCCGACACCGGATTGGTTGCTTCAATTGCCTCGCGTTCGGCTTCCGCGCCCAGCAATACCGGCGCGGGCATAACTTCGCTTTGCAGAAGGTCCAGCAGTTCGTTTAAAGGCCGCCCGTCAGGATTTTGAACCATAATGAATTATCGCCATTCCTTCCATGCTGGCAACAGCGCCGATGTCGTGAAGCACAGCCTCTTGATCGCCTTGGTGCGGGCCTTGCAGCATAAGCCGGGCGCGATGACCCTGCTCGACACCCATGCCGGCTGCGGGCTGTACGACCTTGGCGGAGACGAAGCCCGACGCACCGGCGAGGCTACGCAGGGTGTGCTGCGGGCCTTTGCTGACCCGAACCCCTTGCTGGACGACTACCGCTCCGCCGTGCAGGCGGTGAATGTGGCTGGCGAACCGCGCCTCTACCCCGGCTCGCCGCAGTTTCTGGCGCAGCTTTTGCGCCCGCAGGATTTCCTGATCCTCAACGAAAAGCACCCGGAAGACGCTTACACCCTGCGCGGCATGATGCGGGGCACCAGCGCTGCCGTGCATGAGCGCGACGCCTACGAACTTTGGCTGGCTATGGTGCCGCCCCGCACCGCGCGCGGCGTGGTGGTGGTCGACCCGCCCTACGAGCAGACCGACGAACGCACACGCATCACCGCCACCCTCGCTGCCGCTCACCGCAAATGGGCGCATGGCGTGACGGTGATCTGGTATCCGCTGAAAGACCGCGCCACGCATTGGCAGTGGAAAGCCCAGTTACGCAAGCTCGGCATCCCGAAATTGCTAGTGGTGGAGCATTGGCTATACGATAGCGAGCAACCCGGCATCTATAATGGCGCGGGCCTCTTCATTATCAATCCGCCTTACGCTTTCACGCAGGCATTGCCGCCGCTATTGGAAGCTTTGCGCGCGGCGCTAGCGCCCGAAGGGCATAAGGGCGAGATTATATCCGGTTGGTTGGGCGATTGAGATAAACCCTCACCGCGCCCTTCATCCGGAGGGGGAATTGCCGTCGCGAAAAACCATTCGATACCATGGGTGAGTAATGGTGCTGACATGCTATGGGCATGGCATGTTTCAAGCACCTGGCCGCAGCGGCACTGTAGAGATTGACGGTTTTAAATATGATTGGGAACTCCTGAGCGAGCCTCAGTTATCCTCTTTCGACGGCTGGAAGGGAATGACTGTCTCACTGCGTCAGAGAGACATGCCGCGCGAAGCCGTGCTGGAATTTCCAGCGCCCAAGCGCTTGATGAAAGGACTTCCGAAGGGGCGTTTGCACATCAACGATGCGATTGCTTCGCGAGGGGTGCGGGCAGCATTGTCGGCAGGATGGGATCCTGCGTCGCGGGGCAAAGCCACGGTTTTCATAGTTGATGCCAACGGCGATTAAGCGGACGGAAATCGTGCGCTCCTACCCGCGCAGATATAGAGCTAGTCGGACAACATCGTGCCATTGGCCCGCTCACGCACTGGAAAAGCGGTCGGTTCGGACCTCGCGAATGCAAATTCGGTGATGAACGGCTGAGATTGGTCGTTTCTTGCCAACCGTCCCCCCGTCATCCCGAATGAAGTCCGGGATGACGGGGGAGGAAATCACAGCTTTTCCGTGCGACCTCGCGCTAATAGATTACAATAGATGGTCGCGTCCCACCTTTTAGCGCAGTGGCGTCCAGGTCTGGGTCTTGCAGAAGAAGGCGATGCAGCCCTGAACCTTCAGCGTGCCGTCACCATTGCGCGCGACCTTGGAAGTGTAGCTTTTGCCGCTTTCGGGATCGTAGATCGTGCCCTTCCAGATGTCGCCTGCATCGACGAAGCCCGATAGCAGGGCAAGGCCGACCAGCGGTTTGCTCCGCAGGGCAGGATCGGGATTCTTGATGTCGGTCTGGGGACGGCCGGGGGTGGGTTTCACGATCCGTTCGATCCTGCCGCACATATGCTTGCCGCATGGCGCGATCTGAACGATCGCCTTGCCGTCCACGGTGGCCCAACGGCCAGTCACGGGCTGGGCGGCCTGCGCGGGCAGGCTCGTGCCAGCGGCGATCAGGGTGGCGATAGCGAATAAGGCTGGCTTCATGCGATCCTCTCCTTGTCTTTGGGACAGGGATAGGCAGGAAAAAGGACGCCCGCCACCGCCATTTTCGGCGGAAGCGGGCGCTATTGGCGCGGACGCTACGGCAGTGCGCCCTTGCCCCCTTGCTTTTTAGAAGGCTGTGCTGATGGAGCAGGCGGCCGGACCCAGGATGACGACGAACAGGGTCGGCAGGATGAACAGAATCAGCGGCACGGTCATGATCGCGGGCAGACGAGCGGCCTTTTCTTCCGCGCGCATCATGCGTTCATGGCGGAACTCGGCGGACAGTACGCGCAGCGCCGAAGCGAGCGGGGTGCCGTATTTCTCGGTCTGGATCATGGTCGTGACCACACCCTTGACCGCATCGAGTTTGACGCGGGTGGCGAAATTCTCGAACGCCATGCGCCGTTCGGTGAGGAAGGACAGTTCGATGGCGGTCAACTGGAACTCATCGCCCAGTTCGGGATAAGCCTTGCCCAGTTCGCGCGCCACGCGGTTGAACGAGGCGTCGACCGTCAGACCGGCTTCGGCGCATATGACCAGCAGATCGAGCGCGTCGGGCAGCCCCTTGCGGATCGCGTGCGAGCGTTTCTGCACCTTGTTGTCGATGAAGATGTCGGGCGCCTTGTAGGACAGCAACAGCGCGAAGGCGAACGCCATGAAGCGCTTGGCGCCGCCCCATTCGGGGTTGATGCCCACGCCATAGAGCAGGATCGCGGCGAGGCCGCCGATGATGATCGGCAAGATCATGCGGCCAAAGATGATGGCGACGGCCCAGTCCTTCGACCGGATACCGGCCTGCGCCAGACGGATCTGGGCATCCTTGAGCTGATCGTCCTGCAACACCTTCAGGCTCGACAGGAAAGACCGCATATGGTCGGTCGTCTGGTTGCGCTGAACCAGTTTGGCGCGGCGCTTGGCGGTCGAGGCGGTAATGCCCGCCTTCAACTGTTCGCGCCGTTCGTTGAGCGCCTTGACGCGCTTGGCCATCGGATCGCGCACGGTCATCACCGCATAGAGGGCGAAGAGTGTCGCAAGCGTCGCGAGCGCGGCCAGCAGCGTACCGAAATCGGTTGCAGTGAGGCCGAAAAGCGTGCCGGCAGGGGTCGGGGCGTCCATGTCTCTTATCCCTTCCGATCAGATTTCGAAGTTGACCATCTGGGCCATGATGAACGCGCCTATGCCCATCCAGCATGCGCCGCCGATGCCGATGACCTGCATCGTCGACAGGCCGAACAGGCCCGCCGGGTCGGGCGTGAAGAAGGGCGTCATATAGTTGAAATTGATGTAGCAGATCATGCCGAACACCAGCGGCGGCAGGGCGCCGATGATGTAGGCCGACGCCTTGGATTCCGACGACATGGCGCGGATCTTGAGCTTCATTTGCGCGCGCTGGCGCAGCACGGTGGCCAGATTCGACAGGGTTTCGGCCAGGTTGCCGCCGGTTTCACGCTGAATCGACAGGGTGATGACGAAAAACTGAAATTCGGCGGTGCCCAGACGGTCGGCCGTTTCCTGAAGCGCCTGCTCCATCGTCCGGCCAATCTTGATGCGTTCGGTGATGAGCTTGAATTCCTCGCCCACGGGGCCGGGAATTTCGCTGGACACGATGCCCAGCGTTTCCGCGATCGGCAGGCCCGAGCGCAGGCCGCGCGTCAGCAGTTCCAGCGCATCGGGGAATTTGGCATTGAACATGCCGATCCGCTTTTTGATGAGCCGTCCGATCCACCAATGCGGCAAGCCAAGCCCGGCGGCCAGGCCGACCATCAGCGCCATCAGGAAGGGAAAGCCGCGCAGAGTCAGCAGTGCGGTCATGCCCAGGAAGATGACAGCGTTCGCCGTCATATACTGGCTGACCGTCCACTTTTTGCCGGTCATCTTGATCCGCTTGGCCAGATTGTCCGGGTTCGGGATCAGCGATACCAGCATCTTCATTTCGGTGCCGGGCGCGCGGTTCGAGATTGCCTTGCGCATCCGCGCTTCCAGCAAAGCTTCCGTTGAATCGCTGTGGCGGCCGCGGATCAACGCGACGCGGCGCTTACGCGCCTTGTCGGGCGAAGGGCCGGCAAAGGCGACCACGACGAGGCCCAGCATGGTTGCCACCAGCACCACGATCAGGATGAAATTGCCGTCCATCTCTTCGCCTGTTTTCTAAAGGAGGACGCGCCACCGACATGGCGGCGCGTGCGCATCAATCTTCGAGTGCGGTGGTCTTGTCCTTGCGGCGGGCGGGAAGCATGCTGCGGAAATCGCCGATCTTGCCCAGCAGCGAATCGCCCTTCTTGCGGGCGGCCTTGCCATTGGCAGGGGCCGTATCGCCGTCGTCGATCGCGCCCATCACTGCGTCGAGCATGGCGGTGCATGCTGCACCGACCTTGCTGCCCTTGGCGGTTTCGGCCAGCGTCTTGCCCAGCTTGGCTGCCTGCGCTGCGATGCGCAGGTCAAAGGGGATCAACACGTCGACCTTGCGTTCGATCGACTGTTCGAAATCCTTGCGGCTGATTTCGGGCGCACCGGGATGGACGCGGTTGGCGACCACGATCACGCGCGATTGCGGTGCGTTGCTCTTGAGCCAGGACAGGATGCGGATGGTGTCGCGCGCCGACGCGAGCGTCAGTTCGGTGACCACCAGGGTGACGTTGACGTCGCCCATCAGGTGCGGATGCTGGATCAGCATGCCGCGCGGCAGGTCGATGACGCTGCATTCGAAGGCCGCCCGGAATTCTTCCAGCAACTGATAGAAGGCGCCGCCATCGGTCATCATCGGCTGGTTGATCGGCGCTTCTGCCGACAGGATGGCCAGCGTGTCGCTCGCCCGCACCATGGCGCGTTCGATAAACAGGCCGTCAATGCGGCTGGGATTTTCGATCGCGTCGGTCAGGCCGCGACCCGGTTCCAGATCCATCGCCAGCGCGTTGGTGCCGAAATGCACATCAAGGTCGAGCAGCGCGGTCGGGCGCTTATGCTTGTCGCTGAGCATCCAGGCGAGCGAGGTGGCGAGGCTGGACGCGCCAACGCCGCCGCGCGTGCCGATGACGGCGGTAGTCATGTGCGGACGTTCCGGCGCTGCATCGCGCGGGGCCATGAAGACGGCCTGCGCCTGCGCCAGGGCATCGCGCAGCTGATCCGCGCCGAAGGGCTTGAGCAGATAGTCCTGAATGCCGCTGGCGACGAGATCGCGATAGAGGCGCACGTCATTGACCTGGCCCGCCGCGATGACGACCGTGCCGGGTTCGCACACTTCGGCCAGGCTGTTGATATCGTTGAGCGGATCGCCGCTTTCGGACATGTCGACGAACAGGATCTGGGGCGAAGCGGTGATCGACAGACTCTGCACAGCGTTGCGCATGCCGCCCTTGTTCACCTTTTCAGGTGCCCAGCCCAGTTCGGATGCAACCGCGCGCAGCACGTCGTAGCTGTGGTCGTCACAGACGAAGGCATGGAAGGGGTCGCGCTGACCGTTCATGCCCGGTTTCCAGGGTGCGTTCATGTTAATTGCCTCCTGCCGAGATCGTCTTGAGGTCGCCCGAACCGGTCGGTTTCTTGTCGCGATAGGTCGAAATCGCGCGGTTGGACGTCGCGGTGCGCAGGTCGCTGTCCGTGCCCTGACCCCGGACGAGGTCTTCGGGATTGGCGATCATGGCGGCCAGATTGCTGTTGACGCCGCAACCAAAGTTGGTCGAGGTGCCCAGCGCCATGCTCGTTTCCTGCTTGCCGCTCCAGTCGGGGCAACCCGGAACGCTGGCGGTGGCGCGGCGCACGATGAGGCGCAGCGCGCCCTGTGGCGCGGCGCCGGCCGTGGCCGAACTGTCTTCACCCACCAGCATGCCATGGCGCGCCACCACGTCGGCGATGCCGTCGCGCAGGGCAGGGCCATAATAGCCGTCGGACACGATCGCGACCTGATCGCCATAGCCCAGGCCGATCGAGGCGAACCAGTCTTCCAGACGGCGCGCTTCGGAGGCGGTGAGCGTGTCGCCAGCGCCGGCTTGCACATCATAGGTATAGGTCGTGTGGCTGACGACCGGTTGATGCACCGAATCGACGCTGCGATTGGGAGTGTCGGTCACGCAGCCCGCGAGCGGCAAGGCCAGCACGGCCAGCGCGGCGAGGGTCTTGAAGGGCAGACGGGCCGGAATGGGGGAGGTCATGGTCTTGGTCCTTCCGTCAGAAGCTGAAGCCGGGCGCGGTATCGCCCGTCTTGCCCGATTTGCGGGATTCGGCGCGCGCGATGGCTGGCGCCGGGGCTGCCGAGGATTGCGGGCCGGGAACCGGCGCACCGGGCGCTCGGGTCGGCATCGCGCCGCGTGCGCCACTGACGCCATCATGCTGCTGCTGGAAGAGCAGGCCCTGTGCGACATCGGCATTGCGGTAGCCGTCGGTCGGCAGATGGACGTCCGATGCGTTCATCGGCTTCACCAGATACGGGGTGATGACGATGACCAGTTCGGTTTCGTTCCGCTGGAACTGGCGCGACTTGAACAGGCTGCCCAGGATCGGCAGGTTGCCGATGCCCGGCACCTTGTTGATGTTGTTCGCCGTTTCGTTGCTGAGCAGGCCTGCAATCATGAACGCCTGACCCGAGCCCAGTTCCACCGTGGTTTCGGCGCTGCGCGACTTGAGCGCAGGCACGTTGGCGTTGATCGAGAAGTCGAGGCTGGACACGGTAGGGCGCACCCGCAGCGAGATGCGGCCATCGGCCAGCACCGTGGGAGTGAAGGCCAGCTGCACACCATATTGCTTGAATTCGATGCTGTTACCCTGCGTGCCATTGCTGACCGTGTAGGGATATTCGCCGCCCGCCAGGAAGCTGGCGGTTTCACCCGACAAGGCAGTCAGATTGGGCTGGGCCAGCGTCGTGGCGAGGCCGCTCGACTCGGCGAGGTCAAGCGCGCCGGCGACGTCCAGCCCCAAGATGCGGGCGACGCCGCCAAGGCTGTAGCTGCCATCCGTAGGCGTGCTGAACGCCCATTCGGCAGGCTTTGTCATCAAGCCCGTAGTCGTGTTAATCTCTGGCTTGGTATAGTCGAAGAATTTACGCCCTCCGCCACCGAGAAAACCAAGGGTGCCACCGCTATTGTCGATGGAACCGAAGTTTGTGCCGATTTTGTGGCCAATATCTTTGCTGACTTCGGAAATCTTGACCTGAAGCATGACCTGAAGCGGAGTCGCCATGCGCAGGCGGCTGACCACGGTCACATCCTTGCCGACGAAGGCCTGGGTCAGGCGTTCCGCTTCGGCGGCGTCTTCGGGCGCTTCGATCGTGCCGGTGAGCAGCACCATGCCGTTCATCTTGTTGACCGCGATTTTCGCGCCCGGCATGGCGATGGTCAGCATATCGTCGACGCTGGTCAGGTTGTTGCCGACGCGGACCGTGCCGGAAAACAGCACCTTGCCGTCGGGAGCGGTTGCAAAGACGGTGGTTTCACCCGGCTTCTTTGCGATCAGATACAACTGGTTTTGCGAGCGGACATGGACGTCGACCACATCGGGGTCGCCGATCACCACATCGGACATCTTGCCCGGCAGGTTGATGACCCGGCTGCCGCCCATCGACATCAGGATGGCATTATCCTGCGTGCTGGAAGGGGCGGCGTTGAGCGCCGTGGTGGGCATCGCGGCCATGGCGACAGCCAGTCCAAGCGCGATTGCCGGTGCGCCCAGCGGTTTGACCGCGATGCGCCGTGCAAGAGTATGAATGGTCTTCATCTCACTTCCCCCCGACCGGAACTTCGGTCACGTTGGTGCCGCGCGCCACGCGGATGACTGGGCCTTTGAAGGCGACGGTGCCGACCGGTGCGCCGTTGACGGGCATCGATTGGGCGGATGTATCCGCCTTGGCAGGCACGGAGCTGCGCTGGTAACGCGACACGTCCGCGCCGGTCGAATAAGTGGAGCCGCGATCGACAGGGCGCGAGGCCATCTTGGCGATGATGGCTTTTTCACTCTTGGGATCGGTGCCGTCCGGCAGATCGACATCGCTGCCCGCAATGGCGGCGTCGAGATCGGACGCGGTGTCGGCGATCGAGCGCAGCGACATGGACAGCGAGCCGATGGTCTGGGACACGGCGATCTTTTCCGCGATCTTGGGCGTCACTTCGATCGTGACGTTGGAGTAGGTGCGAATTTCCGGTTTGCCGTCCGCGCCCATCGCATCCATGCGCTGGTCGGTGGCGAGCACGCGCAGGTTACGCAGGATGGTCTCGGACACTCTTAGCGGCTCACCTTCGCCGCCGCCCGACACGCTTTGCGTGAGGACGAGATCGATGCGATCGCCAGGGAAAACGAAGCCAGCAACCGAGCTTTGCGCCGACACCGGCACCGTGACCGCCCGCATGCCCGCGCCGAGCGCCGCTGCGAGGAAGCCGCGATCGCCAGGCTTGACGATGCCGCCCTGGGTCAGGGGCTGACCGGCCGAGATGGCGGTGCGGATGACGCTGCCAGCCAGCTTGGCGGGATCGGCCTGACCCTTGAGATAATAGGCCTGTTCGATCAGATCCTTGGGCCACGGCTGAAAGCGGAAGCTTTCCGCGTCCAGGATGGTGCCGACCGGCAGCGCCTTGGTCGCGACGAGCACATGGGGCTGGTCTGCTTCGACCGGCATCATTTGCGCATTGACCTGGGGCGTGCTGGATGAACTCAGCATGCTGCGTGCAAGCAATGCCGTAGTGATCGCTATCACAAGCGCTCCTACCAGCAGCACGATTTTCTTAGCATCCATGACGAAACTCGCTTCCATTAAATGGGTGCACTGCCCCCAATGCCTCACTCATCACGCAAATTGGTTAATATAACGTTCGCCAAGCAGCCAAAGCGCTGCGAGGGAAATGGCCACGCCATAGGGTATTTCGGGTTGGCCCAGCCGTTTGCTCATGCGGTGATGGATGACCGTCACCAGCGTGACCGCGCCGCCCAGCAGCGCCATCAGCACGATCAGCGAGATGACCGCCTGCCATGGGAACCATAGGGCCAGCGCACCGAGCAACTTCACGTCACCGCCACCCATCATGCCCAGCGCGAACATCCCGGCGAACAGGGCGAACACCACGGCACCGACCAGCAGTTGCACCGCCATGCCGGGCCACAGGTCCAGCCCGCAAGCGACCCACCAGACGGGCGCCAGCAGCGCGACGGCCAGATTGAGCCGATTGGAAATGATGCGCGAGCGCAGGTCTGTGATCGCAGCAGCAATCAGCAGCGCAGCGAGGGCGCCTATGAGCGCCAGCCTGAAATATTCCCCCAACATGGCATTAGACCCTAGACCTGATGGCTTACCAAAACGTAACCATGCCGCGCATGGATTCGCCCTCACCCCCGTTCCCCGTTTTCGACCGTCGCGCCTGGCCCATGGGCGGTCGGCTGGATTACTGGACGGCGGCCGATGGCTGGCCGATTCGCCGCTATCGACTGGGCAGGGGCACGCGCGGGCAGATGCTGGTGCTGGGCGGGCGCGGCGACATGATCGAAAAATATCTGGACGTCATGCATGACTGGGCGCTGCGCGGCTGGGCCGTCACAAGTTTCGACTGGCGTGGACAGGGCGGATCGGGACGGCTGACCGGTGATCCGATGTGCGGCCATATCGATGATTTCGGAACGTGGATCGCCGACGTGAACGGGCTGGCGGCGGATTGGCGGGCCGAGGGGGACGGGCCGAGCGCCATCGTGGCGCACAGCATGGGTGGCCACCTGATGCTGCGCGCGCTGGCCGAGGGGATGGCGTCGCCCGATGCCGCGGTTGCGGTCGCGCCGATGCTGGGGCTGCATACCGCGCCGTTGCCGCGATGGCTGGCGGTGGCGATTGCGCGGGCCAATATCGTGCTGGGCCGCAGCGAGCGGCAGGCCTGGACCCAGAAGGAGGATTCGGCGCGGCAAAGGATGATGCGGCAGAAAAGGCTGACGCATGACCCGGAGCGTTATGCCGACGAACTGTGGTGGCGCGATCATAGCCGCGAGGTTGCGCTCGGTCCGCCAAGCTGGAACTGGGTGGCGCAGGCGCTCGAATCGACGCGGGTGTTGGCGCAGGGGGACGCGATTGCACGGATTGCGACGCCGCTGCTGATACTGGCGACCGATGCCGATCAGTTGGTGTCGACGCCGACTATCCGGCAGGTCGCGGCGCGATTGCCGGACGCTCGGCTGCATATATACGGGCGCGAGGCGGCGCATGAGATATTGCGGGAGCTGGACCCGGTGCGGCTGGATGCGCTGGCGCGGATCGACGCTTTCCTGGATGAGGCGGCACGTTGAATCATCCGGACATCGTGATTGTTGGTGGCGGTATTGCCGGGGCCAGCCTGGGCGCGACGCTGGCGGGGAAGGCGCGCGTGCTGATCTTGGAGATGGAGGATCAGGCGGGCTATCATGCCACGGGGCGTTCTGTCGCTTTCTGGGAGGAGAGCTATGGCGGGGCGATGATTCAGCCGCTGACCACCGCGTCGGGGCCGCTGCTGACCGATCCTGACCCCGATTTCCATGATGGCGGCTTTTTGTCGCCGCGCCGGACGCTGCATATCGGGCGGGCGGACGATCGGGATGCGCGCGACGCGCTGCTTGCGCGTTTTGCGGGCAAGGTCGACCTGCACATCGTCGATCCCGCCGCGCTGGTGCCGGGCCTGCGTGCCGGCTGGACGTTGGGGGTGATGGAGGCGAGCTGCAAGGATATCGACGTCGCGGCGCTCCATCAGGCCTATTTGCGACAGTTCCGACGGCTGGGAGGGGTGATGCGATTATCGTCGCCGATGCTGGCGGCGCGAAAAGATGGCGAGGGCTGGTGCATCGAGACGGGCGACGGGATGATCCGGTGCGGCCTGCTGGTCAATGCGGCGGGGGCGTGGGCCGACGATGTCGCGCGCGCATGTGGCGTCGCGCCGGTCGGCATCGCGCCGCTGCGGCGGACGGTCGTGCAGTTGCAGGTGCCGACATTGCCATCGCCTGACCTGCCGTTGATTATGGATCTGGGTGGGCAATTCTATTTCAAGCCAGAGGGCGCGGGCCGCATCTGGTTGACCCCGCATGACGAAGTGCCCTCGCTCCCGTGCGATGCCGCGCCGGAGGAAATGGCGGTAGCGCAGGCGATCGACCGGTTCGAGGCGGTGGTGGATTGGCCGATCGCGGCGGTCGAACATCGATGGGCGGGGCTGCGGAGTTTCACGCCCGATCGCGCGCCGGTTTATGGTTTCGATCGCCACGTGCCGGGCTTTTTCTGGTTCGCGGGGCAGGGCGGGTTCGGCATCCAGACCGCGCCTGCCGCTGCGCTGCTGGCGGCCAGTCTGGTGACTGGCGATGCGCCGCCGGAAAGCATTGCCAGCCTGTCCGCCGCTGCCTATTCTCCGACGCGGTTTCGCTGACGCAACGAGTCTGGAGACGATGATGGCGCATAAGTTCGTGATCGAGAAGAACAAGGCCGGCGAGTTCGTCGCCAAGTTCAAATATAATAGCGAAGTGATCTTCTGGACCGAAGGTTATGCCAGCAAGGCCGGCGCGAAGAATGCGATCGAGTCGGTGCTGAAGAACGGCCCCGGCGCGCCGGTCGAAGAAGCGGAATAAGCGACGCGCCCGGTTGTCGCCCCGAACAGGGCGAAGGCCGGGCGTCCTTGCCGGGGATCGCGACGCATCGCGTCATGATGATCGGGGTGGACCGGCCGGCAAATGGCGGGTTGCGGTCGACAGTGGGAGTTTCGATCTGCCGGTAGGTTAGGCGTTAACGGCGGAAGCTTTCCGCCGCGGCGCTGGCGAGCGCGTCGGCGCGTTCATTTTCGGGATGGCCGGCATGGCCCTTCACCCATTGCCAGGTCACCTGATGCGGTGCGGCGGCTTTCAGCAGCGCCTGCCAGATCTCGACATTCTTGACCGGCTTGTTATCGGCCGTGCGCCAGCCTTTCTTCTGCCAGCCGAACACCCATTTGGTGATGCCGTCCATGACATATTTGCTGTCGGTGTAGAGCGTGACCTGACAGGGGCGCTTGAGGGCGTTGAGCGCTTCGACCGCGGCCATCATTTCCATGCGGTTGTTGGTGGTCTGCGCCTCGCCGCCGGAAATTTCCTTTTCATTGGCGCCCGACCGGATCACCGCGCCCCAGCCGCCGGGGCCGGGATTGCCCTTGCACGCGCCATCGGTGAAAATCTCTACGGATGTCAGGTCGGTCATGATTGTTATTGGCCCAGCAATGCGGCCGGATCGGCCTTGGCGTAGAAATCCAGCCGCCGCAGATAGGCGAGCGGGTCTTTGCGCGTCACCAGCGCATCGGGCGGCGTGTTGATCCAGTCATAGGCGCGGGTCAGGAGGAAGCGCAGCGCCGCGCCGCGACACAGGATGGGGAAGGCGGCGCGTTCCGCGTCGGTCAGGCCATGGGCCTGGATATAGCCCGCGCCCAGCGCCGATGCGCGGTCGCCAAACCAGGCGGTGCCATCATTGCTGAAGCACCAGGCGCTGTGGGTGACGGCCAGATCATAGGCGCGAATGTCGGTGCAGCTGAAATAGAAGTCGATGAGGCCGGTGACATCATCGCCCAGCATCAGCACATTGTCGGGGAACAGGTCGGCATGGATGACCGAGCGGGTAAGATCGGCGGGCCAATGCGCGTCGAGAAAGGCCAGCTCGTCGGTCACGCGTCCCGCAAGGCCGGGGGCGATAGCGTCGAAATCCGTGCCGCATTTGGCCGCCAGATCATGCCAGCCCGCCTTGTCGAGGGCGTTGCGGCGCTCGCCGGTAAAGCCTTGCGCCGCGCGGTGCAGTTCGCCTAGCGCCACACCGGCGGCCCGCGCCTGTCCGGGCGTCGGTTCGGTCAGCGAAATGCCGGTCAGAAATTCGATCAGGCAGGCGGGGCGTCCGCCAAGCTGCTGGAGGCGCTGGCCGTCCCGGTCGGCGATGAAGCGGGGGACGAGGCAGCCGCGCGCGCCCAGATGGTCGAGCAGGTCCATGAAGAAGGGCAGGTCCGCTTCGTCCACCCGCTTTTCATAGAGGGTCAGGATATAGCGATGCCCTTTGCCGTCCGCGCCGGTGGTTTCGAGCAGATAATTGCTGTTTTCCACTCCTTCGGCAATGCCCTTGGCCGACACGAGGCGGCCAGCGTCATAGCGGGTGAGGAAGGCATCAATCTCTTCGGCGGGAACGTGGGTGTAAACGGCCATGGTTCAGGCTGGCTCCAGTCCGCGGGGCAGTTTGAAGGATATGCTTTCGCGGGCTGTTTCCACCTGTTCCTCGACCACGGCGAAGCGGGTCGCGATGCGGTCCACCACTTCGCGCACCAATATTTCGGGGGCCGAAGCACCGGCCGTCAGGCCCAGCGTGGTCACGCCTTCGAGCCAGGCGAAGTCGATCTCTTCAGCACGCTGGATCAGGCGGGCGGGCGTGCCTTCGCGTTCGGCAACCTCGACCAGTCGCACCGAATTGGAGCTGTTGGGCGCGCCGATCACATAGACGGCCTGACAGCGCGCGGCGATGGCCTTGACGGCGGTCTGCCGGTTCGACGTGGCATAGCAGATATCTTCGCCCTTGGGCGCGATCATGGACGGGAAACGGCGCTGGAGCACGGCGACGATCGCGGCGGTGTCGTCCACCGACAAAGTGGTCTGCGTCAGGAAGGCCAGGTTGTCGGCATCGGCGGGCGAAAAGGCTTCGGCATCCTCGACCGTTTCGATCAACGTCATGGTACCGTCCGGCACCTGTCCGAAGGTGCCGATGACTTCGGGATGGCCCTTATGCCCGATGAACAGGATATGGCGGCCGTCCTTCACCTGCCGTTCGGCCTGACGATGGACCTTGCTGACCAGCGGGCAGGTGGCGTCGAGATAGGACAGGCCGCGTTCCTCGGCCTTGGCAGGCACTGCCTTGGGCACGCCATGGGCGGAAAAGACCACGGGCACGCCATCGGGCACCTGATCCAGTTCCTCCACGAAAATGGCGCCCTTCGCCTTCAGACTGTCCACCACATATTTGTTGTGGACGATTTCATGGCGGACATAGACCGGCGCACCATAGGCTTCGATCGCCTTCTCCACGATGATGATCGCACGGTCCACCCCGGCGCAAAAGCCGCGGGGCGCGGCGATCAGGAGGGTCATCGGCGGGCGGGTGTCGGCAGCATCGGTCATGTCCAGCCGCTTAGGCGAATGTGGCCGCGGAAGAAAGAGGCCAGAGGAAAGCCGCGCGCTGGCGGTTGCGCGGCGCGCGGGGGATGGATAAGGAAGCCTCACGCTTCTGGCCACCGGGCCATGCCGAGGAATATCTGCCTGTGCCAAGGAATATCTGCGTGTCTCGTACCGTCCTGTCCCGTACCGCTTTGGCCGGAATGCTGGCTCTTGCTCTGGCGGGCTGTTCGCGCCGGGGTGAAATTGACGCGACCGGCGGCATTATCGCCGTGCGCTCCGCCTGTCCTTCGGCCGCGATCCCGGCCTATACGGGTGACATCACGCTGTTCAATCCGACGCAAAGCAGGGATGCGGCCGCGATCGACGTGGTGGCTAACGTCACCAACTTGCGGGCGACCTGCACCGATGGCGCGCAATTCTATACTGAAGCCACGTTCACCGTGAACGCCCGGCGCAGCGACGCGAGCGCGGCGCGGCAGGTGACTTTGCCCTATTTCTCCGCCGTGGTGCGTGGCGGCAATGCCGTGGTCGCCAAGCGGGTGGGTCAGGTGACGCTGAACTTTGCGGCGGGCGAATATCGCGCCAGCACGCAGGCGAAGGCCGGTTCCTATGTCGACAAGGCGTCGGCGACGCTGCCCGCGGACATCCAGCAGAAGATCGTGCAAAAGCGCAAGGCGGGCGATGCCGACGCCGCGATCGATCCGTTCGCGCAGCCGGACGTCAAGGCGGCGCTGCTGCGAACCAGCTTCGAGCTGTTGGTGGGGTTCAACCTGACCCAGGATCAGCTCAAATATAACGCCACGCGTTAAGCACAGCCCTTTTCCCGTTCGGGCTGAGACAAGTCGAAGCCCGCTCCTTTTGCAGAGAAGCGCAGCCCTTCGGCAGGCTCAGAACGAACGGGCGTTTTAGAAAGTCCGTCCCGTGTCCCTCTATACCCGTTTCACAATCCATCTCGACGCCGTGCTCGACGCGCTGGAAGCCGATGGCGTGTTGCCCGCCGGGCTGAACCGCAAGCCGGTTACGGTCGAGCCGCCGCGTGACGTGACCCATGGCGACCTGGCCACCAATGCCGCCATGGTGCTGGCCAAGCCTGCGGGGACCAATCCGCGTGCGTTGGCCGAAGCGATCGTCACGAAGTTGCAGGCGCTGGACGAGGTCGCCAGCGCGACCATTGCGGGGCCGGGCTTCATCAATCTGACGCTGACCGACGCGACGTGGCGCGCGGAACTGGCGGCGATCGATGCGGGCGCCGATGATTATGGCCGGTCCGACCTGGGGCAGGGCGTGACCGTCAATGTCGAATATGTCTCCGCCAACCCGACCGGGCCGATGCATATGGGCCATTGCCGGGGCGCGGTAGTGGGCGATGCGCTCGCAACCCTGCTGGAATATGCCGGGCACAAGGTGATCCGCGAATATTATATCAACGACGCAGGCGGTCAGGTGGACGTGCTCGCCCGATCGGCGCATCTGCGTTACCGCGAGGCTTTGGGGCAGGATGTCGGCGCGATCCCCGAGGGCCTGTATCCGGGCGACTATCTGGTCCCGGTGGGGCAGGCGCTGGCCGCCGAATATGGCGATCGCTTCGTCGGTGCGCCGGAGAGCGAATGGCTGGTGACGTTCCGCACCTTCGCCGTGGCGAAGATGATGGACATGATCCGCGACGATCTTGCGCTGCTGGGCATCCATCACGACATCTTCTCGTCCGAGGCGGAATTGCAGGCGGCGGGCAAGCCCGAGCAGGCCGAAGCGTGGCTGCGCGCGCATGACCTGGTGTATGATGGCGTGCTGGAAGCGCCCAAGGGCGAATTGCCCGACGATTGGGAGCCGGTGCAACTGCCGCTGTTCCGCTCTACGAAGTTCGGCGACGATCAGGACCGGCCGATCAAGAAGTCGAACGGCAGCTGGACCTATTTCGGCGCGGACATGGCCTATCATTATCAGAAGGCGCAGTCGGCCGACCAGTTGATCGACATCTGGGGCGCGGACCATGCGGGCACGGTCAAGCGTATCCAGGCGGCGGTCGCGGCGCTGACGGAAGGCAAGGCGCGATTCGACGTGAAGCTCATCCAGATGGTGCGTCTGCTGCGCGATGGCGAGCCGGTGAAGATGTCGAAGCGGGCGGGCAATTTCGTCACGCTGGCCGATGTCGTGGGCGAAGTGGGCAAGGATGTGGTGCGTTTCACCATGCTGACGCGCAAGGCCGACGCGCAGATGGACTTCGATTTCGCCAAGGTGGTGGAAGCGTCGAAGGACAATCCGGTATTCTATGTCCAATACGCCCATGCGCGGATTTCCTCGCTGGGACGGCGGGCGGAAGAGGCCGGTATTGCGCTGCCTGCGCCGGACCTGTCCCTTCTTGGGACGACGGAGCTGAACCTGGTCAAGCTGGCCGCCCAGTTCCCGCGCGTGGTCGAAGGCGCGGCGCAGATGCGTGAACCACACCGTATCGCCTTTTATCTCAATGACTTGGCATCGGCTTTCCATGGCTGGTGGAATATGGGCAATGATGATCCGCGCGCGCGCGTCATCCTTGCCGATGATCCGGCCATCATGTCGGCACGGCTTTTCCTGAGCCGGGGAATAGGGCAGATTATCCGCAACGGCCTTGCCCTGATGGGCGTTGCCGCGCTGACAGAGATGCAGTGACGATTGACGGAGTTTCGATGAGATGGGCGACTATGCGCGCGGGCGTTTGAACCTGGACGACGAAGATCGTCTGCCGTGGTTGGAGCCAGCGATCGACGAGGATGAAGACGACCGCATCTCGCCGCTGCGGGTGCTGGGGCTTGTCTTGCTCGGCCTGGTGCTGATCGGTGCGGTCGTCGCGGGCGCATGGTGGTTGCAGAACCGCACTGGCAGCGGCGATGCCGGGGAAGGGCAGCTGATCGCCGCGCCCACGGACAGCTACAAGATCGTGG
The DNA here is from genome assembly GCA_016000085.1 of Sphingomonadaceae bacterium. GTDB lineage: Bacteria > Pseudomonadota > Alphaproteobacteria > Sphingomonadales > Sphingomonadaceae > Sphingobium. Next base: position 18,411 of record JAECRT010000008.1, read on the forward strand.
CGAACGAAGCCGATGCGAAGAAATTCGACGGAGAGGGCGACGCCAGCTTTGCTGCAAGCGAAGGCGTGGTGCGTGATGGCCGCATCGATCCCAGCCGGGTTCCCGAAGCGCCCATCACCAAGACGGCGCCTGCGCCAACCGGCGTGAAGCCCGTCGTGCCGGTCAAGCCAGCGCAGAGCGTGACGGCGCGCGTCACCGATGAAACCGGCGACAAGCCGACAGCCGCGCCCAAGGCGGCGCGCGGCGGTGCGATGATCCAGCTGGGCGCTTATGGCAGTGCGGCGGTCGCGAAGGATGCCTGGAGCAGGCTGTCCAAGCGATTTGCCTATCTCGCGCCGCTGGCCATGACCGTCGAATCGGCAGAGGTTGGCGGCGGCACCGTCTATCGTCTGCGCGCGAGCGCAGGCGGGCAGTCGAGCATGATCTGTGGCAAGCTGAAGGTCGCGGGCGAAAGCTGCATGGTGATTGGCGGTTCCTGATCGCGGGATTGAGGCGGCAATAGGGTTTCGACAGGACGGCCCGATGGCGCTATCGTCGCGGGCATGAAACCCGTCATCTTCGGCCTATCCGGTCCGTCTCTAACCCCCGATGAGCGCGCCTTCTTTGCGGAGGCGCAGCCCGCTGGTTATATATTGTTCAAGCGCAATATCGTGGATCGGGCGCAGGTGCGCGCCTTGACCGATGATCTGCGCGCGCTGCATGGCCGCGACGATCTGCTCATCATGATCGATCAGGAAGGCGGGCGCGTCGCGCGGATGCAACCGCCGGAATGGCCCGGTTTTCCGCCCGGCGCTATGTTCGACCGACTCTATGACATTGCGCCGTCGAGCGCGATCGCGGCGGCGCGGGCCAATGCGCGCGCGATTGCGTTGACGCTGGCGGAGGTGGGCATCACCGTGGATGCGCTGCCGTTGCTCGATGTGCGACAGGCTGGGGCGAGCGATATCATGGGCGACCGCACGCTGGGCGGGGAGCCAATGCGCGTGGCGGCGCTGGGTCGCGCCGTGCTGGAGGGACTGGCCGATGGCGGCGTGGTCGGCATCGTCAAGCATATGCCGGGTCATGGGCGGGCGCTGGTCGACAGCCATCTGGAATTGCCGGTGGTGCATGCCGATCTGTCCGCGTTGGAAACCGATCTTGGCCCGTTCCGCACCCTCAATCAGGCGCCGATGGGGATGACCGCGCATGTCGTCTATCCCGCATGGGATGCCGAGCGGCCGGCCAGCCTGTCGCCCACGGTGATTGGGGAAATTATCCGCGAGCGGATCGGTTTCGACGGGCTGCTGATGTCCGACGATCTGGATATGAAGGCGTTGCAGGGCAGCATCCCGGAACTGGCGGCGGGTGTGGTCGCGGCGGGTTGCGATCTGGCGCTCAACTGCTGGGGCCGGATGGACGATATGGTCGGGATCGCCAATGCGCTGCCGCAGATTACGGAAATGGCGCAAGCGCGACTCGACCGGGCGATGGCAAGCGTGACGCGGAATGCGGCGCAACCGTCGCTGGAGCAATTGCTCGCAACGCGCGACCGGCTGCTGGAACCGGTCGCCGCGTAAATGGACTAACCGCCGCCGGGGGAATTATGGCCGCCTGCCGGGACCGGGCCGCCGCTGGGCGCGTGGCTGTGGTCGGGGTTGCTGTCCCATTCGATATGATAGAGGTCGAAACGGCGATCGCGCAGGTTGCGCACCGTGCCTTCCGCCCGGGCCCAGCTAAGGTCGGCCAGGTTCACATCCGCCATAGTGAGCGTTTCGACATTTTCGCTCGATTCCGCCGCGATCCCATCGCGGGCGAAGGGGAGATCGCAAGGCGTCAGGATCGCGCTCTGGGCATATTGAATGTCCATATTGTCGACATTGGGCAGATTGCCGACATTGCCCGACATGACGACATAGCATTGATTTTCGATGGCGCGGGCCTGCGCACAATAGCGCACGCGCATATAGCCTGACCGACTGTCAGTGCAGAAGGGCACGAAGATGATGCGCGCACCCTGATCGACGAGGCGCCGGGCCAGTTCGGGAAACTCGCTGTCGTAGCAGATGAGCACGCCGATCGGCCCGCAGTCGGTCTGAATGACGTCGAGCGAATCGCCGCCCTTGATGTTCCACCAAAAGGCTTCGTTGGGCGTCGGGTGGATTTTTTCCTGCGTATGGACGGAGCCGTCGCGCAGCGCGACATAGGCGATATTTTGAATGTCGCCGTCGTCGGCGCGGGTCGGATGTGATCCGCCGATGATGTTGATATTATATTCCAGCGCCATCCGCGTCAGTTCCTTCGTCAGGCGCGG
>JAECRT010000008.1:20800-49830 GCA_016000085.1 Sphingomonadaceae bacterium
GTGGCGCAATAACCCACGACCTTGTTGTCGTAGAGCGCAACGAAGCAGCCATCGGGGAAATTGTTGATCTGGCCGCGCACGGTGGCGGGGGAATAATTGGGCAGGCCCGGATAGACGCGGGCGATGAGGCGCAAAATGGCGCGCACATCGGAAGGGATGGCCGCGCGGACCTCCAGGCGTTTTCTCGCTGTCGTCGTCATCGCGCTGCTCCGGTTCGTAGGTTATGAAAAAGGCGGCGCCGGTTATACGGCGCCGCCTCGTTCCGTTTCCGTACTGAAAGCCTGAAGCGGCTATCAGTTCCCGCTGCTTAGGCCCACTTGGCCATTTCGGCTTCGAGGTTGACGCGGATCTGTTCGAAGAACTGCTCCGTGGTCATCCATGCCTGTTCCGGGCCGATCAGCAGCGCCAGATCCTTGGTCATCGCGCCGTCTTCGACGGTCTTGATGCAGACGCGCTCCAGCGTTTCGGCGAATTTGGTGACGTCGGGCGTGTCATCGAACTTGCCGCGGAAGGCCAGGCCCTGGGTCCAGGCGAAGATCGATGCGATCGGGTTGGTCGAGGTGGCCTTGCCCTGCTGATGCTGGCGATAATGGCGGGTGACGGTGCCGTGCGCGGCTTCCGCTTCCACGGTCTTGCCGTCGGGCGAGAGCAGGACGGAGGTCATCAGGCCGAGCGAGCCGAAGCCCTGTGCGACGGTGTCGGACTGGACGTCGCCGTCATAATTCTTGCACGCCCAGACGAACTTGCCGCTCCACTTGAGCGCCGAAGCGACCATGTCGTCGATCAGGCGATGCTCATAGACGATGCCTGCCGCCTTGAACTTGTCGGCGAACTCTTCGTCGAACACCTGCTGGAACAGATCCTTGAAGCGGCCGTCATAGGCCTTGAGGATGGTGTTCTTGGTCGACAGATAGAGCGGCCATTTGCGGTCGAGCGCGTAGTTCATGCTCGCCTTGGCAAAGTCGATGATCGACTGGTCGAGGTTGTACATGCCCATGGCGACGCCAGCGGCCGGGAAGTTGAACACTTCCTTCTCGATCTTTTCGCCATTGTCGCCATCCCACACCATGGTCAGCTTGCCGGCGCTGGGGACCAGGAAATCGGTCGCCTTATACTGGTCGCCAAACGCATGGCGGCCGATGACGATCGGGTCGGTCCAGCCGGGAACCAGGCGGGGGACGTTCTTGATGACGATGGGTTCGCGGAACACGACGCCGCCCAGGATGTTGCGGATGGTGCCGTTGGGCGACTTCCACATCGACTTGAGATTGAATTCCTCAACCCGCTGTTCATCTGGAGTGATGGTGGCGCACTTTACGCCGACGCCATATTCCTTGATCGCGTTGGCGCAATCGACCGTGATCTGGTCATTGGTTTCATCGCGCTTCTCGACCGAGAGGTCGTAATATTTAAGGTCGATGTCGAGGTAGGGAAGGATCAGGCGCTCGCGAATCCATTCCCAGATGATCCGGGTCATTTCATCGCCGTCGATCTCCACGACCGGGTTTTTCACCTTGATCTTCGCCATGCGCCTGTTCGCCTTCTTCTGTTGGGTGGAATTGCGACACGCCCTAGGCAAAGCGCCGCCAATGTTCAACTGTTCAGGCGCAGTTTGTGCGCGCAAGGAGCCTTCGCCGGGATCGGTCGTTGTCAGGGAGCGGGTCTCTCCCTAAAGACGGTGCGCATGGAAAATAACGAGATCACGATTGCCGCAGGCGGCAATGTCAAATGGCGCTTTCCCTCGGTTCACCCGGAAGGGATGAAGTTTGGCCTGATCGCGGTGGCGATCACGGCCATATTGTTTCTTGTCGGATGGGAGATTGTCGGTTGGCTGATGCTGATCGTAACGATCTGGGTCTTCGCCTTTTTTCGCGATCCGGTCCGCGCGGTGCCACAGGATGACAATGCCATCATCGCCCCGGCCGATGGCCTCATCACGCTGATCCAGCGCGTGCCGCCGCCGCGCGAAATGGCGGGCGTCGACGGTCTGGGCGATCAGCCGATGATCCGCGTGTCGATTTTCATGAGCGTGTTCGACGTGCATATCAATCGCACGCCGATCGGCGGGACGATCAAGGCCGTCGTCTATATTTCCGGCAAGTTTTTGAACGCGGACCTCGACAAGGCGAGCGAGGATAATGAACGGCAGCATATATTGGTCGAGCGGCATGACGGCGTGCGGATCGGCTTCACCCAGATTGCAGGTCTGGTCGCGCGGCGCATCGTGCCGTTCGTGAAGCCCGGCGATATGGTTGCGGCGGGCCAGCGGATCGGCCTTATCCGCTTTGGCAGCCGGGTTGATGTTTATCTGCCTGCCGGGACCGCGCCGCGTGTATGCCTGGGCCAGCGCACGGTCGCGGGCGAGACGATATTGGGGCAGATCGGTGATCGCCGGGTCGTTGGAGCGATACAGCAGTGAGGCAGCGGCGGGCCATCCCGCGCGGGTTGCGCCGGGGTATCACCTTGCGGATGCTCGCGCCCAACGCGGTGACGGCCATGGCCCTGTGCTTCGGCCTGACCGGGGTGCGCTATGGCATTTCGGGCGAGTGGGAGAGGGCCGTGCTGTCCATCCTGTTCGCAGGCGTGCTGGATGGGCTGGACGGGCGTATCGCCCGGCTTCTCCGCGGCGAAAGCCGATTCGGTGCGGAACTGGATTCGCTGTCCGACTCGATCGCGTTCGGTGTCGCGCCTTCGCTCATCCTCTATCTGTGGTCGCTGCACGCCATGCCGAAGTTTGGCTGGGTCATTGCACTGGCCCATGCGCTGACATGCGCGCTGCGACTGGCGCGGTTCAACGCCAATATCGATGCGGATGAACAGCCGCACAAATCGGCCGGGTTCCTGACCGGCGTGCCCGCACCGGCGGGTGCGGGGCTGGCGTTCGTGCCGCTTTATCTGTGGCTGGTGACGGGAGAAGAGATTTTCCGCGCCTGGTATGTGGTCGCGCCCTGGACGGCCTTTGTCGCCTTCCTGATGATTTCCAACATCGCGACCTATACATGGTCCGCCTTGCGGTTGCGCAAGCGTATCCGGCTGGAGGCGATCGCGCTGGCGGGATTGCTGGCGGCCTTGCTGGTCACTGACCCATGGCTGACGCTGCTGTTGATCTGCGCCGTCTATCTGGCGCTGATTCCGTTCGGCATCCTATCCTATGCGAAGGTCAGGCGATCAAAGGAAGCAGCGGCGGCCGCCGAACGCCCCTGATTGCGGTCAGTATTTGACCCGCTCAGGCGGCGAGAATGGCCCGGGGCATGGGGAGGTCGACCGGCCGGGTCGATTTGGGTGCGCGCAGGCGGCGCACCCGCATATGATAGACCGGCGCATGTTGGGGGATCGGTTCGAACAGCAGCGCAGCCACCATCTTGTCGCGATAGAGCGCGAACATCCAGACGATGGTACTGACCGCTAACAGGAAAGCGGCGGAAAACAGGGTCGCTGCAATCATTGCAAACATTGCGATCACTTTCCATCTTGCCATCTACACGGCTTGGCTCACTATGACGGTTCTAACGGCAAAAAACCGCATTTGTTCCGTTCGTTCTCTTTATGTTCTCAATGCGAACGCGTGTCAACCCTTGCGTGTTGCCTTTTCTGGCGTTAAAGGCGCGCCTCATTCCACATGGGAATCGACATATCCGGTGCCGGACGGGCCTTTGAGGCTTTTTCCGGTTCCTGATTCCCAGAGGCATTAACCGGAAGGAGATTATCTTATGGCGGCACCTGTCGTCACCATGCACCAATTGATCGACGCTGGCGCGCATTTTGGCCACCAGACCCATCGTTGGAACCCGCGCATGAAGCCGTACATCTTCGGCGAGCGCAACGGCATCCACATCCTTGATCTTTCGCAGACCGTGCCCCTGTTCGGCCGTGCGCTCGACTTCGTGTCGGGCACCGTCGCCGCTGGTGGCAAGGTGCTGTTCGTCGGCACCAAGCGCCAGGCGCAAGATCCCATCGCGGACGCTGCACGCAAGTCGGGCCAGCATTTCGTCAACCATCGCTGGCTGGGCGGGATGCTCACCAACTGGAAGACCATCTCCGGTTCGATCAAGCGTCTCAAGACCCTTGAGGAGAAGTTGTCGGGTGACACCCACGGCTTCACCAAGAAGGAAGTCCTTCAGATGACCCGCGAGCGCGAGAAGCTGGAAATGTCGCTGGGCGGCATTCGCGACATGAACGGCATCCCTGATGTCATGTTCGTGATCGACGCCAACAAGGAAGAGCTGGCGATCAAGGAAGCCAACACGCTGGGTATCCCGGTCGTCGCGATCCTCGATTCGAACGTCTCGCCCGACGGCATCGCTTTCCCGGTTCCCGCGAACGATGACGCCAGCCGCGCCATTCGCCTGTATTGCGACGCGATCGCCGCCGCCGCCACCAAGGGCAACCGTGGTGCGCAGCAGGCTTCGGGCGTCGACCTGGGCGCCATGGACGAGCCGATGGCCGAAGAGGTTGCCGTCGAAGCTTAAGGGCGTCGCGCAACTGCAAGAATGACAGGCTAGGGCGCGCTCTTCGGAGACGCGCCCTGCCGTTTATTTGAACCACTATAGTTTAGGAGCCGAAACATGGCCGAGATTACCGCTGCCGCCGTCAAGGAACTGCGCGACCGTTCGGGCGCCGGCATGATGGATTGCAAGAAGGCGCTGACCGAAGCGGGCGGCGACATCGAAGCGGCAACCGATTGGCTGCGCGCCAAGGGTCTGGCCGCTGCGCAGAAGAAGTCGAGCCGCACCGCCGCTGAAGGCCTGGTCGGCGTCGCCGTCGCCGGCACCAAGGGCGTGGCCGTCGAAGTGAACAGCGAAACCGACTTCGTCGCCAAGAACGACCAGTTCCAGGACTTCGTCCGCACCGTGTCCGCCATTGCGCTGGAAACCGGCGCTGCCGATGCTGAAACGCTGTCGGCTGCTGGCTATCCTTCGGGCGGCACCGTTGCCGAAAAGCTGGTCGCCAACATCGCCACCATCGGCGAGAATCAGAATGTGCGTCGTGTCGGCCATGTCGAAGTGAGCCAGGGCACGGTTGTGTCTTACGTTCACAATGCCGCCGCACCGGGCCTGGGCAAGATCGGCGTACTCGTCGCGCTTGAAGGCGATGCGCCTGCTGACGTCATGGAGCCGCTGGGCAAGCAGATCGCGATGCACATCGCCGCTGCCTTCCCGCTCGCTCTGTCGGCTGCCGATATCGACCCGGCTCTGCTGGACCGTGAGCGCGCGATTGCTGCTGAAAAGGCTGCCGAATCGGGCAAGCCCGCTGAAATCGTCGCCAAGATGGTCGATGGCGCCGTGGCGAAGTTCGCCAAGGAGCAGGCTCTGCTGTCGCAGCTGTTCGTGATGGACAACAAGACCCCGGTCGCCGACGTCGTGGCGAAGGCCGCGAAGGATGCGGGCAAGTCGATCACCCTGACGAGCTATGTCCGCTTCCAGCTGGGCGAAGGCATCGAAAAGGAAGTCAGCGACTTCGCTGCCGAAGTTGCGGCCGCCGCAGGCGTCTGACCTTTATCCTCCCTGTCTTTCAGGGAGGAAAAGCGGCTTCACATACTGGCGCGCACTGCTAAGGTGCGCGCCATTTCCTTGCCCGTCCATAATGGAATATGCCCCTACATGACCCGGCCTGCCTTTAAGCGTATCCTGCTGAAATTGTCCGGCGAAGTGCTGATGGGGCAGGGTCAGTACGGCATCGAGCCGGAAACGGTGAACCGCGTCGCGGGCGAAATCGCGGCGGCCAAGGACGCCGGGTTCGAACTGTGCGTGGTCGTCGGCGGGGGGAATATCTTCCGCGGGCTGGCCGGTGCGGCCAAGGGCTTCGATCGCACCAGCGCCGATTATATGGGCATGCTGGCGACGGTGATGAACGCGTTGGCGGTGCAGAATGCGCTGGAAAAGCTGGGTTATGATACCCGCGTGCAGTCGGCCATCCCGATGGCGTCGGTGTGCGAGCCCTACATCCGGCGCAAGGCCGTGCGGCACATGGAAAAGGGCCGGATCGTCATTTTCGCGGCGGGCACCGGCAATCCCTTCTTCACCACCGACACCACCGCTGCGTTGCGCGCCGCCGAGATGAACTGCGACGCAATCTTCAAGGGCACTAGTGTGGACGGCGTCTATAATGCCGATCCCAAGCAGGTGCCCGACGCCGTGCGCTATGACGAGATAAGCTTCGACAGGGTGCTGAACGATAATCTCAAGGTCATGGACGCCAGCGCCATCGCGCTGTGCCGCGAAAATAATATTCCTATCGTCGTCTTCAACATTCGTGAGACCGGCAATCTGGCCGAAGTGCTTGCGGGTCTGGGCGTTGCGACGATCGTGCAAAATCAGGAGAGCTGAATCATGGCGCAATATGACAAATCGGACCTCGAACGCCGGATGGCGGGCGCAGTCGAAGCGCTCAAGGGCGATCTTTCCGGTCTGCGGACCGGTCGCGCCAATGTGATGCTGCTCGATCCGGTGATGGTCACCGTCTATGGCGCGGCAATGCCGCTGAACCAGGTGGCGACGGTGTCCGCCCCCGAACCGCGCATGTTGTCGGTGCAGGTGTGGGACAAGCTCAATGTGGGGCCGGTCGACAAGGCGATCCGTTCGGCGGGGCTGGGTCTGAACCCGATCGTCGATGGGCAGACGCTGCGCTTGCCGATCCCCGACCTGACCGAGGATCGTCGCAAGGAACTGGCCAAGCTGGCCAGCAAATATGCCGAAGGCGCGCGCATTGCCGTGCGTAACGTGCGCCGCGACGGCATGGACAGCCTGAAGGCTGACGAGAAGAAGGGCGAAATCAGCGAGGATGACCGCAAGCGCAAGGAAACGGAGGTCCAAAAGCTGACCGACGGCATCATTGCGGACATCGATGCGACGACGGCGTCCAAGGAAAAGGAAATTCTCGGCCAGTAAGCCGGGAGTTTCCCGTCCCATGACACCCGCGCGCCGCCGCCCCTGATGGCTAGTCAAGCCAGACCCGACCTGCCCCACAGCGCGCCGGCCCATGGCGTGCGTCATGCTGCCATCATCATGGATGGCAATGGCCGCTGGGCAAAGAAGCGGTTGATGCCACGCATTGCGGGGCATCGCGCCGGGGTGGAAGCGGTGCGGCGGGTCGCCCGCGCCGCGCGCGAGATGGGGCTTGAATGCCTGACGCTCTATGCTTTTTCGTCGGAAAACTGGAAGCGTCCGGCCAGCGAGATTGCGGACCTGATGGGGCTGTTGCGCCATTTCATTCAGGCCGATCTCGATGAATTTCATGCCAATGGCGTGCGCCTGCGCATCATCGGCAACTATCGTGCGCTCGAACCCTCGCTGGTCGACATGATCGAAAAGGCGATGGCGCGGACGGCGGGCAATAGCGGCCCGATCATCGCGATCGCGCTCAATTATGGCGCGCAGGACGAAATGGTGCGCGCCACGCAGCAACTGGCGCAGCGTGTCGCGGCGGGCGAGATGACTGCGGACGAAATCGATATCGACAAGATCGAGGCGGCGCTCGACACCGCTGACCTGCCGCCGCTCGACCTGCTCATCCGAACATCGGGCGAGCAGCGTCTGAGCAATTTCATGCTGTGGCAGGCGGCCTATGCCGAACTATATTTCACAGACATGCTGTGGCCCGATTTCGATGCCAAGGCGCTGGCGCAGGCGCTTGACGCCTTCAAGTTGAGGGACCGCCGGTTCGGCGGGCTGTGACGGATATGGCCAGTGAATTGCGGACCCGCACGATTGTGGGCGTTGGACTGATCGCGATGGCGCTGGGCGCGCTGTTGTCGGGCGGATTGCTGTTCTGGCTACTGCTGGTGATCGCGGGCGTGTTGATGCAGGGTGAATGGGCCGGGCTGACCGGTGCGTCAGCCGAGCACAAGAAGCTGTCGATGTTCGCCGTATCGGTGCCGCTGGCGCTGCTTTGCCCGCTGGCGGCGGGGTTGGCCTGGCCCGCCTTCATGTTTATGATGGCGGCCTTCTTCTTCGTCGCACTGGTAACGCGCGCGCCCAAGCTGGCGTTGGGCATTCTTTATATCTGCGTACCGGTCGCATCGCTGCTGTTCCTGCGCGGGGAACAGCCCAATGGCTATGGACTGCTGCTGGCATTTTGGGCGCTGTCGCTGGTATGGGCGACGGATATTGGCGCCTATTTTGCCGGGCGGTCCATCGGCGGGCCGAAGCTGGCGCCCCGGATCAGTCCGTCCAAGACCTGGTCGGGGCTGGGCGGGGGCGTGCTGGCGGCCTTGCTCACCGGGTTCCTGCTGCATCGTTTCGCTGACCTGCCGATCCAGTTGGCGGCGGCGAGCGGTATCCTGGCGGTGGCGGCGCAACTGGGCGACCTGCTGGAGAGCGCGATGAAACGGCGTGCCGGGGTCAAGGATAGCGGCACATTGCTGCCCGGCCATGGTGGCGTGATGGACCGGCTGGACGGCGTAGTCGCTGCCGCACCGCTGGCAGCCCTGTGCTACCTGTTGCTGGTGCTGCCCTGATGCGGCGGATTTCGATCTTTGGCGCGACGGGTTCGGTCGGGATGTCGACGCTGGACCTGATTCGGCGTGAGCCGGATGCCTATGCCGTCGTTGCGTTGACCGCGAACAGTGATGTGGATGGTTTGGCGGCTGTAGCGCGCGAGACGGGCGCCGAGATGGCCGTGATCGGTGATCCTGACCGCTATCAGGCGCTCAAGGCCGCGCTGGCCGGATCGGGGATCGAGGCGGCGGCGGGCGACGATGCGCTGGTTGCGGCGGCCGGAGCCGGGGCGGACTGGACGATGGCGTCCATCGTGGGCTGCGCGGGCTTGCGGCCCACCATGGCGGCGCTCAAGGCCGGTGGCACCGTAGCGCTCGCCAATAAGGAATCGCTGGTGTCTGCCGGTGCGCTGATGATGGACGCGGCGCGGGCGTCGGGCGCGACATTATTGCCCGTGGACAGTGAGCATAATGCCATTTTCCAGTGTCTTGCAGGCAGCCGTTTGGAGGATGTCGCAAGGATCATTCTGACTGCGAGCGGCGGTCCGTTCCGCACACGCAGCCGCGCCGAAATGGCCGATATCACGCCCGCGCAGGCGGTGGCCCATCCCAATTGGTCGATGGGCGCGAAGATCAGCGTCGACAGCGCAACGATGATGAACAAGGGGCTGGAGCTGATTGAAGCGGCCTATCTTTTCCCCGTCGGGCTGGAGCGGATAGAGATATTGGTTCACCCCCAATCGGTGATCCATTCGATGGTCGAATATCGCGATCGCTCGACCCTGGCGCAGTTGGGCTCGCCGGACATGCGTATTCCCATCGCGCATGCCCTGGCCTGGCCGGAGCGGATCGCCACGCCGTGCCAACCACTCGACCTGGCGCGGATTGGTCGTCTGGATTTCGAAGCGCCCGACGCGGAGCGTTTCCCCGCGCTTCGGCTCGCGCGGCATGTGGCGCAGGAGGGCGGGGCTGCCCCAGCCATATTGAATGCCGCCAATGAAGTCGCGGTCGCCGCTTTCCTGGCGGGCCGCATAGGCTTCCTTGATATCGCCATGATTGTGGAAGATGTATTGAACCGCTATAGCGCGCCGACGCCCGGCGCCATTGATGATGTTCTGGTGGCAGACGCCGCCGCTCGCCGACAAGCGGGCCAAGTGATGGAAAGAATGACGGCTTGATCCACAATCCCGGTTTCCTGCTGACCGTTCTCGCTTTCGTGGCGGTCATCGGACCGCTCGTCTTCGTACATGAACTGGGTCATTATCTCGTCGGTCGCTGGTGCGGGGTGAAGGCGGAGGCCTTCTCCATCGGCTTCGGGCCGGAACTGTTCGCCTGGGTCGACAAGCGCGGCACGCGCTGGCGCATCGCGGCATTGCCGTTGGGCGGCTATGTGAAGTTCAAGGGCGACATGAACGCCGCTAGCATGACCGATCCGGCCTGGCTGCAACTGCCCGCGTCGGAGCGGGCGCAGAGCTTTCCCGCCAAGCCCCTGTGGCAGCGCGCGGCGATCGTCGCTGCTGGCCCGGCTATCAATTTCCTGTTCGCCATAGCAATCCTGGCGACCTTTGCCTTTGTCCATGGCGAAAGCCGTACCCCTGCGGTTGCCGGGTTGGTGCAGCCCGGCAGCGCGGCGGCGGCGGCAGGGATCGTGAAGGGTGACCGGATCGTGTCGCTGGGCGGCCGTGAAATGGCGACGTTTGACGATATTCGCCTTTATGCCCAGATTCGTCCCGGCGAGCCGGTCGCGATCGTGCTGGACCGTGGTGGCCAGCAGATCGAGAAACAGGGCATGATCGGCAGCGTCACCGAGGATGACGGTTTCGGCAACAAGTTCCGCATCGGCCGACTGGGGCTGGCGCCGGGCGACCCCGTGATTGAGCCGGTCAGCCTGTTGCGCGCACCGGTCGTCGCGATCGAGCGTACCGGGCAGATCGTGCGCACGATGGTGGAAACCATGGGGCAGATCGTCAGCGGCGGCAGGTCGGTCAAGGAACTGGGCGGGCCGCTCAAGATTGCACAGGTTTCGGGGCAGGCGGCGACGCTCGGGCTGGAGAGCTTCATCTTCTTCGCGGCGCTCATCTCGATTAACTTGGGGTTCATCAACCTGTTGCCAATTCCGATGCTGGATGGCGGGCATCTGCTCTTTTACGGGATCGAGGCGGTGTCGCGTCGGCCAGTCAGCCCGCAGGTACAGGAATGGGCCTACAAGTCGGGGCTGGCGGTATTGCTGACGATGATGGTGCTGGTGACGTTCAACGATTTGTCGTCTTTCGGTTTATGGAAAAGCCTGTCTGGCTTGATCGGCTGACGCGCTTCGGGCAGGGATGCGCCGTTTGGCGGCGTCTGTTGCGGCAGAAACAATTTTTCAGGTTTTGAGGTGAAGCGGGTGACAGCGATGAAGAGCAGCAAGAGGCAGCGCCGGGTCGTAGCCGCCCTGTTGGCGACGACGATGCCCATGGCGCTGGCTGCTGGCTTGCCGGCGGCCCCGGCGCTGGCGCAGCAGGCCACCCCGCCAGCAGCGCCCGTAGTCGCCCCCGCCGTAGTCGCGGCAGCCCCCATGGGGACCATCCGCAGCGTAACCGTCACGGGCCAGCAGCGCCTGGAGCCGGACACGGTGCTGTCTTACACCAAACTGCGCATTGGCGTGCCGTTCAGCCAGGAATCGCTCGATCAGGCGCTGCGCGACCTGTACGAGACGGAGTTGTTCGCCGACGTTCAGATCCGGAACGACAATGGTGCGCTGACGGTCGAGATCAAAGAAAACCCGGTCATCAACCGCATCGTTCTGGAAGGCAACAAGCGCCTGAAGGAAGAAAAGATCCGGCCGGAAATCAAGCTGGCGCCCCGGCAGATTTACACCCGTTCCAAGGTCCGCGCGGACGTGGCCCGCATCATCGAACTGTACCGCCGCCAGGGCCGCTTTGCCGCCAGCGTAGAACCCAAGATGGTGCAGCTGGACCAGAATCGCGTCGATATCGTTTTCGAAATCAGCGAAGGGCCGAAATCCAAGGTTCGCCAGATCAACATCCTGGGCAATGAAAAGTTCAAGGACGGCAATCTGCGCAGCCAGATGGTGACGAAGCAGTCGCGCTGGTTCCGCCTGTTTTCGTCGGGCACCAGCTATGACCCGGATCGTTTGGCCTATGACCAGCAGAAGCTGCGCCAGTTTTACCTGACCGAAGGCTATGCCGATTTTCGCGTGATTTCGGCCGTCGCGGAACTGACCCCGGACAAGCAGGACTTCATCATCACTTACGTGGTGGAAGAAGGCGATCGCTATAAGTTCGGCGATGTGAAAGTCGAATCGGACATTCGCGACCTGTCGGGCGATGGCCTCACCAAGCGCCTGCCGATGAAGAAGGGCGACTGGTACAACGCCAAGCAGGTCGAGGACACGGTCGATACGCTGAGCGAGACGGCCGGTCTGTTCGGCTATGCCTTCGCCGACGTGTCGCCCGATTTCCAGCGCGACAAGGACACGTTGACGATGGGGATCAATTTCCGCATCGCCAATGCGCCGCGCGTCTATGTCGAGCGTGTCGATATCAACGGCAACACGCTGACGCAGGACAAGGTTGTGCGCCGCGAATTCCGTCTGGCCGAAGGGGACGCGTTCAACAGCTTCCTGGTCAAGCGCTCGAAGGACCGGATCAACTCGCTCGGCTTCTTCCAAGAGAAGCTGGACATCGAGCAGAAGCCGGGTTCCGCGCCCGACCGTATCGTGCTGGAAACCAATGTGCAGGAAAAGTCGACCGGCGAATTGTCGCTGTCGGCCGGTTTCTCGTCGCTGGAACGCTTCATCGTGTCGGCATCGATCACGCAGCGCAACTTCCGCGGTAAGGGCCAGGAACTGCGCACGTCGGTCAACTATTCGGCTTATAGCAAGTCGGTCGAAGTCGGGTTCACCGAACCCTATTTCATGGACAAGAATATCGCGCTGGGCGGCGACATCTATCGCCGCGATCTCAACAGCTTCCGCTATTTGAGCAATAATGATCGCGATACGACCTATGAGCAGACCACCACGGGCTTCCAGATCCGCGCGGGCGTGCCCATCACCGAATATATGTCGCTGGCGCTGCGTTACAGCCTGAACTTCGACGATGTGACGCTCGACAAGAATACCTATTATTCGGACACCGACGGCAACGGCACGATCGAGTGCGATCCGTTGCTGGCAGGCCGTTATCTGTGCGATGCGATCGGCAAGCGGACGACATCGTCGCTTGGCTATTCGCTGATCTACGATACGCGCGACAACCGTATCCGGCCGACGCGCGGTCGCCAACTCGTGCTGAGCCAGGATTTCGCCGGACTGGGCGGCGACGTGAAATATGTGCGCACGACCCTCAAGGGTTCGCAATATGTTCCGCTGGGCAGTGGCTTCATCTTCTCCCTGTCGGGCGAAGGCGGCTATATCCACAGCCTGGAAGGGGAGCGTCGTGACGCTTCGGGTGCACTGGTCGACAAGGTTCGCCTGACCGATCGGTTCTTCTTGGGCGAACCGCAGTTCCGCGGTTTCGACATTCGCGGCGTTGGCCCACGCGTGAAGCGCTATTATGTCTCGCTCAACTCGGAAACCGGCAATTATGATCGCCAGACCGGCAATAACAGCGTTTCGGATGACGCGCTGGGCGGCAAGATCTACTATCTCGCTCGCGCCGAAGTCGAAATTCCGTTGGGATCGGGTGCGCGCGAAATGGGTCTGCGTCCCTCCATCTTCATGGATGCCGGTGCGGTGTCGGGCCTGAAGAACCCCGGAACCATCAATTTCCCAGGCTATTGTTCGGCGACCGGTCTGACGACCATCAAGGCGGATGGAACGGCCAAGAATCCGGTATGCCCAGCCAACTATACCTCTGCTGCGGGTTTCGCCGTCAGCAACGGTTTTGAAGAAGTCTATCTCGGCGACACGCTCAAGCCGCGTCTGTCGGTGGGCTTTGGCGTCAACTGGAACTCGCCCTTCGGCCCGTTCCGCATCGACATTGCCAAGGCCCTGCTCAAGGAACCAGGGGACGACAACAAGCTCATCACCTTCAATGTAGGGACTCAATTCTGATGAAGACGATTTTCAAGGCCGCCGCGCTCGTTTTCGCGCCCATGACCGCCATGGCTCTGACCGCCGTTCCGGCCGTTGCCCAGTCGAAGCTGGGCATCGCCGTTGCTGACATGCAGCGCGCCGTTGGCACCAGCTCTGCCTACACCGTCGCCCGTACCCAGATGCAGACGACCTACAAGCCGCAGATCGATGCCTTCAACGCACGCAAGACCGCGATCGACGCCGATCTCAAGACCAAGGGCGATGCCTTGCAGGCTGCGCTCAAGGCCGCCAATAACAAGCCGACCCCGGCGATCGAAACCCAGTATCAGCAGTTCCAGCAGGCGCAGCAAACCGCGCAGGCCGAATTGCAGAATATGGGCCAGCCGATCGCGCTCGCCAACGCCTATGTCGAGGAACAGATTGCAGCCAAGCTGTCCGACGCGCTCAAGGCGGCGATGACGAAAGCGAAGGTCGATCTGGTGCTCACGCCCGACGCCACCGTGTCCTATCAGCCGGCCGTGGACATCACCGCGGCTGTTGTGACCGAACTCAACACGCTGGTCCCCAGCGTCGGCATCACGCCGCCCGCCGGCTGGCAGCCGGGTCGTCAGGGGCAGGCTCCGGCGGCCCCGGCGCAGGCGCCCAAGTCGCGCTGATCGCTGGATGACGGAAGAGACTGAAACGAACGCGCGTGGCCCGATGGATATCCGTCGGGTCATGGCCGCGCTGCCGCATCGCTATCCGATGCTGCTGATCGATCGGGTGGAATCGATGGTGCTGAACCAGTCGATCCACGCGATCAAGGCGGTGTCGGTGAACGAACCCTTTTTCCAGGGCCATTTCCCGACCCGGCCAATCATGCCCGGTGTGCTGATCGTGGAAGCGATGGCGCAGGCGGCGGGCGTGCTGGCGGTCGAATCGATGCAACTCGCCGATTCGGGCAAGCTCGTCTATTTCATGAGCATCGACGGGGCCAAGTTCCGCTCACCGGTCGAGCCGGGCTGCCTGCTGGACCTGCATGTGGAAGTGACGCAGAACCGGGGCGCGATCTGCAAATTTGCGGGCAAGGCCATGATTGCGGGCAAGCTGGTCGCCGAGGCGCAGTTTGTTGCGATGATTTCCGATCCGCCCAAGGATTGATCGAGAGGCTGATATTTGGGGGGTAGCGCAGCGCGTTGCCCCCTTGCCTTTGCGCGCGTAACCCGCTAACCGCGCGCCTTCGCATCTTATCGAAGCATCCGGCCGGTCGGAAACCGGCCATCTATGGAGCATATGCCATGAAGGCCGAAATTCACCCCGACTACCACATGATCACCGTTCAGATGACCGATGGTACGACGTTCCAGACCCGTTCGACCTGGGGCAAGGAAGGCGACACGATGGCGCTGGATATCGATCCCAAGTCGCATCCGGCATGGACCGGCGGCAACCGTCAGCTGGACACCGGCGGCCAGGTTGCGCGCTTCAACAAGCGCTTTGGCGGCCTGACGCTGAAGAAGTAATCGGCCCTAAACGGCACGAGAAGAAAAGGGCGCCCGCGAGGCGCCCTTTTTGTTGCTGTTCAGTTTTGCGGAACGCTCAGGCGCGCCGGTCCTGATCCAGAAAAGCGGCCACATCGTCCAACAGGACATCCTTCGAGAGGAAGGTCTGGCCGATCCCGCGCGCCAGCAGGAAGGGCAGGGTGCCTGCCGCCATCTTCTTGTCATGCAGCATATGGCCGACCAGCGCTGCGCCGTCGGCGGTTACATGGGCGGAGGCAAGGTCATGGGGCAGGCCAACCGCCTGAAGATGGGCGGTTGCGCGATCGGCATCGGCTGTTGGACACAAGCCGAGCCGCGCCGAATAGCGGAAGGCGAGCGCCATGCCTGCCGCGACGCCTTCGCCGTGGAGCAGCGTGCTGGAAAAGCCGGTATCTGCTTCGAGCGCATGGCCGAACGTATGGCCAAGGTTGAGCAGTGCGCGGCGGCCCGATGTCTCGCGCTCGTCGTCGGCGACGATCGCCGCCTTGGCGCGAACGCTGCGTTCGATCGCGTAGGTGCGGGCGTCGGCGTCGCCAGCGAGCAGCCGATGGCCATCGCTTTCACACCAGGCGAAAAATTCCGGATCGTCGATCAGGCCATATTTCACGACTTCGGCATAGCCCGCGCGGGTTTCGCGCGGGGGCAGGCTGTCGAGCGTCGACGGGTCGATCAGCACCAGCGCGGGCTGATAGAAACTGCCGATCAGATTCTTGCCGGCCCGTGCGTTGATCGCGGTCTTGCCGCCCACCGACGAATCGACCTGTGCCAGCAAAGTGGTCGGCACCTGGATGAAATGGCACCCGCGCTTGAGGATGGACGCGGCAAAGCCGACCAGATCGCCGATCACGCCGCCGCCCAGCGCGATGATATGATCGCCACGTTCGATTTCCAGCGCCAGCAGTGCATCGAGCAATTGCTCCAGATGTCGCCAGCTCTTGGTCTGTTCGCCCGGCGGCAGGATGATCGGTTCCACCGCCACGCCGGCCGCGCGCAGGCTGGCGTCGAGACGGGGCAGTTGCGCCGCCGCGACATGGGCGTCGGTGACGACGACGAGCCGCCCGTTGCGCGCGTAGGGGGCGAGCGTGTCGCCCGCCCGGTCGAGCGCGCCCTGTTCGATGAGGATGTCGTAACTGCGCGCGCCCAGCGCGACGCGGACTAATGCCATGCCGTCAATTGCTCCATGATGCGTTCGACCGTGACTTCATGCGGTGCGGCGATGCTTTTGACATGAATGGGGGCGAGTGCGTAGATCGGGTTGCGGATCGCCGCCAGGTCCACCAGCACCGTGCGGGGATCGCGATCCTTGAGGAGGGGGCGGCCTTCGCGGCGCGACACGCGATCCACCAGCACGTCAATGTCGGCGTCCAGCCAGATCGCGGTAGCGTGATCCAGAATCAATGCGCGGGTGTCGTCCTGCATGAAGGCGCCGCCGCCGGTCGCGATCACCTTGGGCGCGCCGTCCATCAGCCGGGCGATCACGCGGCGCTCACCGTCGCGGAAATGGGGTTCGCCATAGCGCGCGAAAATCTCCGTCACGCTCATGCCCGCCGCTTTTTCGATTTCCTCGTCAGCGTCGACGAAATGCAGGCCAAGTCGCGCGGCAAGCCGCCGTCCGACGGTCGATTTGCCCACGCCCATCATACCCACCAGGACAATGGGACCGCGCCTGTCGGGCGCTGCCGGGAATTTGCTGTTTCGCTGCATGGCGACCGGGGCTATACAGCCAGCCGTCACAGAGGCAAATCGCAACTTTTCTCCTATCGTTCGGTCCGCCTTACGAAGAAGCCGAAGCAAGGACTCATGAAGAACAATCGCAATTTTAGCAGTTTCGAAGGCGGCACGCGCCGCCGCGGATCGCGCCTGCCGCTCATCCCCATCATTGCTGTAGTGCTGATCGTCGCATTCATCGCATTTTTGTGGTCGCGCGGTGGCGAACATCCGCAACAGCGCGTCGAAAAGGTCATCCCCGCCGAGAAGCTGGGCAAGTAAGGCGGATGCGGCGGTCCGGGGGCAGGGCGAAGTGGGCGTTCGGCAGTTTTGCGCTGGCGTTGGCGTTGCCCGTCGTGGCGCAACAGGCGCCTGAATCGCTATTGCCGCCTGGTTTTGGCGATGCGCCCGAAGCGCCGCCACCCGTGCCATCGACGCCGACTCCATCGCGGCCCACGCCGGGCATACCAGAGCCGTCGCTCAATCCCGCCACGCCGCCCGATCTGGCGCTGGTCGCTGCGGCGGCTGATAACGCCGCGGCGGAAGAGGAACTGACGCCGGAGGAACTGGCGGCGCAGAAGGCCAAATATGACCTGCCCGAAACGGCGCGGCGCGCGCTGGATCGCATCGGGCCGCTGACCCCGCAAACGCGCGGCATGGAGCCGGATGCGTTCGGGGCGCAATCGGGTAAATTCCTCGCAACGCTGATGCAGCAGACCCATGCGCCGATCGTATCGCGCTGGGCCTCCATATTGTTGCGGCGCGCTCTGCTGTCGGCGACCGATACGCCGCGCGACATCGACGGCGCGGACTGGACCGCCGAGCGCGCCTGGCTATTGCTGCGCATGGGCGAGGCGGACAGTGCGCGCTTGATGGTGCAGAGCGTCGATGCGGATCGCTATACGCCGCGCCTGTATGCCATTGCGATGCAGACCTATCTGGCGACTGCGGACCCGGCCGGGCTTTGCCCGCTGTCGGACGGGGCGCTGCGGTTTAGCAAGGAGCCGGGCTGGGACATGACGCGGGCGATCTGCCCCGCTCTGTCGGGGGATCAGGGCACGGCGAGTGGCGCGCTCAACCAGGCGCAGCGGCGCGGGGTGGTGCGCGGCATCGATTATCGCCTGGCCGAAAAGGTCGTGGGCACCGGATTTAACGCGCGTCGGTCGGTCAAGATCGAATGGGATGGCGTGGACCGGCTGACGGCATGGCGCTTCGGCCTTGCCACGGCGCTGAATGTCGAGATCCCCGAAACGCTGTACGGCACGGTCGGGCCGCATGTGCGCGCGTGGGAAGCGCGCGCGCCTGCGCTGAGCGCGGTGCGCCGCCGTCCGGGCGTGGAGATCGCTGCGCGCATGGGCGTCTTTTCCAGTGCGGCGCTGGTCGATTTCTATGGCGAGCTTGGTAGCGATGGCGATGCACCCGCAGAACTGGCCGATCGGGTCGATGCGCTGCGCACGGCCAATAGCGGTAACACGGTGGGCAGTCGCATTGGTGCGATGCAGACCTTGTGGCAGGATGGAGCGAAGGCGGATTATGTCGGCCTGATCGCGACCGCGCGGGCGGCTGCCGCTTTGCCGGTGGCGCAGACCGATGCGCAGGCGGCCGCCAATCTGATCGCGTCGATGCTGACCGCTGGCTATGATCGCAACGCTGCGCGCTGGGCGCGGGCGTTGGGGCAGATGAACGGTGATGGTGCGGCGCAATTCTGGGGACTGCTGGCCGTTGGTGCGCCCAGTGCCGTGGTCGATATGAATGTCGGCCGGGTCACGACCTATATCGGCGAAGCTGGGCCGGAAAAGGGCCGGATGTTGATTGCGGCGCTGGCGGGCCTATCGCGCGTGTCGGCGCAGGATGGCGCAACGCTGGCGCGGGACAATGGCTTTTCGCTTGCGGCGGACAGTCGCTGGGCGCGCGCGATCGGTGCGGCCGCGCAGCGGGGCGAGAAAGCCACGGTTGCGTTGCTGGCTGCCGTGGGCATGCAGGGATCGGAATGGTCGCGATTGCCGCCCGCGCATCTCTATCATGTCGTTGCCGCCCTGCATCGCGTGGGGCTAGACCCCGAAGCGCGCATGATCGCGGCAGAGGCGATTACCCGCAGCTGAGCATGAGCCAGGATGACGCCGCCCTGATCGACCGCTTCCTGGAAATGATGGCGGCGGAACGCGGTGCGTCGCGCAACACGCTGTTGGCCTATCGCACGGACTTGCAGGGGGCTGGGCAACTGGTCGGTGGCCTGTCTGATGCTAGCAAGGATGCGCTGGGGGAACTGGGCGCGGCATGGGCGACGCTGGCGGCCTCTTCGGTGGCGCGTAAGGCTTCCGCGTTGCGCGCCTTTTACGGGTTTCTGGAGGAAGAAGGGCTGCGCGCCGACAATCCTTCCGCCGCGCTGCCGCGCCCGGTGATGCAGCGGCCTTTGCCCAAGATATTGTCGACGGCGGAGGTCGACAGCTTCTTCACATTGATCGCGGAGCGGCTGGCGGTCGAGCATCCTGCGCCGCAGGATTTGCGGTTGTCCGCCCTGATCGAGCTGCTGTACGGGTCGGGCCTGCGCGCGACCGAACTGGTGTCGCTGCCACGCAGGGCGCTGGCGGCGGATCGTCCATTCCTGATCCTGAAGGGCAAGGGGGGGCGTGAGCGACTGGTGCCGATTTCGGACCGGGCGCGGGTCGCTGTGTCGGCCTGGCTGACGCATGTGGGGGAGGATAGCCCCTGGCTGTTTCCGTCGGGAAAGAGCCATCTCAGCCGGATTCGCCTCTATCAACTGGTCAAGGCGCTGGCGGAAGCGGTGGGCATCGCGCCCCAACGAGTCAGCCCTCATGTGCTGCGCCATGCCTTTGCCACCCATTTGCTGGAAGGCGGGGCGGATTTGCGAGCGCTCCAGTCAATGCTGGGCCATGCCGATATCGGCACGACGCAAATCTATACGCATGTCGACAGCCGCCGCCTGGTCGAACTGGTCAATAGTCGCCATCCCCTTGCCGGAATGCCGCCCCGGACACCACATCCCTGCGTTGACGGCGAAGCGCCAGCACCTTAACGCGAGGCCCATGGTAAGCTTTCTGGAATTCGAAAAGCCGATCGCGGCGCTGGAAGCGCGCATCGTCGAGCTGCGTGCAACCGCCAGCGTGGGTGATATCAATATCGACGCCGAGATCGCGACGCTGGAACAGCGCGCGGGCAAGATGCTGGGCGATACTTATGCCCGGCTGACGCCGTGGCAGAAGACGCAGGTGGCGCGGCATCCCGACCGGCCACATTTCAAAGATTATGTCGCGGGCATGTTCGACAATTTCTTGGCCCTGGCTGGCGATCGCGCCTTTGCCGACGATCAGGCGATCATCGGTGGCTTTGCGACGCTGGGCGAACGGCGCGTCATGGTGATCGGCCATGAGAAAGGCGACGATACGGCCAGCCGGGTGCGCCACAATTTCGGCATGGCCAAGCCCGAAGGCTATCGCAAGGCGATCCGCCTGATGGAACTGGCCGACCGTTTCGGCCTGCCGGTCGTGACGCTGGTCGATACGTCCGGGGCTTTCCCCGGCGTGCAGGCCGAAGAACGCGGGCAGGCCGAAGCCATCGCCCGATCGACCGAGGCCTGCCTGGCGCTGGGCGTGCCGATGGTGGCGGCGGTCGTGGGCGAAGGCGGGTCCGGCGGCGCGATTGCGCTGGCCGCTGCCAATCGCGTGCTGATGTTCGAACATGCCGTTTATTCGGTGATCTCGCCCGAAGGTTGCGCGTCCATCCTGTGGCGCACCGCCGACAAGGCGAGCGACGCAGCGACGGCAATGCAGGTGACGGCACAGCATCTGAAGAATCTGGGCGTCATTGACGCCATCGTGACGGAGCCGACAGGTGGCGCGCATCGCGACCCCGTGCAGGCGATCGCCAATCTGGGCGCGGCGATTGAGGCAGAACTGGATGCGATGGACGGCATGGATGCGCAGGCGTTGCGCACTGACCGGGCAGACAAATTTCTGGCGATCGGCGCCTGACCGACGCTTGACCGGGAACGGCTGGCCCTTTCTGCTCGTTGCGACCCGGTAACAGAGGAGTGAGGGGATGAACTGGACATTGTCGTTCGGCGGCGCGGGCGTAGCGATGGCTGCGCTATTGGTTGCGCCGGTCGTCACCGGACAGCAGCGGGCGATTCGCACGGTTTCGTCGATCAGCGCGCAGGACAAGGCGAGCGGGGCGAAGCAGCATCCCGAGTTGCTGAAAGAATTTGGCGGCGCCTATGTTGGCGCTCAGGCAAAATATGTCGAAGGAGTCGGCCGCCGCATCGCTGTCCAGTCGGGCCTGTCCAATGCGCAGGGCGATTTTACAGTCACGCTGCTCAATTCCCCGGTCAACAACGCCTTCGCGATCCCCGGCGGCTATGTCTATGTCACGCGCCAGTTGATGGCGCTGATGAATGATGAGGCCGAGCTCGCTGGCGTATTGGGCCATGAAGTCGGTCATGTAGCGGCTCAACATGGCCAGCGGCGGCAACAGGCGGCGCAACGCAACGCGATCGGTGGGGCGCTGCTGGGGGCGCTCACTGGTGCATTGCTGGGCGATTCGGGCCTTGCTGGGCTGGTTCAGAAAGGCATCGGCACGGGCAGCCAGTTGTTGACGCTCAAATTTTCCCGCAGCCAGGAATATGAAGCGGATGATCTGGGCATTCGTTACCTGGCGTCGGCCGGTTATGATCCGCGCGCGTTGTCGGGGATGCTGGCATCGCTTGCCGCGCAAAGCAGCCTCGATGCGCGAGTCGCGGGCAGCGCACGGTCAATGCCGGAATGGGCCAGCACCCACCCCGATCCCGCGTCGCGCGTGACTCGCGCGGCCAATGCTGCGGGCGCCACGCGATCGTCCAACACGGTACGCAACCGCGACGCGTTTCTCAACGCGGTCGACGGCGTCCTTTATGGCGACGATCCAAAGCAGGGCGTTATCGAAGGCGAGCGATTCCGTCATCCGGACCTGCGTCTCAGCTTCACTGCACCGAGCGGGTTCGGTATGGAAAATGGCGCTGATGCCGTGTCGATTACCGGATCGGGCGGACAGGCGCAGTTCGGGGCAGCGGCCTATTCCGGCAATCTGGCCAGCTATATCGATGGCGTGCTGACAAGGTTGGGCGGGGGCAATGGCGGTGTGCCGGCTGGAGAGGTCAGTCGCACGACGGTCAATGGCCTGCCGGCTGCGTGGCGAACCGTCCGTGCGACGACCCAGTCGGGGCAGGTCGACGCCACGGTCTTTGCCTATGATTTCGGCGATGGGAAGGCGTATCATTTCCTGCTGCTGACGGCCGCTGGGCAGGGAGTTGGTCCATTTTCGACGATGGTGCAGTCGGTCCAGCGCCTGTCAGCGCAGGAAGCTGCGGCGATCAAGCCGCGTCGCGTGGCGGTGGTGACCGTCAAATCCGGCGACAGCGCACAGTCGCTCGCACGACGCATGGCCTATGCCGACAATCAGCTTGACCGTTTTCTGACGATCAATGCGCTGACTGCCAATGCAGTGCTGCGTCCAAGGCAACGGGTAAAGATCATCAGCTGGTAAAGCGCGTGGGCGCGTTCCGGGTCGGACAGGCTTCCAACGAAAAGGGGCGGCGGGCTGATGTCCGCCGCCCCCTTAATTCGACAACGTGTCTGGCTTACTTCAGGTTGCCACCGACGTTGTTGAAGGTGCTGCCCAGCTTGGTGCCCAGGCTGGTCATCGCGCCGATGGCGGCGACGGCGATCAGAGCGGCGATCAGACCGTATTCGATCGCGGTTGCACCCTTTTCGTTCTTCAGCATCTTACGAATGAACTGCATGTTATGTCTCCTTGACTCGAAACTGCGTTTAACTACCCGGCCGTCCCCCGCTTTAACTTGGTGGTCAGCAACGACCGGATTAAAGGATGGCGGTTGACAAACTATTAATTCGATTAATTTGTTGTCAGATTTTGATGGTTAATGCTTGGTGACTTCATCGGAGACGTTGTTCCACATCCCCGTTGTCTTATTGGCGACGTTGGTGAGCGCGGCGATCATGGCCAACACAATCATTGCGATAATCAGCCCATATTCGACCGCAGTCGCGCCGCGTTCGCATCGCGTCAGGCCCAGGCGGGCGAGAATTTCGATTAGCCCGCGCATCGTATCCCCAGTTGGCTACAGACAGTCCCGGACAGACATGTAAAGGAAGCGCGGTTAACAAAGCCCTTTCATAGGACCAAAATGCACAGTTTTTCGCCCTTGCTGGTTGTGGCCGCTGCCTTGATCGACGCGGATGGCCGCGTGCTGTTGCAAAAACGGCCCCCCGGCGGGTCGATGGCCGATCTGTGGGAATTTCCCGGCGGCAAGGTGGAAACGGGCGAAACGCCCGAAGCCGCACTGATCCGTGAACTGGAGGAGGAATTGGGCATTCGCACCCATGCGAGTTGCCTAGCGCCCGCCACATTTGCCAGCGAAGCGCTGGGTGAGCGGCATTTGCTGCTGCTGCTCTATGTCTGCCGCAAATGGGAAGGGGTGCCCGATGCGCGCCATGCCACGGCGCTCAAATGGATGCGGCCTGCGCAGATGTATGCGCTCGATATGCCGCCTGCGGACTTGCCGCTGATAGGGATATTGGAAGCGTTGCTGTAAAGGAGCAGGGCCGCCCGCCGGAAGGGGCGGCCCCGACTCTCGTCGTTCAGCTTTCGGCGCCTTTGCTTTGCAGCTGGATATAATTCTGAATGCCCATGCGTTCGATCATCTCGAACTGGGTTTCCAGCGAATCGACATGCTCTTCCTCGCTTTCGAGGATGTACTGGAACAGATCGCGGCTCACGAAGTCGCGCACGGATTCGCTGTAGGCAATCGCATCGCGCAGCACCGGAAGCGCTTCATATTCCAGTTCGAGGTCGGCCTTGAGGATTTCCTCTACCGTCTCGCCGATCTTCAGGCGACCCAGCAGCTGGAAATTGGGCAGGCCATCAAGGAAGAGGATGCGTTCCGCCACCTTGTCGGCATGCTTCATCTCGTCGATGGATTCTTCATATTCGAACTTGGCCAGCTTTTCGATGCCCCAATGGTTGAGCATGCGATAGTGGAGGAAATATTGATTGATCGCGGTCAGCTCATTCTTGAGCACCTCGTTCAAATAATCGATGACCTTGGCGTCGCCCTTCATGGCGTTTACTCCGGCTGTTTCGGGAATGCCGGGCTTATAAGCTTTACGCGGGCGTCTGTTAAGCCAAAAACCCTTGGAATTCAGGGATTTTTGGCTGCGCTACTGCGTCAAGTTCGCGATTATTTCATGCGCATGATTTGCAGTCTTGTCAGGCGGATGCGCGCTCTGCAGCGATGATGGTCCGGGCGAAGGGAACGCATTGACCGCATTTGGGGCGGCGGCCGAAGCGGGCATAGGCGCTGCACGGCGTATCTGCGCCATCGCGCACGGCTTCCTTCAGATCTTTCTCACGAATGGCATTACACACGCAAACGACCATCTGACTCTCCTACGTCACGGGAGATAGCTCAGCTGATAATAGGTCGCAATAGTAATCTGACAAATATTGAGAATTCTTCGCAATGGCGTTCCGGCTGGCACATGGCTCTGCCGGCCAGCGACGAAGCGGGTGATTCGATCCAATCGGCTGGGTCAGGCCTGGCCGATCCTGGCCAATGCGCGCCATAGGCGTTCCATCGGTCCCTGACCAAAGCGCGCGTTCCACCAAGGAGACCAAAGCAACATAACGGCCCAGGTCGGCAGTATGAATAGGGGTAGCATGGCGATCCGGACGTGACCGAACAGGCCCAGCCCCCAGCCATAGAAGATGGCGCACATGATGAGGCTGGTGGCTAGATAATTGCTGAGCGTCAGGCGTCCGGCCGCGGCGCATCGCGCCAGCAGCGGATGACTTCCGAATCGGGCGACGACCCATAGGATGAGCGAGGCCCAGCCCACCGTCAGCGGGATACGGAAGGGGAAGGACCAGGCGAGCGCCGTGCCGAAAGCGGGGAGTGGCGCAAAGCCGCTGGCGATGACCCAGCAGGCCAGCGCGATCATCGGCGGTAGGCCGATCAGGAAGCAATGGCGCGCGGTGCGCCAATATTGTTCGACGTTCCAGCGCCCGGCGAGAAAGCCGCCCTTCAGCATGGCCATGCCCAGCAGCATGAAGCCGAGCGTCTCCAGCCCGGTGAACATGAGGCTCCAGAGCCATTGGCCCGGAAAACCGCTCAGCTTATGCGCGAGGATGGCGCCGAAGCCGCTGCGATAGGTGGCGATCTCGGCCTGGATTGCGGGGCTGGCCGGATCGGACAGGCCGGTCATGAAGCTGGCGAAGCCTTGGCGGAGGGCGGTGGTGGCGTCCGGTGCGGCGGCGGCGTGGCTCCAGGCGTAGAGGCTGCCGATGAAGCCCGCGACCAGAAGAAACTGGAGCAGGAAGAGGAGGAAGGCGCTTTTGACGAGCGCCATCGGTTCCTGCCTAACGAACAGGAGCGCGATGAGGCTGACGACGGCATAGACCATCAATATGTCGCCCCACCACAGCAGCAGATAATGGGCCAGGCCGATGACGAACAGCCACCCGGCGCGGACCTTTTGTGCGCGAGCGCCGTCGCGTCCGGCCATTTCTTCGCGATCGATCAGCAGCAGCATCGACGCGCCGAACAGCAGGGCGAAGAGGCCGCGCATCTTGCCGTCGAACAGAAGGAGGCTGACCAGCCAGAAGGCGATGTCGCCGGTGGACAGCGGGCCGGCGGCGACGGGATTGAAATAGGCCGTCTGGGGCTGGGAGAAGGCGATGATGTTCATCCACAGGATGCCCATGACCGCGCAGCCACGCAATATGTCCATGGCGGGGATGCGGGCGGAAGCGGTCATGGCTGTGCTTGGTCCTTGAAGATGGCGCCCCGATGATAGCGACCGCCAAGAGGCTGGCCAAGCGAGAGAGGCTCTGCCATGCGCCTAGCCATGAACGATGCCCGCAAGCAAAGGATTAGTGATGCGTTCGGCGCAGCGGCGGGACGATATGAGGCCCATGCCGGGCCTCAGCGGCTGGCGGCGGGGTTGGTCGCCGATCTGGCGCAGCGGCAGAAGCCCGATGGCGTGGGGCGCATATTGGAGATTGGCTGCGGCACCGGATTGCTGACGCGCGATGTGCAGGCGCGCTGGCCGGGCGCGGAGATGGTGGTGACCGACCTGTCGCCGCAAATGCTGGAGAAGGCGGCGTCAGACGGGCTGGTCGCGGGCCGGTTTCTGACGATGGATGGCGAAGCGCCGCTGTTCGAGGGAGCGTGGTTCGACCTGATCCTGTCCAGCCTGGCGTTCCAGTGGTTCGACGACCTGCCTGCGGCGATCGGGCGGCTGGTGGCGCTGTTGCGGCCGGGGGGGAGTTTGATCTTTTCCACCATGGGCCAGGGCAGCTTTGCCAACTGGCGCGCAGCGCATGCCAGTTGTGGCCTGGTCGCAGGGGTGCCGGACTATCCAACATTAGCGCAGTTGCGCGAGATTTTGGCGCGGTTCGATGATGCTTTCGCCTTTGACGAGGCGGTGGCGCTGGAGGGGCAGGGGGCCAGGGCGTTGCTCGACCATCTGAAGGGAATCGGCGCGGTGGTGCCGGGCGAGGGCAGAAATCCCCTCAACGTCAGGGATTTGCGCCGGGTGATGGCGGCCTATGACGCAGCGGGCGGGCGGGACGGCTATGAGTTGCTGTTCGGACGCGTGACGCGGACGGACGCTTAACTTCGCACATTTCCCGGTAATTGTGATATTTTGTTACGTGCCGCTGATCCTATCGCAAAGCATGGGGCTATGCGGCGATCATAGCGCGGCGCGCTGGTGTAGGACAGGATTGGGCCATGGGAGACGGGATGCCGCCCATGGCCAGATGATCAGAGTTCGCTGTCCATCAGCTTGGGGAAGAAGCCTTCATGCGCGGCGCGCAGTGCGTCGAGCGCGATGCCAGCCACGCTCGAACCGCCGGTCGTGCCGATGCGCAATGCGCCCGGAATGTCGACGCCCTGGGCTGCGGTAACGATGTAGCGGCCCTGATCCTCGCCAAAGGCGCTGGCGGTGGTCAGGGTGATGCTGAGGTCCGCGCCGATTTTGCCACCCAGCGCCATTTCCGCGATCGTGACCAGCAGGCCGCCGTCGGAAATATCATGGACGGCGTTGACCGTGCCAGCCGCGACCAGCGCGCGGACGGTGTCGGCATTGGCGCGTTCGATGGCGAGATCGACCTTCGGCGCGTCACCCGCTTCGGCGCTGCGAATTTCGCGGAGCCAGATCGACTGGCCCAGATGCGTGCCTTCGCCGCCGACCAGCCAGATCGCGTCGCCTTCAGCCTTGAACGCAACCGTCGCCATCTTGTCGACATCCGCCAGCAGGCCGATGCCGCCGATCGCGGGGGTCGGCAGGATCGCCGAGCCGCCGCCGGTCGCCTTGCTCTCATTATAGAGCGAGACGTTGCCCGACACGATCGGGAAGTCGAGCGCGCGGCACGCATCGCCCATGCCATCGAGGCAGCCGGTCAGCTGCGCCATGATTTCAGGGCGCTGCGGGTTGGCGAAGTTGAGGCAGTTGGTGACCGCCAGCGGGGTCGCGCCGACCGCGCTCAGATTACGATAACATTCGGCGATGGCCTGTTTGCCGCCTTCATAGGGGTCGGCATAGCAATAGCGCGGGGTGCAATCGGTGCTGATCGCAATGCCCTTTTGACTGCCATGGATGCGCACGACGGCGGCGTCGCCGCCGGGGCGCTGGACCGTATCGGCGCCGACCATATGGTCATATTGTTCCCAGATCCAGCGGCGGCTGGCGATGTCGGGGCTGCCCATGAGCGTGACGAGATCCGCGCCGATGTCGGTGGATTCGGGGATGTCGCCGAGCGGCTTGACGCCGGACCAGACCTTATAGTCGGCGATCGGCATCGAGGGGCGGTCATAGAGCGGCGCATCGTCGGCCAAGGGCGCGAGCGGAATGTCGCAGACGGTTTCGCCATGATGGACCAGCACCATGCGGCCGGTGTCGGTGACGGTGCCGATGACGGCGAAGTCCAGTTCCCATTTGTGGAAAATGGCTTCGGCAAAGGCTTCGCGGCCGGGCTTCAACACCATCAACATGCGCTCCTGCGATTCGGAGAGCATCATTTCATAGGCGGTCATGCCGGTTTCGCGCTGGGGCACGTCATCCATGTTGAGGAGGAGGCCCACGCCGCCCTTCGACGCCATTTCGACGCTGGAGGAGGTGAGGCCCGCCGCGCCCATGTCCTGAATGGCGACGATCGCATCGGATGCCATCAGTTCCAGGCATGCTTCGATCAGCAGCTTTTCGGTGAAGGGGTCGCCGACCTGCACGGTGGGGCGCTTGGCGTCGGCGTCGTCGCCAAAGTCGGCGCTGGCCATGGTTGCGCCATGGATGCCGTCGCGGCCGGTCTTCGACCCGACATAGACGATCGGGTTGCCGATGCCGGATGCGGCGCTGTAGAAAATCTTGTCGGTGTCGGCGATGCCCACGGTCATCGCGTTGACCAGGATATTGCCATCATAAGCGGGGTGGAAATTCACCTCGCCGCCCACGGTCGGCACGCCCACGCAATTGCCATAGCCGCCGATGCCCCGCACCACGCCGGAAATGAGGTGGCGCATCTTGGGATGATCGGGCCGGCCAAAGCGCAGCGCGTTCATGTTGGCGATGGGGCGCGCGCCCATGGTGAATACGTCGCGCAGGATGCCGCCCACGCCGGTCGCTGCGCCCTGATAGGGTTCGATATAGGATGGGTGGTTGTGGCTTTCCATCTTGAAGATCGCCGCCTGCCCATCGCCAATGTCGACCACGCCAGCATTTTCGCCGGGGCCGCAAATGACCTGCGGACCCTTGGTCGGCAGCTTCATCAGGTGGATCTTCGAGGATTTATAGGAGCAATGCTCCGACCACATGACCGAGAAAATGCCCAGTTCCGTGAGGTTTGGCTCGCGGCCAAGGGCGTTCAATACGCGGTCATATTCTTCCGGGGACAGGCCGTGTTCGGCGACGATTTCCGGGGTGATCTGTGTGGCGGTGCTGGACATGCCCGCGCCTTTAGCGGGGGTGCGCGGGATTCACAATAAGTTGTCGGCGGGGATGGCGTGGGATGGGGATTTTAGGGTGGGACGGTGGGCAAGCTATTTCCGCGCGAGGCGCACGACATTTTTCGCGCAGAGGCGCAGAGATCGCAGAGGCGCAGAGGATAGGGTCGCTGCTCCTCTGCGTCCTTTGCGCGACTGTCTCGCATGACCATATAGAAGGCGTTATAAATAAAGCGTCATGCCAGCGAAGGCTGGCATCTTAGGCGATGGCGCGCCACGATAGGTCATGGCGCGAGGCGGCTACACCTACATCAT
>JAECRT010000008.1:49930-59913 GCA_016000085.1 Sphingomonadaceae bacterium
TCTCGCGGAGGTGCATGATGACATCACATGGGCCATTGCTCGCGAAAAGGCGCTCAAGGCATGGAAGCGAGAATGGAAGATTCGGTTGATTGAGGACAGCAATTCCGATTGGCGAGATATTGCTGACCTGATCCTGTAGCGGCCTGCGACCCCAGCCTTCGCTGGGGTGACGGATATGGGTGGCTGTCGAGCGATATTGGAACGCGCCCGACTACCCCGCAACTGATCGGCAGGTGACATCCCGTCACCAAAGAAAAAGGCCGGACCGTTAGGGGCGGTCCGGCCTGTCATGAATGAAAAGAAAGGCAGCCTTAAACGTGGCAGGCCTGGGCCTTCTTGCCAGGTACGGTGATGGTCACATCGTTGCCCGAACCGCTGACTTCAAAGCCGCCATCGGCCGTGAAGGGCTTGCCGGCTTCGGCGGCCTTGAGCGTGGTCGCGGTGCCGCCCTTTTCGGTGCGGAGCTGCGCGGTCTTGTCGTCGCTCATGAAGTCGACGAAGATCAGGCTGTTATCCTTGCAGCGGAACTGCTTGTTGGCCTTGACCGAAGGGGGCAGTTCCACCGGCGCGGCGTTGGCGAGCTGTTCGGCCATCGGATCGGCCGGGCCGCCCACGACTTCAGGCTCTTTATTGTTGTTGCAGGCAGACAACATGGTCAGGCCCGCAACGGCGATAAGGGGGATATAATATTTCATAGTGATCCTTGTATGTGCATGTGCAACATCGCGCGTCAACGCAAATCTAGCATGATTCTGCCACGGCCTTGTTATGACGTCATGACCTTTTGATGACACGGCGAGGGGTAAATGACCCATTGCCGGACGGGGGGAGAGGATGTGCGCGCGGGCCATGTCCGCTGTGGGGTTGACCGGGCGGGCGGTGGCGGTCAATGCAGGCACATGGCCACGGATAGCAGCACGCAAGCCCCCGATCCCGCACAGCTTTCGTTCGAGGACGCTCTGCGCGCGCTCGAAACGATCGTGCGCCGACTCGAAAGTGGCGATGTGCCGCTCGATGAATCGATCGCCCTCTATGCGCAGGGCGAGGCGCTGCGGAAGCGTTGCACCGAACGGTTGCAGGCGGCCGAGGCGAAAATCGCCAAGCTGACGGTCGACGCCAGTGGCGCTGTGACCGGCGCCCAGCCTTTCGGCGCGGATTGAGCATCATGGCCGGGGCAGGGGAAGCCTCCGCACAGGCATTGGTGGGAAGCCGCGCAGCCGATGTGGCCGCGCGGATCGACGCGGCGTTCGACGCGCTGCTGGCCGAGCCGGACGACGCGCGGGCGCGGTTGTATCAAGCGATGCGTCATGCCGCGATCGGCGGAGGCAAGCGGCTGCGCCCGCTGTTGGTCGAAGCGACCAGCGACCTGTTCCACCTGTCGCGGGTATCGGCGCTGCGCGTTGGCCTCGCAGTCGAGTGCATCCATGTCTATTCGCTGATCCACGACGATCTGCCTGCGATGGACGATGACGACATGCGCCGGGGCAAGCCCACGGTACATAAGGCGTTTGACGAAGCGACGGCGATATTGGCGGGCGATTGCCTGCACGATCTGGCGTTCGAGGTGCTGGCCGACGAGGAGACGCATCCCGATCCGTTCGTGCGGATCGAACTGGTCAAGGCGCTGGCGCTGTCCAGCGGCCCGGTCGGTATGGCGGGCGGGCAGATGATGGACCTGGAGGCGGAGAAGACGCGCTTCGACCTGGCCACGGTTACGCGGCTGCAAAATCTCAAGACCGGGGCGCTGATCGCTTTCTGTGTCGATGCCGCCGCGATCATGGCGCGGATTCCGGTGGACGCGCGCACGGGGCTGCATGGCTATGCCCGCGACATCGGGCTGGCGTTCCAGATTGCCGACGACCTGCTGGATGTCGAGGGCGACGCCGCATTGGCCGGCAAGGCGCTGGGCAAGGATGCGGCGGCGGGCAAGGAGACGTTCGTGTCGCTGCTGGGCGTCGATCGGGCGCGGGAACAGGCGCATATGCTGGTGGAACAAGCCAAGGCGCATCTGCACGGGCATGGCGCGGAAGCCGACCTGTTGCGCGCCATTGCCGATTATATCGTGGAGAGGGATCGCTAAAAGCCATGAGCAAAGAACGGATCGGGGTCTATCCCGGCACTTTCGACCCCGTCACGCTGGGGCATATGGACATCATCCGGCGCGGCGCGAAGCTGGTCGACAGACTGGTGATCGGTGTGACCACCAACATCAGCAAGTCGCCGATGTTTTCCGACGAGGAACGCCTGGCGATGGTGCGGCGCGAATGTGCGGAGATCGACGCGGACATCGTCGTGACCGGCTTCAATTCGCTGCTGATGGACTTTGCCGAATCGCAGGGCGCCAGCGTCATCATCCGGGGGCTGCGCGCGGTCGCGGACTTCGAATATGAATATCAGATGGCGGGCATGAACCAGCAGATCAACGGCCGGGTCGAGACGGTGTTCCTGATGGCGGACGTGTGCCTGCAACCGATCGCGTCGCGGCTGGTGAAGGAAATCGCGCTTTATGGCGGGCCGATCCACAAGTTCGTCGGCCCCACGGTGCGGGACGAAGTGGTGGCGCGGGTGGAAAAGATCGGGCGAAAAGGCGTTTGATCTGGTTGCGCTCTTTAGCGCATTTTTAGACAGACTCCCTCCGCTCAGCCTGCGTTCAGTTGCCAATCGCGATCAGCGCGCTATCAGGGCGACGAAGGCCATTGGCCCCAGAGATCAAGGAAAGTTCATTCCCATGCGTTTCACTTGCGCGCTCAAGACCGTCGCAATCGGCTTTGCTCTTACTGCGTCAGGCGTGGCTTTTGCCCAGGGCGGGGGCGGCGGCGGCGCCGATGAGGCCAAGAAGGCCGAAGCCGCCGTGCGCGCGCAGGATAACGCCAAGTCGCTGGGTTCGGACCTGACGCCCAAGCTGCCGCCTGCCACCGTGCCGGCCGATCCGCAGAATATCTGGGATCTCGATCTGTCAACCGGCGGGCGGGTGCGCATCCAGTTGCGCCCCGACATTGCGCCGGGGCATGTCGAACGGATCAAGGAATTGACGCGGCAGGGCTTTTACAATGGCCTGAAATTCCATCGCGTCATCCCCGGCTTCATGGCGCAGGGCGGTGACCCCAAGGGCGACGGCACCGGCGGTTCGACGCTGCCGGACCTGAAGGCCGAGTTCAACCCGATGCCGCATCTGCGCGGCACGCTGTCGATGGCGCGCGCGCAGGGCGAGGATAGCGCCAACAGCCAGTTCTTCATCGTGTTGCTGCCGCGTATGCAGCTCGACAAGAAATATACGGTGCTGGGTCGCGTGATCGATGGCATGCAATATGTCGACGCGATCGCGCAGGGTGAACCGCCCGCCAACCCGTCGGTGATCTTGCAGGCGTCGATCGAGAGCGATGGCAAGCCGCCGGTGCTCGCGCCGCCGCCGCCACCCGCGCCGTCGATCCTGCCGTCGGCCCCCGTCAAGAAGCCGGTGGCCGTCAAGAAGCCTGTCGTAGCCAAGAAGCCCGCGCCCAAGGCGAAGTGACGGGGCCGCACCGGGCCGTTTCATCATGCGTGTAGACCTGTTCGATTTCGACCTGCCGACGGAGAATATCGCGCTCCGTCCGGCGTCGCCGCGCGATTCCGCGCGGATGCTGCTGGTGCCTGCCGACGGGGATTTTGGCGACCGTATCGTGCGGGATTTGCCGGACCTGCTGCGCGCCGGTGACGTGCTGGTGTTCAACGATACGAAGGTCATTCCCGCGCAACTGGAAGGCGTGCGGGGCGAGGCGCGGATTGGCGCGACGCTGCACAAACGGCTGGGGTTGCGGCAGTGGCAGGTGTTCCTGCGCAACGCCAAGCGGGTGCGGGACGGCGACCGGATCGATTTTGGCGCAGGCGTCGCCGCGATTGCCGGGCCGCGCGACGACGATGGCGGCGTGACGCTGACGTTCGAGGGTGAAGAGCCGGTCGAAATACTGCTGGAACGGGCGGGGCGGATGCCTTTGCCGCCCTATATCGCGAGCAAGCGCCCGACCGACGAGCAGGACCGCAGCGATTATCAGACGATGTTTGCGCGGGAGGATGGCGCGGTTGCCGCACCGACCGCCGCGCTGCATTTTACGCCGGAATTGATGGCGGCGCTGGCCGATGCGGGCGTAGCGACCGAGACGCTGACGCTGCATGTGGGCGCGGGCACGTTCATGCCGGTGAAGGCGGACGATACCGACGATCACAAGATGCACGCCGAATGGGGGCGGATCGACGCGGCGACCGCCGATCGGCTGAACGCGGCGCGGGCTGCGGGCGGGCGGCTGATCGCGGTGGGCACCACCAGCCTGCGCGTGTTGGAATCGGCAACGGGCGAGGACGGGATCATCCGGCCATTTGCGGACGAGACGCGGATCTTCATCACGCCGGGGTATCGGTTCAGGGCGATCGACGGGCTGATGACCAATTTCCACTTGCCCAAATCGACCCTGTTCATGCTGGTCAGTGCGCTGATGGGGCGGGAGCGGATGCAGGCGGTCTATGCCCATGCGATCGCGTCGGGCTATCGTTTTTACAGCTATGGCGATTCGAGCCTGTTGCTGCCTCGGTAACGTCGCCAAAATCCCGCGGGATAGAGTTATATTTGCGTGTCGGGCGGCTGGAGCGGTCTGTGATCCGATTGCATCGCAGGAACCGCGCCAGATTTTTGTTTTCCGCATTTTCCGAGCCAGCAGATGATGCCATCTGCTTTGAAAATGCTTTAGACCGATCCGATGAACACAGAAAATAGCGCGCGCATGGCCTTGAGGGCTGCAACAGGTTCCTTTCACGACCGGGTCGACCGGGTCTTTTCCAAGGCGCGGCTGGACGACCGCCAATCCTATGGTCAGTTTTTGCAGGCGCAGGCGGGCGCGCATATCCCCGCCGAGGCTGCGCTGACGCGGGCGGGCATCGGTTCGATCGTCGCCGACTGGCCGGAACGGCAGCGTGCCGCGGCCCTGATGGCCGATCTGGCCGAGCTGGGGCTGGAAGCGCCCGAAAGCGCAGGCACGCCGGTACTGGAAGGTGAGGCGGAACTGCTGGGCGCGCTTTATGTTCTGGAGGGGTCGCGTCTGGGCGGAACCCTGCTCAAGCGATCCGTTGCGACCGAACTGCCCACCCGATTTCTGGGCGGGGGGGATTCGGCAGCGTGGCGGCGCTTGCTGGCTTTGTTGGACGAACGAATCGATACAGAAGCGAAACGCCTAACTTCGATCAAGGCGGCGTCGGAAATCTTCATGCTATTCGAGGCGAGCGGGCAGAAATATCTGAAGGTGGAATAAATTTGGCTGAAACGTTGGAAACGGTAGACCTGAGCAATTGCGATCGCGAGCCTATCCACATATTGGGCGCGATCCAGCCGGTGGGCTTTCTGCTTGCGTTGACCGCTGACTGGATTGTCGCGCGGGTGTCAGCCAACAGCAGTGATTTCATCGGACGTGCGCCCGACGAATTGATCGGCCTGCCGCTGAGCCAGCTATTCCCTGCGTCAGCCGTACATGACCTGCGCAATCGCGCCGCCATGCTGCGTGGTCCGGATGCGGTAGAGCGTCTGTTCGACTGCAAGCTGGTTCCCGATAGTGCGCCCTTCGACATTGCGATCCATTTTTCGGGAAATCAGGTCGTAATCGAGGCGGAGCCAGCATCGGGCGAAAATGGCGATGCGACCGGCATGGTGCGATCGATGATCGCCCGGCTCGACCAGTGCGCCGACTTAAACAGCTTCTTTCGCGAAGGCGCGCGGCAGGTGCGGGCGCTGATCGGTTTCGACCGGGTGATGGTTTATCGCTTCGCCGCCGATGGATCGGGCGAAGTGGTCGCGGAATCGGTGCGATCGGGCATCGGCAGCTTTCTGGGGCTGCGCTATCCGGCGAGCGACATCCCTGCGCAGGCGCGGTTGCTATATACCCGCAACCTGTTGCGCGTGATTGGCGATGTAGAGGCGCAGCCGGTGCCGATCGTGCCCGCGCGCGATGAAAAGGGCGATCCGCTCGACCTGTCGCTGTCGGTGCTGCGCGCGGTGTCGCCCATCCATATCGAATATCTCAAAAATATGGGCGTGGGTGCCTCGCTTTCCATTTCGATCATGGTCGAGGGGAAATTGTGGGGGCTGTTCGCGTGCCACCATTATGCGGCGCGCTTCCCCACGTTCGAGCGGCGATCGGTCAGCGAATTGTTCGCGCAGATGTTTGCGATGCGGCTGGAAAGCCGAGAGCGACAGGAAACGGTCGATTACGAGCGGCGCGCGCGCGACATTTCAGACCAGTTGCTGGGCGCGGTGGCGTCTGACGAGACATTGCTGAAAGACCCGGACTGGCTGGGCGACATATTGACCCACGCCATTGCCGCCGACGGCGTGGGGGTGTGGATTGCAGGGAATCACGCCTTTTCCGGGGTGACGCCCGCGATCGACGATTTCCGGCGGATCGTGCGGGCGCTCAACAGCACGGCGGCGGGCAAGGTATTCGCGACCGATCATATCGGGTCGATCCTGCCGGGGGCCGAAGCGTTTGCCTCGCTTTCCGCCGGGATGCTGGCCATCCCGATATCCCGCTCTCCGCGCGATTATGTGGTGCTGTTCCGGTCCGAACTGGTGCGGTCGGTGCGCTGGGCTGGTGATCCGCACAAGCCGATCGAATATGGGCCCAACGGTCCGCGCCTGACCCCGCGCGAAAGTTTCGCCGAATGGAAGGAACTGGTGCAGGGGCGTTCGCAGCCTTTCACCGCGTCGGAACAGCGCGTGGCCGAGACGCTGCGCGCCACATTGATCGAGGTGGTGCTGCGGCTGGCGGACGAGGCTTCGGCCGAACGGCAGCAGGCGGGCGCGCGGCAGGAATTGCTGATTGCCGAACTCAACCACCGGGTGCGCAACATATTGGGCGTCATCCGGGGGCTGATCCGCCAGTCGCAGCCGACCGAAGGGGTGGTCAAGGATTTCGTGAAGGTCGTGGACGGGCGCATCCATGCGCTGGCGCGGGCGCATAACCAGATTACCGACGATCATTGGGGACCAGCGCCGTTGCAGGCGCTGATCGATGCGGAAGCGGCGGCCTTCATCGTCGATCATGACAAGGTGGTGTCGAAAGGCATCCCTGTATTGCTCAATCCGCAAGCCTATTCGACGATGGCGCTGGTGGTGCATGAACTGGTCACCAACTCGACCAAATATGGCAGTCTGTCGGTGCCTGGGGGACATGTCGCCATCCATTGGGAGCGCAACGCCACCAACGACCTGTTGCTGACCTGGAAGGAAAGCGGCGGGCCGACCGTTACGCCGCCGACCCGCAAGGGGTTTGGCACGACGATCATTCACCGGTCCGTGCCCTATGACCTGGGCGGGACGGCGCGGGTCGATTATTGGGCCGAGGGGGTCGAGGCGGAGTTTCGCATCCCTGCGCGCCATGTGAGCGATGCGCCCAGCTTTGCCGGTCCAGCGATCCGCTATCCCCGATCGGCG
The DNA here is from genome assembly GCA_016000085.1 of Sphingomonadaceae bacterium. Lineage (GTDB taxonomy): Bacteria > Pseudomonadota > Alphaproteobacteria > Sphingomonadales > Sphingomonadaceae > Sphingobium. The sequence continues at coordinate 57,384 of JAECRT010000008.1, forward strand.
GTGGGGCATCCGCAACCGCTGCCCACGGGCCTGTTGGCGGGGAAGCATGTGCTGCTGGTCGAGGACAGCCTTATCATCGCGCTCGATGCCGAGGATATCGTGACGCGGCTGGGCGCGGAGACGGTGGCGACTGCCGCCAGCGTCGATGCCGCGCTCGATGCGATCGATGCGCAATGCCCTTCGGTGGCGATCCTCGACATCAATCTGGGTGATCGCAACAGTTATGACGTGGCCGATCGGCTGTTGGCGCTGAACGTGCCGTTCCTGTTCGCGACCGGCTATGGCGAGCAGGCCAAGCTGCCGGACGCGCATGGCGACCGGACGGTGGTGCAAAAGCCCTATACGATCGAGAATGTGGCGCGGGCGATGGACGAACTGTTGGGCATAGGCGGCGAAGCGCGCCACAATGCGCTGGGCGCATGAAAAAAGGAGGCCCGATCGGATGAGCGGGCCTCCCTTCTGGTTGTGGGTGCCGTTGGCTTAGCGGAAGCGGCTCTTGTCGTAGGATGATGCGCTGTCGCTGCGGGTTTGCGTATCCGGTGCGCTGCGATCCTGATCGAAGATAGCGTTCTGCTCGCGTTCCGTTCGCCAGGCGGCATGGGCCTGATCGGCGGTGATCTCCAACGTGACCTTGGTCGCGTCGACCGATTTGATCCAGTTGGACGGCACGGAATGATGCACGCCGCCCGCATCTTCATCCTTGCGGGTCAGGATGATGCGGTCGCCACGCAATTTGTCGACCGTGCCGACATGTTCGCCGTCGCTGCCGACGACTTCCATATGTTCGCGCACCTGGGCTGCGGCCTGACGCTGTTCGCCACGGCGAGTGCGCCATGTTCCGAACTCGCTGTTGAAGCGGTCGCGATGTTCGCGCTGATATTCGCTATAGTCGCGGTCCAGTTCCGCGATCCGCTGCTGGCGCCATGCCTGATAATTGCTGTCATGGTGCGCGCCATAGTCCTGTTGCGGGCCAAAGCTGCTTATGCGGTTGCCATGATCCTCATTGCCATAGCCGCTGCGTTCGCCGGTATAGGGCGTGAAGCCGCGATTGGGCAGATAACGTTCGCTGTTCGAGGCCGAGGCGTAGCCCAGTCGGCTCGACTGGTCGCGCGGGTCGCCATAGGGGCGGTTATAATATTCGTCATATTCGCGGCGGCGTTCGGCCTCTTCATCGCCGAACCAGCTGCGCACCTCGTCGCCCGCACGGTCGAAAAAGCCGCGATCTTCCGGGTCATAGCCGTCGGGCGTCCGGCGATTATCCGGGCCGCCAAACTGGCCGCGCGTGCCATAGCGATAGCCGCGATCGTCCCGCTGTGCGCCGTAGCGATCATGGCCGCGATCCCAGTTGGCGGGATAGCGATCCTCACCATAGCGGCGTCCGCTTTGATATCCCATTGTCCTTCTCCTTTGTCTGCCTGTCAGGCGACGTCCGAGCGGCGTCGTCGCGGCATCAATGGCCGGGAAGGGCCATCGTTCCGGGCGTTACGCAGGAGTAATGTCCCGCCTGCGCACCGCCCTGTCGCTTGGAGGAAGTCGCGGGATTCCGGGTGATTGATCGAGATCAGGAAGGGCCGTGGAAATTTCTGTCAAAGGGCGTTGCAAGGGGCAAAAGCCTCGCTTATAGCCAGCCCCCTTGGGGCCTTAGCTCAGCTGGGAGAGCGCGTCGTTCGCAATGACGAGGTCAGGGGTTCGATCCCCCTAGGCTCCACCATTTCCTCCCTACCGGCCGTACCAAGAGCCTTTACCGCCAGCGCTCCGCGCGCGTAGAGCGGTTTCATGACAGATGAAGATGATGGTGGTCGCGCCGCCGCGACGGTGGTGATCGTGCATGATCGATCCGATGGCCTGCCAGAAATATTGATGATGGAACGTGCGTCGACCATGGCCTTTGCGGCGGGCGCGCTGGTCTTTCCCGGTGGCGGAGTGGACGAGAGCGATCATGCGCTGGCGGCGCGGATCGACCATGGTCTGGCGCAGGATGAGGCGGCGGCGCGGATCGCGGGGATTCGCGAAACGATCGAGGAAAGCGGGCTGAGCATCGGCCTGTCGGACACGGTGGACGCGGCGATGGCGTTGCGGCTGCGCGATGGATTGCATGACGGCAGGTCGTTGGAAGCCATGCTGGACGCGCTGGGGCTGACATTGGCGCTGGATGCGCTCACGCCCTTTGCCCGCTGGCACCCCAAGCCGTTCGAAATGGCGCGGCGTGTCTATGATACGCGCTTCTATCTGGCGCGAGCGCCCCAGGGGCAGCGCGCTACCGTCGACACGACCGAGAATGTGCAGCTGTTCTGGAGCAGCGCGGCCGGGGTTCTGGCGCGCTGTGACGCGGGCGACGGGCTGATCATTTTTCCGACGCGGCGTAATCTGGAACGGCTGGCGCAATTTGCGAGCCATGCCGAGATGGTGGCGGACGCCATGGCCTATCCGGTCGAGAAGGTCCGGCCCTGGTTCGAGGAGCGCGACGGGGAAGATCATTTGTGCATTCCCGGCCATCTTGGCTATCCGGTGACGTCGGAACCAATGCGGT
>JAECRT010000008.1:60013-74875 GCA_016000085.1 Sphingomonadaceae bacterium
GGTTGAAGGCCGATGCGCAGGCCATTGCCCTGTCGCCCGCGTCGGTCGCGCCATCCTGTCCGGTCGTGGCGGCGTTGAAGCTGTGGGAATGGCAAGTGGTGCAGCCTGCCGCACAGCGCATCTACGGTCAGCCGGTGCGGACGATCCGCCATTTCGGCAGCTTTAGCTGTCGTCGTATGTATGGCCGGAGCCAGGGCGATTTCAGCGAACATGCCACGGCCGACGCGATCGACATTGCCGGGTTCACGCTGGCCGATGGGCAGCGCATCAGCGTGCTGGGTGACTGGCCGGGCGAGGGCAAGGACGCGGTTTTCCTGCGCGCCGTGCGGGATGGGGCGTGCGACCTGTTTTCGACCGTGCTGTCGCCCGACTATAATGCGGCCCACCGCGACCATTTCCACCTGGATCAGGCGGAACGGGGCAAGACGGGTTGGCGCGCGTGCCGGTAATCTATTGACCGAAGCTGCCTTCGCGGGCGAGCGTCACGGCCTCGCGGGCGGCGGCGAGCAGGGCACCGCTCTTGGCTTCGCATTCGCGTTGCTCATATTCGGGGACCGAGTCGGCGACGATGCCCGCGCCAGCCTGCACATGCATGACCCCGTCCTTGAGGACTGCGGTGCGCAGGACGATGCAGCTGTCCATATTACCATCCGGGCCGAAATAGCCGACGCCACCGGCATAAGCGCCGCGCGTTTCCGGTTCCAGTTCGGCAATGATCTCGCAGGCGCGGACCTTGGGCGCGCCGGAGACGGTGCCGGCGGGGAAGCCTGCGAACAGGGCGTCGAGCGCATCCTTTTCCGGCGACAGGCGGCCGACCACGTTGGACACGATGTGCATGACGTGGCTGTAAAATTCGACGGTGTAACTGTCGGTCACGGTCACGCTGCCCGCCGTGGCGACGCGGCCGACATCGTTGCGGCCCAGGTCGAGCAGCATGAGATGTTCGGCGCGTTCCTTGGGGTCGGCGAGCAGGCTTGTCCGGTTGTCGGCGTCCTCGACCGCATTCTTGCCGCGCGGGCGGGTGCCTGCAATCGGCCGGATTGTGACTTCGCCGTCGCGCGCGCGGACGAGAATTTCAGGCGACGAGCCGATCAGCGCAAAGCCGGGCAGATCGAGATAATAGAGGAAGGGCGACGGGTTGATCCGGCGCAGCGCGCGATAGAGAGCGATCGGCGGCAAGGTGAAGGGGCTGGTGAAACGCTGGGCCAGCACGACCTGAAAGATATCGCCTGCGACGATATAATCCTTGGCCCGGTTAACCATCGCGGCGTAGCGGCCCGGTTCGAGCACCGGGGTCACGGCAATGTCGGCCACGTCCGCAGGAGCGGGTAGGGCAGGCAGGGGCGCAGCGAGTCGCGCGGCGGTAGCGTCGATCCGCTCCAACGCTTGCGCGATTGCGCGATCGGCGTCGGTAAACTCGCCCTTCCACACCGGGGCGACGAGATAGAGTTGATCGGCGAGGCGATCGAAGATCAGGATCACGGTCGGCCGCACAAACAGCATGTCGGGCAGGTCGATGGGATTGGGCGCGGGACGGGGCAACTTTTCGACGAGGCCGACCGTTTCATAGCCGAAATAACCGACCAGACATGCCAGTGCGGCGGGCAAAGCGGGGTCCATTTCCGCCCGGCATTCGGCCACCAGAGCGCGCAGCGCGTCGAGGGCACCCGCCGCCAGCGGCGTGAAGGCATCGCGGTCGGTGGCCCAATCGCGGTTGATCTGTGCGTTCTGGCCCTGCGCGCGGAACACGAGGTCGGGCGCGAGGCCGATGAGGCTGTAGCGGCCACGGACGGCGCCGCCCTCGACCGATTCCAGCAGATAGTCGCCGCGGTCCGGCTCAAACAGTTTGAGCGCGGCGGAAATCGGCGTGTCGGTGTCGGCAATCTGCCGCCGCCATACCAACGCGGATTCGCCGCGATCGAGCGCCGCGCGCGCGCCGGTCACGCCATCACCCGCCACGCCATCACGTACCATCTTACTGGTCGCCGCTGTTGGTGGCGGCCAGCGCCTTGCGCACATTGGCGATCGCTGCCGCGTTACGGGTTACCCCCAGTTCCTTTTCGACCGCGCGTTCGAACTGCTGGCCATATTCTTCGCCCACGACCTGCCCCAACTGGTCGCGAACCTGTGCCAGCAATGCGGGCTGATCCTTGGCGTCGCCGCGCTGGATGGCGTTCAGCTGAACCACGAAATAGCCGCGATCCTGGCCGATCGGCAGGGTCTTGACCGTGTTTGGCGCCATCGAGAAGAGGATGGCGACTTCGGCGGGCGGACGCTGTTCGCCGCGCATGATGTCGGCGCGGCGACCGCCCAGCGTCTGGGGCGGGGGCAGCTTGATGCCAGCGCCGGCGATCGCGTCGGCCAGCTTCATGCCCTTGGCGACCTTGGTCTGGATCTGTTCGGCGAGCTTCTTCGCCTTCTCATTGCCCTGATTGAGCTTGTACTGGGTCAGCACAAGCGACTTGATCTTGGCAAGCGGCGGCGGCGCAGCGGCGACGATGTCGCTTGGCGCGGCCAGCGCATAGCGCTTGTCGGGGGTGATCGGGATGAGCTGGGCGTCGTCGTCCGCGCTCATTGCGAAGACGGGGGTGAGCAGGGGCTTGATGTCGTCAGGGGCGACATAGGCCTGATCCTCGACCTGCTTGCCGGTGGCGACCAGCAGCGGGCTGGTTTCCAGCTTCAGGCCGTTATCCTTGACCACTTCGTCGAAGGTTCCGCCATTGGCGATCTGGTCCTCCAGCTTGCCGGTGAAGTCGGTCAGAAGCTGCTTTTCCTTTTGCGCGCGCAGGGTCGTCACGATTTCACCACGCACCGCGGCCAGCGGGCGGGCAGGGGTATCGTTGACACTGGTAACGCGCAGCAGCAGCCAGCCCAGCGAACCACGTACCGGCCCGACCAGTTCGCCCTGCTTCGCGGCGAAGGCGGCGTCGGCGACGGCCTTGCTGGCGCTGGCGGTCAGCGCTTCGCGGCTCTGGTCCGCCACGGCGGAGACGGCAAGCCCAGCGCCCTGCGCGGCGGCGGCGAGCGTCTTGCCGCCCTTGACCTGATCGGCGATGGCCTTGGCCCCCGCTTCGGTCGGCAGAACCAGCTGTTCGATGCTGCGATTCTGCTTGGCCGCATAGGCGGTCTTGTTCTGATTGTAGGCGGCGGCGATTTCCGCATCGGACGGCTGCGACGCCTGCGCAAAGCGCTCCGCGTCGATCAGGGCGTAGCGGATGCGTCGCTGTTCAGGGATGGTGTAGCGATCGGCGCTGCGCTTGTAATAGTCCGCCAGCTGCGCGTCAGTGGGGTTCTTGTCATCGAGGAAGGCGATCGCCGGGATCGCGGCGACCGTACCCTGCCGTGCTTCGAGCAGCAGCGAGGCATAGGGCAGCACCAGGCTGTCGGACAGTTTGACGCCAAGGCCGATGGGGCCGAGCAACTGGCGCTGGAGAATTTCGCGGCTGATATCATCACGCAGCGACTGTTCGGTAAGGCGCTCGCGGATCAGCAGCTGGCGGAAATTATCCTGGCTGAAATTGCCTGCCGCATCCTGAAATGCAGGGATCTGTGCGATCTGTGCGTCGACCAGCCGCTTGCTGACATGCACGCCCTGGTCGTCGGCAAAGGCCTTGAGCGTCAGCGACGCAACGAGCTGGTCATAGACCTGAGTGCCGCCGCCCTGCGCGAAAAATTGGGCGATCTGAAGGCCGGGGTTGGAGCGGCGGGCATTTTCGAACACGCGCTGGACCCGGTCCTGCAACTCATTCTGGCTCAGCTTTTCGCCGCCAGCCTTGGCCGCCGTGCCGCCGCCGCCCATTGATGTGCCATATCGGCCGCTCGACAGATCGCCCAGGATGAAGGCGCCCGCGATGACCCCCAGAAACAGGATCGCGAAGATCGCGCCGAATTTGGAGCGGATGAAGCGGCGAAAGACTGAAAGCATGGAAATATCCGAACAGCGGCGTGATGGCGGCCCGCTTTAAGGAGGTATGCGCGTGGCGGCAAGGCTTGCACTGGACAAATGCGCGGGCGCCGTTCATCGGGCTGGCCTGGTCCCTGGCCATGCCGGGGAGACGCGCAGCAATCGATATAAGGGAATCCGTCGGATGGGCAGGTGCAAGCTGGTTGTCGGCAACTGGAAGATGAACGGGCTGCTGGCCCAGCGCGACGAGGTCGCCGCGATCGGCGCCGTCGCCGCCGATCATAGCGCCGTGGAAGTCGGGCTGTGCGTGCCCGCGACGCTGATCGCCGCGGCGGATGCGGTGAAGGGTGCGGCGTTCATCGGCGCGCAGGATTGCCATATGCAGGCCAGCGGCGCGCATACCGGATGCCTGTCGGCTGCGATGCTGGCGGAAGCGGGCGCGACCTGGACGATCGTGGGCCATAGCGAGCGGCGGCAGGATCAAAGTGAGAGCAACGCCGATGTCGCGACCAAGGCGCTGGCGGCGAGGGCCGCGGGACTGAAGGTCATTTTGTGCGTGGGTGAGAGCCTGGACGTGCGGGATGATGGCGATGCCGAAGCCGTGGTGTCGGAGCAGTTGATCGCATCGCTGCCGCAAGGCGCGGCGGCGGACTGGCTGGCGATCGCCTATGAACCGATCTGGGCGATCGGCACCGGGCGTATTCCCACGATGGATGCGGTCGCGACGATGCACGCAGCGCTGCGTGCGGCGCTGGCGAGCCGGATCGGGGCGGAAGCGGGGGGTATGCGAATCCTCTATGGCGGTTCGATGAATGGCGACAATGCGGCCGAATTGATGGCGATCGACGATGTCGATGGCGGACTGGTCGGCGGCGCGAGCCTGACGGCGGCGAAATTCGCGCCGGTGATTGCAGCGGCTGGCGACAGGATGGCGGCTGAGGCTTGAATTAAGGAAGGCCTGAATTCAGGAAGGGACGCGCAACGGTTGCCCCCGCGTCCCTTCATCGCTATGTGCGCGGCAACGCATCCATTACCCGGACAGAAACCCGTCGCATGTTCACTTTCCTTCTCGTCGTGCAGGCCATTGTCGCCGCTCTGCTGGTCACCGTCATTCTGATGCAGAAGTCGGAAGGCGGCGGCCTGGGTGTCGGCGGTAGCCCGGCGGGCTTCATGTCGGCGCGCGGCGCGGCGGATTTCCTGACCCGGTCGACCACTGTGCTGGCCACGATTTTCGTGGGTTTGTCGGTGGCGTTGGCAGTGATCGCGTCGGTGCGGCATGCGCCCGGCGACATCGACACGTCGCTGGTCAAGCAGGCGCCCGCCACGCAGAACGGTCCGGCGACCGGCCCGGCGACTGGCAATGCCGATCCGCTGGCCGGTGCGGCGCAGGCGGGTAACGCAGCGGCGCCCAATGGCGCGGTTCCGCTCGCCAACTAATCCGTTTTTCGATCGTCGAAATTTTTTGAGCGTGCGTGGATTCGCGCGCTTGCCCTTTGTTGTTCTGAAAGGCTAAGCCTCTTCCCCCATGGCGCGGTATATTTTCATCACCGGCGGCGTGGTCTCCTCGCTTGGCAAAGGCCTTATGGCCGCTTCCCTTGCAGCATTGCTGCAAGCGCGTGGATATCGTGTGCGAATCCGGAAATTCGACCCTTATCTCAACGTCGATCCGGGCACGATGTCGCCCTATCAACATGGTGAAGTCTATGTGACCGACGACGGGGCGGAAACCGACCTCGATCTGGGTCATTATGAGCGCTTTACCGGCGTGTCGGCGCGCCAGAGCGACAATGTGACGCAGGGCCGCGTCTATCAGACGATCATCACCAAGGAGCGCCGCGGCGACTATCTGGGCGCGACGGTGCAGGTGATCCCGCACGTCACCGACGAGATCAAGGCGTTCGCGCTGGCCGAGACGGACGACCTGGATTTCGTGCTGTGCGAGATTGGCGGCACGGTCGGCGACATCGAGTCGCTGCCCTTCATGGAAGCCATTCGCCAACTGCATAATGATCTGGATCGTGGCCAGTCGATCTTCGTCCATGTGACGTTGGTGCCGTACATCGCGGCGGCGGGCGAATTGAAGACCAAGCCGACCCAGCATAGCGTGCGCGAACTGACGTCGCTGGGCATCCAGCCCGACATCCTGCTGTGCCGCTGTGAAAAGCCGCTGCCCGAAAGCGAGCGGCGCAAGATCGCCTTGTTCTGCAACGTGCGGCCCGAAGCGGTCATCCCCGCGCTCGACGCCAGCAGCATCTATGCCGTGCCCCAGCAATATCATGCCGAGGGTCTGGATGCAGAAGTGTTGCGTGCGTTCGGCATGGAGGATACGACGCCGCCTTCGCTGGACCGCTGGACCGACATCATGGACCGGCAGCAAAATCCAGAAGGCGAAGTCACGATTGGCGTGGTCGGCAAATATGTCGGCCTGCTCGATGCCTATAAGTCGCTCTATGAAGCGCTGCACCATGGTGGCTTTGCCAACCGGGTGAAGGTCAACATCAAGTGGCTGGACGCCGAACTGTTCGAGGAAGAAGGCGCGGACATTACGTCCCGGCTGGAGCCGATGCACGGCATCCTGGTTCCCGGCGGCTTTGGCGTGCGCGGGTCGGAAGGCAAGATCGCCAGCGTCAAGTTCGCGCGCGAACGCGGCGTGCCGTTCTTCGGCATTTGCCTGGGCATGCAGATGGCCTGCATCGAGGGCGCGCGGAATACAGCGGGCATCACCCATGCGTCGACCACCGAATTTGGCGAAACGTCCGAGCCGGTCGTGGGCCTCATCACCGAATGGATGAGCAGCGAAGGCCTTCAGCAGCGTACCGCCGAAACCGATCTGGGCGGCACGATGCGGCTGGGCGCTTATCCCGCCAAACTGGCGGGCAATAGCGTGGTCGCGGGCATCTATGGTACGAATGAGATCAGCGAGCGGCATCGCCATCGTTATGAGGTGAATGCGGGCTATCGCGACCCCCTGGAAAAGGGCGGGCTGATGTTCTCCGGCATGTCGCCTGATGGCACGTTGCCCGAAATCGTCGAGCGGCCCGATCATCCTTGGTTCGTGGGCGTGCAGTTCCACCCGGAACTGAAATCCAAGCCATTCGACCCGCATCCCCTGTTCGCCAGCTTCATCGAAGCGGCGGTCAAGCAGAGCCGGTTGGTATAAGAAAACGGGGCCGGATGGCCCCGTTTTTCGTTCAGGTGGCGGGCGTGAGTTTCAGCAGCCGCCCCTGCGATCCATCCGCGCCGTCCTCCAGCAGCCAGAGCGCGCCGTCCGGGCCTTGCTCGACTTCGCGGATCCGGGCGCCCATGTCCCACTGGTCCGCCTTTTCGGCTTTTTCGCCGTCCAGCTTTACGCGGACAAGGCTTTGGCTGGACAGGCCGCCGATGAACAGCGATCCCTTCCATGCGGGGAAGAGGTTGCCCGAATAATAAAGCAGGCCGCCCGGCGAGATGACCGGGTTCCACCAGACCTTGGGCGCTTCATAGCCATCACCGGGGGCATGATCGGGAATGTCGCGGCCGTCATAATGGCTGCCATTGGACACTTTGGGATAGCCATAGTTGAGGCCCGGCTTGATGAGGTTGACCTCGTCACCGCCCTTTGGCCCCATTTCCTGCTCCCACAGGCGGCCGTCCGCGTCGAAGGCGATGCCGAGCAGGTTGCGGTGGCCATAGGACCAGATGGCGGGATTGAAGCCCTTGGCGGCGAGGGGATTGTTCGCGGCGGGCGTGCCGTCCAGGTTGAGGCGCAGCACCTTGCCCAGTGTGGACTTGGGATCTTGCGCGGGATCGAATTTCTGGCGCTCGCCATTGGTGAAGAAAAGATATTTGCCGTCCGGCGAGAAGGCGATGCGGCCTGAATAATGGCCATTGCCTTCGACATAGGGGCTGGCGCGGAAGATGACCTGCACGTCGTCCAGCTTCGTGGTGCCGTCGCTGGCCTGGTTGAACGCGCCCTTGGCGAGCGCCACGCCTTTCAGCCCGTCCCGGCTTTCCGAGAAGCTGAAAGACACCGCCTTGTCCTTGGCGAAGGTGGGCGAGAGGACGACATCCATCAGTGCGCCCTGGCCTTCATGGTCGACATTGGGGATGCCAGCAATCGGGATTTTGGTGCCGTTCTTCGGATCGAACAGGATCATTTCGCCCGCCTTTTCCGTCACCAGCGCGCGGCCGTCGGGCAGGAAGGTCATGGCCCAGGGCGAATCGAAATCGGCGATTACCGATGTCTTGAACGGCTTTTCCGCTTTGGCGGTGTTCTGGCCGGTGGCGTTTTCCGCTGAGCAGGCGATGAGGGCAAGGGGCAGGGCGGCGAGCGGCAAATGGCGCATAATGTCTCCATGAAACGGCGCTGGGCCGGGGCGTTATGGGCGTAGAATGGGTGGGCACGAATAATGTTGCAGATTTTCTGCGTGTCACCTATATCGACCTCGCTTCCTTACATCGTCAAACATGTCAGGGTCGCAGGCTACCTGCCTGCGGCGCGGAAGCTGCACATTTTGTTCTGGAGCTTGCATGGCGGACATCGCCGAATTGACTGCGCTGATCGAACCCGAAGTGAAGGCTTTGGGTTTTGCCCTCGTGCGCGTCAAGATGTTCGGATCGGGCGACGAGCGCACGCTGCAGATCATGGCCGAGCGGCCCGAAACCAAGCAGTTGGTGATCGAGGATTGCGCGGCCTTGTCGCGCCGCCTGTCGGATTTGTTCGATGAGGTCGATCCGATCGAAGATGCCTATCGCCTGGAAGTCAGTTCGCCCGGCATCGACCGTCCGCTCACGCGCCTGCACGACTTTGTCGAATGGGGCGGGTTCGAGGCGCGGATCACCGTGACCGAGGCCGTCGAGGGGCGCAAGACGTTCAAAGGCGTTCTGGGCGGCGTCGAAGGCGAGGGCATCCTGTTCAAGGATACCAAGGCCGGCGAGGTCGTCATCCCGTTTTCTCTTGTCGACAACGCCAAGCTGGTGCTGACCGACGCGCTGATTTCTGCTACCATGCCGCTCTCTTCCGATGGAGCGGACGAGTTTGAAACCGAAGAATAAGGGTTCATAAGTCATGGCCAACGCCATTTCCGCCAACCGGGCAGAACTGATCGCCATCGCCAATTCGGTGGCGTCGGAAAAGATGATCGACAAGGCGATCGTGATCGAGGCGATGGAGGACGCGATTCAGCGTGCCGCCCGTGCCCGTTACGGCGCCGAAAATGACATCCGCGCGAAGCTGGACCCGGACAGCGGCGACCTGCGCTTGTGGCGCGTCGTCGAAGTGGTCGACGTGGTCGAGGATTATTTCAAGCAGGTCGACCTGAAGCAGGGCGAAAAGCTGCAAAAGGGCGCCGTCGTCGGCGACTTCATCGTCGATCCGCTGCCCGCAATCGACCTGGGCCGTATCGACGCCCAGTCGGCCAAGCAGGTCATCTTCCAGAAGGTCCGCGACGCCGAGCGCGAGCGCCAGCATGAAGAATTCAAGGACCGCGTGGGTGAGATCATCACCGGCGTCGTCAAGTCGGTCGAGTTCGGCCATGTGGTCGTGAACCTTGGCCGGGCCGAGGGCGTCATTCGCCGCGACCAGCAGATCCCCCGCGAAGTCGTTCGCGTCGGCGATCGCATCCGTTCGGTCGTGCTGAACGTGCGCCGCGAAAATCGCGGGCCGCAGATTTTCCTCAGCCGCGCGCACCCCGAATTCATGAAGAAGCTGTTCGCGCAGGAAGTCCCCGAAATCTATGACGGCGTCATCACCATCATGGCTGCCGCTCGTGATCCGGGTTCGCGCGCCAAGATCGGCGTCATCAGCCGCGATTCGAGCATCGATCCCGTCGGCGCCTGCGTCGGCATGAAGGGCAGCCGCGTGCAGGCCGTCGTGCAGGAAATGCAGGGCGAAAAGATCGACATCATCCCCTGGTCGGAAGACACCGCGACCTTCGTGGTCAATGCGTTGCAGCCCGCACAGGTCAGCCGCGTCGTCATCGACGAGGAAGAAGAGCGGATCGAAGTCGTCGTTCCCGACGATCAGCTGTCGCTCGCCATCGGCCGCCGCGGCCAGAATGTCCGCCTCGCCAGCCAGCTGACCGGCAAGGCGATCGACATCATGACCGAGGCCGACGCCAGCGAGAAGCGCCAGAAGGAATTCGTGTCGCGTTCCGAGCTGTTCCAGAACGAACTGGACGTCGACGAGACGCTGTCGCAGCTGCTGGTGGCCGAAGGCTTTGGCGAGCTGGAAGAAGTCGCCTATGTCAGCATCGACGAACTGGCCTCGATCGAAGGCTTTGACGATGATCTGGCCGCCGAATTGCAGAGCCGTGCGCAGGAAGCGCTGGATCGCCGCGAAGCCGCGGCGCGCGAGGAGCGTCAGGCTCTGGGCGTCGAAGATGCGCTGGCCGACATTCCGCACCTGACCGAAGCGATGCTGGTCACGCTGGGCAAGGCGAACATCAAGACGCTCGACGATCTGGCTGACCTGGCCACTGACGAACTGGTGCAGAAGAAGCGTGTCGACCAGCGTCGCCGCAAGTCGGAAAGCAACGCCAGCGAGGACAAGGGTGGCGTGCTGGCCGCTTATGGCCTGTCGGAAGAGCAGGGCAATGAGATCATCATGGCCGCGCGCGCCCACTGGTTCGAAGACGAGGAAGCATAAACAAACCATGCCTTTTGTTGATATCCGTCTGGCCGGCACGGCGACTCGCGAGCAGAAAGCCGCGATCGTCGCTGACGTCACCCAGTCGCTCGTGGAGCGGCTGGGGAAGCCGGCGGCTGCCGTGCAGATCAACATCACCGAATTGTCGACGGAAAATTACGGCGCGGGCGGTCAATTGATCGCCGATCGCGCCCCGGCCCCCTCTCATAGGGAGGACGCCAATGTTGCGGTCACTCCCCAATGAGAGGTTAGGCGCTCTCGATAGCGTTAGGGTTTTCGGCACATCCGTTTTAGCGGAGGGCCACTCATGACCGAACGCAAATGCATATTAACCGGCGATCGCGCCGATCCCGAAACGCTCATCCGTCTGGCCGTTGGCCCAGAGGGGCAGGTGTTGCCCGACATTCGCGCCAAGGCGCCGGGTCGGGGGGCGTGGATCGGCATCAGCCGGGCCGAACTGGAACAGGCGCTCGCCAAGGGTAAGCTCAAGGGCGCGCTGGCGCGGTCTTTCAAGAGCGGCGAACTGGTGATCCCCGACGACCTGGCCGACCGGATCGACGCCGGATTGCGGCAGGATCTGATGAGTCGACTGGGGCTGGAGGCGAAAGCGTCCATGCTGTTGATCGGATCGGAAAAGATCGACGTCGCCTGTCGCAAGGGCATGGTGAAATTACTGCTCCACGCCGCCGATGCGGCGGTGGACGGCAACCGCAAACTGGACCAGGCGCTGCGCGTCGGACAGGAAGCGGAAGGCACGGATCTTGCGGGCATCGTCTTGCCTGTGGACCGGAACGCCCTATCTATGGCAATGGGGCGAGATAATGTCGTCCATATCGCGGTCACCGACTCGCGCGCGGCATCACGCCTGCGTGCGGCCCTGGGCCGCTTGGAAAGCTATCTGGGTTGCGCTACCGAGGCGCCCGTGCAGGGGGAGCAGGACTCCACCGATGCGCCGGGTGTCATGGTTGCATGGAATGATGCGTCGGCTGATATGCCGGCGGATGATGATGTGAAGGGTTAAGTTCAGTCGTATGAGTGACAGCAAGGAAGACAAGCCGGTTCTGGGCCGCAAGCCTCTGGGCATCAAGCGGACCGTGGAATCCGGTCAGGTGCAGCAGCAGTTCAGCCATGGCCGCAAGAATACGGTCGTGGTCGAGGTGAAGCGGCGCCGCGTCCTGGGCAAGCCGGGGGAAACCGCCGGTGGTGCGCCTGCTGCCGCGCCGCAGGCTGATCCCGTTCCGGTCGCCGCCGCCGCTCCGGCTGCTGCGCCCGTCGCGCCGCGTCCGGCGGCTCCACCGCCGCCGCCACAGCAGCGCGCGCCGCAGCCTGCGCCGACACGCCAGTCGCCGCCGCAGAGCCTGATGTCGCGTCAGGAATTGCAGGTCAAGCTGCTGCGCGAAGCCGAAGAAGCTCGCATGAACGCGCTGGAGGATGCCCGCCGTCGTGAAGACGCCGCGCGTCTGGCCGCCATCGAGGACGAAAAGCGCCGCGCCGAGGAAAATCGCCTGGCCGCGGAAAATGCTGGCAAGACGGAAGCCGAGCCTGCTGTCGTGGTGGAAGAAGCCAAGGCCGAAGCGCCTGCCGCGCCTCAGCCCCAAGCCGCAGCACCGCAGGGAGCGGCTGCCGCCCCCGTTCAAGCGGAGCCTGCGCAGGAAGAGGCACGGCCTGCCGCCGCCGGTGCGCCGCCGCCACGTCGCTTCACGCCGGTCACGCCGGTCAAGCGTCCTGAGCCGACCAAGCCCGAACGCGCGAAGAAGGGCGAGGATAATCGTCGCCAGGCCGGCAAGCTGACCGTCACCAAGGCGCTGGCCGATGACGACAGCGCCCGCGCCCGCAGCCTTGCTGCGCTCAAGCGCGCCCGTGAAAAGGAACGTCGTGCCCATTATGCAGGCGGCGCCCGTCAGCGCGAGAAGCAGTCGCGTGACGTTGTCGTGCCTGAAAGCATCACCGTGCAGGAACTGGCCAACCGTATGGCCGAAAAGGGCGCGGATCTGGTCAAATCGCTGTTCAAGATGGGGCAGGCGGTCACGCTCAACCAGTCGATCGATCAGGATATGGCGGAACTGCTGGTTGAAGAATTCGGCCACCGTATTCAGCGCGTTTCCGAAGCCGACGTCGAAATCGGTATCGAAGGCGAAGCCGATGCGGTCGAATCGCTGCTGCCGCGTGCGCCCGTCGTCACGATCATGGGCCATGTCGATCACGGCAAGACCAGCCTGCTCGACGCCTTGCGCGGGACCGATGTGGTCGCGGGCGAAAGCGGCGGGATCACGCAGCATATCGGCGCCTATCAGGTGAAGACCAAGGGCGGCGATCTGATCACCTTCCTCGACACGCCGGGCCATGAGGCTTTCTCGGAAATGCGGGCACGCGGTGCCAACGTGACCGACATCGTCATTCTGGTCGTGGCGGCCGACGATGGGCTGATGCCGCAGACGATCGAGGCGATCAACCATACCAAGGCCGCAGGCGTGCCGATGATCGTTGCGATCAACAAGTGCGACAAGCCGGACGCGAACCCGCAAAAGGTGCGTGAACGCCTGCTCGAACATGAAATCGTGGTCGAAGACATGGGCGGCGACGTGCAGGATGTGCAGGTTTCCGCGCTGAAGAAGACGGGTCTGGACGAACTGATCGAAAAGATCCTGTTGCAGGCCGAAGTCATGGAACTGACCGCCAACCCCGATCGCGCCGCCGAAGGCAATGTGATCGAGGCGCAGTTGGACAAGGGCCGTGGCGCCGTTGCCACCGTGCTGGTGCGCAAGGGTACGCTCAAGGTCGGTGACACGTTCGTCATCGGCGCTGAAAGCGGCAAGGTGCGCGCTCTGGTCAATGACAAGGGCCAGCAGGTGAAGTCCGCAGGGCCATCGACCCCGGTCGAGGTTCTGGGCCTGTCGGGCGTGCCGATGGCTGGCGATCAGATGACCGTGGTGGAAAATGAAGCGCGTGCGCGTGAAGTTGCCGCCTATCGTCAGGAACAGATCACCCGCAAGCGGACCGCATCGGTGCCGACCAACTTCGAAAACATGTTCTCGGCGCTCAGCACGAAGGTGATCGAATATCCGGTCGTCATTCGCGGCGATGTGCAGGGTTCGGTCGAAGCGATCGTCAGTGCGCTCAACCGGATTTCGACCGATGAGATCAAGGTCCGTATCCTCAGTTCGGGTGTCGGCGCGATCACTGAAAGCGATGTCACGCTGGCCGCTGCCAGCCGTGCGCCGCTGATCGGCTTCAACGTCCGACCCAATGCCAAGGCGCGTCCGCTGGCCGTGCGGGAGAAGATCTCGCTGCGCTATTATGACGTGATCTACGACCTGCTCGAAGAAGTACGCAACGAAATGGCGGGTCAGCTCGCGCCGGAGCGTATCGAAACCATCGTCGGTCGTGCCGAGGTGCTTCAGGTGTTCCCGGCGGGCAAGAAGGACAAGGCAGCCGGTCTGCTCGTTCTGGAAGGCGTCATCCGCAAGGGGCTCAATGCGCGCCTTACCCGGTCGGATGTCATCGTGTCGAAAACGGTCATCCATTCGCTTCGCCGGTTCAAGGACGATGTGTCCGAAGTCCGCGCAGGCATGGAATGCGGTGCCGTGTTGCAGGATACGAACGACATCAAGGCAGGCGATACGCTCGAACTGTTCGAGGTCGAGGAACGCGTCCGCACGCTGTGATAAGAAAGACATGCTCCGGTTTCGGGCTCCGGCTTCGGCCGGAGCCATGAGGATGAATTATGTCCAGTCAAAATGAAGGTTCGAATGTTCGCCTGCTGCGTGTGGGCGAACAGGTGCGCCATATCCTGTCCGAAATCCTCTCTCGCGGGGATGTGCATGATGACGTGCTGGCCAGCCACGTGGTGAGCGTGACGGAAGTGCGCATGTCGCCCGACCTGCGCCACGCCACGATCTTCATCAAGCCGCTGTTGGGTAAGGATGAGGAAGCGGTGCTGAAAGCGCTGCGGACCAATACCGCCTATTTGCAGCGCGAAGTGGCGCATCGCATGACCCTGAAATATGCCACGAAACTTAAATTCCTGGCCGATGAGAGTTTCGACGAGGGCAGCCATATCGACAAGCTGCTGCGCGATCCCAAGATTGCGCGCGACCTGGAACAGCCGGATGAGGAAGAAGGCTGAAAACAGGTCGTCAAACGCATCGACAGGCACGGTCGGACGCCGGTAACAGCGTTTAGGCCGAACGTAGCAGCAAGAGGGCAAGTCGATGCGCGGAATCCGGATTTTCGGACTGGGGTTGATGCTGATCGCCGGACAGGCGGTCGCCAGGACGCCATCGATCCATCCCGCCGTCATCAGTGATCCGGCGCCCGATGCGGCCTATCCCGC
>JAECRT010000008.1:74975-84459 GCA_016000085.1 Sphingomonadaceae bacterium
GACCGCGGCGGTCGACGATCGCTATGGTCAGGGGCGGATCGTGTCGCGCATCGGGCTGGAGATAGCGGCCCACCTGTTCGATGCGCAGGTCGATATTTTCGCTGCCATCGCCGCGCAGCAGGAGGCCACGCCTTTGTCCTGCGTACTGGTGGACGAGGCGCAATTCCTGACCCGCGCGCAGGTGCTGGGGCTGGGGCGGGTGTGCGACGAACTGGGCGTGCCGGTGCTCTGCTATGGGCTGCGCACCGATTTTCGCGGCGACCTGTTCGAAGGCAGCGCGCATCTGTTGGGGCTGGCTGACACGCTGAGCGAGATCAAGACGGTGTGCGAATGCGGGCGCAAGGCGACGATGAACCTGCGCGTGGATGAGCAGGGGCGGGCGATCCGGCTGGGCGAGCAGACGGAGATTGGCGGCAATGACCGTTATATCGCGCTGTGCCGCCGCCATTTCATGGCGCAGATGCGGGGATGACGCGGCTGGAAGCGCTGTTGGCGCCGATCGATGGGCCGGGGTTGCGGCTGGAGCAATTGGAGGAACGGCATCGCGAGGCGCTGCGCGGCATTTGCCCGGCGGATGATCCGGTGTGGGAGATATTTCCCAGCTGCTGGGCCGGGGCGGATTTCGACCCGATATTTGACGCGACGATCGCCAATGCCGATCGTTGCCCCTTCATGATCTTCGTCGATGGCGCGCCGGTCGGCATGTCGGGCTATCTGCATATCCATCCGGCGGACAATTGGCTGGAACTGGGCGGCACCTATATGACGCCGGCGGTGCGGGGCACGGGGCTGAATGGGCGGATCAAGCCGCTGCTGATCGGGCGGGCGCTGGACTGTGGCTTTACCCGGATCGAATTTCGCATCGACGCCCGCAATGGCCGCTCGCAAAAGGCGGTGGAGAAGCTGGGCGCTGTGCGCGAAGGCGTGCTGCGGAAACAGCGCATCACCTGGACAGGGCATGTGCGCGACACGGTGATCTATTCGATCCTGGCCGACGAATGGCGTGACAGGGACGCGGTGCGGGGATAAGGGCCGCCGCCATGCATGGCTGGATCATCCTCGACAAACCCCACGGCCTTGGTTCGACGCAGGCGGTCGCGGCGGTCAAGCGCGCGCTGCGCGAGAGTGGCGCGGGCAAGTGCAAGGTCGGCCATGGCGGCACGCTCGATCCGCTGGCGACGGGCGTGCTGCCGATCGCCATCGGCGAGGCGACGAAGCTGGCCGGGCGGATGCTCGACAGCGACAAGATTTATGACTTTACGATCGCGTTCGGGGCGCAGACCGATACGCTGGACCTGGAAGGCGCGGTGATCGCGACCAGCGACGTGCGGCCGACGCTGGCGCAGGTCGAAGCGGTGCTGCCGCGCTTTACCGGCCCGATCGAACAGGCGCCGCCCGCCTATAGCGCAATCCTGATCGACGGACAGCGCGCCTATGATCTGGCGCGGGCGGGGCAGGATGTGGCGATGAAGCTGCGCGCGGTTAGCATCCATGCGCTGACCGTCGCGGGGCATGATGCGGATGGGCAGGGGCTGGCCTCCGTCACGCTGACCGCCCATGTGTCCAAGGGCACCTATATCCGTTCGCTCGCCCGTGACATGGCGATAGCGCTGGGTACGGTGGGCCATGTGACCATGTTGCGGCGGGTGAAGGCGGGTCCGTTCGGTCTGGACATGGCAATTTCACTGGACAAATTGCGGGATGCTGCTAACGAGCGCGCCATCGGTCAGTGTATGCTGCCGTTGACGACAGGGCTGGACGACGTCCCGGCTCTGCCAGTCGATCCCGATCAGGCATTGGCGCTCCGTCAGGGGCGCATACTGGACGGGGCGCGCGTTGCCACAGGTCTGCACCTTGCCATGGACGGGACTATCCCGGTCGCTCTGGTGAATGTGGACGACGGGGAGATCCGGGTGGTGCGCGGTTTTAACCTGATGTCGAGGGAAGACGATTAGATGACGATTACTGCAGAGCGCAAAGAAGCGCTGATCAAGGAATATGCGCGCGTCGAGGGTGACACGGGTTCGCCGGAAGTTCAGGTTTCGATCCTGACCGAGCGTATCCAGAACCTGACCGAGCATTTCAAGGGTCACCACAAGGATAATCACAGCCGCCGTGGCCTGCTGATGATGGTCAACAAGCGTCGTTCGCTGCTGGACTATCTCAAGAAGAAGGATGGGCCCCGCTATGTGGACCTCATCGGCAAGCTGGGCCTGCGTAAGTAAGCCTGCTAAAAAGGGACGGCCCCATTCGGGGCCGTTTCTGATTCCGGGAGGATTGCAATTCGGCGATCCGATCCGACCAAGGGACCAGACGATGTCCCGCAACCGATGTGGGCCGGTTTAGCCCGCAAGACAGGCCCCGCCGGGCAATAGGGCCAGGCGGGCGAAGGAAAAAACTATGTTCGATGTAAAGAAAGTTTCGATTGAGCTGGCCGGCAAGACGCTGACCCTCGAAACCGGCCGGATCGCCCGTCAGGCCGATGCCGCCGTGCTGGCGACCTATGGCGAAACCGTGGTGCTGTGCGCCGTGACCGCCGCCAAGTCGGTGAAGGAAGGCCAGGACTTCTTCCCGCTGACCGTCCATTATCAGGAAAAATATTCGGCTGCCGGTCGTATCCCCGGTGGCTTCTTCAAGCGTGAACGCGGTGCGACGGAAAAGGAAACGCTGGTTTCCCGCCTGATCGACCGTCCGATCCGCCCGCTGTTCCCCGAAGGCTTCTACAACGAAATCAACGTCATCGCCCAAGTGCTGTCGTTCGATGGCGAGAGCGAGCCTGATGTTGTCGCGATGATCGCCGCTTCGGCTGCGCTGACGCTGTCGGGCGTGCCCTTCATGGGTCCGATCGGCGCGGCGCGCGTGGGTTATCAGGACGGCGAATATATCCTGAACCCGTCGCTGGACGAAGCCAAGGCCGGTGAACTCGACCTGGTCGTCGCCGCCACGCACGACGCAGTGATGATGGTCGAATCCGAAGCCAAGGAGCTGTCGGAAGAAGTCATGCTGGGCGCCGTGCTGTTTGCCCATGACGCATCGAAGAAGATCGTCGAAGCGATCATCCAGCTGGCCGAAAAGGCCGCGAAGGACCCGTGGGAAGTCGCCAAGGGCGACGATCTGGGCGCGCTGAAGACCAAGCTGAAGAAGCTGATCGGCAAGGACATCACCGCCGCCTACAAGCTGACCGACAAGTCGGCCCGCTCGAACGCGCTGAACGAAGCCCGCGCCAAGGCGAAGGCATCGTTCACGGCCGACGGCCTGGACGCCCAGACCGTAATGGCCGGCATCAAGCTGACCAAGAAGCTGGAAGCGGAAATCGTGCGCGGCGCCATCCTCAAGGACGGCAAGCGCATCGACGGTCGCACCACCACCCAGATCCGTCCGATCGAGGCGATGGTCGGCTTCCTGCCGCGCACCCATGGTTCGGCCCTGTTCACCCGTGGCGAGACGCAGTCGATCTGCACCACCACGCTGGGCACCAAGGACGCCGAGCAGATGATCGACGGCCTGACCGGCCTGCATTATGAAAACTTCATGCTGCACTATAACTTCCCGCCCTATTCGGTCGGTGAAGTCGGTCGCTTCGGTGCGCCGGGCCGTCGTGAAGTTGGCCATGGCAAGCTGGCATGGCGTGCGCTGCACCCCGTGCTGCCGAGCAAGGACGAGTTCCCCTACACGATCCGCGTCCTGTCCGACATTACCGAGTCGAACGGTTCGTCCTCGATGGCGACGGTCTGCGGCGGTTCGCTGTCGATGATGGATGCCGGCGTGCCGCTGAAGCGCCCCGTGTCCGGCATCGCCATGGGCCTGATCCTGGAAGGCAAGAATTTTGCCGTCCTGTCCGACATTCTGGGTGATGAAGATCATCTGGGCGACATGGACTTCAAGGTCGCAGGCACCGAAGCGGGCATCACCACGATGCAGATGGACATCAAGATTGCGGGCATCACGCGCGAAATCTTCGAAGCTGCGCTCACCCAGGCGAAGGAAGGCCGCGCGCACATCCTTGGCGAGATGAGCAAGGCGCTGTCGTCGACCCGCACCGAGCTGTCGGCGCATGCCCCGCGCATCGAGACGTTGCAGATCGACAAGTCGAAGATCCGTGAAGTCATCGGCACCGGCGGCAAGGTCATCCGCGAAATCGTCGCTGAAACCGGCGCGAAGGTCGACATCGACGATGAAGGCCTGATCAAGATCAGCTCGTCCGATCCGGCGCAGATCGAAGCGGCCCGCAAGTGGATCCTGGGCATCACGCAGGAAGCGGAAGTCGGCAAGGTCTATGACGGCAAGGTCGTCAACATCGTCGATTTCGGTGCGTTCGTGAACTTCATGGGTGGCAAGGACGGTCTCGTCCACGTGTCCGAAATGAAGAATGAGCGTGTCGAAAAGCCGACCGACGTCGTGTCGGAAGGCCAGGAAGTGAAGGTCAAGGTTCTCGAAATCGATCCGCGCGGCAAGGTTCGCCTGTCGATGCGCGTCGTCGATCAGGAAACCGGCGAAGAGCTGGAGGACACCCGTCCTGCTCGCGAAGCGCGCGAACCCCGTGGCGATCGTGGTCCCCGTCGTGACGGCGGCGGCGAAGGCCGTGGCCCGCGTCGCGAAGGCGGCGATCGTGGTCGTGGTCCGCGCCGTGACGGCGGTGATCGTGGTCCGCGTCGTGAACGCAGCGAAGGCGGCAATGACGATGGTCCGGCGCCGGGCGGCCTGCCCGACTTCCTGACCCAGGACTGATCCGCAACCATCTGGAAGCGTGAAGAAGGGGTGCCCGGTCAAATCCGGGCGCCCTTTTTTATGGCGCGCTTCCTGCGGGCTGATTTGAATCAAGGCAGCGCCACAAAGTTCTGATACTGTAACGATGCTTAGAGGGGGTCATCATGCAGCGGAACAATGCGCGCTTCGTCGAACGCCTGCCGCTCGTTCTAGACCGGCCGGTCTATAGCTATGGGCTGACCCTGCTCTTTTGCGGGGCGGCGCTGTTTCTGCGCTTCGCCGCGGCGCCTTTGCTGCCCAGCGGCTATCCCTTCGTCACTTTTTTCCCGGCGGTCATTCTGGCGTCCTTCCTGTTTGGCGTGGGGCCGGGCATTTTTGCGGCCATCGTTTGTGGCCTGATGTCCTGGTATTTCTTCATCCCGCCGGTCCATCTGCTGGCCATCAACCCTGCCGTGGTGATGGCGATGCTGTTTTACAGCGCCGTCGTGGCGGTGGATATTATCCTGATCCACTTCATGCAGCGCGCCAACTTCAGCGTCGCGGTGGAACGGGAGCGTAGCCGGGCGCTGGCGGAAAATCGCGAACTGCTGTTCCATGAACTCCAGCATCGCGTGTCCAACAATTTGCAGGTGGTGGCCGCGATGCTGACGCTCCAGCGGCGCCATGTCGATCATGAGGTGGCCCGGCACGCGTTGGATAGCGCATCGGCGCGGCTGGCGTTGATCGGGCGGATCAGTCGCGCGCTGTATGAACCGTCGGGCAAGGGGCAGGATATGCAGGCTTTCCTGACAACATTGACCGCGGACGTGCTGGAGGCGAGCGGGCGGGAGGATGTCGCCCTGACGATCGACGTGCCCGATGGGCTGACGCTCGATCCCAATATCACCGTGCCGCTGGCGCTGATCGTCGCAGAATCGGTGAACAATGCCATCGAACATGGATTGCCCGATCGGGCAGGGCGGATCGTGGTGACGTTGGCCGCGCAGGGCGGGGCATTGGACCTGCGGGTGGTCGACGATGGTCATGGCGTCGCACCGGACTTTCAGATTGGTGCGGGCAACTCGCTGGGCCTGCGCATCGCCAATGCGCTGGCGAGCCAGTTGGGCGGGCATTTTTCGCTGGCGCCG
This sequence comes from Sphingomonadaceae bacterium, assembly GCA_016000085.1. Classification (GTDB taxonomy): domain Bacteria; phylum Pseudomonadota; class Alphaproteobacteria; order Sphingomonadales; family Sphingomonadaceae; genus Sphingobium. The sequence goes on from JAECRT010000008.1 coordinate 80,810, forward strand.
GGGGTGCAGAGCGGCGCGGTGGCACGGCTCGATCTGCCCGCTCGGGCGGCCTGTTGAACGACCTGCCAAGGGCGCCGTCATTCTGGCGCTTGGCGGCGGCGATCTGCTCGGCTATGACCCGGCGCATGTTGACGAAAACACTGACGCGCGTCGGCGCGGCCACCGCCCTGGTCCTGCTCTCCGCTCCCATGCTTACAGGCTGCGCGACGTCGAAGAACAAGGCCGACACCCAATATGTCGCCCGTGACGTGTCGACCCTCTATAATAGCGGCAAGTCGCGCCTCGACCGGCGCCAGTACAAGCTGGCCGCTGCCCTGTTCGATGAAGTGGAGCGTCAGCATCCCTATTCGCCATGGGCGCGCCGGGCGCAGCTCATGTCGGCGTTCAGCTATTATATGAACAGCGATTATGCCGAATCCATTTCGGCTTCGCAGCGTTTCTTGTCGATCCATACCGGCAACAAGGACGCGCCCTACGCCTATTATCTGATCGCACTATGCTATTATGAGCAGATTGCGGACGTCACGCGCGATCAGAAGATTACGCAGCAGGCGCTCGATTCGCTGGGCGAACTGATCCGCCGCTATCCCGACACGCGCTATGCCGCCGATGCGCGGCTCAAGGTCGATCTGGTCAACGACCATCTGGCCGGCAAGGAAATGGAAGTCGGGCGCTTTTATCAGCGGCGTGGCCAGTGGCTGGCCGCGACGTTGCGCTTCCGCAGCGTGATCGACCGTTACCAGACCACCACGCATACGCCCGAAGCGCTGGAGCGACTGGTTGAATCCTATCTTTCGCTCGGCATCCCGGCCGAAGCGCAGAAGGCGGCGGCCGTGCTGGGCGCCAACTATCCGGGCTCTAAATGGTATGCGCGATCCTATAAGCTGATGCAGCAGCATGGATCGAAGGCCTGACGTCCCCATTCTTATTTGTTCCCCTTTTGTGCATTGAGGGGTAGAAGCGCGCCATGCTGACGGCCCTTTCCATCCGCAACGTCGTGCTGATCGAGGCGCTGGACCTGGAGTTTGGCGTCGGGCTTTCGGTTCTGACCGGCGAAACCGGCGCGGGGAAATCGATTTTGCTCGATTCGCTGGGGCTGGCGCTGGGTGCGCGGGCGGATAGCGGGCTGGTGCGCAATGGCGAAGCGCAGGCAAGCGTCATTGCGACGTTCGACGCGCCGCCCGCCGATCATCGCGCCAGCGGGCTGCTGGCCGACAATGATATCGTCATGGAGCCGGGCGAACCGCTCATCATCCGCCGCATGGTGAAGGCGGATGGCGGCAGTCGTGCGTTCATCAACGACCAGCCCTGTTCAGCAGCGTTGCTGCGCGATCTGGGCGGCGGGCTGGTGGAAATCCACGGGCAGCATGATGATCGCGGGCTGCTCAATGCGCGGGGGCATCGCCTGCTGCTCGACGCCTATGGCCGCTGCGATGCGGCGGCGGTGGCCACGGCGCATGGCGCATGGCGAGCGGCGACATCGGTGCTGGTCGAGGCGCGCGCGACGGTGGACAATGCTGCGCGGGACCGGGATTATCTGATCCATGCGGTCGAGGAACTGCGCAAATTCGCGCCTGAACCGGGTGAGGAAGCCACGCTGGCCGGAGAGCGGGCCACGATGCAGAAGGGCGCGCGGCTGACCGATGACCTGTCCGCTGTCAGCGATTGCCTGACCGGGTCTGACGGTGGGCTGGCCCAGTTGCGGCAGGCGGCGCGGCGGCTCGACCGGATCGCGGGCGAAGAACCGCGTCTGGCCCTCGTGCTGGAGGCACTGGACCGCGCGGTGGTGGAAGCGGGCGAGGCCGAGGATCGGCTGGGCGAAGTGGCCGAGGCGCTCAGTTTTGAGCCGGAACGGCTGGATGGGATCGAAACCCGGCTGTTCGACTTGCGCGGGTTGGCCCGCAAGCATCAGGTACAGCCCGACGATCTGGCGGGGCTGTGCGAAGAGATGGCTTGCCGACTGGCAGCGATCGAGGGCGGCGAAGAGCATATTGCGGCGCTGGAGGCGGAAGTGACGGCGAGGACGGCAGCCTATCGCGCCGCCGCGCAGGCGCTGTCGGGCGAGCGACAGATGGCGGGCGGGCGGCTGGACGCGGCGGTTGCGGCGGAACTGGCGCCGCTCAAGCTGGACGCGGCGCGCTTTCGTACCGTGGTCGCACCGCTGGACGAGAGCCAGTGGACGGCGCAGGGTATGGACCGGGTGGAGTTCGAGATTTCGACCAACCCCGGCGCGCCCTTTGCGCCGCTGACGAAGATCGCGTCGGGGGGCGAATTGTCGCGCTTCATCCTGGCGCTCAAGGTCGCGCTGGCAGAGCAGGGCGGGGCGGACACGCTGATCTTCGACGAGATCGACCGGGGCGTGGGCGGGGCGGTGGCGTCCGCCATCGGCGAACGGCTTGCGCGGTTGGCCCAGACCAATCAGATCCTTGTCGTCACCCACAGCCCGCAGGTCGCGGCGCGCGGCGCGGGGCATATGCTGATTGCGAAATCGAGTGACGGCACGGTGACGCGCACCGGCGTGCATGCGCTGGACGAGGGTGAGCGGCGCGAGGAAATCGCGCGGATGCTGTCGGGCGCGGAGATAACCGTAGAGGCCAGGGCACAGGCGGAGCGGTTGCTGGAGCGGGTATAGCCGATCGACGAAAGGAGTGGGTGCGATGACTCATAACCGTAGGGATATGCTGGGACTTGCCGCTGCTACGCTCGCCATCGGCGCCATGCCTGCCGCCGCGCAGGAGACGCAACAGCGTTACGGCCTGATCGGACAGATGCTGGCCAAGCCGAGCGAGCGGGACGCGCTGGTCGGTTACCTCAAGGACGCGATGGGCGCGATGCCGGGATGCCTGTCCTATGTGGTGGCGCTCGACACGGGCAATGCGGATGCGATCTGGATTACCGAAATATGGGACAGCCGCCAAAGCCATGCTGCATCGTTAAAGCTGCCCGCCGTACAGGCCGCGATCGCCAAGGCGCGGCCGATCATTGCGGGTTTTCCGCAACATTTCGAAACGGTGCCGGTGGCGGGAATTTAACTTTGCGATGAGTGGGGTTAAGGACAGTCCGATGATTGACCCCGCCACCCTCACCGAAGCCGATGCCGCCAACCGCCTGATGCGCCTTGCGCGGGAGGTGGCGAAGCATAACCGGCTCTATCACGATCAGGACGCGCCGGAGATTTCGGACGCGGCCTATGATGCGCTGATCGCCGAGAATAACGTGCTGGAAGCAGCCTTTCCGCATCTGGTGCGGGCTGATTCGCCCAACGCGCAGGTCGGGGCCGCATCGACGTCGGCGTTGAAGAAAATTCCCCATGCGGTGCGGATGATGAGCCTCGACAATGGGTTTGCCGATGAGGACATTGCCGAGTTCGTGGCGCGGGTGCGGCGCTTTTTGGCATTGGCGGAGGATGCGCCGGTTGCATTGACGGCCGAGCCGAAGATTGACGGTCTGTCCTGTTCGTTGCGCTATGAAAAGGGCGAACTGGTGCTGGCGGCGACGCGCGGCGATGGCGCGACGGGTGAGGATGTGACCGCCAATGTGCGCACCATCGCCGACATTCCGCAGCGGCTGAAGGGGGAGGCCATTCCCGATCTGTTCGAGGTGCGGGGCGAGGTCTATATGGCCAAGGCGGATTTTACCGCGCTCAACGC
>JAECRT010000008.1:84559-97780 GCA_016000085.1 Sphingomonadaceae bacterium
TCGAGGTGCGGGGCGAGGTCTATATGGCCAAGGCGGATTTTACCGCGCTCAACGCCCGGCTGCTGGCGCAAGCGGAGGAGCCGGACAAGGCGCGGCAATTCGCCAACCCGCGCAATGCGGCCGCCGGATCGCTGCGCCAGAAGGACGCGACCGTCACCGCCAGCCGCCCGTTGCGCTTTCTGGCCCATGGCTGGGGCGCACATTCGGCGCTGCCCGCAGACACGCAACTGGGGGTGATGCAGGCGATCGCCGCCTGGGGGCTGCCGGTGTCGGAGATGCTGCTGTGCGTCGATACGCTGGAAGCGCTGCTCGCCCATTATCGCGGAATCGAGCGGGCGCGGGCGGACATGCCGTTCGATATTGACGGAGTGGTGTACAAGGTCGACCGGCTCGACTGGCAGCAGCGGCTGGGCTTTGTGGCGAAGGCGCCGCGCTGGGCGATAGCGCATAAATTCCCGGCCGAGCGGGCGCAGACGACGCTGGAGGCGATCGACATTCAGGTCGGGCGGACGGGTAAGCTGACCCCGGTTGGGCGGCTGACCCCGGTGACGGTGGGCGGCGTGGTCGTGTCCAACGTGACGCTGCACAATGCCGACGAGATTGCGCGACTGGGCGTGCGGCCGGGCGACCGGGTGGTGGTGCAGCGCGCGGGCGATGTCATTCCGCAGGTTGTGGAAAATCTGGACAGGGACGAGGTGCGTGCGCCCTATCTGTTCCTGGCACAATGTCCGATCTGCCATAGCGAGGCGGTTCGGGAAGAGGGCGAGGTCGATTATCGTTGCACCGGGGGGCTGATCTGCCCGGCGCAGCGGTTCGAGCGGCTGCGCCATTTCGTCAGCCGCGTGGCGCTCGACATCGAGGGACTGGGCGAGAAGTCGATTCAGGAATTTCTCGATCTGGGGTGGATCACCGAGCCGGCCGACATCTTTCGGCTGAAACGCCACCGCGCCGACCTGTTGGGCCGGGAAGGGTGGAAGGAAAAGTCGGTCGACAATCTGTTCGCCGCGATCGAGGCGAAGCGATCACCCGATGCGGCGCGGCTGTTGTTTGGTTTGGGCATCCGCCATGTTGGCGCGGTGACGGCGCGCGATCTGCTCAAGCGCTATACGAGCCTGCCGGGTGTGCGGGCGTTGGCGCAGGAGATCATCGCCCTGCGCGACGCCGCGCCCGAAGGGGAAACGCAGGCCAAGCGCGACAAGGCGATTGCCGACCATATCGGCGTGGAAAATGTCGGCGCGGCGGTGGGCCATGCGATCGCCGATTTCTTCCACGAGCCGCATAATGTGGAGGCGTGGGACGATCTGCTGTCCGAAGTATCGCCGCCCGATTATGTGGTGGAGACGACTGCCAGCGCGGTAACCGGCAAGATCGTGGTGTTCACCGGCAAGTTGGAAACGATGAGCCGCGACGAGGCTAAGGCACAGGCCGAACGGCTGGGGGCGAAGGCAGCGGGATCGGTCAGCGCCAAGACGGATCTGGTAGTCGCTGGGCCGGGCGCGGGCAGCAAGCTGAAACAGGCCACCGCGCTGGGGATCGAGGTCATCAGCGAAGAGGCGTGGGCGGAGATCGTGAAGGCGGCGGGGTAGGGTGCCTGACCCCTCCCGCAAGCGGGAGGGGAAGATTCGATCAGAATACCGGCATGTTGGCGGGGTCTTCGGGGTCGATTACGGGGATCGGCGTGACGGGCGAATGGATGCCGCATTCCACCTTGTCCCAGCCGCGCCAGCGACCCGCGCGCGGGTCTTCGCCCGGCAGCACCTTGGACGTGCAGGGTTCGCAACCGATCGATAGATAACCCTGGCTCTCAAGCGGATGACGGGGCAGATCATGCGCCTCGAAATAGGCTTCCAGATCGTCCTTGGTCCAGTCGCCCAGCGGGTTGAGCTTGAGCCGGCCATCTTCCACTTCGAACCGGGGCAGGTTCTGGCGGGTGACAGACTGGAATGCCTTGCGTCCGGAAATCCAGGCGTCGAGGCCATCCTTGGCGCGCTTCAAAGGTTCAACCTTGCGGATTTCGCAGCAGCCGTCGGGATCATAGGACCAGCGCAAGCCGGTTTCGTCCTTGGCCGCGATGACTTCCGCGATCGGGCGGATGGTGCGGCTGTCGGTAAAACCGAAGGCGTCCATCAGCGTGTCGCGATAGGTCAGTGTTTCGTCGAACATCTTCATCGTATCGACGAAGATGACCGGCACGCGCGTGTCGGCCTGCGCCACCAGATGCAACAGCACGGCGCTTTCGGTGCCGAAGGAGGAGACGACGGCGACATTGCCCGCCAACCCCTCGGCAAAAACGGTCTTGAGCATGTCCAGCGTCTCGATGCCCTCGAACCGCGCATTGAGCGCGTCCGCGTCCGCCTGATTAAAGGCGGGGCGGGCGTCGATCACATCCAGTTTGCGGGCAGCTTCAGCCATCTATTTTCTCCGGGTGCCGCTTGGCCCAAACCGGGCTGCGGCCATCGATCGCCTTTTGATAGACGTCGTCATAGCGATTGAGGGCGCGGTCGACGGCGGCGTCGTCCAGCGCCTTTGCAGGGTGAAAACTGTCAAAGCCGCAACGGCGCATGGCGACGATCTGATCGACCAGCACATCGCCCACGGCGCGCAGTTCGCCGGTATAGCCCGCTTCGCGCAGGATGCGCGCCGCCGAATAGCCGCGCCCGTCGCCATAGGCGGGGAAGTTCACCTCGATCAGCGAGAGGCGCGTCAGATGCGGCAGCAATTCGCGGGCATCTTCGCCCGGTTCGATGCGGACGGCGGTGGCGTTGGACTGACCGGTGAAGGATTCGACCGTGACGGCCGGTTCCTGCGTGGCTTCGCCATCGCGGAAGGACAGGAACTCAACCATAGATCGCCTCCTTGAAGGGCTTCATGCCAATGCGGCGATAGGTGTCGAGGAAGCGTTCGCCGCTTTCCCGTTCGGCCAGATAGAGGTCCGTGACCTTTTCGATCGCGTCGACCACGCCATCCTCGGAGAAACCGGGGCCGGTGATCTGGCCGAGCGAAGCATCTTCCGCGCCCGAACCACCAAGCGACAGCTGGAAATTCTCCACGCCCCGTCGATCGACGCCCAGGATGCCGATATGGCCGGCATGATGATGGCCGCAGGCATTGATGCAGCCGCTGATCTTGACCTTCAACTCGCCCAGTTCCGCCTGTCGTTCTGCCTCGGCGAAACGCTGCGCGATCTTCTGCGCCAGCGGGATCGAGCGGGCATTGGCGAGCGCGCAATAGTCGAGGCCGGGGCAGGCGATGATGTCGGTGATGAGGTCGAGATTCGCTTCCGCGAGGCCGATTTCCTCCAGCGCCTGCCAGATGGCGGGCAGATCCGCCTTCTTCACATGGGGCAGGACCAGATTCTGCACATGGGTCACGCGCAGCTCGTCCAGGCTGTAGCGTTCGGCGAGGTCGGCGATGCGCGCGATCTGTTCCGCCGACGCGTCGCCGGGGATGCCATCGAGCGGCTTCAGACTGATATTGACGATGGCATAGCCGGGTGCCTTGTGCGCGACGACTTGCCGATCGACCCACAGGGCGAAGGCAGGGTCGGCGCGATCGATCGCGTCGGAGAGGTCCGTTTCATAGGCGGGTGGGGCGAAGAAGGCGCGGATGCGGTCCAGTTCCTCGACCGGCGGGTTGAGGCCCAACGTGCGCATATGCGCATATTCTTCCTCGACCTGCCGCTTATATTCCTCGACGCCGATCTCATGGACCAGGATCTTGATCCGGGCCTTGTACTTGTTATCGCGGCGACCGTAGCGATTATAGACGCGCAGGCAGGCTTCCAGATAGGAGATGATCTCCTCCTCTGGCACGAAATCGCGGATCAGCGGCGCGACCATCGGCGTGCGGCCCATGCCGCCACCGGCATAGACTTCCGCGCCGATAACACCGTCCTTGGACACCAGCTTGAGGCCAATGTCGTGCAGCCGCATGGCCGCGCGATCATCGTCGCTGGCGATCACGCAAATCTTGAACTTGCGCGGCAGATAGGTGAATTCCGGGTGGAAGCTGGACCATTGGCGCAGCAGTTCGGCCCAGGGGCGGGGATCGGCAATCTCGTCAGCCGACACACCGGCATATTGGTCGGAGCTGATATTGCGGATGCAATTGCCGCTGGTCTGGATGGCGTGCATCTCCACCGTCGCCAGTTCGGCGAGAATGTCGGGCGCGTCGGCCAGCTTGATCCAGTTATATTGCAGGTTCTGGCGCGTCGTGAAGTGGCCATAGCCCCTGTCATATTTCGCCGCGATCTCGCCCAGCTTGCGCATCTGCTTGCCGCTGAGCGTGCCATAGGGGATGGCGACCCGCAGCATATAGGCGTGCAGTTGCAAATAAAGGCCGTTCATCAGCCGCAGCGGCTTGAACTGATCCTCGGTCAGCGCGCCGGACAGGCGGCGCTGGGTCTGGTCACGAAATTCCTCGACGCGGGCGTCGACGATGGACTGGTCATAGCTGTCATAGCGATACATGGTTCAGATCACCCAGTTGCCGGCGTCGGCGTCGTTCGGTTTCAGCGTCAGGTCGGGGCGCACCGTGGGGCCGAGCGCGCGGATGCGGTCCTTGATATGAGCGGGGCGCACGCCATCGTCGGTGATGGTCGCGTCGATGACATAGGCGCCCACCACGCGCAGCGCGGCTTCCTCGGCACGGGCGAGATCATCGCCGCGATCGCCCACATCGGCGCTGTCACCGACCTGCCGCGACCAGCCGTCACCAGCCCACCAGATCACGTCGCCGGACGACAGATCATTCCCCGTCAGAATCTTCATTCTACCCTTTTCCCGTTCAGGTCGGCTATGCCGATACCCTGTTCTTCTATGTGCATCGTCGGCTCGTAGCCGCGCAATACGTCCTGCGCCAGCGCATGGGCGGCGACTTCGCCGACCAGGATCAGCGCCGGGCTTTGTACCCGTTCGCGCAGCACCATGTCGCCCAGATCGGCGAGCAGGGTGCGCAATGTCCGCATGTCCGCGCGGGTGCCATTTTCCAGCACCGCGACCGGAATCGCGGGCGATACGCCATCCGCGATCAGTTTTTCGGCAATATCCGTCGCCGTCGCCACGCCCATATAGATGACGAGCGTGCGGCCCTTGCCAGCAAGGCCGGACCAGTCCTGATCGGTCAGCCCCTTGCATTGGCCCGCCACGAAGCTGACGGCGCTGGAGGCGGCGCGATGGGTGAGGGGGATCTGGGCCTGTGCGGCGCTGCCGATGGCGGCGCTGACGCCCGGCACGACCTGGACCGGCACGCCAGCGGCACGGCAGGCATCGACTTCCTCGCCACCGCGCCCGAAGATGAACGGATCGCCGCCCTTCAGGCGCACGACGCTCTGGCCCGACAGCGCAAGATCCACCAGCAGGGCGTTGATCGCTTCCTGTGGCATGGAATGGCGGCTGCGCTGCTTGGCGACGGAAATCAGTTCGGCTTGCGGAGACGCCAGCGCCAGTATCTCGTCGGAAACAAGCCCGTCATGGACGATAACGCCCGCATCGCGGATCAGGCGGACAGCCTTGATCGTCAGCAATTCCGGGTCGCCCGGACCCGCGCCCACCAAATGGACCGTAGCAGGTGCATGTTCAGCCATGTTCGCCATGTGGCGAAAGTGCGGACCGACTTCAATTCAGAATGCATTGGCGCGGGGGTAGGAAAAGTTTCGGCGGGCCTGCCGCTCAATCGCCCATCGCGCTGGTGTCGATATCTTTCAGGCCCACGCCGATCGAGGCGCGCGGGACTTCGATTTCGGACGAGACCACCGGATAGGCGCAATAATCGGCGGCATAATAGGCGCTGGGCCGGTGATTGCCGGAAATGCCGACGCCGCCAAAGGGCGCGGACGAGGACGCGCCGTTCGTGGGGCGGTTCCAGTTGACCACGCCCGCGCGGACATTGCCCCAGAACTGGTTATATTCTTCCGGCGATCCGCCGATCAGCGAGGCCGACAGGCCGTAGCGGCTGTTGTTCGCCTCCGCGATCGCTTCTTCGAAAGTCGCCACGCGGATCACTTGCAGCAAAGGGCCGAACAGTTCGACATCGGGGCGATCGGGGATGGCGGTCACGTCGATGATCGCGGGCGTCACGAAGGGCAGCCCTTTTTGGGGGCGGACCATATGCTTGATCGGCCGCCCGCCATTGCTCATCAGCCAGAGGAAGCTTTCGGTCAGGCCGTCTGCCGTCTCATTGTCGATCACCGGACCCATATAGGGGGTGGGGTTGGCATGGGGATGGTCGACCACGAGCCGGTCGGCCAGCTTCTTGATTTCCTCGATGAGCGCATCGGCGATGCTGTCACGTACGATCAGGCGGCTGGCGGCCGTGCAGCGCTGTCCGCTGGTCATGAAGGCCGACTGGATGACGAGTATGGCGGCGGCGTTGATTTCCGGCGTGTCCCAGACCACGATGGGGTTGTTGCCACCCATCTCCAGCGCCAGAATCTTGTTGGGTTGCGCCGCGAACTGGCGGTTGATCGCAATGCCGGTCTGGGCTGACCCCGTGAACAGGATGCCGCCGACATCGGCGTGAGCGGCCAGTGCCTTGCCCGCGTCCGGCCCGCCCAGCAGCAGGCGGATCGCATCGATCGGCACGCCCGCCTCATGATACAGCTTCACCAGCATCTCGCCGACCGCCGGGGTTTTTTCCGATGGCTTGAACACGACCGCATTGCCCGCCAGCAGGGCCGGGATGATATGGCCGTTGGGCAGATGCGCGGGGAAATTATAGGGGCCAAGCACGGCCATCACGCCGTGGGGCTTGTGCCGCACCGACTGGCGCGCTCCCAGCGCCGCTTCCAGCCGCCTTTGGCCGGTGCGATCCGAATAGGCGGCGACGGATATGTCGACCTTGCCCATCACGGCGGCCACTTCGGCGCGGGCGTCCCATAGCGGCTTGCCGGTTTCGCGCGCGATCAGGTCGGTCAGCGCATCTTCATGCCGCCGCACGACATTGACGAAGCGGCGCAGCGTTTCGATGCGATAGGCGATGGGTTGCGCCGCCCAGCGCGGCCATGCGGCGCGCGCGCGGGCGACCTCGGCCTCCACGTCGCCCGCCTCGCCCTGCCAGAGCAGTGCGCCCGTCGCGGGTTCGTGGGATGTCAGCGTGGCGGCCATAACGCCGGGATATGGCGGAAAAAGGTTAAGGAAGAAAGGGGATGGGGGCGGGATTCATCGGTGCCATGGGCCTTGCGCCATAGGCGTCGCCCATCCGCCGGATCGCCGCGACCTTGGCATGGAGGGGTGCCCAGTCGTCCGCCTGGTCGATCGCGCCCCAGATTGCCTCGACTTCCTCGATATGCATGGAGCAGGGCGCCGCATCGGCCCAATAGCCATGGCTCCGCGCGTCCGGCACCGGAGCCAGTTCGCGGACGGCATCCTGAAACGGACCCCAGGCGGCGTCGCCATAATCCGCGCCATTGCGCGCTGTGCCGCCGCGCCAGTCGTGGAAGAAGCGGTCGATACCGGTGCCGGTCGTCACCATGGCGCGCACCGCCGCCTCGATCATGGCGCCCGCGCCATCGCCCGGCGTGACGCCCAGTCGCCAGCAGAAGCGCCGCTCCATCGCCTCGCCATAGAGGGTGGGAAAACGCTCCAGTTGCGCGATCAACGGTGCGGCCTCCACCAGCGGGCGCAAGGATACGGCCAGTTGGGCAACGTCCCAATGGATGGCCTCGGCCTGTCGGCCGAAGGCGTAGAGACCCTGATGGTCGAAATAGGCCGCGGTGAAGTTCGCATCCCATAGCGGAGTGAAGCGCCATGGGCCGTAATCGAAACTTTCGCCGGTCACGTTGATATTGTCGCTGTTGAGTACGCCATGGACGAAGCCCGCAACCATGTAGCTGGCGGCGAGGTCGGCGGTGCGCTCGACCACCCGGCCCAGCAGTTGCGCGGGCGGATTGTCGCCCGGCGCTTCGTCATAGAGGCGGGTGAGGGCATAGTCGGTCAGCCGTTCCAGCAGTGGTTTGTCATCATGAAAGGCCGCACGCTGGAAGGAGCCGATGCGGATATGCGAATGGCTGAGGCGCACCATCGCCGCGCCGCGCGTGGGGGAGGGTTCGTCATTGCGCTCCAGCGCTTCGCCGGTTTCGATGATGGAGAAGGTCTTGGAGGTGTTGACGCCCAGCGCCTCCAGCATTTCGGTCGCCAATATCTCGCGCACGCCGCCTTTGAGCGTCAGTCGTCCATCGCCGAACCGGCTATAGGGGGTTTGGCCCGTTCCCTTGGTGCCAAGATCGAGCAGGCGTCCGTCGCCGTCACGCAGTTGCGCGAACAGGAAGCCGCGTCCGTCGCCGATATCGGGGTTATAGTGGCGGAACTGATGGCCATGATAGCGCAGCGCCAATGGCCGGGGCAGCGATCCGTCGAGCGGCTGGAAGCGCCCGAAATGCGCGATCCATTCCGCATCGCTCAGGTGATCCAGGCCCACCGACGCCGCCGCGCGATCATTGCGGAAGCGCAGGATTGCCTGTGGAAAATCGGCGGCGGTGACCGGATCGGCGAAATCGGGGTTCAGCGCGTCGATTTCGGTCGCGGGGGTGTATTTGGCAGCTTGCAGCGTCTGGTTCATAAGGCGATATGGGGGCGAGGCAGCCAAAGGATCAAGCTTGAGCAGCTATAGCGACGGATATTGGTGGTCCCCGGACGGCCTGCGGCTTCATTATCGGGACTATGCCGGAGGCGAGGACGGACGTCCGCCTTTGCTGTGCATGCCCGGCCTGACGCGCAATTCCCGCGATTTCGAGCCGCTCGCCGCGCGGCTGGCGGGGCAGTGGCGGCTCATTTGCCCGGATATGCGCGGGCGGGCCGAAAGCGCCTATGCCAAGGATGCGATGACCTATGTCCCGCTGACCTATTTGCAGGATATCAGCCGCTTGCTGGCGGACCTGGCCATTACGCGCTTTGTTGCGGTCGGCACGTCGTTGGGCGGGGTCATCACCATGTTGATCGCCGCGACCCATCGCGAATGGCTGGCGGGGGCGGTGTTGAACGATGTCGGGCCGGTGCTGGACGAAGGCGGGCTGGCGCGCATCCGGTCCTATGTGGGCGTTGGCCAGTCGCACCCGACCTGGGTTCATGCCGCCCGCGCGCTGGCGGAGGCGAATGGTGATGTTTATCCCGGCTATGATCTGGAAGCGTGGCTCGCCATGGCCAAGCGCCTCTATCGCCTGAACAGCGGCGGGCGCGTCGTGCTGGATTACGACATGAAGATCGCCGAGCCGATCCGCGCCATGGGCAGCGAAGCGGGGGTCGATATGTGGCCGGTGATGGCGGCGTTCAGCGGTATCCCCACGCTGCTGCTGCGCGGCGAGCGCTCCGACCTGTTAAGTGCAGCGACGGCGCAGCGGATGGCGACTGACATCGGCGCGGCAGCGGAACTGGCGGTCGTGCCGGGGGTCGGCCATGCGCCGGTGCTGGACGAGCCGGAAAGCGTCGCTGCCATCGATCGACTGCTCGCCCGCGTCCTGCATGGCTGAGCGGCCCCATATCCTGCACGTCCATGGCAGTTTCACGCTGGGGGGCAAGGAAGCGCGCACGGTGCGCCTGATGAATATATGGGGGGACAGGGCGCGGCACAGCGTCATGAGCGCCGACCCCGATGCGCTGGGGGCGCGCGCGGCGATAGACCCGACAGTCGAGGTCGCTTTCCCCGATGGTCCATCATTCGCGGGCAAGCCGGGGCTGGCCCGCTACAAGGTCATCACTGCCTTCCTCAAGACGTTCGATCTGGTCCTGACTTATAATTGGGGATCGATGGATGCGGTCATGGCGCATCGTCTGGCGGGGGCGTCGGCTGGCTTGCCGCCACTGATCCATCATGAGGATGGATTCAACGCGGACGAGATCGTCCGGCTGAAGACGAAGCGCAACCTGTTTCGCCGCGTCGCCCTGCAACGCGCGCATGCTTTGGTCGTGCCGTCGGTGCGGCTGGAAGGGATTGCGCGCAATGTGTGGAAGCAGCCCGCGGGCAAGATCAACCTGATCCGCAATGGCATCGACATTCCCCGCTATGCCGATGCGCCTGCGCCCGATGGCATTCCGGGGTTGCGCCGGTCGCCCGGCAAGCTGTTGGTCGGTACGCTGGCGGGGCTGCGCGCGGTCAAGAATATCCCGCGGCTGGTTCGCGCCGTCGCTGCCCACAAGGACCGGTTGCAACTGGTGGTCGTGGGGGAAGGGCCGGAGCGCGACGCGATCCTGGCGGAAGCCGCCCAATATGGCCTGGACGACATCTGCATGGCGGGCTTCATGGATCGGCCCTGGCGGTTCGTCGGCCTGTTCGACATTTTCGCCTTGTCGTCGGACAGCGAGCAATTTCCGATCTCGCTGGTCGAGGCGATGGCGGCAGGCGTGCCGGTCGCTTCGATGGATGTGGGGGACGTCATCAACATGGTTGCGCCGGAAAACCGCCCTTATATCGTGGCCGATGACGCAGGGCTTGCCGATGCGCTGGGCATGCTCGCGTCCGACCCGGATTTGCGCGCGCGGCTGGGGGAAGCGAACCGGCGTCTGGCCGCCCGCGACTATGCCGAAAACGCCATGGTGGACGCCTATGCCGCATTATATGGTGAGGCTCTGGCCAGCCCCATGATTTTACGTTAGGGGCGGCGGAAATTCGTCAACCATTGCAAATGCTGCTATAGAGCGGCCTTTGTCCGGTCAGGGGCCGGGTAGTGTCGCGGGAGATTTCGTTGTTCAAGGGTCTGAAGCCCATCGTCTATGGTGGGCGTGAAGTCTGGCCGCTGGTCGAAGGCGGAAAGGGCGTTGCCGTTTCCAACCATGCCAGTTCGGGCGCCTGGGCGGCGGCCGGCGGTATCGGCACGGTGTCGGCGGTCAACGCCGACAGCTATGACGGCTTGGGCAATATCATTCCCCAAATCTATCACGGCCGCACCCGCCGCGATCGCCACGAAGAATTGGTGGCCTATGCCATCGACGGCGCGGTCGAGCAGGTGAAGCGCGCGTTCGAGATTGCCGGCGGCAAGGGCGCGATCAACATCAACGTATTGTGGGAAATGGGTGGCGCACAGCGTATCCTCCATGGTGTGTTGGAAAAGACCAAGGGCATGGTGGCAGGCGTCACCTGTGGCGCGGGCATGCCCTACAAGCTGTCCGAGATCGCTGCATCCTATAATGTCAGCTATCTGCCCATCGTCAGTTCCGGTCGCGCCTTCCGCGCGCTGTGGAAGCGCGCCTATTCCAAGGCGTCGGAATGGCTGGCGGCGGTGGTCTATGAAGATCCCTGGCTGGCTGGCGGTCATAACGGCCTGTCCAATGCCGAAGATCCGCGCGTGCCGCAGGACCCGTATCCCCGCGTGCGCGACCTGCGCGCGACGATGCGCGAGGGCGGCATTTCCGACGATGTGCCGATCGTGATGGCAGGCGGCGTCTGGGCGCTGAAGGACTGGAACGACTGGATCGATAATCCCGAACTGGGCGCGATCATGTTCCAGTTCGGCACCCGTCCTTTGCTGACGCAGGAAAGCCCCATCCCGCAGGAATGGAAGAACCGGCTGACACAGCTGGAGCCGGGCGACGTGCTGCTTCATCGTTTCTCGCCCACGGGCTTCTACAGTTCGGCGGTGCGCAACCCTTTCCTGCGCCAGCTTGAGGCGCGGTCCGAGCGGCAAGTGCCGTTCAGCACCGAACAGGCGGGCGACCATACCCATCAGCTCGACGTGGGCGTGAAGGGGAAGAATTTCTGGGTGACGCTGGGCGACCTGATGCGCGCGCGCGAATGGGTGGGACAGGGCTTCACCTCGGCGCTCAAGACGCCCGACAATACGCTGGTGTTCGTCGGCGAAGAAGAAAAGTCGGTCATCCGCAAGGACCAGACGGACTGCATGGGCTGCCTGAGCCAATGTTCCTTCTCAAGCTGGATGGACAGCGAAACCAATTCGACCGGGCGTCTGGCCGATCCGCGCAGCTTCTGCATCCAGAAGGCATTGCAGGAAGCGGTGCATGGCGGCGATCTGGACCAGAATCTGCTGTTCGCGGGTCATGGCGCCTACAAGTTCCGGCAGGACCCCTTCTACTCCAACGGTTTCGTGCCGACCGTGAAGCAATTGGTCGACCGTATCCTGACGGGCGACTGATGGCCGACATTCAGGGGTTGGCGGTGTTGCGATATGGCACACCGCATTTCGATATCGTGCGGCCGGGTCAGTTCGTGATTTGCGCAGCATCAGGTGTGCGGATCGATCTGGACGACCTGAAATATTGGAGCGCGGAGTTTCAGGAAGCCTATCGCGGGCCGGAGGAAGCGACTCGGTCCTTTCTGAAGCATCGCGGACCCTCTTTTCGTTGAAACGGGCGGCCGCGCGGAATCGGTCGCCCCTTGTGCGAAGACTGAATGGGCAAAACATCTGCAAATGCCCATTCAAGGGGTCTGGAACGTCGGTTCATCGCCTGATTGATGCGTTTCATCTCAATTTTGCTGTTTCAGTTTAGTAAAAGTTGCTGTAATCTTTCCTCGGAAGCGACGGAGATCGCTCACATGTGGAAGGATGTTTTTTGATGTCTCGTATCGACATTTTTGGTGATCGTATTTGCATCGTGTCGAGCCTGCTGATCGTCGGCTGGTTCCTTTATAACACGATGGTCTGATAGATCTTCCCGATAGCGGGAAGCGTCGCCGATCGAACGACCTGATCGTTTCTGTTTGCGGCAGTCGAGCCTGAATGTGAAATTGTGCTCCTGACCGTAGCCTACAGCATATTCATAAAAAAGGATCAGGCATGTTTAGCCATATCATGGTCGGCGCCAACGATCTTGGCGTGTCGAAAGGCTTTTACGATGCGCTGTTCGGGGCGCTCGGGGCCAAGCCCGCGATGGTCGATGATTTGGGCCGCCTGATCTACATGCATGATGGCGCCATGTTCATGGTGACCAAGCCTATCGATGGCGAGGCGGCCTGCCACGCCAATGGCGGCACCATAGGCTTCAAGATGGCGTCACCGGAACAGGCCGACGCATGGCATGCGGCTGGATTGGCCGCTGGCGGCAGTACGTGCGAAGATCCTCCGGGTATTCGCGAAGGCGCGTTCGGTAAGCTCTATCTCGCCTATTTGCGTGATCCGGCGGGCAATAAGCTCTGCGCTTTGTATCGCTAGAGCATAATCCGATCATAAGGGATCAGATCACGCTCTCTGATCATCCTTTCGTTTTTACGCATTTTCCGGGCCGGCGGATGATGCCATCTGCTGCGACAATCTTCAGGCTCGATCCAAGTTTGGCT
>JAECRT010000065.1:0-6995 GCA_016000085.1 Sphingomonadaceae bacterium
CGCCGCAGCCAGCTCATGGCCGTAGAGCCACGGGCGGCGTCATCATAGCCCGGACGGGCGATAACGGCAATGGGCATCTGTCGCGCGATGCCGCGCCAGTCTTTCCACTGGCTCAGTTGCGCCAGATTGTCGGCCCCCATCAACCAGATGAAGCGGTTGCGCGGATAGCGACGGGTCAGCGCGCGCAGCGTATCGACGGTGTAGCGGGTGCCCAGATCGCGTTCGATGGCGGTGGCGCGAATCGGCCCACGCCGGGCGATTTTCTGCGCATGGGCGAGCCGTGCGGGCAATGGCGCCATCCCCTTGGCCGGTTTGAGCGGATTGCCCGGCGACACCAGCCACCACACCTCATCCAGCCCCAACGCCTGGGCCGCGAATAGCGAAATCGCGCGATGTCCGCCATGCGCGGGATTGAAGGAGCCGCCCAGCAGGCCGATCTTTGTCATGACCACCGCCATGCCAGTTGGCGCGGGGGGCGACAATGGGCGCGCGCGGGATCGATGCTTGTCGCGCGGGATATTGCGCGCTGTTACCCGATTCGCTAGGTCGTGCGCATTCGCCTGGACCCGGTGCAATTCCGGGTGGCTATTCCGGCCGCCGATCCGCCGGACAACGCATATCGCATGGCCCATCCTGCGCCGCACCATCGCGCGGCGCCCTGCGACATCTGCGGACATTATCCGACATGACCAACGCATCCCTCTCTCGCTATCGGGCGGAATGGTTCGACGGACCCGGTGGCGTACGCCGCGATATATTGGCCGGCATGGTCGGCACCTTCGCGCTGATCCCGGAAGTCATCGCCTTTTCCTTCGTCGCGGGGGTCGATCCGCAGGTGGGCCTGTTCGCTTCCTTCGTCATCGGCATCGTCATCGCGTTCGCAGGGGGGCGCCCGGCGATGATATCGGGCGCGGCCGGATCGGTCGCGCTGGTCGCGGCCGCGCTGGTGCACAGCCATGGTCTATCCTATCTGCTGGGCGCCACTTTGCTGGCGGGGCTGTTGCAGATCGGGTTCGGGCTGGCGAAGCTCGACATTCTCATGCGTTTCGTGTCGCGATCGGTCCGCACCGGCTTCGTCAATGCGCTGGCCATCCTGATCTTCGCCGCACAGGTGCCGCAGATGCTGGGCGTGACATGGCACACTTATGCGATGATCGCGGGCGGGCTGGCGATCATCTACCTGCTCCCCCGGATATCGAGCGCGATCCCCTCGCCGCTCATCTGCATCCTCGTGCTGACGGGGATCAGCGTCGTCGTTCCCATGCCCATCCACACCGTCGCCGATTTGGGCCGGTTGCCCGCATCGCTGCCGGTGCTGACCATCCCCAGCCTGCCGGTCGCGTGGGACACGCTGCGAATCATCGCCCCCTATGCGCTGGCGATGGCGGCGGTCGGGCTGCTGGAATCGATGATGACGGCCAGCGTCGTGGACGACCTGACCGAAACCACCAGCAACAAGGCGCGCGAATGTACCGGCCTTGGCCTTGCCAATGTCGCGGCAGGGATGTTCGGTGGGATCGCGGGATGCGGGATGATCGGTCAGACGGTGGGCAATATCCGCTATGGCGGGCGGGGGCGGCTTTCGACGCTGGTGGCGGGCTTGTTCCTGCTGATCGTGATGGTGCCGCTGCGGCCATGGGTGGCGCAGGTGCCGGTCGCCGCGCTGGTCGCGATCATGATCATGGTGTCGGTCAGCACCTTTTCCTGGGGGTCGCTGCGCGATCTGGCGCGGCATCCCAAGGTGTCGGGCGTGGTGATGCTGGCGACCGTCGCCGTGACGGTGGCGACCCATGACCTGTCCGCCGGGGTCATCGTGGGCGTGCTGTTGAGCGGCGTGTTCTTCGCCTTCAAGGTCACGCGCCTGATGAACGTACAGATCGACCATGATCCGGTGAGCGACACGCGCATCTATACCGTCAGCGGCCAGATATTCTTCGCCAGCGCCGATATGTTCGCCGATCGCTTCGACCTGCGCGATACGGCGCGGCAGGCGCGCATCGACCTGAGCGCCGCGCATCTGTGGGACATCACCGCCGTTGGCGCGCTGGAGGATGTGGTGACGAAGATGCGCCGGCACGGCATGGCGGTCGAACTGATCGGCCTGAACGAGGCCAGCGCGGTCCTGATCGATCGCCACGCGCCGCTGATCGGCGGCGCGGGCTAAGCATTGCAGGCGTAAGGAGTTCTGCCCCGCGTCACTCGGCGGCGTCAGCCATGCGAGCGTCCGGCAAGGCGCGCGCTTCTTCCGTCTGGCTTTCGCGCGTCACCAGGTCGAGTTGCTCGACCGCGTCGATCTCTTTGCCGCCCGTCTCGATATTGAGATCGCGGAACCGGCGGGCGGATGGCAATACGCTGCGATCGAAGCTGCCCACGAACTTGTTGTAATTGTCGACGGCGCTGGTCAGGCCCGATCCCAATCGCTTGAGATGGCTCGCGGCGACGGCCAGGCGTTCGTACAATTCCTTGCCCAACTGGCCGACCTCGCGCGCTTGATCCTGCAATCCTGCCTGCCGCCACTGGCCCGCCAGCGTGCGAGCGAGGGGCAGGAAAGTGGCGGGACCGCAGATGATGACCCGGTTCTTGGCGGCGCGTTCCCACAATTCCATGTCGGCTTCCAGCGCGGCCGTGACGAAATTGTCGCCCGGCACATACATGATGACGAAGTCGGGCGCCTTGTCGAACTGTTCCCAATAGGCCTTGCGTCCCAACGCGTCGGCATGGGTGCGCATGGCGCGGGCGTGGTCGGCCATATGTGTGTCGCGGATCGCCGGATCGACCTGATCCACGGCATTGAGATAGGCGACGAGCGAGCATTTGACGTCGACCACCAGTTGCTGGTCGCCGGGCAGGCGGATGATGAAATCCGGGCGTAGTCGCGCTTCAGCGCCATTGGCTTCGACCGTCACCGACACTTCCTCGCGGAAATCGACGAAGGCCGACAGGCCCGCCGTCTCGATCAGATTCTTGAACTGCTGCTCACCCCAGCGGCCGCGCGTCTTGGGGGCGGCGCGCAGGGCGTTGACCAGCTTGGCGGTTTCCTCGCGTACCTGACCCTGACCCAGATGCACCTGCTGCACCGCTTCGCGCAGTTCGGCATAGCTGCCCACGCGATCCTTCTCGACCCGCTGCAACCCTTCCTCATAGCGTTTCAGCGTAGTTTCCACTGGGGTCAGGAGCGTCTTGAGCTGCGCCTCGCTCTTTTCATTGGCTTGCGCAAAACGCTGGTCGGCGCGGTCGAGGAAGGTCTTCTGCGCCTCGCCCAGCAGCTTGCCGCCAATTTCGCTGAACTGGGCGGACAGCTGCTCCTTGGCGTCCTTGAGCGCGACGATCTGTGCTTCGAACGCTTCGGCGCGGGCCTGCGTGTCCGAGTGCAACGACGCAAGTTCGCGCAACGCGACCTCGCGCTCTGCCTGCACTGCGTCCAGTCGCTG
Source organism: Sphingomonadaceae bacterium (assembly GCA_016000085.1). Lineage (GTDB taxonomy): Bacteria > Pseudomonadota > Alphaproteobacteria > Sphingomonadales > Sphingomonadaceae > Sphingobium. Next base: position 3,432 of record JAECRT010000065.1, read on the forward strand.
CGTCAGGCCGGCCTGCGTCGCTTCGAGGCGCGCTGCGAAAGCCGCGGCCTGCGTCACCCGTTCCTGTGCGACCGCCAGTTCGTGAATCGCGCCGTTGCGTTGGGCGCTGGCCGTTTCCAGCCTGGCGGCGAGGTCAGCCTTTTCCCCCGCAAGCGGCGCGAGCGCCTTGCCCCGCAGTAGCCAGCCAACGGCGAGGCCGACCAAGAGGGCGAGCGCAACGAGAATAGGCAGGCTGTCCATGAAAACCCCTTATGGAACGAAAGGGGAACCTAGCGGGCTTCGCCGCTGGCCGCAACCGCCTCCGCCCGAAAGCGGGCCAATCGCTCGATCGCTTCGTCGAGCACCGCATCGGCCTTCGAAAAGCACAGCCGGACCAGATGGGTGACCGACGCATCGGGATAAAAGGCCGAGATCGGAATAGCCGCCACGCCTGCTTCATCGACGATGCGGGCGCAGAAATCGGTATCGGTCATGGCAATGCCGGACGCGGCCAGGTCGATGCAGATGAACCATGTCGCCTGCGATGGCAGAACCACGAAGCCCGCCGCTTCCATGCCGGTGACCAGACGGTCGCGCGACGCCTGATAGCCGGCGCGCTGCGTGTCGAACCAGTTTTCCGGCTTGGCCAGCCCCTGCGCCACCGCCCATTGCAGGTTGGGCGGGGTCGTGAAGGTCAAGAACTGGTGCGCGCGGCCCAGCAGCGTGGCGAGCGACGGCGTGGCGCACATCCAGCCGACTTTCCAGCCGGTGAGCGAGAAGATCTTGCCTGCGGACCCGATCTTGACGGTGCGTTCGCGCATGCCGGGCAGCGCCATCAGGGCATGATGCCGCACGCCGTCATAGGTCAGATGCTCCCATACCTCGTCGCAAATGGCGATCAGGTCGCGATCGACGCAGAACAGGGCGAGTTGCGCCAGTTCTTCCTCGCGCAGGACGATGCCGGACGGGTTGACCGGATTGTTCATCAGCAGGAAACGGGTGCGCGGCCCGGCCGCCTGTTCAAGAGCGGCGCGCGTGATCCGCCAGTGCGGCGGCGTCAGGCGCACGATGCGGGCCACACCCCCTGCGCGCGCGATCAGCGGCAGATAGGCATCATAGAGCGGGGCGAGCACCAGCACTTCGTCGCCGGGTTGCACCAGCGCCAGCAGGCTGGCGGCGATCGCCTCGGTCGCGCCGGAGGTGATGATCACTTCGGCCGGGGTCAGGGACAGCCCCTGATGCCGGGCATAATGATCCGCCACCGCCGCGCGCAGTTCGGGCACGCCTGCCATCGGTGGATATTGGCTGGACCGGGTCAGCAGCGCATCGGCGGCCATGTTGAGCAGGTCGGTCGGCCCCGGCGCATCGGGAAAGCCCTGCCCCAGATTGATCGCCCCCGTTTCGCGCGCGCGGGCGGACATATGTTCGAAAATGGTGGTCGGCATGTCCCGATAGACGGGGTGGCCGAGCGAGGGAGGGCTGGTCATGCCGACAGGATGTTCCCGAAGGCCGGGAACGGGTCAAGCGGATGATGCGCCAGAATCGGTCGCGATGGATCGCTCGATGGGGTAGAAAGGCAAGGTTTTGCGCGAGGTGAGCCCATGGTGATGATCGATCAACTCTTCCTGAAACATCCGCGCGAGGTGGATGAGAGCTATCCCCAGCATATGGGCGTGGCGATGCGGTTCGGTTTCTTGATGGTGCGGTCGGGCCTGGCCTGCATGATCCATGGGATCGTACCCGCGCTGTTCACGAGGACGGGGAGCAGCATGGTGAAACGCCTCTATGGCGAGATGCGCCAGCGGCAGCCCGATCTGGAGGAAAGGACGCCTGCCTATCTCACCCCGCAATGGCGGCCGGAATATGAGATTTGAGGGGATAGCGCTGCCCACGGCGGCTTGCGCCGCCGAATAAACCGCGTGACCGTCCCCCGGACGGTCACTTAATCCGGTTTATTCCCATTCGATCGTGCCCGGCGGCTTCGACGTATAGTCATAGACCACCCGGTTGATGCCCTTGACCTCGTTGATGATACGGGTCGCGACGCGGCTGAGGAAGGCGGCGTCGAAGGGATAGATGTCGGCGGTCATGCCGTCGGTCGAGGTGACGGCGCGCACCGCGCAGACGCTGTCATAGGTGCGATGGTCGCCCATCACGCCCACGGTGCGGACCGGCAGCAGCACCGCGAACGCCTGCCAGATGGCGTCATACAGCCCGGCGTTGCGGATTTCTTCCAGATAGACCGCATCGGCTTTCCGCAGAATGTCGCAGCGTTCCTTGGTCACTTCGCCGGGGATGCGGATGGCAAGGCCCGGTCCGGGGAAGGGGTGGCGACCGACGAAAATGTCGGGCAGGCCTAGTTCCTTGCCCAGCACGCGCACTTCGTCCTTGAACAGTTCGCGCAAGGGTTCGACCAGCTTCATGTTCATGCGGTCGGGCAGGCCGCCCACATTGTGGTGTGATTTGATCGTCACCGACGGCCCGCCGGTGAAGGACACACTCTCGATCACGTCGGGATAGAGCGTCCCTTGCGCCAGGAAATCGGCGCCGCCGATCTTCGCGGCTTCTTCCTCGAACACGGCGATGAATTCGCCGCCGATGAACTTGCGCTTCTTTTCCGGATCGGTCAGGCCCGCAAGGCCGCCCAAGAAGCGTTCCTCGGCGTTCACATGCACCAGCTTGATGCCGTAATGTTCGCGGAACAGGCTGACCACCTGTTCGGCCTCGCCCAGCCGCATCAGGCCATGGTCGACGAACACGCAGGTCAGCTGGTCGCCGATCGCTTCGTGGATGAGGACCGCCGCGACCGCGCTGTCGACGCCGCCCGAGAGGCCGCAAATGACCCGGCCTTCACCGACCTGCGCGCGGATTTCGGCGATCTTGGTGGCGCGAAACTCGGCCATGGTCCAGTCACCGGCAAGGCCACAGACATGGCGCACGAAATTGGCGAGCAGCTTGCCGCCATCGGGCGTGTGGACGACTTCGGGATGGAATTGGGTGGCGTAGAAGCGCTTGGCTTCGTTCGCGGTTACGGCATAGGGCGCGCCTTCGCTGGTCGCGACGACCTCGAAGCCGGGGGCGAGCTGCGTCACCTTGTCGCCATGGCTCATCCACACCTGATGCTTTTCGCCGGCGTTCCACAGGCCGTCGAACAGGGCGCATGGCTTTTGCACTTCGATGAAGGCGCGGCCGAATTCGCCGCTCTCGCCGCCTTCGACATTACCGCCCAGCTGCTGCATCATCGTCTGCTGGCCGTAGCAGATGCCCAGCACCGGCACGCCCGCGTCGAAGATCGCCTGCGGCGCGCGGGGGCTGTCCTCCCACATGACCGATGATGGGCCGCCCGACAGGATGACGCCCTTGGGCTGCATCCGCGCGAACGCCTCGGCCGCGCTGTTGAAGGGGGCAATTTCGGAATAGACGCCGGCTTCGCGCACGCGCCGGGCGATGAGCTGTGTCACCTGGCTGCCGAAGTCCACGATGAGAATGGAATCCTGAAGGGGCAGCGTCATCGAATCGCCTTTGTGAAACGGGTGAACGGGGATTCGCGCCCGGTTAGTGCCCCGTCGCGTCCTTGTCCAGCTT
>JAECRT010000065.1:7095-13721 GCA_016000085.1 Sphingomonadaceae bacterium
GGGACCATCCCGGCCCGCCGCCCATCCCAGCAGCGCAGCGCCCGCCAGCACGAGTGCCGCCATGACGAAGGCGCTGCCGATGAAGGGTAGGGTCGGGCGCGGACCGACCGACAGCGCATAGATGGCGCCGAAGAACAGCGGCGACACGATCCCTGCGATGGCGCCGACGCTGTTGTTCGCGCCCTGCAACTGGCCCTGTTCGCTCTCCGACACGCGCCGGGTCATCAGCGACTGGATGGTCGGCATGGCCAATCCCCATAGCGCATTGGGCAGCATGGCGGCGACGAACAGCCAGCCGGTCGGCGCAAGGCCCATCGCCAATATGCCGACCGCGCCAAAGGCCAGGCCCGTCACCATCGTCGCCCGGTCGCCCAACCGCTTGACCACGGGGCCGACCAGCAGCCCCTGCACTCCCATGTCGAGCAGACCCACCAGCGCCAGCAGGCTGCCCACCTGCCACGCGCCCCAGCCATAGCGGTCGCCCGCATACAGGACGAACACGGCGGAGAAGAGGTGATGGGCGAAATAGAGCAGGAAATTGACGACCGACAGGCTCGACAGTTCCGGGTGCGACCGCAACAGCCTGAGCGCGCCGAACGGGTTGGCGCGGCCCCAGCTGAACGCCATGCGTTTTTCCCGCGGCAGCGATTCGGGCAGCACGACCAGGCCATAGAGGAAGGCCAGCCCCGATAATCCCGCCGCCGCCCAGAAGGGCGCGCGCAGCGAAATTTCGCCCAGTACCCCGCCGATCAGCGGCCCGGCGACGAACCCGCCACTGAACGCCGCACCGATCAGGCCATAGCCCTTGGCGCGGCCTTCGGGCGGCGTGATGTCGGCCATATAGGCGAATACCGATGTGAAGCTGGACGAGGTGATTCCGGCCAATATGCGCCCCAGCGCCAGCCACCACAGGTTGGGCGCGAGCGCCATCAGCACATAGTCGAGCGCCAGCCCGCAGACCGATACGAGAATGACCGGCCGTCGCCCGAACCGGTCGGATAGGGAGCCGATCACCGGCGAGCAGAGAAACTGCATCCCCGCCCACAAGGCGATAAACAGGCCGTTCCACAGCCCCGCCGCGCTGGTGGAGCCGGACAATTGCTCGATCAATTGCGGCAACACCGGGATGATGATGCCCATCGACATGACGTCGAGCCATGCCGTCACCAATATGAAAGCGATCGCGGCATTGCGCCGGGGAAGGATGGAGCCGGTGGGCATGGCGGCTGGCGTAGAGGGCCGGGCGCGCCATGCCAAGCGCGATGGGGTTGTCAGCGGCCGCTTATCGCAGAGCAACGTCCCGGCTCAGATAGACCTGGGCGACCCGGCCGTCCTGCATCGAACAGGTGAAGCGGTGGGTGGTGCCGCTCGTCGCGCGATAGCTGGCGCGGGACTCGACTTCGCCGTCGATATTATAGCCGCCATTGGCTGCGCGCGGTTCGTCCATGCGACGGACTTCGGCATAGCCGCCCTGTTCCTCCGCCCGGTCGCGCGCCGCGACCGCGCAGGCGTCGGCCATGCGCTCCTGATCGCTGCTGACTGCCGCGACATCGGAAAAATCATCATCGCGCGGCGGGGTGGTGGTGCCGCGCACGTCCGCGCCATAGTCGGTGCCGCTGGCCGGGGGCGGGGCGTCGCGATAGCCGGTGTCATTGTCGGCATAGTCGCGATCGGCGCTCCGCGCCTGCTTATCCTTCGACAAAGAGGAAGCGACGATGGCCACCGCGCCGACCAGCGCCGCAACGCCGACCGCATCGCCAAAGCCGAACCCGTTACCCCGGTCGCGATGATGATGACCCCAGCCGCCGCCGTAGCCGCCCCTGTCATAACGGGGTCGCGCCTGCGCCGTGCCGACGCTGCCCAGAATCAGGGCCAGACCGACCAGCGATCCCGTCATCCAGCGTGCCTTGACCATGCCTTCATTCCTCCTGCGAAGGAATCTGTCCTAGCGGGGGGCGGCTGTCCAGCGGCTGAACGACGCGCGAGGGCATTGCTATTGCGGTTTTGCGCCGATCTTCAGCCCCGTGAAATAGGCCAGGAACGCGTAGCTGTCGGCATATTCGTCGATCAGCTTGTCAATCGGCTTGCCGCCGCCATGACCGGCGCGGGTTTCGACGCGCAGCAAATGGGGCTTGTCGCCCAACGACGCGGCCTGGAGCGCGGCGGCATATTTGAAGCTATGTGCGGGCACCACCCGGTCGTCGGTGTCGGCAGTGGTCACCAGGATCGCTGGATAATCCTTGCCGCCCAATATGTTGTGATAGGGCGAATAGCCGTAGAGCAGCGGGAAATCCGCCGCCCGGCCCGGTGATCCATAATCGTCCACCCAATAGCGCCCGGCAGTGAAGCGATCGAACCGCAGCATGTCCATCACCCCGACGGCGGGGAGCGCCGCTGCGAACAGGTCGGGCCGCTGGTTGACCACCGCTCCGACCAGCAGGCCGCCATTGGAGCGCCCTTCGATCGCCAGACCATTTTGTGGCGTATAGCCGTTGGTCTTGAGATATTCGGCGGCCGCGATGAAATCGTCGAACACATTCTGCTTGTTCTGGCCACGCCCGGCATCATGCCAGGCCCGGCCGAACTCGCCGCCGCCGCGCAGGTTGGCGATGGCATAGACCCCGCCCTGTTCCAGCCAGGCGAGTCGCGTCGCCGAATAGCCCGGTGTCAGCGAAATGTTGAAGCCGCCATAGCCGTAGAGAATGGTCGGCGCGGCGATCGCCCGGTCGGCCAGCGCCTTCTTGCGGATGATGGTGATCGGGATCTGCGTTCCATCCTTCGACGGATAGGTGCGTTGCTCGATCCCGAAATCATCGGGGTTGAAGGGCAGGTCGGGCCGCGCGAACAGGCTGCTCTGGAGAGTGGTGGTGTCGAAGCGATAGATGCTGGAAGGCGTCACGAAGCCGGAGAAGCTGAAGAAGGTTTCCGGGTCGCCATCCCGCCCGCCAAAGCCCGCCGCCGTGCCCATGCCGGGCAGCGGCACGTCCGTCACTTTGCTGCCGTCCAGTTCGACCAGCTCCGCGACGGTTTCGGCCTGGGTGATATAGGCCAGGATCATGCGGTTGCCGACCAGCGATCCGCCCGCCAGCGTATCGCCCCGTTCGGGCACGACCTGCTTTGGTCCCCGGCGCGGACGCGTCGCGTCCAGCGTGACCACGCGCAGATGGGGGGCGTGGTCGTCGGTGATGAAATAGAGGCTATTGTCCCGGCTGCCTATCAGCCGCCAGTCGTGCGCGGGGCCGCGCACCAGCAGGCGCGGCGTGACCGGGCCGCCGTCCAGCGCCGCGACATGGAGTTCGCGGCGCGGATCGATGCCGGTGAACGAACTGATGAGCAGCCAGCGCCCGTCGCTCGTGACCTGTGCCTGATGGCTCAGCGCAGGGCGGTCGGGCGTGGCGTAGATCAACTGGTCCTGCGCCTGATCGGTGCCGACCCGGTGGTAGAACAACTGCTGATCTTCGCTGGCGGACTGGAATGCCTCGCCGGCTGTCGGGGCGGGAAAGCGGGAATAGAAAAAGCCCTCGCCTCGCCCGTCCCAGGCGATCTGCGAGAATTTGACCCATTCGATCCGGTCATCCAGCCGCTTGCCTGTGTCGACGTCGAGCAGCCGTAGCGTACGCCAGTCGCTGCCCGCTTCCTGCACGCCATAGGCCAGGTAGCGGCCATTGGGGGAGGGCGCCCATTCGGCCAGCGCGGTCGCCCCGTCCTTCGCCCAGTCGTTGGGATCGAGCAGCAGCCGTTGCACGCCGGTCAGCCCTTCGCGGACATAGAGCGGGGTCTGGTTCTGCAATCCCTTGTTATAGCCGTAGAAATAGCGTCCGCCCGCCTTGCGCGGCACGGTGTAGCGGCCATGGGCAAACAGTGCCTGCATTCGGCTCTTGAGCGCGTCACGCCCCGGCAACCCGTCCAGATAGCGGCGGGTCAGCGCGTTTTCGCTGTCGACCCAGTCGCGCACGGCCGGATCGGCGCGCACGTCATTTTCCAGCCAGCGATAGGGGTCGGCGACCTTCACGCCGAAATGATCCTCGATCAGATCCAGCCGCTTCGTGGCGGGATAGTGCAGTCCCGGCCGCGCGGTGGTGATCGAAGCGGTGATGGCGGCGTCGATCGCCGCCGGATTGGGCGCGTCCATCGCCGTTCCGGCAAATGCCGGACCAGCCGCCAGCCACAAACAGGGCAGCAGCGCAAGGCGACCGATGGCGCGCATCCTCTCGTATCTCTTTTCCAAATGGAACAGGCCGTGGCTCCTAATGAGCCACGGCCTGTCCGTAAAGCATCCAGTCCGTTTCAGCCGGACCGGCGATCAGAAAGAAGCGATCAGGCCGCTTCGAACTCGTCTTCGTCGGCGGTGAACACCGGACCCGAATCCTGACCCTTGGCGTCGACGTCGCGGTCGACCAGCTCGATGATCGCCATCGGCGCAGCGTCAGAGGCGCGGAAACCGGCCTTGATGACGCGGGTATAGCCGCCTTCGCGATCCTTGTAGCGCTCGGCCAGGATGTCGAACAGCTTGATGAGCTGCGCGTCGTCCTTCAGGCGAGCGTCGGCCAGACGACGGTTGGACAGGCCACCCTTCTTGGCGAGGGTGATGAGCTTTTCGACGTAGGGACGCAGCGCCTTCGCCTTGACGGCGCCGGTCTTGATCTGCTCGTGCTTGATGAGCGAAGCGGCGAGGTTACGCAGCAGGGCGTTACGATGGCCGGTGCTGCGCTGCAGCTTCTTCTGACCCATTTTATGACGCATATTGTATTCCTTCGTTCGTTAAGGGACCGTGCGAGGTATCCCAGACCAGGCGGCGAATACGGGGCGCCGCCCAAAACCCCATAAGAAACCGGGTCGAAGCTGCGCCCCGACCCGAACTTCTTTAGCCCAGAAGCTCTTGTTCGAGCTTCTTGGCCATTTCTTCGATATTCTCCGGCGGCCAGCCGGGGATGTCCATGCCCAGACGCAGGCCCATGGACGACAGCACTTCCTTGATTTCGTTCAGCGACTTGCGGCCGAAATTCGGGGTGCGCAGCATCTCGGCTTCGGTCTTCTGGACCAGATCGCCGATGTAGATGATGTTGTCGTTCTTGAGGCAGTTGGCCGAGCGGACCGACAGTTCCAGTTCGTCCACCTTCTTGAGAAGGTAACGGTTGATCTGGTTGGCGTCGCTTTCGCCTTCCGAAGCCGACGCGACGGCGTGACCGCCCTGCGACGGGGCTGCGGTCGGCAGCGCGTCTTCGAAGTGAACGAACAGCTGAAGCTGGTCCTGAAGAATGCGCGCCGCATACGCGATCGCATCTTCCGGCGTGACGGTGCCGTCGGTTTCCAGCGTCAGTGACAGCTTGTCATAGTCCAGTTCCTGGCCGACGCGGGTGTTGTCCACCTTGTAGGCGACCTGGCGCACCGGCGAGTAGAGCGCATCGATCGGAATGAGGCCGATCGGGGCGTCCGCAGGACGGTTGGCGACGGCGGGGACATAGCCCTTGCCGATGTCGGCGGTCAGTTCCATGTTCAGGGTCGCGCCCTGATCCAGATGGCAGATGATCAGATCGGGGTTCATCACCTCGATATCGCCGACGACGCTGATGTCGCCTGCCTTGACCACAGCCGGACCGGTGGCCGACAGCTGAAGCCGCTTGGGGCCTTCGCCTTCCATGCGGAGTGCGACCTGCTTGATGTTGAGGACGATGTCCGTCACATCTTCACGTACGCCGGCGAGCGACGAGAATTCATGCAGGACGTTCTCGATCTTGATCGAGGTGACCGCCGCGCCCTGAAGCGAGGAAAGAAGAACACGCCGCAACGCATTGCCCAGCGTCAGGCCGAACCCGCGTTCCAGCGGCTCGGCGACGAAGGTCGCCTTGCGCTTGCCGTCGCTGGCCAGCTTGATCTCAAGCGCGGTGGGCTTCTTCAATTCCTGCCAGTTCTTCATGTTGACAGTCATGTAATTCCCCTGGGGATGTGGCCGAAACGCTTATCATCCTGGACCCGACAGGACGTTGCGGCCGATGAAGACGGGTAAACGGGCGGCGCGTCCGCCGCCCGCCATAACGCTAAGCCGCGGGTTTAGACGCGGCGACGCTTGGACGGACGCACGCCGTTGTGCGGGATAGGCGTCACGTCGCGGATCGAGGTGATGTGGAAGCCGACGGCCTGCAGAGCGCGCAGAGCCGATTCACGACCCGAACCGGGGCCCTTGACTTCGACTTCCAGGGTACGGACGCCATGCTCGGCGGCCTTGCGGCCCGCGTCTTCGGCGCACACCTGAGCGGCGTACGGGGTCGACTTGCGGCTGCCCTTGAAGCCCATCATGCCGGCCGAGGACCACGAAATCGCGTTGCCCTGGGCGTCGGTGATGGTCACCATGGTGTTGTTGAAGCTGGCGTTGACGTGTGCGACGCCGGCCGAGATGTTCTTGCGCTCGCGCCGCTTAATGCGCTGTGGTTCGCGTGCCATGTTGCTCTATCCTACTCGAAATTCTGGGAAAAGAAGTCGGGAGGGCAAGGCCGTAAGGCCCGCCCTCAAGCGCTTACTTCTTCTTGCCGGCGATCGCCTTGGCCTTGCCCTTGCGGGTACGGGCGTTGGTGTGCGTGCGCTGACCGCGGACCGGCAGACCCTTACGGTGACGCAGGCCGCGATAG
>JAECRT010000066.1:0-5845 GCA_016000085.1 Sphingomonadaceae bacterium
GTAATCGCCCGCGCCAGCGCATCGGGTTGCTGCTCGATAGTCGTGCGTTCGGCGGCGATCTCGGCGGCGCGGGCGACCATGGCGGCGATGCGCTTGGCCGCTTCGCCGGCGCGGGCGCGCCAGCCCTTCATTTCGGATTCGGCGGCGCCCTGTCGATCGCGGTCGCTGGAAAGGGCACGGTCGGCGAGCGCCTGATCGGCCTGTAGCTGGCTGACGGCGGTGCGGGCCTTGTCGCTGGTTTGCGCCAATGTGCTGACGAGAATGCCGGTCGCCACGCCATCGGGCATGGCGGAACGGGCGTTCCGGGCCTTGTCATGCTCGCCCTGCGCAGTGTCGCGGTCCTGGCGGGCCTCCACCAGACGCTCTTCAATGGCTTCCCGCCGGCCAGCCAGCCGTTCCAGCGCAGTGGCGGCGTCGTCGGCAGCGCGCAGAGCGGCGCGCAGATGCTCGTCTGATTGGGTGAGGCGCGTGCGGCCCGATGCGAGCGCGGTGTTGGCCGCCTGTTCCGATGCGTGGGCGCTGTCTTGTGCGGCGCGGGCGGTTTCGACGTCGTCGTTCGCCGCAGGGCGCGCGAGCGCGATGGCGTCCAGCCGGTTGAGCCGGATCAGCCGCTGGGCCGCCGCTGCGCCGCCTTCGAGCGCGATATAGCCGTCCCAGCGGCGCAACCGGCCGTCGCGGGTGACGATGCGCTGGCCTACCGCGAGGGGTTGGCCATCATCGGTGTCGCACAGGCCGATCTGGGCGAGTCGGCGGGCAAGGGCTGGCGGCGCGGTGACATGGGCGGCGAGCGGGGTGCAGCCGGGCGGCAGCGGCGGGTCCGTGGCCAACGGATCGGCCCCGCCCCAGCGGCGCTTGCCGTCCGCGCCGATGGGGGCTTCCAGATCGTCGCCCAATGCGGCGGCTAGGGCGCGTTCATAGCCGGGGGCAGCCTTCAACTGGTCGAGGGCACGGGTGCTGACCGCGCTGTCGACGGCACGGCGGAGCGCGGCGGCTTCGCTGTCGAGCGCGGCGAGGGCGGCGCGGGCGGAGGAGAGCGCGGCTTCGGCTGTGGCGCGGGCGTCGCTGGCGGACTGGCGATCGGTTTCGGCGGCGCGGATGGTGCTTTCGGCGGTGGTGCGGACATCGCCTGCCTGTGCCTGGCTGGCGAGGGCCTCGGCGCGTCGGGCTTCCAGCGGCGCGGCGTCGGGCAGGGCGGCGGCTTCCGCTTCGAGGCGGGTCACGTCCCGGGTGGCCCGTTCGAAACGGCTGCGCGTGGCGACCAAGGCTGCTTCGGCGACGCGCAGTTCGGCCTGTTCGCCCGCTTGCTTCGCCATGGCTTTCGCCAGTTCCAGTTCGGCGTCGCGGGCGGCGTCTTCCGCGGCGGCGATCCGTGCGGCGAAGTCGGGACGGCGCTTTTCGGTTTCGGCGATGCGGCTCTTGAGCGTCGCGCTTTCGGCGGTAAGCCGGGCAATGGCGTCGGCGGCGTCGTTGGCGAGCGTGCCTTCGCGGGCGCGGTCTTCTTCCAACCGGGCGGCTTGCTGGACCAGATCGGACAGGCGGCGGACGATGCTCTCGCGCTCGGCCTTCAGCGTAGCGAGGCGGTGGCCGGCGTCCTGTGCTTCGTCGCGGGCGGACTGGGCGGCGGTGCGGCGGTCCGCCAATGTGGTGACGGCGGCCTGATGGTAAGCCGCAGCGGCAATTTGCGCTTCCTGCGCGATGGTGACCAGATTATCCGCCTGTTTCGCTTCGGCACGCGCGGCGTCGGCGCTGGCGCTGGCTTCGCGCCAGCGGGCGAAGAGGACGCGGCCTTCGGCGACGCGGATCTGGTCGGACAGGCGTATGTAGCGTTCGGCGGCCTTGGCTTGACGGCGCAGACTGTTCGCACGGGCGTCCATGTCCGCCAGTATTTCATCGAGCCGGGCGAGATTGGCTTCGGCCGCGCGGAGCTTCTGTTCGGCGTCCTTGCGGCGGACGTGCAGGCCCGCGATCCCCGCCGCTTCCTCCAGCATGGCGCGCCGTTCCTGTGGGCGGGCGGCGATGACGGCGGCGATGCGGCCTTGACTGACGAGCGCCGGACTGTGCGCGCCGGTGGCGGCGTCGGCGAACACCAGCGCCACGTCGCGCGCGCGCACGTCCCGGCCATTGGCGCGATAGGCGCTGCCCGCGCCGCGCTCGATGCGGCGAGTGACTTCCAGCTCGCCATCCGCGCCGACATCCACGGCGGAGAATAGTTCGCCCTGCTCCTGCACGGTGAGCAGCGAGACTTCGGCGAAGTCGCGTTGCGGGCGCGTGGCGGTTCCCGCGAAGATCACATCCTCCATGCCGCCGCCGCGCATGGATTTGGCGCTGGATTCGCCCATCACCCAGCGGATCGCTTCGAGCAGGTTGGACTTTCCACAGCCATTGGGACCGACAATCCCGGTCAGGCCCGGTTCGATCCGCAATTCGGTGGCGTCGACGAAGCTCTTGAAGCCCGAAAGCTTGAGCCGCTTTATTTGCATGGAGACGTTCCGGGGCAGCGCGCCGCCCCGGTCCTTAACAGGCTAGATACCGATGTCCGCCACCTGGCCGCCAATCAGAGTCCCGCTTCCTTGAGCTTGGGCTGAAGCGAGGCCCAGTTGGCGACATTGTCCACCAGTACGCCGTTGATGAGGAAGCTGGGCGTGCCTGTGATCTGATACTGGCTGTTGGCCGCTTCCACGCCCTTGGCCAGCTTTTCGGCGGCGGCGGTGTCGGCCAGGCATGTTTTCGCCTGATCGGCGGAAATGCCCCGCTGCTGGGCGAACTCGACGAGGCCCAGGGCATTGCCCAGTTTGCCGAAGCGTTCGGCGGGCGGCGCGCTCATCAGTGCCTGATAGGACTGGTCACCCAGTGCCTGCGCCTTGTCGAACATGGCGGTCTGGTTGGCGAAAAACTGTTCCGACAGCGGATAGAAAATGTCCTTGCCGCCGCAGCGGGCGAGCAGCGCGGTCGAAATGTCGATCGGATCGCGCACATAGGTGCGGAACTCGAAATTCACCTTGCCGGTGTCGACCAGCTTCTTGATTTCCTCGGAGGCTTCGGCCGAGAAATCCTTGCAATGGCTGCATGTGTAGGAGCCATATTCGACCAGCTTCACCTTGGCCGAAGGATTGCCCATCAGAAAATAGCCGTCGGGGTTTTCAGCGACGGTCTGTGACCAGACGGCGCCTGCGGGCGGGGCGACCGCCGCGACCGGATCGCCGCTGGGCTTGGCGCCTTCCTCACTCTTGCCGCAGGCGGCGAGGGTCAGGCTAAGGGCGATGAGGGTAAGGCCGGACAGGGCTTTCACGACGGGCAAGGCTCCGATTATTGGCTATATGGGCGGGTCATAGTTCAGTGCGTGGCGGGGGGCAATGCAGCCTGGACGACGGCCCAGGTCGATCCCTCGATCCGCGTGCCGTTGACGGTGAAGCCGGGCGTGCCGCCGATCTTCACCTTGTTCCACGCGTCGTCGGTCATGGCCAGGATCTGCTTCATCGACGCAGGGTCGGCGATGCACGCGTCCAACCGGGCGTTGGTATAGCCCCGCTTGTTCATCAGCGCGTAAAGGCCGGTCTTTTGCCCGATGTCGCGCAGTGCCGCCTTTTCCTCGGTCGGCTTGGTGGCGTCGCGATCATAGGCCTGCAATTGGTCCATCCAGGCGGTCTGGTTGGCAAACAGCGCCTCATGATTGCCCATGAAGCGGGCTGGTCCGCCACAACGGGCGAGCAGGGCGGCGGTCAGGTCATATTTGTCGCGCACGGCGTTGCGCACTTCCACGCTGACCTTGCCGCTCTTTACATAGTCGGTCTTGAGTGGTGCGCTCGCTTCCCCCACGAAGTGGGCGCAGTGAGAGCAGGTGTAGCTCACATATTCGACCAGTTTGGTGGGCGCGGCGGGATTGCCCATCAGATGGCCCCCGATCGGCGACAGGGCGACCTTGCTGACCCAGTTTGCGGCGGGCGCGGCGACCAGTGCGACGGGAATGGCGAACAAAGCGAGGGGAAGAAAACGAGCGATCGTCATGGCAAATGTTCCTGGCAGCGTGGTGCTGAACGGGAGAGAAACGGGTGTCAGCCGATTTTGGGCAGGCCGGTGGAATTGGCAAGCCCTTGGGCCAGCGATTCGAGCACGGAGCGCAATTCGGGATCGCCGATGTCGCGCAGCGAATCGCCCAGTTCGACCGGAATGGGTTTGAGGTTGCGCGGCGGCGGACGGCGTTCGGCGGGGGTGGGCATGATTTCCCCCTGGCGCAGCGCCACTTTCGCCACGGCGGCATAGCCAAAGAAGCGGTTCACCCGTTCGACAATGTCGGGCAGCATATGCTGGATCATCGGGCCATGACCGCTCATGACCGTAAGTTGCAGCGTGCCGCCCGCTTTCTGCCCCACCGGAAAACGAATCGATTCGGGCGCGGAAACGCTCGCATAATGGGTGCCGACGATTTCCGCCCAGCGGGTGACGATGCTGGATTGGACGAAGCCGAACTTGCGAAAGGCAGCGCGTCCGATGTCAGGCATCAGGTCGGCGATCCGGCGCGGCGCACCCACGCGCGGGCGATCCGCGGCAGGGATTGCGCGACTCTTGATTTTAGGTGGCGCGGGGCGTTCCGTCATGGGTTTCTCCATGGCATAGGGCGACCATGCGCGTCGAGGGTAGAGAGGCAAAAATCGCGCGCGATCTGATCGCGCATTATGACGTGCATGCGCGTCGCCTGCCCTGGCGCGCGCCGCCGGGAGCCAACGCGAGCGTTCCTTATCGGGTGTGGCTGTCCGAAGTGATGCTGCAACAGACCACGGTGGCGGCGGTCGGTCCCTATTTCGCGAAATTTACCGAGCGGTGGCCCACGGTGGAGTCGCTGGCGGATGCAGCGGACGCCGACCTGATGGCGGCATGGGCGGGGCTGGGCTATTATGCGCGGGCGCGGAACCTGTTGGCTTGCGCGCGGGCGGTGGCGCGGGATCATGATGGCATGTTCCCCGATACCGAAGCGGCGTTGCGCGCCTTGCCGGGGGTGGGCGCCTATACCGCTGCGGCGGTTGCTGCCATCGCCTTTGGCCGGCGCGCCGTGGTCGTCGACGCCAATGTCGAACGCGTGGTGGCGCGGCTGTTTGCAATTACAACGCCGCTGCCCGCCGCACGGACCGAGATTCGCGCGGCCGCCGACACGATCACGCCGGACGCGCGCGCGGGTGATTTTGCCCAGGCGATGATGGACCTGGGCGCAACGATCTGTACCGCGCGCAACCCGGCCTGCGGCATCTGTCCGATCCGGGACCATTGCGATGCGGTTCTGACGGCCGATCCGGCCGCTTTCCCGGTAAAGGCCGCCAAGAAGGCAAGGCCGCACCGAACCGGCCATGCTTGGTGGATACAGCGTGGCGATGGCCATGTCTGGCTGGTGCGTCGGCCGGACAAGGGGCTGCTGGGGGGGATGCGGGCGCTGCCCAGTTCGGACTGGGGCGTCGATCCCGACGCGACGCCGCCCTTCGCCGCGCAATGGCGCACGCTGGAACCGGCGGTCGCGCATGTCTTTACGCATTTCTCGCTGGCGCTGAGCGTCCATGCTACCCATGTGGGACAGGATCATGCGCCGCCGGGCGCGGGCGAATGGTGGCCGGTCGACAGGCTGGCGGAGGCGGGATTGCCGACTTTGTTCGCGCGCGCCGCCGAAGCGGTGGAAAAGGAAGGAGCCAGCAATGCACGGCAGTGAACCGCTAAAACAGGCCGAGCCTGATCCTCTGCCCGGCTTTGTCGGTGGGACGATCGACCGGGTGGATCATATCCGCACCAGTCCGACCCTGCTGGCGGAATGTTTCGCCGACCCGGCTGCCCGGCTGCTGGTGCTTGACGGGCTGGAGCCGGT
>JAECRT010000066.1:5945-13045 GCA_016000085.1 Sphingomonadaceae bacterium
GGCGGGCGGACAGTGCCGGTCAAGGCTGGGTGGTCGCGCGCGTGCGAGGCTTGTGCGGCCGAACATTTCCCCCGTACCGATCCTGTGGCGATCATGCTGGCCGAACATGACGGGCGGGTGCTGCTGGGGCGGCAGCATAGCTGGCCTGCGGGACGCTATTCGGCTTTGGCGGGCTTTATCGAGCCGGGCGAGACGATCGAGGAAGCGGTCGCGCGCGAATTGTTCGAGGAAGCGGGCGTCCGGGTGCGCGATGTTCGCTATGTGATGAGCCAGCCATGGCCTTTCCCATCATCGCTGATGATCGCCTGTATCGCGCAGGCGGAGGGGGATGCGCTGACGCTGGACCCGACCGAGATCGAGGACGCTTTCTGGTGCGACGCGGCTGGCGTGCGCGCCGCGATGGAAGGAGCGGCGGATGCGCCGTTTGTGGCGCCGCCGACGATGGCGGTGGCCTGGCATCTGCTCGATCGCTGGCTGAGGGCGCAAGCGCCCGCGCTTGTCCCCTCCGGCGCAAGCGCGTAAGGCCCCTCCATCATTCTCAGTTTCAGGATTTCGTCGCCTCCATGCTCAGCCTAGATGAAGCCCAGTCGCGCGCGCAGGATCTGGTAAGTGCGGCGCGCAAGGCAGGAGCGGACGCGGCCGATGCCATTTACGCGTGCAACGCATCGACCAACGTGTCGGTGCGGTTGGGCGCGCTGGAGGATGTCGAACGGTCCGAAGGCGAAGAGATCGGCCTGCGCGTCTTCATCGGCAGCCGGTCGGCCAGCATTTCCGCGTCGGACATGAACCCGGTAACGCTTGCCACGCTGGTGGATCGCGCCGTCGCCATGGCGCGCGAGGCGCCCGAAGATCCCTATGCCGGGCTAGCTCCCGAAGATCGGCTGATGAAGAAACGCCCGCCGTCGTTGGACCTGACCGACGAGGATGAGCCGGAACCCACCGCTCTGCGCGAACGCGCGATGATCGCGGAAGAAGCCGCGCGCAGCGTGCCGGGCATCACCAACAGCGAGGGTGGCGGTGCGGCGAACGGTCGCAGCCAGGTGGCGCTGGCCACCAGCCATGGCTTTGCCGGGGCCTATGCCGGGACCAGCCATTCGACCTGGGCCAGCGTGTTGGCGGGCGCGGGATCGGACATGCAGCGCGATCATGCGAGCCATAGCGCGCGCCATCTGGAAGATCTCGATAACCCCGAGTCGATCGGCATGCGTGCTGGTCAGCGAGCCGTTGCGCGGCTCAATCCCCGCAAGGTCGGGAGCGGCGTTATGCCGATCATCTTCGATCCGCGCATCGGGTCCAGCCTTGTTGGGCATCTGATCGGCGGGATGGTTGGCCCGGCGATTGCCCGGCGGTCGAGTTTCCTGCTGGAATCACTGGGCGAAGCGTTGTTCGAGGCGGGCGTTACCATCATCGACGATCCGTTGCTGCCACGCGGCCTGCGGTCGCGCCCGTTCGATGGCGAGGGCCTGCCGGTAGAGCGGCGCGCGCTCATCGAGAAGGGCGTGCTGACAGGCTGGTTGATGGACAGCGCTTCGGCGCGGCAACTGGGTATGGCGCCGACCGGCCATGCCAGCAGGGGCGGCAGCGGCGCACCGGGCGCCAGCATCACCAACGTCCATATGGAGGCCGGGACTATCTCGCCGGGTGACCTGATGGCGGATGTGAAGCGCGGCCTGTATGTCACCGAACTGATCGGCATGGGCGTCAATGGCGTGACCGGCGATTATAGCCGGGGAGCGGCGGGCTTCCTGATCGAAAATGGGGCGGTTGCCTGCGCCGTGTCGGAAATCACGATCGCCAGCAACCTTAAGGACATGTTCCGCGCGCTGGTGCCGGCGAGCGACCTGAGTTTCCGTTATGCGATGAACGTACCGACCATCAGGGTCGACGGGATGACCGTTGCCGGAGGCTGACGCCCATCTGCGGGGAATCGTGTCGGCCGTCGCCGACGCGGCCGACCACGCACTGACGCTGTGGGCGGGTGGCGAGACGCGCGTGCGTCAGTGGGAAAAGGTGCCGGGTCATCCGGTGTGCGACGCCGATCTGGAAGTCGACGCGCTGTTGCGCAAGCGACTGGGCGAGATCGATCCGGGGGCGGGCTGGCTGTCGGAGGAAACGGCGGACACGGTGCATCGGCTGGGCGTGTCGCGGGTGTGGGTGGTGGACCCGATTGACGGGACACGCGATTATCTGCGTGGCCGGCCCGGCTGGTGCGTGTCGGTGGCGCTGATCGAGGATGGCGCGGTGAAGATCGGCATATTGGCGGCGCCTGCGCGCAACGAATTATGGGTCGGACAACTGGGCATCGGCGCAACCCGCAATGGGCTGCCTTTGCGGGCAGGGGCGCGCACGCTGCTGCCCGGCGCTAGAGTGCCCGCCGACCAGTTGCCACGCGTCGACCGCGACCTGGTGGTGGTGGAAAAGCCCAACAGCATTGCACTGCGCATGGCGATGGTTGCCGCCGACGAGGCCGATCTGGTGGCGACGGTGCGCTGGGGCAATGAGTGGGATATCGCCGCTGCCGCGTTGATATGCCAGGAAGCGGGGGCGACCGTCACGGACGCGCTGGGCGATCCGCTACGCTTCAACCGGCCGCGACCCACCGCCTTTGGCCTGTTGTGCGCTGCGTCCGGCATCCACGCTGCGGCGACCGAGCGACTGGCGCCGCGCGCGCGGGAGATATTGGGCTAGGTCTATTTAGTGGACCGGCCCGCCTTATAATTTCCCATATTTGGCTTCGAACCCGGCAATATCGCCGGCGGCGAGATATTTCGCCTGATCGACCCACTGGTCGCGAACAGGGCGACCTTTGAAATTGCCGAGCCGGGCGTCGATTGTCGCGATGTCCGCGTCGGTCCAGGCGGCGATCTGAGCGAAGCGGATCACGCCCAGTTCGATCAGCAATGTCTGCAATTTCGGCCCGACGCCCTTGAGCCGCAGCAGGTCATCCGCGCCACCGTTGGGCGTGGCGACGACCGGCGGCGGAACGGGTATCGTTTCGGGCGTGGCGTTCGGCATTTCTGGGACGAAAGCGAGCGGTTCGAGAGGTGCTGAAGCGACCGGAACCGCTTCAACTGGGGCCGGTTCAACAGGCGCGACTGTGGCTGGAGCCGCAACGATAGGGGGGGCTACAGGTGCGGGCCGGGGTTCGATGACGGGCGCTGGGGGCGTTTCGGTCGAAATCGGTGGCGCGGCGCCGTCGCTCCGGCTCTTGCCAGAGAGCAGGAAAACGAGACCGATCACCACCAGCAACCCGACCAGCAGCCACAGGCCATAGTCCATGAAGAATTCCTGCATCTTGCGCCGCCTTCCAGAAATGGTTGTGCCTATTTAGGAACGCTTCGTCGCGAAGGGCAAGAGGATCATGCGCTTTCGCGTGCGACTTCCCGCCAGCCAATATCCTTGCGGCAGAAGCCGGTGGGGAAATCGATCGCTTCGACGGCGGCATAGGCGGCTTTCTGCGCCGCGCCGACCGTGTCGCCGGTCGCGGTGACGTTGAGCACGCGGCCGCCTGTTGCGATCAACATGTCGCCCCGTTCCGCCGTGCCGGCATGGAA
This sequence comes from Sphingomonadaceae bacterium, assembly GCA_016000085.1. Classification (GTDB taxonomy): domain Bacteria; phylum Pseudomonadota; class Alphaproteobacteria; order Sphingomonadales; family Sphingomonadaceae; genus Sphingobium. The sequence goes on from JAECRT010000066.1 coordinate 9,500, forward strand.
AACGCGTGCGCCATGGGCCTGCGCCGCGTCGATGCCGCTGATCGCGCCGCCCTTTTCGGGTGTGCCCGGATAGCCGTTGGCGGCCATCACGATCGTGAGCGCGGCGCGGTCTGCCAGTTGCACCGGCCCCTGATCGGCCAGTCGTCCTTCCGCGACGGCGAGCAGCAATTCCACCAGGTCGCCGTCGAACCGGGTCATCAGCACCTGACATTCCGGGTCGCCGAACCGGGCATTATATTCGATCAGCTTTGGCCCCTGATCGGTCAGCATCAGTCCGGCATAAAGGACGCCGGAATATGGCATGCCCTCCGCCGCCATGGTTTCGACGGTCGGCCTGATGATCGTGTCGATCACCTGTGCTTCCAGATCGGGCGTCAGCACACGGGCCGGGCTGTAGGCGCCCATGCCACCGGTATTGGGGCCGGTGTCGCCATCGCCGACGCGCTTGTGGTCCTGCGCCGAGCCAAAGGGCAGGATCGCGCTGCCATCGGTGAGGGCGAAGAAGCTGGCTTCCTCACCTGTCATGAACTCCTCCAGCACGACTTCCTCGCCCGCCGTGCCGAACGCGCCGGAGAACATGGTGTCGAGCGCCTCCAGCGCCTCGTCGCGCGTTTCGGCGATGATGACGCCTTTACCGGCTGCCAGTCCATCCGCCTTGATGACGATGGGAAGGGCGAAATCGTCGAGCGCGGCGATCGCGCCATCTTTCGATGTCACGCGGATATAGGCTGCGGTCGGAATGTTCGCGCGCTGGCACAGATCCTTGGTGAAGCCCTTGGACCCTTCAAGCTGGGCGGCCTTTTTGTTGGGACCGAACACCGGGAAACCGCGCACGCGCAGATTGTCGGCAAGGCCGTCGACCAGGGGCGCTTCGGGACCGATCACAACCAGGCCGATCGAGTGGCGGACGCAGAAATCGAGCACCGCGCGATGATCCGTCGCGTCGAGGTCGACCAGCGTGGCATGCTGGGCTATGCCCGGATTGCCCGGCGCGGCATAGAGCGTTTGGAGGCGGGGCGATTGCGCCAGCTTCCAAGCCAGCGCATGTTCGCGGCCACCGCCGCCCAGCAGAAGGATGTTCATTTCGCCCATGTCCCCGGAATTTGATGGCTATGACAGTTCGGGCCGCCTGTTAGCGGAGGAACGCGCGGGCGACAACGCGCCGCCGATGAGTGTGAGCGAATTGTCGGGAATGCTCAAGCGTACGGTCGAGGATCGATTCGGCCATGTGCGGTTGCGCGGCGAGATTTCGGGCTTCAAGCGGGCGGCGTCTGGGCACCTCTATCTGGCGTTGAAGGACGATAACGCCGTGCTCGACGGCGTGATGTGGAAGGGGGGAGCGCAGCGCCTCGCCTTTGCGCCGCAAGACGGGATAGAGGTGATCGCCACCGGCAAGCTGACCACCTATCCTGGCCGGTCCAAATATCAGATCGTGATCGAGCAGATGGAGTTGGCGGGCGAAGGCGCGCTGATGGCGTTGCTCGAAAAACTCAAGGCCAAGCTGGCGGGCGAAGGCCTGTTCGCGACCGAGCGCAAGCAGCCGCTACCCTATCTGCCACGCACCATCGGCGTCGTGACGTCGCCGACCGGCGCGGTGATTCGGGACATTTTGCACCGGCTGGCCGACCGTTGCCCTACCCAGGTGCTGGTCTGGCCGGTGTTGGTGCAGGGGCAGGGTGCGGCAGATCAGATTGCGCGCGCGGTGAGGGGCTTTTCGGCGATGGACGGCAGCGGGCCGGTGCCACGGCCCGATCTGGTGATCGTTGCGCGGGGCGGCGGGTCGATCGAAGACCTGTGGAGCTTCAACGAGGAAATCGTCGTGCGCGCGGTGGCCGACTGCACGATTCCGATCATCTCCGCCGTGGGGCATGAAACGGATACGACCTTGTGCGACTATGCCGCCGACAGGCGCGCGCCGACGCCGACCGCTGCTGCTGAAATGGCGGTGCCGGTGCGGGCGGAATTGCTGGCGGGCCTCTCCGAAATGGGATTGCGGGCGGGGCGCGCGACGCGGCGCGGCGCAGCGCAGGCGCGCGAGCGGCTGGACATGCAGGTGCGGTTGATGCCGACGCCCGACATGCTGCTGGCGCCGCAGCGGCAGCGACTGGATCAACTGACCGATGCACTGGGTAACGGGTTGCGGCATCGGGTCGCGGACGCACGGGCGCGGCTGGGGCATGTTGGCGGCGCATTGCGTCCCGCCTTGTTACGGCAGCGGCTGGAACGGGCGACCGAGCGGCTCGACCGGTTGCGGTTGCGTCCGGATTATCTGGCGCGTGTTTATCAGGACAGGGCGAGAGCTTTTGACCAGATGTCGCGGCTGTTCGCATCCGTTAATCCTGACCTGCCCCTCCAGCGCGGTTTCGCGCGTGTCATGGCGGACGGGCAGTTGGTGCGATCGGTTGGCGCGGCCCAGGCCGCAGGCGTCGTCACGCTGCATTTCGCCGATGGGACGGTGGAAGCGGCGGTCGCGCAGGACGGCGCGCCGCTTGAGAAGCCTGCGCCGAGCGCTATATCTGCACCATCCCGTCCCGCGCGCAAATCGTCTGCGGCACAGGACGCGCCGCAGCAGGATCTGTTTTCCTGATGCTCCGCGCAAGAAAGGTCGCCTGCTCATGTTGATGCCCAACCCCGACCGGATCGCTCGGCTCCACTATATGGCCTATAGTTTTCGGGTATTGCAGGCGGGCGATCATGTGCTGTGCGCGGTGACGGGGCAAAAGATCGCGCTGGAGGATTTGCGCTACTGGAGCATCGCGCGACAGGAGCCCTATGCCGACGCCAATGCTTCGGTACAGGCGGAACTCAGGGCTACCCGATTCGGATGAAGATTTTGGGTTTTTGGGCGGTGGGGATGATCGCTCTGGTAAGCGCGCCGGCGGTGTCCGTCACGCCCGTTGCCGTCGATCTTCACCTTGTCGGGCCGATGATCCAGGGCGGGGTTGTGACGGGCATGGCCCCGGCGAATACGGTGGCGTTGCGGCTGGGCGAGCAGTTGGTGCCCGTCGACGGCGATGGTCGTTTCCTGATTGCGTTCGACCGCGATGCTGCACCGACAGCGCTGGTGTCGGCGCGGCTGGCCGATGGTCGGGTGATCGAACAAGCGCTGAGCGTCGCGCCACGCGACTGGCGGATTGAGCGGATCAATGCGCCGATGCGGCCCAGCAAAAGCACCGAGGAATTTCTGGCGCTGCGGCAGCCTGAATTGGCGGCGATCGCCGCGGCAAGGACGACCGTGACGGATGCGCAGGGTTGGCGCCAGCGCTTCATATGGCCGCGTACCGGACGTATTTCAGGGCTGTTCGGCGCGCAGCGCATCTATCAGGGGGCGGCGGGCGCCTATCATGGCGGCGTGGATGTGGCGGGCGCGACCGGCGAAACCGTGGTCGCTCCAGCATCTGGCGTGGTGATCCTGGCGGCGGACCGGCCCTATACGCTGGAAGGCAACCTGCTGATGATCGATCATGGTCATGGCCTCAACAGCGCTTTCCTGCATCTGTCACGGATTGACGTGAAGGTTGGGGATCATGTGGCGCAAGGGCAACG
>JAECRT010000067.1 GCA_016000085.1 Sphingomonadaceae bacterium
CCGGAACGGTCGCCATATTTGTTTCAGCCGCTATGGGAGACAGAGCGATGCGTGCGATGAAGATGCTTTTGCTGGCGGGCGCCGCCATGATCGGCATCAGCGCCGCCCCGCCCCCGGCCGGGATGGACACAGGCGCCATCGCGACGCAACGCTTCGGCAATGACGCACCCTGGTATCGGGATCGCATCCCCTTCTTCGAATCCGCCGATCCCAGCATCGACGCCGTCTATTATTATCGCTGGCAACTGTTCCGCGCGCATCAGCGCGACCTCGGTGCGGAAGGCTATATCTCGACCGAATTTGCCGACGATGTCGATTGGCAACGGCACCCCTATGCCAGTCTGAACGACGCTACCGGCTTTCATCTGGGCGAAGGACGCTGGTTGAACGACCGGCGCTTTGCCGACGACTATATCAACTTCATGTACCGCAGCGGCGGCAATGACCGCCATTTCACCGATCATATGGCCGACTCCGTCTGGGGCCGTTATCTGGTCGATGGCAATCGCGACGGCGCGCTCGCCCATTTGCCGGTGATGAACCACATCTACCGCCTGTGGGAGGACAAGTTCGATTTCGACAAGGGGCTGTATTTCGTCGAGCCTCTGCTCGATGCGACCGAATATACCGTCTCGTCCATCGATGCGTCGGGCGGCAAGGACGGGTTTCGTGGCGGCGACGCGTTCCGTCCTTCGGTCAACAGCTATATGTTCGCCAATGCCCGTGCCATCGCCCGGATGGCGACCATGGCCGGGGACAAGGCGTTGGCGGCGGACTACACCGCGCGCGCCGACGCCCTGCAAAAGCGCGTCCTGACCGATCTGTGGAGCGAGAAACTCACCCACTTCATCGACCGGCACCAGTCGCGCAAGAATCCCTTCGTCAATTATTGGGATCCGATCCGCAATCGCGAACTGGTCGGCTATCTCCCATGGATGTTCGACCTTGTCCCCGACGAGGCGAAATATGCCGCCGCCTGGGCGCATCTGCTCGACCCGGCCTCACTGGCTGGCAAGGCCGGGATGCGCACGGTCGAAGCGAACTACGAATATTATATGCGTCAATATCGCTATCTGGGCGACGCACGGGAATGTCAGTGGAATGGCCCGATCTGGCCTTATCAAACGACGCAGGTGCTCCACGGCATGGCCAATCTGCTCGACCATCGCACCCAGACCGGCCCCGTTACGCGCAGCAGCTATATGCGTCTGCTGCGCCAATATGCCGCGCTCCATTATCAGGGAAACCGCCTCGACCTGGAGGAGGATTATGATCCCGAAACCGGCAAGCCGATCGTCGGCCTCGACCGCAGCCATCATTATTTCCACTCCGGCTTCAACGACCTGATCCTGACCGGCCTGGTCGGCATCCGCCCCCGCGCCGACGATGTGCTGGAGGTCAACCCACTGCTGCCCGACGCGGCCGATCCACAGGCGCTCGCCTGGTTCCGGGTGCAGGACGTGCCCTATCATGGCCACAAGATCGCCGTGACATGGGACGCCGATGGCCGCCATTACAAGCGGGGCAAGGGGTTGGCGATCGAGGTCGACGGGCGGGAAGTCGCGCGTCGGGACACGCTGGGCCGGATCGAGGTGCCATTGGCGCGCGTCGCCACGCCCGCCATCGCCCGCCCGATCAACCATGCGATGCAATTGGTGCGCGGGCAGTTCCCCATGGGGTCGGCCTCCAGCAACACGGACCCTGAAAATGTCCATGATGCGATAGACGGGCGCACATGGTTCTTTCCCGAACTGCCGAACGGCTGGTCGTCTGCGCCTTCGCCGTCCCCACAATGGTATGCGGTCGACCTCGGCCAACCGATCGACCTGACCCGCGCGGAACTGGCCTTTTTCGCCGACGACCGTCGTTTCGCCGTGCCGACAGCGTATCGGATGCAGGCATGGGCCGATGGCGCATGGCGCGACATCGCCACACCACGGGGCCGCCCCATCGCCAACGGCATCACCGAAATCCGCTGGCCCCAGCAGCGAATCAGCAAGGTCCGCCTCCTCTTTGTCCAGCCGAAGGGCAAGGCCATCCGCCTCGCCGAATTCAAGCTATTTGAGCAATAACGAACGATCGTCCGGTTTCCTCCATAGGAAAGGGGCATCGGTGCTGGCACGCGCGATCAAGGGATGCTAAGTTGCGCAATAAGGCAAATGACGCAGACGCATCTCCCCCCCACCCGCCCCGGCATTTACGCCCGTGGTTCCGATACGGTTGACGCCATATTGAAGGCGGCGCGGGACGTGTTGATCGATGAGGGCGCGGAATGTTTCACCATCCGGCGAATCGCGGCCCAATGCGGCATGAAGGTCGGCAATGTCAGCTATCATTTCCCGCGAAAGGACATGCTGATCCAGATCCTGCTGGATGATCTGATCGATTCCTACAGCTCGCTGCTCGACGATGTCGTGCGCAAGCCCGGCCTCACCGCCGAAGAACGGCTGAAACTGGTCATCATCCTGTGCCTGGATGATACCGCTTCCAAGCGGACCACCCATTTGTTCATCGAACTGTGGGCACTGGCCAACCATAATATGTTCGTCGCCGACCGGGTGCGGGCCTTTTACGAACGGGTTCACGCGGTGATCGGCGGCTATGTCGCAACGATCAACCCGGCCCTGTCCGCCGATGATGTTCACAGCGTCGCCCTGTTCATCGGCGCGACGATGGAAGGCGCGACGCCTTTACTGGGCTATGGCAGGCCCTGGGCGGACAAGATGCCCGTTTTCACCGCGCTGGCGGTGCAATCGCTGGTGTCGCTGGCCCGGACCGTCACCCCGCGGGACATTGCCGCGCTCGCCCCTGCTCCTGCCCCACGGGTGCTCGAACCGGCCTGACGCGAGAAACCGGCCGGCAACAATTTTCGCGCCGCAACAACAAGTCCCTTGACCAATTCTGGACATGTGTCCAACCTTGCTCCTGTCGCATCAGGCACAGGGGGATTAGCCAGCATGTCGAACGCCGCACGTCGGATTTTCGCCGCCACCAGCCTGTCTTGCGCGCTAATTCTCAGCGCCGCCTCCGCCATGGCCGCACCCGCCGATACGAAAGCGTCGGTGGAGCCGGAAGAATCGAATACGCTCACCATCGATCCGCCCAAACCGACATGGTTTTTCGTCGATGGCGGCTGGGATTCGCCCGGCACCAGCATCTTCGACGGCGACAGCGGCAAGATGAAGGGCATGGTCGAAACCCGTCGCCTCGCCGACATGGCGATCGATCCGGCGGGCAAATATTATTATGTCGCCGAAACCATCTGGTCGAAGGGTGATCGCGGCACCCGGCAGGACATGGTGACCGTCTATGACAGCTCAACGCTGAACCTCGTCACCGAAATCACGATGCCCGGCCGCCTGCTGATCGGATCGCGCAAGAATAATTTCATCGTCAGTGACGATGGCAAGACCGCCTATGTCTATGATTTCAGCCCGACGTCGGGCGTGAACATCGTCGACCTGACCAAACGCAAGCTGGTCAGCGCGATCGAACTGCCCGGCTGCGCCAGCATGATGCCCAATCCGGGTGTCGGCTTTTCCGCCCTCTGCTCGGACGGCTCGCTGGCCACCGTGGCGGTCAAGGGGACCAAGGCGAACATCACCCATGGCGCGCCGTTCTTCGACGCGACCAACGATCCGATCTTCGACAATTTCGCCTATGACCGCAAAAAGAAGGAAACCACCTTCCTCACCTATACCGGCCAGATCTACACCGCCAAAATGGGCGCGGTGCCCACCGTGTCCGCCCCCTTCTCGCTTCAGGCAGCGGCGGGCGTGCGCGTGGGCGACACCAAGCCGCTCGACCTCAACTGGTTCCCCGGCGGGCGTCAGCCCATGGCGCTGCATCGCCCGACCGGCCAGTTGTTCGTGCTGATGCACAAGGGCGAATATTGGTCGCACAAGGAAGCCGGGACAGAAGTCTGGCAGGTCGATCTGGCCAGCCAGAAAGTGGTGAAACGCTTCACGCTCAAGGAACCGATGGGCAATATCGAAGTGTCGCAGACCGACAAGCCGCTCTTGTTCATGAATGACGAAAAGAAGAACGGCCTGATCCTGGACGTCGCCACCGGCGAGGAAAAGCACAAGATCGAAAATGCCGGTGCGGGCATCATCACCGTGTTGGAGCCGTCCTGACCGTGGCGCAGGACGCCATGGCCGTGCTCGCACTGGCGGTCGCGGGACGCGCGGCGGCAATTGGCGTGGGGTTGATCTTCCTGATCGCCGGTATCGACCAGTGGCGGCATCGCATTTTGCTGCCCGGCGTCATCGCCAATTACCGCCTGCTGCCCCGCACCATGATCGCGCCTGCCGCAACGCTGCTCCCAGCGCTGGAAATCCTACTCGGCGGCGCGCTGATCGCGGGCCTTGCCCCCCTGTCGCTGGTCGCGGCCATCGCGCTGCTGCTCGTCTTTGCCGGGGCTATGGCGATCAACATCCGGCGCGGACGCACCCATATCGACTGTGGCTGCGGCCATGGCGCGCTACGTCACCCGATCGGCTGGCCGCCGGTGATCCGCAATCTAGCGCTCGCCGCATTGCTGCTGCCCGGCCTGCTGCCAGCGCCCGCCCTATCCGCCATGGACAGCGCGAGCGCGCTGGGCGCGGGCCTCGCCATCGCGCTGCTTGTCCATCTGTTCCAGTCCCTTGGCGCGCTCGCTGCGTCGCCCGTCCACCGGAGATAGGCTTCTCATGCTGACCTCGCTCATCATCTCGCAAATCCTCTCCTGGGTCATCATCGCAGGCCTGATCGTCGCCCTCATCGCGCTCGCACGACAGGTCGGCGTACTCCACATCCGTGTGGCGCCGGCAGGCGCGCTAGCGACGAGCGGCGGCCCGGCCGTGGGCAGCACATCGGGACCGATCGCCGCGCAGACGCTCGACGGTGCGAACGTCATGGTCGGCGGCCATGCCCATGGCGTGGCGCTGCGACTGCTGCTGTTCGTGTCGGCGCAATGCCCCCTGTGCAAGGCGGTGATCCCGATGGCGACCAGCTTCGCCCGCGCCGAACGGGTGCAACTGACCTTCGTGGGCGACGATGACATCGCCGCCCAGCGCGCGATGATCGCGCAGCATGGGCTGGACGGGCATAACTTCATCAACGGCCCGGAAGTGGGTCAGGCGTTCGCCGTCGCCAAGCTACCCTATGCGGTGCTGCTGGGTGAAGATGGCGCGATCCTGTCCAAGGGACTGGTGAACAGCCGCGAGCATCTCGAAAGCCTGGTTATCGCCCATGAAATGGGGATTGGCACGGTGCAGGATTATATCGGTGGGTTGAAGGCGCAGGCGGCCTGAGCAGGCCAGCACCGGACAGGCAGGGAACAGGGGACAAGTCATGAAGAAGTTCAACGCCGACGCCATGGGGGAAACGCTGCTGCGCAAGCTGGCCGGGGGCAGTTCGCGCCGGTCCATCCTGTCGCGACTGGGGGCCGCGCTGGTCGCCGCACCGGTCTTTCCGTTGCTGCCAGTCAGCCGCGCCGAAGCCGCCAAGCCCGACCGCTCGCCCGAAACCAAGACCTACTTCGCCCGCACCGCGCAGACGAAGGACGACACCAAATGCGATTATTGGCGCTATTGCGCGATCGACGGGGCGCTGTGCACCTGCTGCGGTGGCGGCATCCACAGCTGCCCGCCAGGCGCCGAGCCTTCGCCCGTGTCCTGGGTCGGCACCTGCATCAATCCGGACGATGGCAAGGCCTATCTGATCGCCTATCGCGACTGTTGCGGCAAGCCCGCCTGCGGCCAGTGCGGCTGCGACAATACCGATCGCGAAACGCAACTCTACATGCCGCAACTCAACAATGACGTGATCTGGTGCTTTGGCACCAGCAGCATGGAATATCATTGTTCGACCGCCGTTCTTGTCGGCGCGGCGAGCTAGGACCGGGTTCCTCTCCTTGCCATGAGCCGCATATTTCTAGGCGCGCTGGGCGCATGCATGGCGGTCGCCGGCTATCAGGCCGTGACGGCTGCGCCTGCCACACCTGCTCCCCTGCCCGCCGCGATCACCGACCCGGACCTGGCGCGGTCGGACTATGTCGAACATTGCGGGGGCTGCCATGGCGTGCGGGGCAGCGCGGCCCCGGCGCAACTGCCCGAGCTGCTGGGCCGGGTCGGCTGGTTCATGTGCACCCCGCAAAGCCGCGCCTACCTCATCCGCCTGCCCAACATCGCGCACAGCCGGATCAAGGATAATCAGCAGCTCGCCGACCTCGTCAATTTCGTGGTGTTCGGGTTGGGCGGCGCCAGCGTGCCCAAGGGCAGCGTGCCCTTTACCGCCAGCGAAGTGGCCTATGAGCGCCAGTTCGCCCTGTCCTCCGCATCGCTCAAGGCCGAACGGGCGCGTCACGTCGAAAGCGCAATCCGCACGTGCCACGCACCCGCCGCAATGCGATTGCTATATCCGGGCCAGATCGTGAAGCGGTAGGCGGCGCATCGCAGGCACAAAAAAAGAGGCGGCACCCGGCCGCCCCTTTCTTTCCGCCAATCGCAGGATCGATCAGAATTTCTGGCCGAACCGGATGCCGAAGAATTGCGGCTTGATCGTGAAGGTGCGCGACGATCCCGAACAGAAGTCGATCGAGCAGAACGTGTTCTTGGTCAGCTGCCCGCGCTTGTCGAAGGCATTCTGGATGAACAGCGTCAGGCTCCAATTGTCCTTCTTGACCCCGCCCGAAAAGTCGAAGCTGACGAAGCCCTTCGTATTGCCCAGCAGCGCGTTGCTGTCGACGTTCAGATCCTGCGTCGCGCCGGTCTGATACAGCGCCGCGCCCTGAAGATAGGCGCCATAATCGCCCATCTCGGTGTCGAAGCGGATCGACGATGTGCCCTTGAACTTGGGCTGGCGCGGCAGCCGTGTGCCGCCCGCCGCCGCGACGGACGGGATGGGCGGGTTCGCCCCGACATCGACGCCGGGCGCGCAGGTCGGCAGCTGGCCGATCGCCGTTCCCGCGCTATTCAAAGCGAAGTTGCAGAAGTCGCCCTTCAGCTTGCCGTCATTATACGCGCCTGATGTCGAAAAGGTGAACTGGCCCAGCTTCAGGTCGGCATCATATTCGATGCCCTTGACCACCGCCTTGCCCGCATTGCCGGTCATGCCGGCGCCCTGTGCGCCCGCGACCACGACGCTATACTGTATATTGTTCCATTTCTCGTAATATACCGACGCATTGAAGCGGAACATGTTGTTCCAGGTGGTCTTCACCCCCAGTTCGAAATTGGTGAGCTTTTCGGACTCGAACGGCGCGACGTCCACGATCTTGCCCAGACTGCGGATACGCAACGGCCGGTTATATCCGCCGGGCCGAAAACCCGTCGAATAGTTGGCATAGACCATCTTGTCGGGCTGGAACTGCCAGTCGAGCGCGATCTTATGGGTTTCGCCATCCTCCTTGTAGCGCCCGGTCCCGTCCGCGGCATTGGTGTTCGTGTTGATGCAGGTCAGGCGCTCGTCCGGCAGAGGCGTCGTGCAACCCACGCCAGCGGCCGACCCGGCGACACCGGCGAAACCCTTCACCTTATAATCGGTCCAGAAATAGCGGATGCCGCCAGTCAGCTTCAATGTCGGGGTGATATTATAATGACCTTCGGCGAAGATCGCCTTGTCATGATAGAGCTGGTTCTGCTCGACGAAGTAGAAGGCATCACCCTTCACTGCCTGTGTGCCCAACAGCATCGTGCCGAGCGGGTTGCCGTTGGGATTGATGACGTCGGTCGTGTCGAAATAAGGGACGCCATCGTCGTCATAAGCGATCCCGTACAGCGCCGGTACGCCGATCAAGCCGCCCGCAACATCGCCGCCACCGGTCTGGGTATAGCCGGCGATCGTGTCCAGTCCGCGTATGGCATAGCTGGTGTTCAACTCATTCTTCTGCCGCTGGTAGAAACCGCCCAGCGTCACGTCGAACGGCCAGTCCTTCGGCGTCGAAATCCGCAATTCCTGGGTGAACTTGTTCCGATGAGTATCGGCATGATAATATTGCGTTGGATTGATCAGCGAACATTGTTGCGACGCGCCCGATCCCGAACAATTGTCGAAGAACTGCAAATAGCTTTCATAACCCGTGCCAAAACCGTCATAGGTGACGGTGTAATAAGTATAGTCGTTGAGCGTGCGCGTCCGTCGTTTGAAGTAACCGGTCGCCGATACGAGATCCCAGTCGCCGATATGGCCATGGATCGACAAGGCCGCCTGATACCAGCGGTCGTCATTCTTGGTCTGGTCATAGTCATGGACTTCCAGGTCGCCGACGCGCGGGTCATAGCCGAAATAGCCCCTGGAAACCTGCTTCTGCGCGGTGATCTGCGGCATGATGGCCCAATCGTCGATCGGTTCCCACAACAGTTGCAGGCGCCCGCCAAATTCCCGGATCGTATTATAATCATCCTTGGCGATATCGGCGTTGCTCAGCACATAGGTCGTGGCGGGATTGTCGTCCCCCAGATTATAGACCGAAGGACGGCCATCGTTGAACGTGCCATTATTGTTCGTGTTGTCGATATAGCCGCCATCGCGCCGGTAATAGCCCATGGCGCGGACCGCCATCCTGTCGTTCAGCGGCACGTTGACATAGGATTCGAGCTGACCGCCAAAGTCGCCCTTGCCATATTTATTGGCCTCGACGTCATAGCCGAACTCGAACTTGTCCAGATTGGGCTTGTTGGTGATGAGGCGGATGGTGCCCGCCAGCGATCCCGCGCCGTACAGCGTGCCCTGCGGTCCCGACAGCGCCTCGATCCGCTCCATGTCATAGGCGTGGACATCGGGGACTTCGGTGCCAGTGATCGGAATATCGTCCAGGTAAAAGCCGACCGAGGCATAAGCCCCGCCTGCTGGCACGATGCCGCGGAAAAAGGGGGTGCTGCGGCCCGGCCCGATGCCTTCGAACGATACGGACGGCAACAGGGCGGCAAAGTCGCTCAATCCCTTCACCTGCCGCTGTTGCAGCGTTTCGGCGCCCAGGGCCTGCATGGAAATCGGGACTTTCTGGATGCTCTGCGCGGTGCGCGTCGCGGTCACGACGATTTCGCCAAGGCCTCCGGCATCTTCGGCGGGCATGGATGTGGCCGGATCGGCGGCGGGCAAAGCCGCTGCCTGTTCTGCCGCCTCTGCGGCACGGACCATGACGGGAGAGGCAAGACCCGCCAACATGGTGGTCATGCCCAATATTCTCACCAAATTCGACCGGCGGCGAGATTCTGTTTTCATGCTTTTTGACTCCCCCTGGAAAAACAAGACCTCCCAGCCCCTCTCCGCAGTCAAATTTAGGCACGCGATTATTTTGCGTTGCACCACAATCTCAAACGGCACTTTCTGATCGGCTCTTCGCAAAGGCACACGCCTCCGACGCTCGACAGCAACACGCTCCCGAACCTGCCGCGTGACGCACGGCATGACCCATTTACTTATGTACCCCTTGGACTTTCGCCATTTCATGACGCTTGTCCAAGTTTGATAATGCGGCAACAATTTTAATAGTCAACTCTCTTGTTACCGCTCTCGTCACAAGCCGTTGCGCAGCTGCGAAATCCAGTTCATTGTGCAGGTGAGAAAGGAATAATATCCTATGGAAGCTGCCCTCGACCTTGCTGGCACGACCATCCCTTCCTTGCCGCTGGATCAGGCGCTCGCCCGCGCCGCCCAAACACTGGACGTCCGACCTGAATCGGCGTTGGCGCAGGCCGAAGCGATCCTGAAGCAAAGGCGCGGGCTACCCCCTGCGGAATTTATCGCGTGCCAGGCCTTGCGACGGCTCGGCGAACCAAAAGCCGCGCTCTCGCGCCTTGCCGCACTCGCCCGTATCCAGCCGCGCGTTCCCGCCGTTTTGTGGGAACTGGCGCAGCTCGCCAGCGAGACAGGCGACAGCAAACAGGCCATCGCCGCGCTGGAAAGCCTGACCCGGCAACAACCGGCCGTGGCAGGCGGCTGGTTCCTGATGGCCGGGGAACTGCGCAAGGTCGGCCACAACGATCAGGCGTGGCGCGCCGACCTGTCGGGCATCCACGCATCCTCGCGCGATCGCGACCTGCTCGAAGCGGCGATCGCGATGAACGAAAATCGCCTCGACGAAGGCAAAGCGATCCTGAACGCGCGACTCCAACGCCAGCCCGACGATCCGGCGGGTTGCCGCCTGCTGGGCGAACTCCATTGGCGGCGCGGCGACATGACGCAGGCGCTGACGCTGGTCGAGCGCGCCGTCGTCCTCGCCCCCGGCTTCGATCTTGCCCGCGATTTTCTCGTTCGCCTGCTGCTCCAGAACAACCGCCTGACCGAAGCGCTGCACCATGCCGAAATATTGGGCTGCTCCCCGCTGAAAAACCCCGGCTATGCGCTGCTCAGAGCGTCCGTGCTGGTGCGGCTGGGCGATCAGGCGCAGGCCAGCACCCTCTACCGAACCCTCCTGGCGGAGCGCCCGGACCAGCCACAGGTCTGGCAGAATCTGGGCCATGCGCTCAAGACCATGGGCCAGCAGGCCGATGCCATCCACGCCTATCGTCAGGCCGTGACGCGTCAGCCCAGCATGGGCGAAGCCTGGTGGAGTCTCGCCAACCTCAAGACGGTGCAATTGACCCCGGACGACATCGCCGCGATGGAGCAGGCGCTCGCCGCGCTGGAACCGGAGCAGGCAACCCGGCAGGAAGACATCTTCCACCTCCATTTCTCGCTCGGCAAGGCGCTGGAAGACGCGCAGCGCTACACTGCCGCTTTCGACCATTATGACCGCGGCAACCGCCTGCGCCGCACGATGGTCCAGCATGACGCCGCCGACTTCTCCGCCGAAGTGGCCGCCGCAACCCAAAGCGTGACCGCCGCTTTCCTCGCCGAACGGGGCGAAGGTGGCTGCCCGGCTACCGACCCGATCTTCATCGTCGGCCTGCCCCGCGCTGGCTCGACGCTCGTCGAACAGATCCTGTCCAGCCACAGTCAGGTGGAAGGAACGATGGAACTGCCCGACATGATGGTCATTGCCAGCCGCCTGGCGTCGCGCGTGGACGAGGGCGAATTTCCCGATTTCCGCGCGATGCTGACCTCCCTCACCCCCGCCGATCGGCTGCGGCTTGGCGAGGAATATATCGAACGCACCCGCATCCACCGCCACACCGACCGGCCGCTGTTCATCGACAAGATGCCCAACAATTGGCAGCATGTCGGCCTCATCCGCCTGATCCTGCCCAACGCCAAGATCATCGATGCGCGGCGACACCCGATGGCGTGCGGCTTTTCGGGTTGGAAACAGCATTTCGCCCGTGGGCAGACCTTCACCTACGACCTCACCGACATCGGGCTTTATTATCGCGACTATGTGACGCTGATGGCCGCCTTCGACGCTGCCGTCCCCGGCGCGGTCCATCGCGTCATCTATGAACGCATGGTCGCCGATACGCCGGGCGAGGTGGAGCGGCTGCTCGCCTATCTCGGCCTGCCCTTCGAAGACGCCTGCCTCGCCTTCTGGCGCAACGATCGCGCCGTGCGTACCGCCAGTTCCGAACAGGTACGCCAGCCGATCTTCACCGAAGGCCTCGACCACTGGAAGCATTTCGCGCCTTGGCTTGGCCCGCTGGAAAGCGCGCTGGGACCGATCGCACAAAGCTATCCCGACCTGCCCGCAGGATAAGCGCGGACGCCATCCACCCTGCCAGCCGCCCAGCATAGCATTTTTTCCCTTGCCCCAACGCCAATCCCATGCACAAAGCTTGCCAACTGTCGCCGGGCGGGGTCTATTTTCACCCGCAATCAGCCATGCGGCCCCAAGGATGGACGAATGCACGACGTGACCACACAGGACAGGCCCGCCCCGGTTCCCCCCACTCCGCAGGAAGTGAGCGAGGGGCTGTCGGTCATTTCCATCGCGAAAAGCTATGACAAGCGCGTCGTTCTGTCCGACGTGTCGCTGACCGTGGGCAAGGGCGAAGTCGTCGGCCTGCTCGGCCCCAACGGCGCGGGCAAGACGACCTGCTTCTATTCGGTGATGGGCCTCGTGCGCCCGGATCGGGGCCGCATCATATTGGACGGACAGGATATTACCGGCCTGCCCATGTATCGCCGTGCGATATTGGGGCTGGGTTATCTGCCGCAGGAAACCTCGATCTTTCGCGGCCTGACCGTCGCACAGAATATCAGCGCGGTGCTGGAACTGGCCGAACCGGACAAGGCGGCGCGCGCCGCGCGCCTGGAACAGTTACTGGAAGAATTTGGCCTCACCCGTTTGCGGGATTCCGCCGCCATGGCGCTGTCTGGTGGCGAGCGCCGCCGCTGCGAAATCGCGCGCGCGCTGGCCGCCAACCCGTCGATCGTGCTGCTGGACGAACCGTTTGCGGGCATCGATCCGCTGTCGATCGCCGACATTCGCGATCTGGTGAAGGATCTCAAGACGCGCGGCATCGGCGTGCTCATCACCGACCATAATGTGCGCGAAACGCTCGAAATCGTCGATCGCGCCTGCATCATCTATGGCGGTCAGATGCTGTTCACCGGCAGCCCTACCGAACTGGTCGCCAATGCCGATGTCCGCCGCCTCTATCTGGGCGAGAATTTCTCGCTGTGACATGACCATGGCGCGCGCTCTCCGGCTGGCAAGGGATCGCGGCTGATGGCGCTCGGCCCCCGCCTCGACATTCGCCAGAGCCAGTCGCTGGTGATGACGCCACAGCTTCAGCAGGCGATCAAGCTGCTGGCGCTGTCCAATCTGGAAATCGAATCCTTCGTCGCGGGCGAATTGGAGAAAAACCCCTTGCTCGAAGCCGGCGGCTCCGACGATGCCACACCAGCGCCCGACGGCATCGACCGCGCCGACGAACGCCCGGTGCTGGCCGCCGAAACGGGGACCAGCGACGACCTGATCGCGCAGGGGC